>JAZQKP010000045.1:0-66036 GCA_045542275.1 Eubacteriales bacterium | reverse complement strand
TTTGTTGTTTTCTAAACCGATATTTAGAATGGCATCGCTTAAATCATCGTATAATTCTTCGATGTTTTTGTAATTTCGATGATATAACTTATACAGTTTTTCGTTGTCATTCATTGCCTTACTCCTTTCGATATGTTATACCGTACTGCTGTAAAACGAACTTTTGAGAGTTGCTCGAAGGGAACATATATTCCATTAAAGGATATATGTTACTCTTTAGTTTGTCTTGCGAGCAAGACAAACTACGGACTCAATATGGGTCAAGACTCCAAAAGGTATATTTTTAGGCGAAAAACGGGGGTTGTAACGACAAAAGGTATATTTTTAGAAGTAAAATGTAAATGAAAAATCCCCCGATTTGATTTTGCTATAAAGGATCAACCCAATTACCGCTAATGCAACCAAAGAAAGAATCACTTTGAAAATTTTAGCGTTTCTATCCATTGAATTTTCTGCTTTTCCTCTATTGTTGAGAATTTCTTCATCGGATAGTATATTTTTACGAAGCTGCTTTTGAATTTTTCCAATAACACATTGCTCATCATATTCGATAACATTTCCGCAAGCAGAACACTGAAAATCATATTCCGTGACTTCCACATCTCCAATCATATGAGTTCTGTGGTTGATACTATTATATTTTCTATAATCTGGATCCCCCGGTTTTACCGTTCTTGTTTTGGGATGTTTGCTTAACCGTTCTCCGCATTTGTGGCAATAAAACTTTTTGGTTACCATCGCCATTGGAATAGAAACAGATTTGTTTTTCATTTCAATCTCCTTTCTTCGATATGTTATACCGTACTGCTGTAAAACGGACTTTCGAATCTTGCTCAAAAGTAACATTTGTCCTTATCCGTTTTCCTTTGCAGTGGTGATGGATTTGACAAGCATACGACGAATAACACCACATTCTTGCAAAAGTTCTTTGGCTATTTGCTCACTAATTGCATTTGAACCGACAAGCATCTCAATCCAATACTCTGTTTCACCACATTCTTTGAGTGCGATATGAAATTTATTAATAAAATCCGCCTTGCTTGCGGCATAGTTGGCTTCGTGAATATTAGCACCGATAGAAGTAGCACTTCTGACAATTTGGTTGACAAGTACACCTCTGCCTTTTCGTGTATCCACCTCATCACAGACAGAAATGATATGTAAAGCAAGAGCTTTTGCTCTTGTGCGCAATTCGGAATCTTTCATTATTGTTCTCCTTTTTGGTGTTTGGTGAAGTTTTTGCTTCGCAAAAGTGAAGTTACTCACTTCGTTCGTAGTGAAGTTTTGCTCGCATCCCTCGCAAAGTGAAGTTAAGTTCGCCCCAAAGTTATTTCTCACTTGCGCCACTCGTGGCGCAAACTTCACTGCCGATAGGCAACTTCACTTTCTTGGGAAAACTTCACTCGCCCGCAAGGGCAAACTTAGTTGTCGAGTCGTCGTGTGAGACACACGACGGACTCGACGTGGCTTGTTCTCGGGAACATATTGAAAACGAAGACGTCTGATGCGATTTTGTATTCCTCTGAAAGCATGGAAATATCTCTTGCCATTGTATCGGGATTACAGGACACGTAAACGATTTTACTCGGCCTTAAGCGAAGAAGCGTGTCTATCATAAGCTTAGAGCAGCCCTTTCTTGGTGGGTCGATGATACAGGAGTCCACCTCTTTATCAAAATTCTTTGCGTCATCTGCAAAAAATTCTATATTCTTTATTCCGTTAAGCCTTGCGTTTATTTTGGCATCACGGATAGCGCTCTGCTCTATTTCAACGCCTGTAACTCTTGCGCCTGTTCGAGCTGCTACTATCATTCCCATTGTGCCTGTACCACAGAAAAGGTCGGAAATTTTATCATTTGGCTTAGCGTCAAGAAGCTCTATTGCTTTTTCGTAAAGGGCTGTGGCGCAGGAGTGATTAATCTGATAAAAGGACCTTGGGGAGATACTGAATGTAAGTCCACACATAGTGTCCTCTATATGTCCGTCACCGTAAACTGTAGAAAAATCTGTCTTTTCAAATGCAAAATCCTTTTCCTTATTCACACCGAGAAGAATTGTGCGAATTTCGGGAAAGGCTGATGCAAGTCCCATAGAAAATTTAACAATATCTGTTTTTGATTTATAGATAGGCGCAACCATTATTTCGGGCTTTTCCAAGGATGACATACGAATAAAAAGTGCGCGAAGATTTGCCTTATTTAAGTTGTCCTTGCAATATTCTGCAATTTTATCAAAGACAGGTGGGTTCATCTGACATTTACTGTGAGGTACTACATCATAGCTGCTATGCCTATTGTAGCCAAAGCCACCGTTGCCGTAAAAAAGCACTACCTTGTTTCTGTATTTTTCAGCCACAGGACACTGTGTCCTTACTGTTTTAGCTTCGATTTTAAATTTTCTTAAGGCTGAGGCAGCCTGATTTTCCTTTTCTGTATTTTCCCTGTCAAGGTCTAAATTAAGATAGGAGCAGCCTCCACATTCCTTAAAGTGATTGCAAGCAGGCTCTGTACGGAAGGGGGACTTTTCAATAATGGCAGAAAGGCTGCCGATAGCGTAGCTTGGATACTGCTTTTTAATTAAAACGTCGCAAACATCCCCTGTTATTGCATAAGGAACAAAAAGCGCCATACCGTCAATATGGGCAACTCCGTTGCCAAGATTATTAACGCTTTCTATATTTACCCTATAAATTTCCTTTTCCTTAAGCATAAATCCTCCAAAAAACTTGCTTTATTGGCTTAGTTATATTATAATATACATGTAAGAAAAAATCAAGACACGGAGAATATAAATGTTACTACCCTCTAATCTTATTTGCCCTATTTGCAAAGAAAAGCTGTCAAAAATAAACAATTCCCTTAAGTGTGAAAGAAACCACTCCTACGATTTTTCGGGAAGTGGATACATAAATCTGTTAAATCCGGGCAAGAAAAACAATGCCGTTGCCGGTGACTCCAAGGAGATGATACGGGCACGTACCTCATTTTTCCAAAGTGGTGCATATGAGGGAATACGCAAAAAGCTTGTAGAAATTATTTCGCCCCTTGAAAAGAATGTTATTGTAGATGCAGGCTGTGGTGAGGGCTATTACACAGAGGGAATCGCCAAGAAATTTGCGTCCTCCTCCCTTATCGGCTTTGATATGTCCAAATTCGGCGCTGAGCACGGTGCAAAAAGCAGTAAAAATAAGGGGATTGCAAACACGTTCTACGCCGTTTCCAATATTTTTTCAATGCCACTTACCGATGAATGTGCCGATATGGTTATCAGTATGTTTGCCCCCGTTGCCTATGAGGAATTTGCAAGGATTCTTAAAAAGGGTGGCTACCTTATTATCGGTGCAGCAGGCAAAAAGCATCTTGACGGGCTTAAGTCTGTTATCTATGATGAGGTATATTTAAATGAGCCAAGCGACCATTCCCACCCACTTTTTGAGTGTGTAGATGTAAAAAACCTCGCATACGTTACCGAGGTTTACGGTAATGATACTATAAAAAGCCTGTTTACAATGACGCCCTATTACCATCGCACCTCTCTTTCCGACAAGGAGAAGCTGAACGGAGTTGACAGGGTTACAACTACTGTTGAAGTAGATTTCTTTATTTTGAGGAGAATATAAATGGATATATCCAAGATTGACAAAAACTTTGAAATCAAAACACGGATTTCAAAGGAAAATATTAAGTTTTATAATGTAGAAAATGAACCGTTTTCCCTTTACGGAGTATTTAAGGAAAACGGAAAATTTCGCAGAATGCCCGAGGACGTGGCTAAAAAGGTAAGCGAGGGCGTTTACGGTCTGCACATTCATACAGCCGGTGGCAGAGTAAGATTTTCAACTGACAGTCCCTATGTTGCAGTTCATGCTAAAATAGACGGAATATGGTTTCACTCTCACTTCACTGTTTGCGCAACCTCAGGCTTTGATATTTATGCTGATAATACCTATATGGGTACATATATGCCCCCGGCAGAAAGCGTTACTATGTTTGAGGGTGTGATTGAATTAAACAATCGGAAAATGCGTGAGATATGCATAAACTTCCCTCTTTACAACAGTGTTAATGAGCTTTATATCGGTCTTGACGCCGATGCAAAAATCGAAAAGGCTGCGCCTTACAAAATTGAAAAGCCTATTGTATATTACGGCTCCTCAATTACACAGGGTGGCTGTGCCTCCCGTCCCGGCACATGCTATCAGGCTTACATTACAAGAGAGCTTAGCGTTGACCATATAAACCTTGGCTTTTCCGGTAATGCCAAGGCTGAGGATACAATGATTGACTATATTAAAGGCCTTAATATGTCAGCCTTTGTCCTTGATTATGACCACAACTCCCCCTCCTGTGAGCATTTAAAATCTACCCACGAAAAAATGCTTCTGGCAGTAAGGGAAAATCATCCTCTCTTACCTATCATTATAATGAACAGACCTAAGCTTTATCTTGACAATGATGAGCAGTCTCGTCTTGAAATAATAAGGGAAACCTACAAAAACGCCTTGGGACGTGGCGATAAAAACGTTTATTTAATTGATAACACCATGCTTTGCGCTATGTGTGGAAACGAGGGAACGGTGGATACCTGTCACCCTACCGACTACGGCTTTGCCTCTATGGCTAACGCTATTATTCCTGTGCTTAAGGAAGCATTAAAATAAAAATCGTTGGCGAAATGCCAACGATTTTTATTTACGGTAAATTCAGCTTTCGTTCCATCATACGCAGAGTCATGAAATAGAACAGCACTCCTGTGCCTACAAGCAGAGCTATATAAATTGCAAGGGTAACATTTATACTTATTGCGGGGGAGTTTGAGCTTACTCCAACTATAATTGAAACCAAAAAGCCTACAAGAGAATATACCATTGAGTATATAAGATTAACACCGAGCACCATTCCTATGGCAGCTATGCCCTTGTTTTTATTTGCGATTACAGAGGCAAAGAAAATAGCCATAAATATAAGCAGCTTACTGTTTAAAAAGGATGAAACAATAAATAAGAGAAACAGCACTACTGTTCCGAAGCTAAAGCCGGGTATGGAAAAATCGCCGTTATCAAATCCACCTTCTCCCTCAAGAAGCCCTGCCGCCCCAGCGCCAAGCACTCCTGCGCCAACTATAATTACAATACCGATAATAAGCGCTACAAAGCAAATAACACTCCAGATACAGGAATTTGTAAGCTTGGATAAGAAAATGTGAGACCTTTTAACAGGTAGTGTAAAGGTTAAGTAGCCTTGGTCTGTACAAAGAGATTTATAAAACTCAATGTAAATAAATATTTCCACAAGAGATGCACATATCATTATTCCGTAGAACATAAACACAAAGGCTACTGTGCCAAGTATGGAAAAGATTTCTCCGAATAAGGAAACATCGGGATTTGACATTGTTATTATAAGGAAGAACAAGTCAATAGCGCATACAAGGGATAAGCCTAAGGTGATTATGCAAATGGGAATACCGAATTTTTTAAGGCTCTTTAAATCATACTTCAGAAGCTTTGTGAACATTTGAACACCTCCCTGAAATACTCATCAAGGGACATTCCCTTCTCTTCCTTAACGTATTTTACCTCTCCGTTAAGTGCAACCTTACCCTCATGAATAAGGATAAATCGGTCAAGGTGGTCCTCTATGTCTGCAATCAAATGGGTGGATATAAGCACGCTGGCATCATTATCAAATCTTGTGATTATGGTTTTGAGAATGTAGTCACGTGCAGCAGGGTCAACGCCTCCAATAGGCTCATCAAGAAGATATAGCTTTGCTTTTCTTGACATCACAAGAATAAGCTGTACCTTTTCCTTTGTACCCTTTGATAAGGTCTGTAATCTTGCAGTAAGGGAAATACCTAAATCCTTAAGCATATGCTCTGCCCTTTGTCTGTCAAAGTCGGAATAAAAATCTGCAAAGTAGTCAAGACAGTCGCATACCTTCATCCAGGAATTAAAGTAGGGGCGCTCCGGAAGATAAGACACAATAGATTTAGTCTCTGTACCCGGTGCGTGTCCGTCTATCTGCACAACACCCTCATCTACTGTAAGCAAGCCTGCAAGAATTTTAATAAACGTGGTTTTACCGCTGCCGTTTGGACCTAAAAGTCCAACTATCTTACCCTTTTCTATATCTACATTTACTCCCTTTAAGGCGCAGAATGTACCGTAGCTCTTGGTAAGGTCACGGCATCTTACAATATATTCAGCCATAAAATTCCTCCTTTCGAGTATAGCTTAATTTCATTTTACCACAAGGACAAAATATTGTCAACCTTATTGAATTGCAAATTAGGGGGTTGACAAACTACATAACAGGTGATATACTGTTAATACAGTTAATACAGATTTGGAGGTGTACTATGTATTTTAATTTCTCGGGCAAAAGAGATGTTTATCTTGAGATTGCCGACAAATTCAAGGAATATATAGACAAGGGCATATACAAGTCCGGCGATAAGCTTCCCTCTGTACGTCAGGTTGCCGAGGATTTCGGCGTTAATCCCAATACTGCCGCCCGTGCCTATTCCTATCTTGAGGAGCAAGGAATTATACATACCTTGCCAAAAAAGGGTGTATACGTGTCTAAAAACGGAATGTCCGGTAATGTGGCTGACATAGATGAGGCAGTAAAATACATCAAAGGACTAAAGGATGCGGGGTTAAGCTACGAGGAGCTTACAGAATTAATCAAGGGGGTATATAAATAATAATGATTGAAATTAAAAATTTATCCCACAGCTTAGGTGACAAGACAGTTCTAAAGGATATAAATCTTACATTTCCCGAAAACAGAATATTTGGGTTGGTTGGTGTAAACGGTGCAGGTAAATCTACTCTGCTTCGCTGTATGTCTGCTGTTTACTCTCCCGACAACGGCTCAGTTTTGTATGACGGCTTAAGCGTGACTGATGAAAACGTACGCAGGGAAATATTTTTCCTGCCTGATGACCCATACTATTCTATTCAGCTTACCTGTAAAAGCATGTTTAATATGTATAAGGTCTTTTATCCCCATGCCGATGTAAATACATATAAAAGGCTTATTTGCGAATTTAAGCTTGATGAAAAAAAGCCCCTTAACACCTTTTCAAAGGGTATGAGGCGACAGGCATATATTGTATGCGCGCTTGCCATTGCACCTAAGTATCTTTTGCTTGATGAGGCCTTTGACGGTCTTGACCCCTACACACGTAAAAAGGTAAAGACCGAGCTTATCAGCTTAACTGAGGAAAAGGGTAGCACTGTTATTATTTCAAGCCATTCCTTACGTGAGCTTGAAAGCCTATGCGACAGCTTTGTCCTTCTTGATAATAATACTGTTTCCTCCTATGGCGATGTAAGTGAAAAGGTTAATGAAATGTGTAAATTCCAGCTTGCCTTCCTTTCGGAAATAAGCGAAAGCGCCTTTGATAACTTGCCCGTTGTTTCCTTGGAGAAAAACGGTAAATTTATCCGTGTTGTGCTACAAGGTGACAGAGATACAATGTATAATTCTCTTCTTAAGCTTTCTCCCGCTGTTATTGAGGAGATGAAAATGGACTTTGAAGAGGCAGTTATAAGTGAAATAGAAAGGAGTGCAAGAAAATGACAAGCCTTAAAAAATATTATCTTTATCGTATGCGCTCCTGTCTGATTCCCTTTATCACAATTACGGTAATATCTATGATAATGGTTATTTCAACACTTGCTGAGGGACATAACAATCAAAGCTCCGGCCTTTCGGTAACCACTACTCTTATAGGAATACTGGCAACTCTTATGCCTATACTTGAATATGCACAGCTAAAGTCGAAAAGAAGCCTTGACACTCTGTTTTCTCTCCCTGTAAGCAGAAAAAATATTATTCTTGCACATTTTCTATGTGGGTATACCCAGATAGCTGCAATCTTTACAGTGTCCTTTATTTATCTGCTTATTAACAGAGTAATAGCCGGTGATTTTATTGTAGGATACTTTTTATTATACTACGTAATTGCAATGGTAAACGGGCTTTTAATCTACAGCATTTTCTCCTTTGTATTTAATCAAGCAAGAACCATTGTAGACGGTATAATTACAACTGCACTTTATGCAATTGCACCCTTGCTTATTTCGGTATGCCTTGAAAGTATAATAAATGAATTTAATTCAAACAAGATATTTATTTCTGTATTCTATCATTTTTACACTCCGATGAATCGCATAACAAGAGTGATAAGGAGAAAATGTGAGCCTGACACCGTATGGGCTGACAGTCTTAAGACAGATGATATAATATGTCTTATTATCGTCATCTTGCTTGCCGTAGCAGCATTTATAGGCTTACTCTACTTTTTCAAAAATACAAGGGCAGAAAAGGAGGAGGGCATATCCGACTCTCCCTTTGCATACAAAACGCTTATTCCCGTTTGCGGTGTGGCATACACAGCATCCGGCGTATTTCCTCTGTTTATTTTAATACCTGTAATTGTAGGGTATATAATTTACAGACGTGGCTTTGGATTTAAAAAATCGGACTATATTTGTACTGCTGCAATCGGCATATTAAGCATTATCACTTACATAATTTTTTAAAGAAAAAGACCTTTGCACTTTGCAAAGGTCTTTTATATATTCTCTAAAATATCGGATAAAATATAATTGCTGACAAAAAATCCCTTGGGTGTAAAGGCAAATGTACCGTTTTTTTCGATAACGTAGCCGTTTTTTACGTACATTTCAAGCTTTTTGTAGCGATTTTTAAAGCTTTCGCCAAATCGGGCTTCAAATTCCTCTATGCTTACTCCGTCACTCAAACGCATACAAAGCATAACATATTCGTCCATTTTTTCTTCCCTTGTAAGCTCGGATGTGCTTTCAAGCTCCTTTATAGGCAAGGAGCCACCCTCAACAGCCTCAATATATTCATTTATACTGTCCTTATAGGAGTAGCGCACACCGTCAATATAGGAATGGGCTGACGGGCCGAAGGCAACATATTCCTTGGAGAGCCAATATTTAAGATTATGGACACATCTGTGGCCTTTTTGTGAAAAATTGCTTATTTCATACTGCTCATAGCCTGATTTTTCAAGGGCTTCGCACAGGGTAAGATACATTTTGTACTGCTCGTCCTCATTTGGCAAAGCAAGACAGTTCCTCATCTTATAAAACGGGGTATTTTCCTCTATTTTCAAGCAATAGGCAGAAATATGCTCAGGCTTAAATTCAACCACTTGGTCAAGGGTTTTTATAAAATCCTCGGTTTTCTGATCGGGTAAGGCATACATAATATCAATGTTGATGTTATCAATGCCCATATCACGTAAAATGCGATAGCTTTCCTTAAACTCGCTAAGCGTGTGTATTCTGCCAAGCATTTTAAGCTCCCTATCGTTTGCAGACTGCAAGCCTATGCTTACACGGTTTACACCGTTTTCCTTATATACCCTTGCAATTTCCTCAGTTACAGTACCGGGATTTACCTCAACGGAAATTTCTGCGTTTGGCGATATATTAAGACTGCTTTTCAGACACGTAAGCAGGGTTTTTGTAAGCTCAGGTGGTAAAACCGACGGTGTACCGCCACCTAAAAATACAGTATCAAATGCTCTGCTCTTATAGAGTGGAGCTTCCCTTTTTATATGTGTGCAAAGGGCCTTGATATATCTTTCCATATTCTCCTTGCTTGGACAGCCGAGAGAATAGAAATCGCAATAGTTACACTTTTTTACACAAAAGGGAATGTGAATGTATAAGCCTGTATTCATCACTTTTCGCTGTCATCCAGCTTAAGAACTGCCATAAATGCCTCTGGAGTAACCTCAACAGAGCCAAGACGGCGCATCTTCTTTTTACCCTCCTTCTGCTTTTCAAGCAGCTTCTTCTTACGGGTAATATCACCGCCGTAGCACTTTGCAAGCACGTCCTTACGAAGCGCCTTTACTGTTTCTCTTGCTATAATCTTAGAGCCGATGGCAGCCTGAATAGGAATTTCGAAAAGCTGACGGGAAATATTGTCCTTAAGCTTCTCTGCTATCTTCCTAGCCCTTGTATATGCCTTTTCAGAGTGAACAATAAATGTAAGGGCATCGACGATTTCACCGTTAAGAAGGAAATCAAGCTTAACAAGGTTGCTTGGCTCATAATCTGCAAACTCATAGTCAAGGGAGGCATAGCCCTTACTTCTGCTCTTTAATGCATCAAAAAAGTCGTATACGATTTCGTTAAGAGGCAAAATATAATGAAGTTCCACACGTGTGGCATCAAGATATTTCATATCCTTAAACACGCCACGACGGTCCTGACAAAGATCCATAATGCCACCTACGAACTCTGTGGGTGTAATTACGTTTGCTCTTACCGTAGGCTCATAGGCTGTGGCGATTGTATCCGTTGCAGGATAGTTTGAGGGGTTATCAATAAACACGGTCTCCCCATTGGTTTTTTCAATCTTGTAAATAACGCTTGGTGCTGTGGTAATAAGATCAAGATTAAACTCTCTTTCAAGTCTTTCCTGAATGATTTCCATATGCAAAAGTCCAAGGAAGCCACATCTGAAGCCAAAGCCAAGGGCAACAGAGGTTTCTGCCTCAAAGGACAATGCGGCATCGTTAAGCTTAAGCTTTTCAAGCGCATCACGAAGGTCGTTGTATCTTGCGCCGTCAGCAGGATAAATACCTGAAAATACCATAGGCAGCGCTTCCTTAAAGCCCTCAAGAGGCTCTGTAGCGCCATTTTCCACAGTAGTAACGGTGTCGCCCACCTTGGTCTCGGATACAGTCTTAATGCTGGCAGTAATATATCCTACCTCGCCTGCCTTAAGCACCTCACCCTTTTCAAGTCCCAAAGCACTCAGGTAGCCTACCTCAACTACATCGTAGGTAGCCCCTGTGCTCATCATCTTTATCTTGTCTCCTGCCTTTAATGTGCCGTCCATTACTCTTACGTAAACTACTACACCAAGATATGCGTTGTAATAGGAGTCGAATATAAGACACTTAAGAGGTGCATTCTCGTCTCCCTCGGGTGCAGGAATGCTTTCAACTATGGCATCAAGAACTGTGTCGATATTAAGTCCCACCTTGGCAGAAACAGCAGGACAGCCCTCGGCAACAATACCGATAACGTCCTCAATTTCGTTACGTACTCTGTCTACATCTGCGCTTGGCAAATCTATCTTGTTAATAACGGGAACTATTTCAAGGTCGCAGTCTACGGCAAGATATGCATTGGCAAGGGTCTGTGCCTCTATTCCCTGTGTGGAGTCAACCACTAATAGTGCGCCCTCACAGGCATTAAGAGATCTTGAAACCTCGTAGTTGAAGTCAACGTGACCGGGAGTGTCAATAAGGTTGAGGATATATTCCTCTCCGTCCTTATGGGTATAATTTATTCTTACGGCTCTCGCCTTGATGGTGATTCCTCTTTCCCTCTCCAAATCCATATTGTCAAGGAGCTGATCCTCCATTTCACGCTTGGAGACTGCATTGGAATACTCAAGTATTCTGTCAGCAAGGGTTGACTTACCGTGGTCTATATGTGCAATTATAGAAAAATTTCTTATATGCTTCTGTCTTTCGTTCATTATAAAAACCCTTTCGGAGATTAATTCAAGGTAATTTTATCATAACTTTTATTAATCTGCAAGTATTTTTTATTATATAAGGCAAAAAAGTAAAAAAGCAGGAAATTTCCTGCTTATTTTACATTTATGGTTTCATCTGTATCGGTTGTCTTTTTCTTATCGGCGCCGTCCTGCATAATATCGTCAAGGGTCTTTGACTTATTATGCTCAATAGGCTTCCACTCGTTCTTTGCAAAGAGGGCTGCCATGGTGACGGGAACGTATGTTATCATAAAAATCGGGAATGTAAATGCGTAAAGTATCTTTTTGAATACAGAGCAATGAATCTGCTTCCACTCGGTAATGACGGTAATAGTGCCAAGCACAAAAAGCAGTGCGTACATACCGAGAATAGTTTGTCCAAAGGAATATACCAAGGGCAGAATATTTGCACCCATTATAGCAAGGACAATTCCTGCTGTAAAGTTGATAACAACGGAAAGAATACTAAGCACAAGTGCAGGAAGAATTGTACAGGACATATCAAAGCATGATGTACATTTCTTCGAGAAAATGCCCCTTACAAGCTTAAGACCGAACTTGCCCATTACCTGTAAATAGCCTCTTGCCCAACGCATTCTCTGGTGACAGGACTGAGAAAACTTAGTAGGCTGCTCATCGTAAATAACAGCCTTTTCGGCATATCCGATCTTTCTGCCCTGTAATACGTTGTAGTTCGTAAATTCAATATCCTCAGTAAGAAGGAAGAATTTCCAGCCTCCTGTCTCACGCATAATTGCCGCATCAAATACAAAGCCTGTTCCGGATACTGCACAGGTGGTTCTGCAGCGCATACGGCTTCTGTTAAGATACTGTGACTCACGCAAGAACCAAAGGGCATAGCCTGCGCTCACCCAGTTGTCTCCGTAGTTCTTCGAGTTACGGTAACAGGTTACAACAGGATATCTGTCGGAATAAACCTTGTTTATCTCCTCAAAGAAGGTGGGAGCTACAATATTATCTGCATCAAAAATAGCATAGGCATCAAAGTAGGTGTCGCCGTAATCCTCGCATATTCTTTCGTAAAGAAATTCCATTGCATAGCCCTTGCCGACCTTCTCGGAATTAAAGCGCTCATAAACCACGGCACCTGCATTTCTTGCCACCTCTGCAGTATTATCGGTGCAGTTATCTGCCACTACAAAGATAGTAAGGTATTCGCCGTTATAGGTCTGCTTCTTAAGGCTTTCAATAAGGTTACCCACAACCAAGGACTCATTTCTTGCTGAAATGAATATGCCGTATCTGCGAAGGGGCTGCTCCTTAAGCTTTGGGTGTCTTATTATTAAGGGAACTATTACAAAAAATATCTGATATGCGTAGAAAACGGAGAAAAGAATGCCAATAACTGTATTGGCGATATTCACCGATTTAAAAATCACATCAATTGCGTCCATTTTAGTCCTCCATGCGATAAAAAACGCATAAATGTATAATTAAGAAAACGAATGTAGGTCAAGTAAAAAATCTTAATTTCTCCGTATATTTTACCATATTCGGTCACATAAGTCAATAAAATTTGTTATTATGCGCATTTTTATATAAAGTATACCAAAACGCTAAACTGATTATTAACTTTATAAGTTAATTTTACCATTAAAATTCCCCTAAGGTATTGACTTTTACGGCATTAAATTATATACTAGCCTTAGATTGTTTTTCAATCTGTCAAGATTTTTTGACCTTTAAGGAGAATAAAAATGAGCACAAAACCCCAAAAAATCCGTGTCACCGAGGATATGATCATCAATGATATGGGTATTGAAAAGGTATCAAACTTCTTCTGTGAGTTTGATAACGACGGAGATCCCCTTTACGGCGAAATAGGCGCTAAGCCTCAGGTTCACCGTAGATTTGACCATTGGTGGATTGGTGAAACCGACCTTTCCTTTACTGTTGAGCTTGACGGAATCTATCAGATTACAGATATTTTCCTCTACAACGAGTTTGGCGATCACAAGGCAAGAGTCCGCATGGGCACCCCCTTCACTTGGGAATTCGATAAGGAATTCACCCCCAAGATGCAGGAGTGGTGTGGCTTTAAGGCTGAGGCAGAAACTCAGTACATTAATTTTAAATTCAACAACAACGACGCACCCAGTGAAATACTTATTTACGGTTACAAGGTTAAGGACGTGGTTAAGGAGATTCCCGAAAGAAAGCCCCACGGCAAAACCGACATGAGCGCCTTTGTAGGTATGAATGCATTTATCAACGACGGTGAGGATATTTGCCGTGCCGTTAACTATATCCGCGAATATCATCCATGGACATGGACTTGTAAGCCTAACATGGAAAATACTACAATTTCCTTTAACCCCGGTTATGCAAACGGCTGGGACTTTGAGGAATTCTACCGCAGAAACAGCTCCTACGGTATAGATGTTTGTCCCACTATCTCATCTCACCGTTCAAGAGGTCCTAAGGATAACACATGTGATTCCACAGATCCTAAAAACTACATGAGCTTTGCTACAATGCTTTTCCAGTTTGTAGCACGCTTCGGTCATAACAAGGATATTGACCCTTCACTTATTCAGGTAGACCCCGGTCAGACACCTAAAATCGGTCTTGGCTACCTTTCCTCCGTTGAGCCTCTTAATGAGCCTGACGGAACATGGCTTGGCAGAGAGCCTTACTTCTCTCCCTTTGAGCTTGCAGCATTCCTCAGCATGTGCTATGACGGACATGAGGGAATGTACAAGAATGTAGGCGTTAAGCAGGCTGACCCCAACTTCAAAATGTCTATGTCAGGTGGCGCAGGTCTTAATCTTAACTATCTTCGTGCAATGGCATTCTGGGCAAAATATAACCGTAAGGACGGCAGACTTCCTTTTGATGTTATCAATGCCCACAGATATTGCGGTAAGAGCAAGGATAAGAAGGGCTTTGTACAGAATGTTGACGTTAACATTGACGAGCGTGGCGATACAAACGAAAAGGTATATGTTGGAGTAAGCCCCGAGGAGGGTGATATTGTAGGCGCATTCGACCCCATCAGAGAATGGCGTGACAGATATTATCCCGAGCTTGAAATCTGGCTTACCGAGTTTGGTTGGGATACAAATCAGGACTTCAGAACAGCTACCTCTGCCCACGCATATGCAGAATACACAGGCAGACAGGTACAGGCTATGTGGCTTGTGCGCGAATACTTGCTTTTAAGCTCTATCGGTATCGAAAAGGCAGCAATGTATATGTCCCGTGACTGCGGACCCGAGGAAACAGCTGTAGGTAAGTACGGATCCAGCGGACTTATCAGATTCCCCATTGAAATTAATCCTGCAATTGTAATTCAGGGTAACAAGAAGGACTCCTTCTACTATGTATATACTCTTAAGGAAACCCTTGGCGATACCTCCTTTGACTCCGAGCTTGAGGCTCCTAACGAAAACGTTAAGATATTCAAGTACGTTACAAAGGACGGCAAGGCAAAGTATGCCCTTTGGTGCGTAACCTCTGACGGAACTAAGGTTCCCGGCATGAAATTCAGAATACCTAAGGGTGACTACAAGGTAGTTGAGCTTGTATATGAATCTGTACAGGGAAAACAGACAGACCTTGAATACAAGGACGGCTATGTAGTAGTAAATGTGTCAGAAAATCCTATATTCGTAGTGGAAAAATAATTACCAAACGAAGGCTTCGGTCTTTTGACCGAAGCCTTTTTAAATAACGAGGTGACAGTATGAAAGCTTTAAAAATCAGAGTTACACCCCAGATGATAATTAACGATATGGGTCTTGAAAGACCTGCCAACTTCTTTGCGGAATTTGATAAGGTAGGCGACCCTCTTTACGGAATTGAGGGAGAGGCTCCTCAAATCCATAGCAGATTCGACCATTGGTGGATAGGTGAGACCGACCTTATATTTACCGTTGAGCTTGACGGAATTTATAAAATCACAAATGTTTTATTCTACAATGACAGAGGCGACTTTGATGCTACTGTACGCATGGGCACACCCTTTAGCTGGGAATATGTAAATAAGTTTACCCAGAAAAAGCAGGTGTGGAGCAATATGGAGGTCGGATTTGACACAAGATACATAAACTTCAGCTTCAATAATAATGAGGCTCCATCCGAAATCTTGCTTTACGGCTACAAGGTTAAGGAAATTTCAGAAGAAATCCCCGACCCCGTGGATAAAAAGCCCTTTAAATTAGATAAATTTGTAGGTATGAACGGATTTGTAAACGATGCTGACGATATTGCGGGTGCGTGCACATATCTTCGTGAGTATCACAGCTGGTCCTGGACAAGCACAGGTAAGGGATATGATACTCTCTTCTCTCCTAATCCCAGTGTAAATCTTCGTTGGGACTTTGACGATTTCTATAAAAGACGCTATGAGTTTGGTATTGACGTTTGTCCTACACTTACCCACGGCGACAGAGATGTTAAGGATGAGGGTGTAGATTCCTTCAGCCCCGAGGCATATATCTCATACGCATCCTATATCTACCAGTATGTAGCAAGATACGGCTCAAACAAAAACGTTGACCCCGATACTATTAAGGTGGCAGAGAACCAGGAAAAGAAAATCGGTCTTGGATATATCTCCTATATTGAACCTCTTAATGAGCCTAACGGCACATGGCTTGGCAGAAATAAATTCTTCTCTCCCTATGAGCTTGCGGCGCTTCTCAGCATGTGCTACGACGGACACGAGGGCGTATACAAAAACGTAGGCGCAAAGCAGGCTGACCCGACTATGAAGGTGTCTATGTCCGGTCTTGCAGGTATTAACTTTGAATATATGCGCGCTATGGCATTCTGGGCAAAATACAACCGTAAGGACGGTAAGCTTCCCTTTGATGCAATCAATATGCACCACTACTGTGGCAAGAGCATTGACGCATCGGGTATTAAAAAGAACGTTGACGTTAATATTGACGAGCGTGGTAATGTTGGCGAAAAGGTATATGTAGGTATCAGCTCCGAGGAGGGCGATATTGTGGGACGTCTCAGCGAGATTGAGGAATGGCGCAAGAGATATGCGCCTCACCTTGAATACTGGCTTACCGAATTCGGTTGGGATACAAACCAGGATTACAGAACCTCCACCTCTGCCCATGCATACGGTGAATATACAGGCAGACAGGTACAGGCTATGTGGCTTATCCGTGAGTATCTTATGCTTTCCTCCGCAAATATTGAGAGAGCTGCAATGTATATGTCCCGTGACTGTGGACCTGAGGAAACCTCTGTTGGCAAGTATGCAACAAGCGGCCTTGTAAGATTCCCCATTGAGCTTGGCCCCAAGTGTGTAATTCAGGGCAATAAAAAGGATTCCTTCTATTATGTTTATACATTTAAGCTTCTTATTTCCGACTGCTACTTTGACGGGGAATTGGAAAGCGAAAATGTAAATGTAAAAATCTTTAAATACAGAACAGATGAGGGCAAATTAAAGTACGCACTCTGGTGTCCTACCTCCGACGGAACAAAGGTTCCATACTACAAATTCAAGCTTCCTACGGGCGAATACAGACTTGTAGAGCTTATTAACGAGAGCTATAAGGGTAAGCGCACAGACCTTGAGTACAAGGACGGATATGTATCCGTAAATATATCCGAAAACCCTGTTTTCATAATTGAAAAATAAAAAGAGCCCCGACGGATTCAGTCCGTCGGGGATTTTTATTTATTATTCTTCTACTACAATGTAAATGGGGTTCTCGGAAACGTTAACTGTAACTATCTTATCAGCAGCTGTAAGATCTGTTTCAACACCGTAGATTTCGCCATATGCGTTTTCAACAAGCTTAGCGTTGTCAGCATCAATATAAAGCTTAAAGTCATTTACCTTTGTACCGTCAGATGTGGGGCACCAGAGGGCATATGCATAGTTGCCGTTTGCGTCTGCAAACTGATAAATCAATACATCGCTTCTGCCGGAATCGATTTCCTGTACAAATGTGTAATCCTTAAGAGTTTCCTTAAGTGTATAAATATAGAAGTAGGAATCCTTCTTGTTACCCTGATAGTCAATTACACCGCATGTACCATACTGTACGTTATTGGTAGTATCCTCAGAGGTTCCGTCCTCACACATATACATAGTAGCCTTATCTACGCCTGAAGCGGACATAAGAAGATATGCACGAACAAGCCACATAGCCTGTACCTGACGTGCTGTGTACTCTCCATATGCGTGACAAGCTGTCTTTGTTGTGTAGCTCTTAGCTGTATCCCAGCTGAACTCTGTAAGCCATACTTCCTTCTCGGGATAATACTTATCTCTGAGCTCAATAAGCTGTGAAAGCTCATCAATAAGACCGAATTCCTCAGGAGATACGCCCATCATAACGGTCTGACCGTTAATCTTGAATTCTCTGCAGAAATAGGAGTGAACGTTGAATGCATCGAATGCAACCTGACCGTCTGCACGGTTAGCCTTCATCCAGTAAACCATAGATGCACAGTATCTTGAGCCGATACCTGCAAGACCTGCCATAGCTACCTTCATGTTGGGGTCAGCATTCTTAGCACCGAAGTGGTCGCTTTCACCGTTGGGGTCAACAAGTGTATTGCCGTGTCCGTCATAAGCTGCAGATGTAAGCGCTGCGAGCTGATAAGGAGTAAGTCCACGGCTGTCCTCACCGTTAGGCTCATTACCAAGCTCAAGCCATGTGATGTAGCCTCTGCCTGTACCTGCCTCAGTTGTAAGAACAACATGCTTCTTCAGAACCTCTACCAGCTCAGGAGTTCTGGTGCTACCGTAACGTCCTGCGAATGCAAACATATTATCTGCATATTTCTGGTAGGAGGAAGCAAGGAATCTTTCTTCCTCTGTAGCCAATCTACTAACTATTTTACCATCTGTACCCTTTGAGAAGATGGTAGCGATTTCGTCAGCCTCAGACCACTGAATACATGGAATAACGTTAAGTCCTGCCTGTGAGTATGACAAATAAAGCGAGTCAAAGTTACCAAGGTCTGACATAAAGGATGTAGCTGTCTTGGGATAGTACTGCTTGTTATATGTCCAACCCATATTATGGTATTCACGCATTACGGTTGCACAGGACATCTGCTCTATTGTAGTGTTACCACCGCCGCCTGCAACAAATCCGCACATACCAACAAGCTCACCTACTGTGGGAAGCTTATGCGCCACTGTTGCCGGAGGATGATCGGATTCACCGCTCTGGTAACCGAAAAGCATAATTTCAACAGGCGCATCACCGTCAATGAAGGAAACCTGTACGTACTCAACATCAAGATCGATATCAGCCTCGTACCATGTCTTGTCAGTCATTTCTGAAGCCTTCAATACTACAACCTTATCCCACTCGGAGTCATCAGCACGGAAGTCAACAGCCTTCTTTGAGGCTCTGATAATAATATCCTTGCCCTCCTCCGGAACAACGTTAATGTATACAGCCACCTTATCTATAAAGGTAACATACTCAAGGTCCATAATAGGAGCAAGTCTTCTTGGCTGCCCGAAGTTGTCAGCTGTATCATCGCTCTCCGAATATATCTTGGGAAGCTCAGAGATAGGACGGAAAAGCTTGCCGGGGATATTTTCCTCGTTCTGCTCATCAAAAAGCTGCTTGAAGTTTCTCAAGCTTTCACCGTGGTGTACGGTAATAGCATTAACAATCTTGCCGTAATCAATAGGAAGAAGCTCGCTGCCGCCAACACGAATAGTTTCCATTTCGCCATAAACCTTACCGTCTTCTGTCTCAACATAAGGCTTAATTGCTACATAATACTTTGTATCGAGGGATGCAGTAATCTTCTTAACAACTGCTGTTTTACCAACACCGTCGCCCTTGATTTTCACTCTTGCTTCCTTAGCAGCTTCAAAATTCTCTTCTGTGATTTCCTCTTCGCTGTATCTTACATCGAAATCACATGTAGCATAAGGAGCATTAAAATTGAATGTAACCGCCTTTTTCTCTATGCCTGTTACACGAAGATATTCAATCTTAAGAGGTGTATTTGGGTTAACTGTTTCTTTGTTACCGCAGGAGCTGAGTGTGAATGCAAGTGTACATACAAGCGCAACTGTAAGCAACAATAAAATGACTTTCTTCTTCATTAAAATTTCCTCCCATTAGGATGCTTATACATATATAATACAAATTTTTGCGCGTTTTGTCAAGCGTATTTATATATTTTTACTAATCAGAGGAGCTTTTTCCTATTCAACAGCCCTATTTTTACGGATTTTGAGGCTGCGCACCGTTTTGGTCCTCGGTTTGAGCTCCGTTTTCCTCGGGCTGAGGCGGTGGAACGGGTGGGAACGGAGGATTGTATATAGATTCAAAGCAATTTATGTTAAACCGTGCATCGTAGCGCACACCTATTATGTGGATAAATCTTTCAAAGGTATATTCATATTCGGACAGAGGCTTATCAAGGGCATCGTTGGTGTTGGCGCAGATATAAATCTCTCCATTTTCAATTTTGCTGATAATGAGAGTGTGATAGTAATCACCGTCCTCCTTAGCAAGCTGAACAACATCACCTATTTCTATATCCTCTCTGCCCACCTCCGTGCCGTATGGACCGATGCCCGTGTTGGAAGTCATAAAATCAAAAAAGAATTCCACGCCTGACCAAGAAGGGCTTCTCCGTCTTAACGACAGATAGTACCAGCCGTAAACAGGCTCAAAGTTCATTGCACAGCTTCCTGCCAGAACACACTGAGAAACAAAATTGGTACAGTTGCCACCTATTCCCTCAAAGGTATAAAAAATCGGATTGCGCTGAAAGGCAAATTTCCTTGCATAAGCCACAGCATTTTCTCTTACATATTCTCTTTCAAGTATCATAAAATCACCTTCCTCACAATAATTTTATGCTAAAGGGGTGATTTTGATATAAAAATCTTGGATTTTTTCGCAAAAACAGACACGTCGGCCAGTTTTTTTACAGTTATGCTTGTGCTTGGGGTTATATTTATAAACGGCTTTACCGATGCGCCAAACTCAATTTCGGGTGTTATAAGCTCTAAAATCTGGTCAAAAAACAAAGCCTGTATTCTAAGTGGATTATTTAACTTTCTTGGCGTTATTGCATCAGCTCTTACAGGCGCAAGGGTAGCCGATCATTTGCTTTCCATAGTTGATTTCGGTGAACACAGCACCTGTGGAGTGTGGGCAGCTCTCATAACTGTAATTATATTCGGAATAAGCGCCTGGGCATTTGCTATGCCGTCTAGCGAAAGTCATGCGCTTATCTCTTCTATTTTTGGTGTATCCTTAGCAATAGGTATAAAAAATACGACTGACTTCGGCGTACTTATTACAGCGATGATGCTTTCCTCATTGTCAGCTTTTATTTTTTCGCTGATTTTAGGAAAAATCTTTAAAAAAAGTGGCGACACGTGTATAAAATACGAAAAGCTCGCCTCCCTTGGCTCATCCTTTATGCACGGGGCTCAGGACGGGCAGAAGTTTATGGCGCTTTTACTACTTGCAAGCCCATTCAGCAACGCTGAAAGCAAAGTGAATATACTGTTTATCGCCTTGTTGGTTGGTGTATTTATGCTTCTTGGCACATTAGCAGGAGGTGGAAAAATTATTGATTCACTTGGGAATGATATTGTGCGTAATACAGAGAAAATTGCGTTTTTGTCGGATTTTTCCACTACCGTATGTGTTTTTATCTGCTCAATTCTCGGTTTTTCCGTAAGCACGGGAAATATAAAAGCCTGCTCTCTAATCGGAGCAGGCCTTGGTGAAAATGAAAGAATTAATAAAGAAACAGTTATAAAAATAATTTTTACATCTGTTATAACCTTTCCCATTTGTATTGGTATTGGATATATTTCCGCTTCCTTGCTTATTCGCTTATTTTAAAGCTATCCCAAAGCCCACCATTGGCAGTAGAGGAAAAGCTGACAGTTTCCTTTTTTGTGGGGTGCATAAAGGAGAGATAAGCCGAATGAAGATGGATTTTACCCTTATCCTTAGCACCATACTTTCCGTCACCGTAAAGGGGTGCGCCAATATTCGCCAGCTGAACTCTTATCTGATGAGTTCTGCCTGTTATAAGCTTTATTTTTACTAAGGAAAGCATTTCACCCTCTACATTAGCAGATGAAACAGTTTTATAGGTTAAAATAGCCCTCTTTGCGCCCTTGCGCTCGGTCCCCACAACAAAGGATTTGTTTTTTATTCTGTCGTGATATAAGAGGTCATTAAGCTCACCCTGTGGCTGTAATTCACCGTGAATAATGGCATAATATTCCTTTGAAAGCTCGCCCTTTGATACCGTATCGCTAAGCCTTGCTGCGCTTACCTTATTAAGCGCAAAAACCATAAGACCTGTTGTAGTGGTGTCAAGACGGTGAACGGGAAAGACCTCTGCGCCAAGCTCTGCGCTTAAAAGACTTATCATATTTTCCCCTCCGCTTTGCTGGGAGGATACTCCATAAGGCTTTTCGCAAACTACAATATCTTTGTCAATATAATATATCTTCATTTATCTACCTAAAAGGGCTGAACAAATGTCAGCCCTTCTCTTTTATTTATTTGATTTCGATAATGGATTCATCCCACATAGAGGGAGCCTCGTAGCCAAGCATATTAACTACTGTAGCAGCTACATTGGAAAGACCGAACTCACCGTTATCAGCCTTAACCTCATACTTATCTGCGTAGAAGTTATCATAGATGATGCAAGGAACGGGGTTAAGTGTATGGCTTGTTTTAGCCTTATAGGAGCCGTCCTTACCCTGCTTAGGCGCACCCTTCTTATCAACCTCATACATTTCATCTGCGTTACCGTGGTCAGCTGTGATAATTGCAACACCACCAAGAGAGTCAACTACATCAAGAAGTCTCTTAAGCTGAAGATCAAGCGCCTCCATTGAGCAGCGTGTAGCAAGAAGGTTACCTGTATGGCCTACCATATCACCGTTGGGGAAGTTTACCCTCAAGCCCTGATACTTGCCGCTCTTAAGGCACTCAATAAGCTTATCTGTGATTTCAGCGCATTTCATCCAAGGTCTCTGCTCAAAGGGAACTACATCAGAGGGAACCTCAATGTATGTTTCAAGCTTGTCGTCAAACTTGCCACTCTTGTTGCCGTTCCAGAAGTATGTTACATGGCCGTACTTCTGTGTCTCGGAGATTGCAAGCTGGCTTACACCTGTACCGGAAAGGTATTCGCCCATTGTATTTGTGATTTCGGGGGGATTTACAAGGTAGTTTGAGGGAATGTGAAGGTCTCCGTCATACTCAAGCATACCTGCGTATACAACCTTAGGATAACGAACTCTGTCAAACTTATCAAAGTTAACATCGTCAAATGCCTTGGAGATTTCAATGGAACGGTCGCCACGGAAATTATAGAAGATTACGCTGTCGCCATCGTTAACTGTACCAACGGGGCAGCCGTCCTTAGCGATAACAAAGGGAGGAAGATCCTGGTCGATAACCTTAAGCTCTGCTCTATATGTCTCAACTGCCTCCTTAGCAGATGCAAACTGTCTGCCCTCGCCAAGCACGTGAGTCTTCCAGCCATCCTCAACCATCTTCCAGTTAGCCTCATATCTGTCCATGGTGATTACCATACGTCCGCCGCCTGATGCAATCATTACATCAAAGTCGTCGGAACGGAGTGATGCCATAAATTCTTCAAAGGGCTCAATATATTCAAGGGCACTTGTTTCGCCAACGTCACGGCCGTCAATAAGAATATGAACTCTTACCCTGTTAACCTTTTCTTCCTTAGCTCTTACCATCATAGCCTTAAGGTGATCGATGTGAGAGTGAACATTACCGTCGGAGAAAAGTCCGAGGAAATGAAGTGTGCCGTTATTTTCCTTTACATTGGAGATAATGGACTTCCATGTATCGGATGCGAACATCTTGCCGTTTTCGATAGACTGAGAAACAAGCTTCGCACCCTGAGCAAATACCTGACCTGAGCCAAGTGCGTTGTGACCAACCTCAGAGTTACCCATATCGTCATCACCGGGAAGACCTACTGCAGTACCGTGAGCCTTAAGCTTAACCCAGGGATACTTTGCCATAAGCATATCAAGTGTAGGTGTGTAAGCAGCGGTAACAGCGTTACCAACGCTTTCAGGAGCGATGCCAACACCGTCCATAACGATTGTAAGAACGGGGCCTTTAACTCCTACTGAATTTTTAAGATTGTTAAGTTTAGCCATTTATATAAACTCCTTAAATATATATTTCCACATATAGTATACATTATAAATGTGAATAAATCTTTAACAAGTGTAAAAATGTTGACATTTTTTATACATAGTGTTAAAATGTTTAAAAAGGAGTTGATGATATGGATATTAAAGCTCAGGTAGCTACTGCAGTAGCAGAGCTGTGTGATATTGCAAAGCTAAAAAAAGGGGATATTTTTGTTGTAGGCTGCTCTACAAGTGAGGTAGTCGGCTCTAAAATCGGTACAAATTCCGACCCTGATACAGCAGAGGTTCTTTTTGAGGGAATTATGTCTGTTCTTTCGGAGCGTGGCATTTATCTTGCCGTTCAGTGCTGTGAGCATCTTAACCGTGCTATCGTAACCGAAAAATCCGCTGTACCCTATGCCGAATATGTAAATGTTGTGCCTCAGAAAAAGGCAGGTGGCTCCCTTGCCACAGTTGCGTATAAGAGCTTTTCTCAGCCCTGTGTGGTTGAGGAAATCAAGGCTGACGCAGGTATTGATATCGGTGGTACCCTTATCGGTATGCACCTTAAGCGTGTGGCTGTTCCTGTACGTCTTTCTGTAAGCAAAATCGGTGAGGCAAATATAATTTGCGCAAGAGTACGCCCTAAGTTTATCGGTGGCTGCCGTGCCGTTTATAATGAGGATTTGCTTTGATGAAAAGATTTAAGGGCTTTGAGTGTGGAATGGGCATCGGCGGTTGGCTTACCAACTACAAGCGCTTCCACGTGCTTGATGAAGAGCAGAAAAAAATCATGACGGTAGGCGATTTTGAGCACTTTAGCTCCTATATTACCGAAAAGGATATTGAATATATTGCCTCCATGGGCTTTGACCATATCCGTCTTGGCTTTGACCAGATTGTAATAGAGGACGGATACGGAAGCTACCGTCCTGAGATACTTAAGCTTATTGACAGCTTTATTGAATGGTGTGAAAAATATCACCTTAATATTGTGTTGAATCTTCACAAGGCTATCGGTAATTACTGCGATGTAAATGAGCCTGTTTCCTTAATGCAGGACCGTAAGCTTCAAAAGAACTTTATTAAGCTTTGGACAGATATTGAAAGAATGCTGTCCCACAAGCCAAATATTGTATTTGAGCTTCTTAATGAGGTGACAGATGTTGACCCGGAGCTTTGGAATGACCTTGCAGGAAGAACTATCAAGGCACTTCGTAAGCATAACAAGGAAAGAAGAATTATTATCGGTTCTATCTGTTGGAATAATGTGTACTACCTTAAGGACCTTCGTACCTTTGATGATGAAAACGTAATTTATACATTCCATATGTACGATCCCTCAGAGTTCACACATCAGCGTGGCGTACTTCAGAATAAGCATTGCTTTTACAACAGAGATATGCCCTACCCCGGTGATATTCAGCGCTATAAGGATTTTTATAAATTAGCATATAACAGGGACGATGCGTACACGGGCTACGACATAATGGATAAAAAATATATGTATGACGTTATGTTTCCTGCTAAAAAATTTATAAGTGAGCATCCAAATGCAATTCTCTGGTGTGGAGAATTCGGCACTATCCGTCATGCAAAGCTGGAATGGCGAATGGCTTGGTTTAGGGATGTTATTTCCTTCCTTAAGGAAAATCATATTCCCTACTGCGTCTGGAACTATCTTAGCACACCTAATGACGGCAATCGCTTCAGCTTAGTTGATGACGACAACAGAAAAATCCTCTCTGAGGAACTAAAAAACATTCTGCTTGGTAAGTTTTAAACAATAAAAATCCCCGACACGTGTCGGGGATTTTTTTATTTTAGCCTTCGATAATTTTGTTAATGACAGTTCTTCTTGCTTCAAGAACCTTAGATGCGTCTGCCTCGTTTTCGCCTCTTACAGAGTAGTAAACCTTAATCTTAGGCTCTGTGCCTGAGGGACGGATAGCAATCCATGAGGAGTCTGCAAATACGAACTTAAGAACGTCACTCTTAGGAAGATCGTCAACGCCCTTTTCATAGTCGTAAACTGTTACGATACCGTCAATAAGAGATGCGCCTGCCTCTCTCATAGCCTTCATAATACCCTGAATCTTTTCAATGCCGTCAATGCCCTTAAGTGTAAAGGAATCAAGCTTATCAAGATAGTAGCCGTACTTTGCATAGATATCATTCATAACATCTACAAGTGTCTTGCCCTGATTCTTGTAGTAGGATGCCATCTCACAAATAAGCATAGATGCTACAACAGCGTCCTTATCTCTTGCGTGTGTGCCAACAAGGTAGCCGTAGCTTTCCTCGTAACCGATAACGTACTCACCGTTATTTTCCTTTTCAAACATATTCATCTTATCACCGATGAACTTAAAGCCTGTAAGAACCTCAATAATCTTGCAGCCGTTAAGCTTAGCAATCTGTGCGCCAAGCTCACTTGTTACAATAGTCTTTATAACAGTGGATTTGTCATTGATTTTATCCTTGTTCATCTTGATTACGTAATCAACAAGGAGTGCGCCAACCTGGTTACCTGTAAAGAGCTTCATGCCCTTACCTGTGTTAACTGCGATACCTACACGGTCACAGTCAGGGTCAGTACCGAGCATAATATCAGCGCCGATTTCCTCACAAAGCTTACAGCCGATGGCAAGCGCCTCAGCATTTTCGGGGTTGGGTGAAATTACTGTGGGGAAGTTACCGTCCTTGATTTCCTGCTCCTTAACTACTGTTACATCGTAGCCAAGATCTGCAAGAACTCTGCGTACGGGAACATTACCTGTACCGTGAAGAGGTGAGTATACAATCTTTGCACTCTTCTCTCCGATATCGTGAGCCTGTGACTTAACTGCGTTACAGAATGCATCAAGCACACAAGGACATACAGACTTAACAAGGCCCTTTGCTCTTGCCTCTTTTTCATCTGCTACGGGAATTGCTGTAATATCCTCAATTGCGTTTACGTAAGAAATAATCTTATTTGCATCGTCAATAAGAACCTGACAGCCTGTTTCGTCATATACCTTGTAGCCGTTATATTCCTTGGGGTTGTGGCTGGCTGTAACTACGATACCGCCAACACAGCCAAGCTCTCTTACTGTAAAGGAAAGAACAGGAGTGGGCTCAAGCTCGTCGTAAAGGTGTGCAGGGATACCTACTGCTGCCATAACGAGAGCTGCCTCAAGTGCAAATGAGTCGGAATTGTTTCTTGAGTCGTAGCCGATGGCAACACCCTTTGAAACATCCTTGCCATATTTGTCAAGAAGATAATTTGCAAAGCCACGAGTAGCTTTTCTGATAATGTACTTGTTCATACGGTTGGTGCCTGCGCCCATTACGCCACGAAGTCCACCTGTACCGAATTCAAGATCTCTCCAGAAGCGATCCTCGATTTCCTTTTCGTCAAGGCCAGCATTAAGCTCGTCTCTTGTAGCCTTGTCAAAAAACTCGTTTGTGCGCCAAAGCTCATAGGTTTTAAGAATTTTTTCAGAAAGTGCCATGTTTTTTCTCCTCTTTATTTCTTATTTTTAATATATGATTTAGTAGTGCCTAAGATTACTTGATTATTCACCCTTAGTGTACGCCAAGAGTCCACCCTTCTTTATAATCTCAGTCTGACGGTCAGTATAATTATATTCAAGGGGAATTTCCATATCACGAACCTTTAATACAATCTTGCCGTTCTTCATACCCTCGTAAAGATTTTCAAGTACAAGGGTATCATCCTGATTAAGCTTATCGTAATCGTCGGGGTTTGCAAAGGTAAGGGGAAGAATACCTGCATTGATAAGATTATCTGTGTGGATTCTTGCAAAGCTCTTTGCAATTACTGCCTTAACACCAAGGTAAAGAGGTACAAGTGCAGCATGCTCTCTTGATGAGCCCTGACCGTAGTTTGAGCCACCGACAATGATATTTGACTTAAATTCTAATGCACGTGTAGCAAAATTTTCGTCACATACCGCAAAGCAGAACTTTGAAAGGAACGGAATATTGGAACGGTAAGGAAGAATCTTTGCGCCTGCGGGCATAATATGGTCTGTGGTAATGTTATCACCAACTTTAAGTGTAAGATTAGCTGTAATTTCGTTTTCAAGGGGATGTGTTTCGGGGAAGGGCTTGATGTTAGGTCCGCGGAGAACCTCAATGCTCTTTGCCTCCTCGGGGGAAGCGGGCATTACTACTGCGCTGTCATCAATCTTAAACTCATCGGGCATTTCGATTTCCTCATACTCGCCGAGAGTTCTGGGGTCTGTGATGTAGCCTGTAAGAGCTGATGCAACGGCAACCTCGGGAGATACAAGGTATACCTTGGCATCCTTTGTACCGCTTCTGCCCTCAAAGTTTCTGTTGAAGGTACGGAGAGATACACCTGCAGAGTTGGGGGAGAAGCCCATACCGATACAGGGTCCGCATGCGCACTCAAGCACGCGTGCGCCTGATGCAAGGATATCGGAAAGCGCACCACAGTCAGCAAGCATGGAAAGAACCTGCTTGGAGCCGGGGGATACTGACAAGCTTACGCTATCGTCTATCTTCTTGCCCTTAAGCATCTTGGCAACTCTTAACATATCACGAAGTGATGAGTTGGTGCAGGAGCCGATACATACCTGATCCACCTTAACGTCCCTAAGCTCTTCAGCGCTCTTAATATTATCGGGACTATGAGGACAAGCAAGAAGTGGCTTAAGCTCGGAAAGGTTGATGTCTATTATTCTGTCGTAGACAGCATCAGGGTCGCTTTCAAGAGGAACGTAAGAGTCTCCTCTGCCCTGAGCCTCAAGAAAGGCCTTTGTAATTTCGTCAGATGGGAAGATTGATGTAGTTGCACCAAGCTCTGTGCCCATATTTGTAATAGTAGCACGCTCGGGAACAGAAAGTGTCTTTATACCCTCTCCGCCCCATTCAATGATAGCGCCAACGCCACCCTTAACGGAAAGGATACGGAGTATCTCAAGGCTTACATCCTTTGCGCTTACCCAAGGCTGAAGCTTGCCTGTAAGGTTAACCTTGAACATCTTAGGCATCTTGATGTAGTATTCACCGCCACCCATAGCTACTGCAACGTTAAGTCCGCCTGCGCCCATGGCGAGCATACCGATACCACCTGCTGTGGGAGTGTGGCTGTCAGAGCCGATAAGAGTCATACCGGGAACACCAAAGCGTTCAAGATGAACCTGATGACAGATGCCGTTACCGGGACGTGAGAATCTGATGCCGTATTTCTTAGCCACAGACTGAATATATCTGTGGTCGTCTGCATTTTCAAAGCCTGACTGAAGTGTGTTGTGATCTATGTACGCAACAGAAAGCTTAGTTCTCACTCTTTCAATGCCTATGGACTCAAATTCAAGATATGCCATAGTGCCTGTTGCGTCCTGTGTAAGAGTCTGGTCTATGCGAAGGGCGATTTCCTCACCCACCTTCATCTCGCCTGAAACCAGATGCTCCTTAATAATTTTCTGTGCTATTGTAAGTCCCATTTTTGCCTCCTTATTTTAATGAGCCCTCTTTGTTAAATTTTTCAACAAGAAATTCAAGCTCACCGTCAGAAACGAAGTTCTGTCTTTCTCCTGCCTCGTACTGCTCGTCTACCCATTCCTTAATGGCAATAACAAGAGGACTGCGCTTGTCAACAACCTTTTCTCCCTTAAGGCGATAATGCTCGTTGATCCAGTATGCAATTCCCGCAAGGCCGGATGTCTTTGTGATAAGAACGCCTGCAGAACGGTTAAGAATTTTCTTTGTATCAAAAATATTGTAAATTTCCTCATCCTTCATAAGTCCGTCAGCGTGGATACCTGCACGGGTAACGTTAAAGTTGCTTCCTACAAAGGGAGTCATCGGTGGGATTCTGTATCCCATTTCGTTGTGGAAATAATCTGCTATATCGGTAATAGCAGTAGGATCCATTCCGTCAAAGGTGCCCTTAAAGCCGGCATACTCAAACACCATAGCCTCAAGAGGAATATTACCTGTTCTCTCGCCTATACCGAGAAGTGAGCAGTTTACTGCCGATGCACCGTAAAGCCATGCTGCGCCTGCATTTGTTACTGCCTTATAAAAGTCATTATGACCGTGCCACTCGAGAAGCTCACTGGGGACGTCGGAATACTGCTGTAAGCCGTAGATGATACCCGGCACGCTTCGTGGAAGCGCAACCTCGGGATAAGGAACACCGTAGCCCATTGTATCACAGGCTCTTATCTTAACTGGGATCTTTGCATCCTCTGCCATTTTTTCAAGCTCGTTTACAAAGGGAACTACAAAGCCGTAAAAGTCTGCTCTTGTGATATCCTCAAGATGACATCTTGGACGGATACCTGCCTCAAAGGCATCGTAAACTGCAGAAAGGTATGTTTTCATAGCCTCTGCACGGCTCATCTTAAGCTTCTTGAAAATATGATAGTCGGAGGAGCTTACAAGTATGCCTGTTTCCGCAATACCAAGATCGTGAACAAGCTTAAAGTCCTCCTTGTTTGCTCTTATCCAGGTGGTGATTTCGGGGAACTTAAGCCCTAAATCCTGACATCTTGCAATTGCCTCTCTGTCCTTTTTGCTGTAAACAAAGAATTCGGTCTGACGGATAATACCCTTAGGTCCGCCAAGACGGGAAAGAAGCTTATAAAGCTCAACTATCTGCTCAACAGTATATGGCTCCATAGACTGCTGTCCGTCACGGAAGGTTGTATCGGTAATCCAGATTTCCCTAGGCATATTGATAGGAACACGTCTGTGGTTAAATGGGATTCTCGGTACGTCCTCATAGCTGTAAATATCCCTGTATAAATTAGGATCGGGAATATCCTGAAGCTGATATTTATATGTATCCTGCTCAAGCAGGTTGGTCTTTTTTGAAATCTCTAACATATGGGTTACCTCGGAAAAACACTATTTCTCTATTATTTAATTATAACAAAAAACGCGCGTAGTGTCAAGCATATGGGCTACAGTTGATTAAATTTTAATGATTTCACATTTTAAGGTTGATTATACCCCGAAAATTTGTTATAATTAATAAAAAACACGTATTACGTTTAGATAGATTTGGAGAAGAAAATGTTCAAAAATAAGCACAAAACAGTCTTTAAGCATATGCTGAAGGAATCTGTTTTCTCGGTATTGCCCGTATCTCTGATTATCTTAGTCCTATGCTTTACTATAGCGCCTATTGATGTATCAAGTTTTACATCCTTTATTTTCGGCGCAGTTATGATTATTGTCGGTATAGCACTGTTTTCGCTGGGTGCAGAGATTTCTATGACACCTATGGGTGAATATGTTGGCGCACAGATGACAAAATCAAAAAAGATCTGGCTTATTGTGATCCTTTCCTTTATTGTGGGTGCTATGATTACAATGTCAGAGCCTGACCTTCAGATACTTGCAAAGTATGCCCCCTCTATTCCCTCCTTTGCCTTAATTCTCAGTGTTTCCGGCGGTGTGGGTGTGTTCCTTATAATTGCAATGCTCCGTATAATCTTCGGTATCAAGCTTAAATATTTACTTATGTTCTTCTATGTTATCGTATTCGGACTTGCATTCTGCGTAAGCCCCGATTTCTGGGCTATTGCCTTTGACGCAGGCGGAGTTACAACAGGTCCTATGACCGTTCCCTTTATTATGGCGCTTGGTGTTGGTGTATCATCAATCAGATACGACTCCAAGGGTAGTGGCGACTCCTTCGGTCTTGTTGCCCTTTGCTCTGTCGGTCCTATTGCAGCTGTTCTTATCCTCGGTCTTATCTGCGGCAGCGAGGGAAGCAGCGGTGAGCTGTTTGAAATTCTTAAGTTTGAAAACTCCCGTGAGTTTGGCTTAAGCTATATAAAATCCTTCCCCACCTATTTCCTTGAAATCGCAAAGGCGCTTCTTCCCATAGTTGCATTCTTCCTTGTATATCAGGCATTTACGAAGCCTCTTTCAAAGAGTAAGATCGCAAAAATTCTTATCGGTGTCCTTTATACATATTTCGGCCTTGTCCTTTTCCTTACAGGCGCAAATGTAGGCTTTATGCCCGCAGGCTATCTTATCGGTGAATACTTAGGTGGCTCGAGTTATGCCTTTGTGGCAATTCCCATCGGTATGCTAATCGGCTTCTTTATTGTGGCTGCGGAGCCTGCTGTACAGATTCTTCAGAAGCAGGTTGAGGACGTAACCTCAGGCGCTATTCCCAAAAAGGCTCTTGGCTTTGCACTTGAAATCGGTGTTGCAATTTCTGTTGGCATTGCAATTTTAAGAGCGCTTACCGGTATTTCCATAATGTATCCCTTGCTTATCGGATATATAATCGCATTTGTTCTTACATTCTTTGTTCCCGATATCTTTACATCTATAGCCTTTGACTCCGGTGGAGTTGCATCCGGTCCTATGACAGCCTGCTTCCTTCTTCCCTTCTCAATAGGCATTTGTACCGCTATGGAAAATAACGTGGTTACCGACGCATTCGGTACTGTAGCTATGGTAGCTATGACACCTCTTATCGCAATTCAGATTCTTGGTGTTATTTACAAGATCAAGCTTAAGAAGGCTGAAGCTGCTGAGGCTATGAAAATGGAAGAATCCACAGAGATTATCGACACTCCTGTGGACAATTCTATGGAAAGCACCATGGAATTTACTACCACATCTGCCAACTATATTGATAATGAAATTATTGACTTCTAAGGAGGTGAGCATATGCAAAAAATGTACTTATTCTTAACAATTACAAACCGTGAGGACGAAAAGGAATTCGAAGAATTTTTCAAGCTTAAGGAAATTCCCATTGTTTACAGCACACCCTGTCACGGTACTGCAAAAAAGCATATACTCGACCTCTTCGGAGTTGAGGAAAGCTTAAAAACAGCGCACTACTCTGTCGTTACCGAAAATAAAAAGAATGAGCTTCTTAAGGGGCTGACAAAGGAGATGGCAATTGATTTGCCTAACCGTGGAATTGCTGTCAGCATTCCCTTAACAAGCATTGCAGGCAAGCGTGCCCTTGAGGCATTTGCGGATCACCACCAGAATGATGAAACAGAAAACGAGGTTAAAGATATGACACAGTGTCAAACTGAGCTTATAATCGGTATTTGCGAAAACGGATATACAGAAAAGGTTATGGAGGCTGCAAGACAGGCAGGCGCTGCCGGCGGAACTGTTGTTCACGCTAAGGGCACAGGCGCCAAGTATGCAAAGTTCTTTGGCCTTACACTTGCTGACGAAAAAGAAATGATTTATATTGTTTCCTCCTCTGAAAACAAGAAAAACATTATGAGTGCAATTGTTGACGGTGCAGGTCCTCACACAGATGCACATACAATTGTATTCTCTCTCCCCGTATCCGACACAGCCGGACTTAAAATATTTGATAAATAAGGTAAAAGCCGATGATTAAACCCGAAAAGCAATTTTACCTCTTTGGCATGGGTCATAGAGAGAAAATGGTGTATAAGGACGGAAAATTAACTACCGTTATGGAAAATTCCGTGCTTTACAGCTGGAATGTAGCAAAAGAAGACTTCTATTTTGACGAGTACAGGGTTGTACTTACTCTTGATGACGGCTCTACCGTTCAGATATACGAAAACTCCGAGGGAGTGTACGTAAATGACACCTGTATAGCAGAATCCAAGCTTAATTTACCTGATTTCAAGGAATACAAGTATGATAAGCAGCTAAGAATACTCCACCATGAGATTCTTATAAGCTTTTACGGTATTCTTCCCGTGCCTAACTTCTATGTTTACCACAAGCCATGGTACAGAGACGGCGCTATGATGGCACTTGTTCTTGAAAAGACAGGCAATATAGATTTACTTAAGCCCTGGGCAACCTCAGTTACCGACCTTTACGACAGAAACAACAAGGGCAACTGTGAGCCCGACAATCTTGGTCAGCTTGCATTTATTCTCTCCTTCTTCAAGGATAAGAATGACCCTGTTGTTAAATCCTTGGTTGAGGAAGCGAAGAGAATTACGGTTAATGGCTGTCTTACAGGCATTACAGATTACAATCACCACGAAATATACTCTACCCTGTGGCTGAAATACGGTCTTTCCAAGCTTGGTATTGATACGGACTTTATTAAGATTCCAAAAGAATTTGACAGCTATGCAAGAATGTTCTGGATGGATAAATCAGAGGTGGAAACCGAAACTCCATTTGAGAACAGATATGATGAGTGGTATCCCTATCTTTGGTGGGCAGTACGTCATTTCAACAATGAGCCCATTGACGAAGGCTTGCTTGAAATCAAGTATCCTATGAGCTGGGAAATCTGTGCCTCTGAGGCTAATTATCCAGATATTGCTCCTCTCAGTGAGGAATACGCAAAAAATAAGTGCGGCGCTCCTCATTCCTGGCACGCAGCAGAAATGTTTATGTACCTTATAGAAATGAAGAAATAAAAAGAAAGCACACTTCGGCTGAAGTGTGCTTTTTGTTTATATTATTTTGCAAGCATTGCTCTGTCATTGGCAAATTCGTTACCGCTTGCCTTGGTGAACATTTCAAGAAGGTCCTCAACTGTAAGGTTCTTCTTCTCTTCACCCTTTACATCAATAATAATATGTCCCTCGTGCATCATAATAAGACGGTTGCCGTGCTTGATGGCATCTCTCATATTATGTGTAATCATAAGGGTTGTAAGCTTGTTTTCTGTTACTATCTTATCGGTGATTTCAAGCACCTTAGCTGCTGTCTTAGGGTCAAGAGCTGCTGTATGCTCATCAAGGAGAAGAAGCTTCGGCTTATTAAGTGAAGCCATAAGAAGCGTAACTGCCTGACGCTGACCGCCGGAAAGAAGTCCTACCTTTGATGTAAGTCTGTCCTCAAGTCCAAGTCCTAAGGGGGTAAGAAGCTTTCTGTACTCCTCTCTTTCCTCCTTAGTTACACCCCAACGAAGAGAGTGTCTTTTACCTCTTCTTGAAGCGATAGCAAGGTTTTCGTCAATCTGCATTCCTGCTGCTGTACCCATCATAGGGTCCTGGAATACTCTGCCAAGAAGCTTAGCTCTCTTATATTCGGGCATATTGGTTACATCCTCACCGTCGATGATAATAGAGCCCTCGTCAACGTGCCATGTACCTGCAATTGCGTTAAGCATTGTAGACTTACCTGCACCGTTACCACCGATTACGGTTACGAAATCGCCGTCCTCAAGAACAAGATTAAGTCCGTTTAAGGCTGTTTTAGCATTTACTGTACCGGGATTAAAGGTTTTAGATACGTTTTTAATTTCAAGCATTATCCTTACCTCCTTCCACGCTAGAGGCAACCTCTGCTACCTTTTTCTTAAATTTAATATTATGGAAATAGTTCTTCTTTACATAAGGAGCTGCAAGGAAGATAAATACTACTACTGCTGAAAGCATCTTAAGAAGGTTGGAGTCTACGTTAAGGTTTACTACAAACTGATAGATTGAGAAGTAAACAATAGCGCCTATAACTGTACCTGTAAGAGTTAAAGCAAAGTTGCTTGTAAGCTTGGAAATAACTGTTGTGCCGATTACGATGGCTGCAAGGCCGATTACGATAGCGCCTGCGCCCATCTTAATGTCTGCTGCTCCGTTATACTGTGCGAGGAAGGCACCTGAAAGAGCTACAAGACCGTTTGAAAGCATAAGACCGAGAACCTTATTGAAGCTTACATTAATGCCCTGCGCCTTACTCATGCTTTCGTTGTTACCTGTAGCACGGATTGCACATCCAAGCTCTGTTCCGAAGAAGAAATACAGAAGCGCAACTATGCCAACACAGATAAGAAGCATCCATGTAATTGTAAAGCCAAGACGCTCAATATTCATTGTAACAAAGGTTTCATTGGAGAGAGGCTGATTTGATCTGCCCATGATTTTAAAGTTAATGGACCAAAGCATAAGCTGGGTAAGGATACCTGCAAGAATGGGCTGAATGCCGAATGCAGTGTGCATAATTCCTGTAACAAAGCCTGCAAGACAGCCTGCTAAAAAGGCGATAAGAAGACCCAGAATTGTGGGAACGCCTGCAGCATTAAGAACTATAAATACAGCGCCGCCTGTAGCAAGGGAGCCGTCAACTGTAAGGTCGGCAATATCAAGAACCTTGTAGGTGATAAATACGCCGATAGCCATAATACCCCAGATAAGTCCCTGAGCTACTGCGTAAGGTAAAGCGTTTATAAAAGCCATTTTATATCCTATTATTTGCTGATTGCAACGTATCCTGCAGCCTCAAGCTTAGCTGTGTCGATACCAAGTGCATCGCAAATTTCCTTATTGTATTTCTTTGTGGGATTTGCATCGTATTCGATAGCCATATCCTCAATATGAGCCTTGCCAAGAAGAATCTTAGCAGCCATAGCGCCTGTTGTCTTACCAAGGTTGTAGTAGTCGATAGAAAGTGTTGCGTAGCCACAGCCGGAGCAAATACCCTCTTCGCCTGCGAATACGGGAACCTTCTTAGCCATGCAAGCATTCTTGATAATGCCTGTGTTATCAGCTACTGTGTTGTCTGTGGGAACATAGATAGCCTTGCACTCGCTTGCTGCCTTTGTTACAACAGAGGAAAGGTCATTGGAGTCTGCAAATGCGTACTCTGTGCATGTAATACCCTTACCTGCAATGTATGCCTTAACTACTGCTACCTGATAGATAGAGTTAGCCTCTGCAGAGCAGTAAAGAAGACCTACCTTATCACCGCTCTTAAGACCGAGTGTGTCAATCATCATCTGTGCCTGCTCTGTAAGAGGAGCAAGGTCAGATGTACCGGAAATGTTAGTACCTACTGTACCTGTAAAGTTTGTAATACCGAGAGCAACGCCGTACTCTGTTACTGATGTACCAAGAATCGGAATAGTAGATGTAGCGCTCTTAGCTGCCTGAAGAACAGGTGTAGCATTTGCAAGGATAAGGTCATATCCGTTAGCAACAAAGGAGCCTACAATACCGGGACAAGCAGAGATTTCACCGCCTGCATTCTGAACAACGAACTTAACTGTCTTGCCTTCCTTAGCAAGCTCTTCCTCAAGGGCATCCATAAAGCCCTGTGTAGCTGCATCAAGCGCAGGATGAGGTGCAAGCTGAGCAACGCCAACTGTGAAATCTGCGTTTCCACCGCAGGATACGAATGAGAGGCACATACCGCATACGAGCAATACTGCCATTACGAGAGATAATATCTTTTTCATTATCTTTTCCTCCAAAAATAATTGTAAACTGATTTATATTACACGGCATAGCCGATGCAATCAAAAAATAAAACGTCCCTGCAATAAATACAGGGACGATAAATATCGTGATACCACTCTGCTTCGCCAAATCTTACGATTCAAGCCTCCTTAGGCACTATCATGCCTTAACGATGTAACGGTCGTACCCGTCATGCCTACTTAAGTTCAACATGCAGCTAATAAAATGTATTTCGGGCACATACTCCTCATTGCCTCGCACCAAACGGCAACTCTCTGCAGACTTTTTGTACCGTACTCCTTTTTACTCAAGCGCTTTTTTAAAAAACATACTATGATTTTAGCAGAACGGCACATCAATGTCAATAGGTTTTTGCAAAATATTCTAAAAAAACTTGGTTTTTTGAATAAATATTCGTCATTTTATCTAACTATGACGGTTTCTTTATTTCCGATATCGCCTTTCCGATTGCATTTACGGTATCAAGAGCCGTCATGCTTATTTCATTAGTCGATTTCTCTGCTATTTCTCCTGCCTTACCGTTAAGGTAAGCAGCTGCTGCAACGTTGAGGGTAAGCTCCTCTTTAACAGGGTTCTGCGCACAGATACCAAGAACAATTCCCGATAGCACATCTCCGCTTCCTGCCGTTGCCATACCACTACAGCCGGAATTGGATATATATACCTCTTCCCCATCTGTAACTACTGTGGCTGTACCCTTTAAAAGAAGTGTTACTCCGTATTCCCTTGCAAAGGCTACCGCATTATTAATAGGGTCGGAAAGAATATCCTTAACGCATACACCAAAAAGACGCTCAAGCTCCTTTGGGTGAGGGGTAAGCACAATGCTGCATTTTGTTTCCTTTAATATATCAATGCCGTATGTAGCTATGGAGTTAAGCCCGTCGGCATCAATAATTACGGTCATTTCATAATTTTTCAGTATGTGAGCGATAATTCTGTAAGCATCCTTACTATTTCCTATGCCCATACCGATTGCAACAGCACGAACTCCACGCAAAAGGCCGTCAATTTCTTTTCTTTTATATTTAATATGTCCCTTTTTGTCGCTAAGGGGATAAAATGTGCTTTCAACAAGGAATGGCGAAACTGAGGGATATAAGCTTCTTGCAGTAGCTAATTTAGACACTCCTGCACCTGTTTTTAGTGATGCAAGGGCAAGATTAGACAGCTTTACAGCACCGGAATACTCGGTGCAGCCACCTATTAGTGCTACATACCCGAAATCCCCCTTATTTGAAAAGCTTTTTCTATCCTTAAGCACGTATGATACATCACTTTCCTCTATTACGTGGTAGGGCTTTTCAATAATTTCAATACCGATATCCCAATTTACAAGCTCCTTTATATAGTCCTTAGCCATATTAAGAAGCAAGCCTGCTTTAAGTGTACCGATAGATACAGTAAGATTGGATTTTACAGCCAGGGCTGTCATTCCGTTATCTCCGTTTAAGCCGCTGTTTATGTCTACGCTGACAACGTACGCATTACTGTTATTAATACTGCTTATTGCCTCAGCATAGATTCCCGTAGGCACAGAGCGAAAGCCTGTACCAAATATACAGTCAACTATGATTTTATACTCTGAAATATCTGTTTTCTCCCAGGGGAGTGTGGATATTTTTTCCTTTTTGCATAAATTCAGATAATATTCTCCGTCGGGAGAGCATTTATCGCTTAAGGTTATAATATGGGGGTTATAGCCCCTATCCTTTAAGATAAGCGCAAGGGCATAGCCATCGCCTGCGTTATTTCCACTGCCACACACAATAGCAATGCTATCCTGCCATTTTACGCTATTGTACACACCAAGTGCTGCCCTATGCATAAGCTCAATACCGCTTACACCGCTGTCAATAGTAGCCTTATCGCTATCACGCATCAGCTGTGTAGATACAGCGTCCCTCATATTTTCACCTCTTTTACTCTAAATTTACTGTAAGCTCCTTGTCCTTTTCAAGCTTATATTCTCTGCCATTCATCTTAAGAGTGCCTCCGTCTCTGTCTGTCAAAACGGTGATGCCGGCCTTGTCCATTTTCACCTTAACATATCCGTCAAGAACGGGAACTGCGCCCTCAATATTATTGTAGCACATAAGGCTAGGTACAACATCAAAGGTCTTATAGCCGGCAGATGTAGGTCTTACGCCAAGAGCATATTTGCCAAGAATATAAATGGGAGATGCACCCCAAGCATGACAAAGGCTCTTACCGTATCTGTCACCGTACATTGAGTAATGCTGTGTGCCACTCATTCGGGGGTCAAATTCCTCCCAGATAGATGTAGCTCCAAGATCAAGCATACCACCCCAGTAGCTGTTCAGCATATCGGTAACGTATTTAAAATCGCCGATTGCACACATAGCATCAAGCTCATAAAACTCAAAATACGGTGTTGTAATGGGAGCAATTTCCTTATTATAAATTACATTCTTTATAATGCTTGCTTTTCTTTCCTCGGTTGTAAGATTAAAGAGCAATGCAAAAATATTTGCATGTCTTGTTACGTTTCTTCTGCCTGAGGTATAATCGTCTACAAAGGCGCCCTTACCCTCATCCCAGTAAAGCTCGTTAACCTTATTTCTAACGTATTCTGCCCTTTCCTTGCAGTGAGCTGACATTTTTTCATCACCCACAAGGTCAGCACAGCTTGACATAGCTGAATATGCGTGGGAAAGGAGCATTTGCTCAGCACAGAGGGGCCCCTCCTTGCTGTCAAACTTAGCCCAGTCAATAAATACCCAGTCGCCACGGCGTGTAGTAAACATTCCGTCATCTGAAAGTCGCTTCTCGACAAACTCAAGGAATGAAAGCATATCGGGATAAATTTCCTTAACAAAATCAGTATCGCCTGTAAAGAAATAATAGTCCCAAATTGAGCAAATCCAATAGAACGTATAGTCGGTAATGGTATTTATATGCTGTGTAATCGGGTCCTTGCCTCTTAGCATACGGATAGTTCTTCTTACCGTATCCTTATCTCTTGTAAGGTAATAATTTACAAAGTAGCTTTGATATGCGTCGCCACTCCATACCCATCTATCACGCTTGATGCCGTCAAAGAAGCCCTCACGCATATTAAGATGAAGAGTGTATGCGCAAATATTCCAAAGCTTATTGATTTTTTCGTCATTGCACTTAAATGTAGCTATATCCTCAATATCAAGATACTCAAAATCAAGATAAAGCTGAAGATTAATGCTTTGGTCCGGAATAAAAGCGTATCTTAATGCGCTGCTTTCACAAATAGCATTTCCGTTTTCCACCTTTGCGTTAAGAACTACTACGGAATACTCTGTATCCAACGCCTCCTCCACGGTTTCACCAAGGGAAATAAACACGCTTGTATTTTTTGGCTCTACATTGTGAAGAACCAATTTACCGAAGCTTTCCTTACCGAAATCGTAAAGAGTGCCTCCGTTTACCTGTTTTATGTCCACAGGGTCCACTTTTTTATATGAAAACTTGAAAATTTCAGGGTTGTCGGTGGGCTCAGTATAAAGCTCATTACAGCCTGCCTTTGCCCCCTCCTTATCAAAATCCATTACGCTCCAGCTTTCGTCGGTAGCGAAGGTTTCGCCCTTACAGTAAAAGCAGGGGAAGCCTCCGTCCTTAAAGCCCATTACCTTTACTCTGTATTCACCGGGCTCAAGCTGGATTTTACATCCGGGGGTGTGATACTTGCCGTTTACTGACAAGGTTGCGCTTTCTGTATTTGCAAAAAACTCAATAGCTTCAGGCTTTGTAATTGTAGCCTTTTTAAAAAGTGCGCAGTCGTGACGGGGTCCGTCTACCCTCCACATAGGCTTGTGGTATGCGCTGTTAGTTTCCCTCTTGCCTGTGTTAAGATTATTATATGTACCTGCAGTTCTTCTTCTGTTATGGAGAAGAACGCTGTGATAAATTTCAAAATCTCCCGGGTACCATATCCATTTTGCCATTTTATTTTTCCTCGCCTTTAAAATTCAAAACTATTATTTCATTACTGTTATTTATTCTCGGAATAAGGTGTGGATTGCCAAGTCCACGGCTTACTATAAGCTTTTTATCATACATTCCCGATGTGTATTTGGGGAAGATACCCTGTCCGGGGGCAAAGACGCCTCTATCAAAAATTCTCCATTGTCCGCCATGGGCATGACCCGATAAAATAAGGTCAACATTTTTGTCCTTAAGATATCTTTCATAATATTCGGGGTGGTGAGACAAAAGTATTTTATAGCCATCTTCCTTAGCAAAGCGCTCCACAAATTCAACATTAGGTCTTGGAGTGCGCTTGTTTCTACCCTGCTTTTCACCGTGCCCATACCCTGTTGTAAGGCCACCGATTTTAAGGCCATAAAACTGGGCAAATTCATTATCAAGTAAGGTTGCCCTGCTCTCCCTTATCATAGGCTTAATATCAAAATCAAGCTTCATTTCATGGTTGCCAATGCTACAAAATGTAGGGTATTTTTTAGCGCAGAGGTGCAAAAATTCTATACCCGTCTTGTAATTTTTGTTATCATGAACTATATCTCCACCGATTAAAACAGCGTTTGGGGAAATTTTATCTATTTCATTTAATATTTTTGTATTATCATATCCGTGCAAATCGGAAATAAAGACAAGGGTGCAGTCACTTATACCGTTCTTGCAAATATTATATGTGCTTATTTTCATACCAGCCTCACTCAATATTATTCTACACTTTAGTATATCATATATATCAATTATTTGTCAATGAAGTAAAAGGAAAAGCGAGGGCTACTCCTCGCTTTCCTTAAGATATTTTTTGAAGAAATGAATCTGGAAGGGGGCTGCAACAAGCAAGGTCAGCATATCTGCCATTGGCTGCGTAAGCTGTACACCCGTAAACCCAAGATAATGGGGTAAGATGTATATAAGGGGCAAATAGAAAATGCCCTGACGGGAGCTGGCAAGAATAGTTGCCCTTACTTTAAAGCCCAAGCCCTGTAAAAGCTGATTAACATAGGTAGAGTACGCCATAAAGGGCATAACAGCACAGCAAAACAGCAGTGCGTTTTTACCTGCCTCAATTACGGCAGGGTCATCTCTGAACCAGCCCATAATATTTTCGGGAATCAAGGCCACCACAATAGCTACCGTAATACATACACAGGTGCCAACAAGACATGTAAATTTAAATGCCTGCTTAACTCTTTTCTTGTTTCCTGCGCCGAAATTATATCCTGCAACAGCGCTGAAGCCCTGTCCGATACCCACAGTTATATTTCTCATAAGGATATATACCTTATTTGCAATTGTCATTCCGGCAACAGCAGCATCTCCGTAGGCTGATGCCTGAATATTAAGAGTTGCAGAGGCAAGACTTGCAAGGCCCTGTCTAAATATGGTTGGTAAGCCTGTTGATAAAATAAGGCCGTAGTCCTTTATGCTTTTGCTTACATGCTTTATGCTAAGCTTAACTATGCTCTTTCCTCTTAAAAAAGCAGAAAGAAGAATTGTAAAGCTGACAGTCTGGCTGATTCCTGTGGCAATTGCAGCGCCTGCAATACCCATTTTAAGCACAAATATCAACACAGGGTCAAGGATAAGGTTCAAAATACCGCCTGAGCAAAGTCCCCACATAGCAAGGTCGCTTTCTCCCTCGCTCCTTAATGTGCCACTTAAAACAAAGGACGCACACATAATAGGCGCACAGATTAAAATATATCTTGCGTAGTCGCAGGCATAGGGCAAAATGGTAGGTGTTGAGCCAAGAAGTCTCATAAGCGGCTCTAAAAATGTAAGACCAAGTATGGCAATTACCGTTCCGCAAAGAAGTGCAGCTGCAAAGGCGCTTGATGCGTATTTATGCGCCTCCTCATTTCTCTTCTCTCCGAGACGACGGCTGATAAGGCTGCCTGCGCCCATGCTAAGTCCAAAGCCAAGTGCCTGTATAATAGCCATAAGGGAGAAAACTATACCGACTGCGGCAGATGCCTCTGTGCTGATTTGTGAAACGTACCATGTGTCAGCCGTATTGTAGATAACCGAAATAAGCTGACTTAAAACCGTCGGTAAGCAAATACTTAAAACAAGGGGTGGTATTGGCTGATTCATCATTCTTGCGTGCTGAGCCTCACTTGAAATTGTACGTCCCATTTTATCCCCCCTTAGTGTTTTTTATTATTTTATCATAAAATTGGTATAATTGCAATGTTTTGGCGCAAATACAATTATTATTGACTTTATATACCAAGTAAGGTATAATGTAAATAAGAAAACATAAGGAGGACTATTCAATGGCAACATTTTCTCAAGTGCAAAGTGATATGAAATATAAACAGGCAAAGGGCTCACTTCTTGCTATAATCCTGTTTTCATTCATAAACCTTTTTGCAATTACATTTACAGATTCATACTATCTTTTCTCATCCTATATTACACAGCTGTTTGGTATAATGGCATGGGTGGCCCTTGAAGAAGCATCGACTGCTCTTGTTGCTATCTTTATAATAATCGGCGCACTTACCCTCATTCCATATCTTCTCTGCTTCATTTTTGCAAAAAAACGTGTTGGTTGGATGATTGCTGCTCTTGTTTTATTCTCCATTGACACACTTTTGCTTATCATTATGGAGCTTCCTTACATAGCTGAATCAGGTATAACCATTATTATTGACTTGGTTTTCCATGCTTATGGAATATTTGCTCTTGCCTCTGCTGTAAAATACGGACTTCAGGCAAAGAAGATAAAGGAAAGTCCGGTAGCACCTGCACCCATAACAGAAGAAAATGCAGAGCTTACACTTGAACGCAGAACAGTTGTAATTGAAAGAGAAAAGCGTTTTGTAGGCTGCAGTGCTGTATTTACCTGCTACATTGACGGCACAGAGGTTTGTAAAATAAAGAACGGACAGACAACTGAAATAAGCATTGACGGAAACGAGCACGAATTCGGTGTAATTGAAACATACAAGGGTCAAGCCACTTCAACAAGACTTCGTGCAGGACTTGGAACAATTAATATTAAGCTGTCAGCAAAAAGCACCTTCAGCGGTATAGTACCTGTAATAGTTGAAAACTAAAAGAAAAAGGACACATTTTGTGTCCTTTTTTTATTCGGCAATCAAATCTATTCTGTAAAGCGCATCGTGAGTATCTACATATGTAACCTCTACCTTTACAGAATTTACTCCTGATGTGATGGTGTATCTTACTTTATATACAAGATTTTCATCATCGTCAGTAAAGCTTTCTGTGCTATTATGAGTAATTGTGTAGTCACCGTCGTGAATTGCCACGTGAATTGCGTTTTCAACAGGAGCAAATTCCTCATCTGTCATACCGGGCAAATCTCTTGCAACGTGAACAAAGCTGTGATTCTTTATCTTTCTTACAATATCGTCTGTTTCCTCAAGCACATATTCCTCGCTGAAATGAGTTTCTCCACAGGAAATCATGGAAAATGCAAGTGTTGCAACAAGAACTACGGCAAGCACCTTAAATAAAGTTTTCATATTTCTACCTCTGTTAGTTAATTTACTATTTAAGTATACTATTGTTTTTCTTTTTTGTCAAGAGAAAAGAGCCTCAAATTGAGGCTCTTATCAATTATTCTTCTGAAAAGCTGTCCTTATCTACTCCGCAAAGAGGACAAACAAAATCCTCGGGAAGATCCTCAAACTTTGTGCCGGGAGCAATACCGTTATCGGGGTCGCCTACTTCTTCATCGTATACCCATCCGCATACGTCACATACATACTTTTTCATAATTTTTTCTCCTTCAATCTTTATTTTATTTCTTCAAAATCTGCGTAGCCGTGCTTACAGAGAGGACAAACTATATCCTCAGGAAGCTCCTCTCCCTCGTAAACCCAACCGCAAATTTTACATACGTATCCTTTTTTTCCTTCCGTCTGAGGCTTTGGCTTAACATTGTTAAGGTAATATGTGTAGCTCATTGTTTCTCTGTCGGAGATTACACGTGCCTCAGTTACCGAGCAAATAAACATACCGTGAGTACCAAGGTCAACATACTGCTCCACCTTAAGAGACATAAAGGAATTAATATATCTTGGCAGGAACACAAGACCGTTGTCGGAACGGAGTGGCTCACAATTTGCAAATTTATCTACATTTCTTCCACTTACAAAGCCAAATGATTCAAACACCTTAAAGGGTGCATCGATTGTAAGGCAGTTTATATTCATCTTGCCTGTCTGCTTTATAATGTGGTGAGAGTAGTTTTCCTTGTTTATTGTTACTGCAACTCGGTTCGGTGTATTTGTAACCTGTGTAACTGTATTTACAATAAGTCCGTTATCCTTTTTGCCGTCGTTTGATGTTACTACATAAAGACCGTAGCCGATATTAAAGAGAGCGGTCATATCATTTTTGTTAGCTGTATCGGAGCTTCTTGCTATATATTCCTTGCAAAGCTCCTCTGCCATTGCATTAAGCTGCTCTGTGCTTTCAGTATTGAGAGCGGACAAAATCTTGACAGACGTGTCTGTAAATGTGAGATTTTTGCACTTTCCAAGCATCTCTCTCATAACCTTTGCTGCAAGAGGTGCCCAGCTTCCGTTTTCTACAAGAGCAACTGTACGGTTGCTGAAGCTTCTCTCTGTCAAATGGTCAATAAACTCACGCATAAAGGGGAAGATGTCTGCATTATAGGTTGTTGTAGCAAGAACAAGCTTGCTATATCTGAATGCATTAGCTACTGCCTCTGCCATATCGCATCTTGCAAGGTCATATACCTTAACTGTGGGACAGCCCATACCCTTAAGCTTTTCCTCAAGGAGCATAACCGCTTTTTTTGTATTGCCGTATACGGAGGTATATGCGATTACTACACCGTCCTCCTCAGGCTGATAGCTGGACCATGTATTGTAAAGTCCAAGATAGTATCCAAGGTTTTCCTTAAGAACGGGGCCGTGAAGTGGGCAAATAGTCTGAATATCAAGGCCCGATGCCTTCTTAAGAAGCGCCTGTACCTGTGCGCCGTACTTACCAACTATACCGATATAGTAGCGTCTTGCCTCATCTGCCCAAGGCTCATTTGCATCATAGGTGCCAAACTTACCGAAGCCGTCTGCAGAGAAAAGAACCTTATCATAGCTATCGTAGGTTACAATAACCTCAGGCCAGTGTACCATAGGTGCAGTAACGAATGTAAGAGTATGCTTACCAAGGCTAAGAGTATCGCCCTCTCCTACTACTATTCTCTTATCGGAAAAGTCTGTACCGAAGAAATTCTTCATCATAGCAAATGCCTTAGCTGAGGAAACCACGGTTACATCGGGGTATGCCTTTACGAAATTCTCAATATTTGCAGAATGGTCAGGCTCCATATGCTGAACAACAAGGTAATCAGGCTTTCTGTTTCCAAGTGTATTCTGAATATTATCAAGCCATTCATGGGTGAAATTAGTGTCTACTGTGTCCATAATTGCTATTTTTTCATCAATGATAGCATAGGAATTGTAGCACATACCGTTTGGCACTACATACTGACCCTCAAAAAGGTCCACCTTTCGGTCATTTACGCCTATATATTTAATATCGTTTGAAATTATCATTTTCCTTTTCTCCTTGATACTTCTTTACTCTATTATATCACTTAAATTATTCGATTTCAATATTAAAAGCACTTTCCGTCCTTGCAATTTACAACGCTTCCGTACTTATAGCAAAGCTCGTTTTGGCAAGCTTCTCCGTTTTTCAGCATCAGAATATTTTCAACGGTTGTTGAAGCAATATTGTTAAGTGCCTCCTCTGTAAGATACGCCTGATGAGATGTTACTATTACATTAGGCATTGAGATAAGTCGTGCCAAGGTATCGTCATCTACTATATGTCCCGAAAAGTCCTCGAAGAACAAATCCGATTCCTCCTCGTATACATCAAGGCAGGCTCCACCAAGCTTTCTTCCCTTTATTCCCTCAAGAAGAGCCTCTGCATCTATAAGCGCTCCACGTGATGTATTAAGTATTATTACTCCACGCTTCATCTTCTCTATGTTTTCTTTGTTAATTATATGATAGGTTTCCTCTGTTAATGGGCAATGGAGGGAAATTATATCGCTGCGGTTAAAGATTTCATCAAGCTCCACGTATTCAATGCCCGAATCCTTAGCGGGAAACTTATCATAGGCTATTACCTTCATTCCAAAGCCACGGCATATATCAATAAATATTCTACCGATTTTGCCTGTACCGATAATGCCTACTGTTTTTCCGTAAAGGTCAAAGCCTGTAAGTCCGTTTAAGCTGAAATTAAAATCCTTTGTACGTATATACGCCTTATGGATTCGTCTTACCGATGTAAGCAGAAGCGCCATTGTATGCTCTGCTACTGCATAGGGTGAGTAGGAGGGCACGTGTACAACGTGAATTTTGCCAAGGGCGTGTTTGATATCAACGTTATTATAGCCTGCGCAGCGCATTGCAATAATTTTAATTCCAAGCTCATAAAGCTTGTCAATTACAGGTGCGCTTAAATCATCGTTTACAAAGGCACAAACTCCGTCATAGCCCTTAGCCAGAGAGGCTGTATCCTCATTAAGCTTTGTTTCAAAATATTTAAATTTTATTCCGTTTTCATTTCCGTATTTATCAAACGCCGGCTTATCGTAGCTTTTGGCATCAAAAAAAGCAAATTTCATTTTTATCCCTACCTTTTTTAGATTAGTTTAAGTAGTTTTTCTCTTTTCATACGTATTTTACCATAGTTCAGCACAAGAATATGTTGAAAATTCAACATAAATAAAAATTTTTTAAGAAATTTAAAAAGAAGGCTAAAAAGCCTTCTTTTTATTTATTTAATTACAACTGCGCCAAGAGCTTTTACCATGCTATCATTATATTTAAGATAGCCACCTTCTATTGCAAGAGTAAATATTCTGTCTCTGTCTACTCCACCGTTCAATGCAACAAAATTAACTAATCTTTCAATGTTTTTATAGTATGTGGGAAGGTCGCCAAGATAAGCTTTTCTCGCCTTTTTGCTGACATCAGAAAGTATAGCCTTAGCCTCAGATATCATTTTTTCGATTTCCTTTTTCTCCTCATCGTTAAAAAGACCTGCTATCTTGCTTTCATAGTCCTTCTCAAGCACTACTACCTCCGGAATATATCTTCCGTTTTCATAACGCACATAACCGTCAGTAACAAGCATTTCACAGGTTTCAGAGTCATAATTTTCTTCACTGTTAACAAGACTTAAAAGCGTCTTGATTTTATCCTTGGTCAAGCAACCGTTAGTCTTTGATGAAATATTGTTATAGTTAAAACGGTAAGAGCTGAATCCCATATTATTTCCGTGAAGGCCCACAAAATGCGGTTCTACGTGCTCATAATCCTGATATCCGATTATTTCCCACCTTCCATTATCGGGGCGTGATGGATATTCATGCTTTTCAGCAGTGAACGTACCTATTAGCAACCGGTCAAATGTCATCATTAAAAGTGTCCACTTTGCCTCTTCAAAGCTTTGATATTTTCCAAAATAATCATAATTTGCTTCCCTGCACTTCTTGTCAATCATATCAAAAAGCTTTGTTACAATAGAATACACCTTTTTTGCACCTTCATTATAAAGCTCCTCAGTCTGCATTTGCGCTTCCTTGCTCAAAATAGGGAATGAGGTGATATACTTGTTTTTCTCCTTAATGAGAAATGTTTCCTTTGTAAGAAATTCAAGCTCACTTTCCATATAAGGGAGAGCGATACCAAGCTCCAAGGAAAGCTCCTCTGCGCTTTTTGCTTCTCCGTATGATTCTAAAAAAATGTTTTTGTACATAGGATGCTCAAGAATGCTCCAGGGCTGTCCCTTTTCACCGAATTTGCTGCACCAATTCACAAACACCACATTTTCGGGCTTATAGCTTCTTATTCCAAATTCTCTTGCCATATTCATACCTTCCTTCAAAATTTGTCTGCCACGTAGTAGCTTTGTTTTTACTGTGTTTTCGGGAAGCTTAAGACTGTTTGCTATATCCTTTATTTTTCTATCCTCGATATAGAACGCAACTATTATATTTCTATAGTCCGAAGATATAAAAGCAAGCTCACGGCGAAGCATAACCAAATCCTCGCTTTTTATCCACGCATCAAGAGATGATTCACTGTCATCGGCGATTTCATAATCATTAACATCGGCTCCGGATACCGACTCGTTTTTTATGTGTTTTTTGTTCGCCCAGTTAGCATATCTGTTGCGCACGATCTTCCATATCCAAGATGAAAAGTTACTTGGAACACTTCCGTTTTCCAAGGATTTTAAAGCATTCAAGGTTATATCAGATGCAAGATCCTCAGCCTCATAGCTATCTCCTGTCTTTTTAAGACAATAGTAGAATATTTTTCCGAGATAATTATCGGTATAATCCCTTATAAGCTCTTTTTTGTATGCTTTATCCGTTTCACTCATAGCCGTCTCAGCCTCCTTTCACTAATCAAGTGCAGCAAATCTTAAAAAGGTTTCATTTTTTGTAAATATTTTATCACGATTTCAAATATAACACAACAACCCCGACAGAAAAATTTCTGTCGGGGTTGTTATTATTTTTTCAATATAAAATGCTCAATATATTTGGCAACACCGTCATTGTCGTTGCTATCTGTGACATGATCAGCTATATCCCTCGCCTCTTTTATTCCGTTGGAAACGGAGACACCTATTCCGCATTTTTCAATTGGTTCAATGTCGTCGTAATCGTCTCCGAAATACGCGACCTCCTTCGGTGAAATACCGCATATCTCAAGCATTGATTTAATACCGTTCCACTTTGTTGCATTCTTGTCCATAATCTGTATTATACGGTTATTCGCAACGGTATAATAAAGATCATCTGTCAACTCCTTTATAACAAGCTCCACGGTATCCTCTCTGTCAATTCCCACAAGAATTTTCAATGCTCCTTCAGCCTTAACAATGCTTGACAAATCATTACGTACAACAGTTTCGTAATCCTCAATGGGCTTATTGGAATATGCCACGTCTCCTGTTTCAAGAGTTATGCGAAAATCATCATATGAGCCTAAAGCAGTTAATAGCCTTTCGGCGCTTTTTTGAGAAATTCCGTATTCAGCACACTTACCGTCACAAATTACCCTTGCTCCATTAGAAACAGCCGCCCCATCGGAATCAAGCATTTTGCAATAATTTACAGTGTTGCGCCACGGTCTTGCAGTAGCAACCATGATTTTGATTCCATTTTTCTTACATTCGCTTAAAGCTTTTAATGTATATGGGGATATTGTTTTATCTGTATGTAAAAGTGTTCGGTCTAAATCAACAACAATAGCTTTAATATTCATTATGTCTATATTTACCTTACTTTATATTTCAGATGCTAAGCTGAGGGCCTCCTCAATATGGGCGCAGAAGTTGCCTTCGCCTACTGAATCATAGAATCCGGATTTCTTCATTACCTCAAGGGGCTGAGGATTTACATGGGAAAGAATAAGTGTTACATTCTTTTCCTTGCATTTTACATAAAGATTATCAAGGAAGCTCATTGCGGTTGCATCAACTGTAGGTACGCTTTGCATCCTCAATACCAGGCATTTTGTAGTTTCATTAAGCTCAATATCAAGTATTTTATCTGCTGCGCCAAAGAACATAGGTCCACTTATTTCATATACTCTTACATTTTCGGGAACGGCCCTTAAGGGTGCGCCGTCTCTTTCACTTTCGTAGCTCCAGCTCTTTACCTCTGCCCTGTCGCTTGCATTCTTCATAAACATAAGAAGCGCAAGAATCATACCGAATTCAATAGCGATTACAAGGTCAAAGATTACTGTAAGCAAGAATGTTATTACCATTACCATAATATCGGATTTAGGTGCGGTCTTTGTAATTCTTACAAACTTTTTCCACTCACTCATATTGTATGCTACCATAAAGAGAATAGCTGCAATCGTAGGCATAGGAATAAGTCCTGCGTAGGGCATAAAGAACAAAAGCACCATAAGAAGAACTACTGCATGTACCATACCTGCAATAGGTGTTCTGCCTCCGTTTTTAACGTTTGCCGCTGTTCTTGCAATTGCACCTGTTGCAGGAATACCTCCAAACATTACAGATGCGATATTACCAACACCCTGTGCCACAAGCTCGGTGTTGGAGTTATGCTTGGAGCTTACCATGCTGTCAGCCACAACACAGGAAAGCAAGGACTCAATAGCTGCCAAAATAGCGATGGTAAATGCGTTTGGCAATGCGGCAGAAATTCCCTTAAGGCTGAAATCAATACCGCTGAAATCAATCTTGGGCAAGCCTGAGGGGATAGTATAAAGCTCACCGATTGTGTAAACACCGTCGTTTAATGCGGGGATAAGATTAACAAGAAGGGCGCCGACCACGGTTGCAATAAGAGATGGGGGGACACGCTTTTCAAACTTAGGATAGATAATTAGGATAGCAAGACAGATTACACCAACAAGAAGTGACTGCCAGGTTACTGTGGAGATAGCCTCAAAGTTCGCCTTCATCTTTTCAAGAGTTTCCACAGGCTTAACGCCGTCAGCATAGGTAATACCAAGGAAGTCCTTAATCTGACCTAAGAAAATAGTTACTGCAATACCTGCAGTAAAGCCTACTGTAATAGTAGAGGGAATAAACTTGATAAGTGATCCAAGCTTGAATACGCCCATAAGAATAAGCATAATACCTGCAAGAATGGTAGCAAGAATAAGTCCACCCATACCTTGAGTTGCCACAATTCCAGCAACTATAGTTGCAAAGGCTGCGGTGGGTCCTGCAATCTGCACACGGCTGCCACCGAGGAATGAAATAACAAATCCTGCTGCAATAGCTGTATACACACCACAGGCAGGGTCAACACCCGATGCAATGGCAAGGGCAATTGACAAGGGTAAAGCAATAATAGCTACAATAACGCCTGCAATAAGGTCCTTTATAAACTGGGTCTTATTATAGGTCTTCATTACCGAAAACAGCTTCGGCTTCAAATAAAAATCTTTCAAAGCAATTCCTCCAAACAGACATTTATATAAAAGTCTTTATATAAAAATTATAGCATCAATGGTGCGCTTTGTCAATATTTGGCGCTTTTCTTTACCTTATATGTATAAATGTTCATTTGTTAATATGTTAATAAATTAGAAAAAGGCGCATTTTTGCGCCTTTTTTATTGATTTTAAGGTCTTAAGCCCATTCCACCCTCAAGAGTCAGGGTTTCTCCGTTCATATATTTAAAGTCGGGAGATGCAAGGCCTACACAGGCTCTGCCTATTTCCGTTTCGGGGTCTGCGTAGTGACCTGCCGGTGGCATTTTAACATTAGCCTTAAATGCCTCGGGGTAAGCTTTTTCAAAGTTTTCAAGCTGAGAGGTCCATGCAAGAGGACAAATTACATTTGTATTTATACCGTCCTTTGCCCATTCGGTTGCAGCTACTCTTGAAAGGCCACGGATTCCCTCCTTGGCTGCAGCATAGGAGCATTGACCGTAGTTGCCGAAAAGTCCTGCGCCTGATGCAAAGTTTATAATTGTACCCTTTGTTTCCTTAAGATAAGGATAGCAGGCCTTCATATAATAGAATGTAGCGTAAAGGCCCGAATACATGGCAAGGTTAAACTGCTCAGTTGTGTGGTCCTGAATTGTAACACCTGACGCAGATGCCTGTGCATTATTAATAAGCACATCTATTCTGCCGAATTCATTAATTGCTGCGTCAACCACGCTCTTTGCGATTGCTTCATTATCGCTACCTGCGGAAATATCAGCAGAGATAGCAAGAACCTTTATTCCGTAAAGGCGCTCCAGCTCCTCCTTTGCCCTTTCAAGCTTGGCTACATTTCTGCCGGTAATAACAAGGTTGGCGCCCTCCTTTGCATATGCAGTTGCAATTCCGTATCCGATAGAACCGCATCTGCCGTCTGACAATACAGCATAGCCTGCACCTGTAATTATAGCTGTTTTATTTTTTAAGTATCCCATAACACTCTCCTTAATTCTTTTTATTTAGTTTAGCACAAATCAATGTAATTTACAATAAAAAACTGCCACAAGGGTGGCAGTTGATTTATTTTACCTCGGAAGGCTCTTTCTCTGCTTCGATTGCAGGCTCTTTTACAGCTTTATTCTTTTTGTCGAAAAGATAAAACCTGTTTTCGGTACCCTTAAACAGTCTTATAAAGTTCTGGTAATGACGGATTGCCATAAATAAAACTATGCCTGTGCAAATTAAAATTACAGTAAGTGAGCTGTCAAAAAGCCAAAGGGTAAGAGGGCATGTGAGCATAGCAGCAACTGTGGAAAGTGACATATACTTTGTAGTCAAAAGTAAAATAACCATAAGTACAGTTGCAATAAGACCTGAACGCCAATCCACAACCCACATAGTAGACAAGGAAACAAGAAAGCCCTTGCCACCCTTGAATTTATAGAAAATGGGGTATGCGTGACCAAGCATGGCAAAAGCGCCCGTATACACAGCTCCAAGCTGAAAATCGCCAAGCTGTGCCTTGAACAAAAATCCGAATACGAGAGCTACAATTGCAGCCTTGGTTAAATCAAGAATTAATACACACCATGCAAGCTTACCGCCGAAGCTTCTTTTGAAGTTGGTAAAGCCCGGATTACCGCTGCCACATTCTCTTATATCCTTGTGATAAATTGCCTTTGATAAAATAATGGCAGGATTCAGCCCTGAAATAAGGTATCCGCAAAGGGCTGCTCCGATAAATAATAAAGCTGTCATATTTCACCTACTCAAGTATAAGTATATAGTCGTATACATCCTGCTGACCGTCTATTACATATACTTCCTTGTCTCTGTACTTATTACAAAGGTAGCTTTCTATTCTGCCTGCCTCAAGGGCGTCTGCGTCCTTGCCGCATATCATAATACATACATTGTAGTCCTTAAAGCCTGCCTTATCAATAGCTTCACAGGCTACAGCATATCTATCCTTATTTACAGAAAGAAGCTCCTTACCGATAAAGCCGATAAAATCGCCCTTTTTAATTTCCTTGCCATCCATGTTGGCATCACGCACACAGTGGGAAATTTCAACGGTGACAACACCCTCCATTGCATCCTTAAGCTCACTCTCAATTATATCCGCATCATTTGATGAGGTATCAAGCATGGAAAGTGATGCGTATCCTGCGCCGATGGTCTTACTTTCTATGACACGTATGTCAGATTTTGTGTACAATGCAGCTGCCTGCTTAGCTGTAAGAACTATATTACTGTTATTGGGATAAACGAAAATTGTGTCTGCATTTACGCTATCAAAGGCTGAAATAAAGTCCTCGGTGGATGGGTTCATGCTTTGACCGCCGTCAATTATGTAATTTACGCCTACATCCTCAAGCATTTTCTTGATTCCGGCACCGGATGCAACGGCGATAAATCCGAAATTCATGCGGGGAGTGTTTGATTTTTCTGTTTTTTTATTACTATCGGGGGAATCAATGCTGTTATGCTGAAGGGACATATTTTCAATCTTTACCTTAAGAAATTCACCATAGGTCTGGCAAAAAGCAAGAACCTTATGAGGTGTAAAGGTATGAACGTGTATCTTAAGCACGCTTCCGTTCTGTACGGCTACAATGGAATCACCAATTGTAGAAAGATAGCCTGTAACATCGTTTACATTAAATGTGCTTATATCTGTTTTTGCGTTCTGCAATCTTACAAGAAGCTCTGTACAGTAGCCAAACTCAAGCACACTGTCTGCATTGAAGGCATCAAGGTCTATTTCTTCATTGGGTTTTTCTGCTTTTTCAGACACGTCATCAAGCTTTTCACCCAAAAGAACCATTTTCATACCCTCGATTATGTATATAAGCCCTGCTCCACCGGAGTCAATAACTCCTGCCTTTTTAAGAACAGGCAAAAGCTCCGGAGTTCTCTCAAGGGAACGCTTTGATTCCTCGATAAAATCGTTAAAAAAGTCAATGAGAGTGTTTGAATTTCTGTTTTTTGCGTATTCTGTCGCTTCACGCATAACTGTAAGGATTGTGCCCTCTGTCGGTATCATTACAGAGCCGTATGCCTGCTTTACACCCATCTCAAAGGCATGCGCAAGGCTTGTGGCATCGGCTACATCAACACCTGAAAATCCGTTTTTAATTCCCTCAAAAAACTGGGACAGAATAACACCGGAATTGCCTCTTGCGGAAAGAAGCATGCCTGCAGAGATTTTTTCCATCGTATGGGAAATGCTTGAAATCTCCTGCTTATCATATCCTGTGCCACCCATTACGGTAAGCAGCATATTATCACCTGTATCACCGTCGGGAATGGGGAATACATTAAGGTCGTTTACCTCTTTTACGTGCGCCTTAAGATTAGCTGCACCACCGTTTATCATTTCGGCAAAAAGTATGCCGTCCAAAGCCTGTCCTCTGTCCATTATAAATCCCTCTTAATTTACTCTGCCTTATATGTAACATCCTTGCCGAAGCACCAGATTCCCAATGCGCCGGGGCCTATGGATGCACCGATGATAGGACCGATAATGCCTACCTCCACATCCTTACAGGGAATTTCTGATTTTATAAGCTCCTTAAGCTGCTCGATTTCATCGCTGTCACAGTCGGCGCTCCAAAGATATACTGTCTGGTTTTCTGCATTTACAATGCTTTCCTTCATAAGAGCTACACATTCCTTGATCGCTGCGTTTCTGCCCTTTACCTTTTTGTAGGCAATCTGTGTGCCGTTTACATCGGAAATAAGAATAGGCTTAACACCTATAAGATTGCCGAAGAATGCAGATGCACCCGACACTCTGCCTGCTCTGCGCAAGTAGTCAAGTGAGTGTACTGTAACATACTGGTTAACCTTTTTACGTACTGTACAAAGATAATCGTTTATTTCCTCAGCGGTAGCTCCATCGTATGCAAGCTTTGCAGCCTCTATTGCAAGCATACCCACGCCGATAGATGCATTAAGAGAGTCAACACAGAAAATCTTTGCCTCGGGATAATCTGCAAGAATCTTCTTTGCTGTTACAAAGCCTGTATTTACAGAGCCTGACTGCTTAGAGGAGCAGCCCATGTAAACGATATCGTAATCAAGGTCAAGATACTTTTTGAATATTTTAGTAAATTCCTCAACGGTTACCTGAGCTGTAGTGATTCTCTTACCCTCTCTCATCATATCGTAAAGGGCATGTGCCTCCTCAGCGCTCCATGTAATAAGGGCGGGAGTTTCTTCTCCGTTATATACTGTAGACATTTTCGCATAGTCAATGTCATATTTCTCTAAAAGCTTAGCTCCAAGGTCAGAGCATGAATCTGTAATAATTTTAACCTTTCTCATTTGTTTCTTTCCTTTCTTTATATATAATTCTCCATTTTTCGACAAAATTATAAATACCTAAAATTAAGCGAAACGAAACAAAAAAGAAAAAAGCGACAGTTTTTGTCGCTTTTTAAATTATTTCAAGCTCATTGGGAGACGGTAAAGGTGGGTATTCATCCTCCAGATTGTCTGAATACCAATATGCAACCGATGAAATATCGTCGCAAAGGGGTAAATATCTGTATTCGCTTCTCCAACCGAGCGCCTGGATTGTAACTCTCAAATCGTTTTTGAAATATATGGGGTCAGTTATATGGAAGCGATACATATTAAAGTATCTTTGAGATTTATAGGTTTCGTCTGTATTATCAACGGAAAAGCCTGTATAGGGTGTTGAAAAATCTATATACTTGCCGTCCACCTCAAAATCGTAGGAGCCACAGAAATAGTCCTCTGTTCCCGTACCGCAAATTGATGGGTACTCCTTATCACCGTCAATAAAGAACTTTATTTCGCCCTCGCCCCACCAGCCGTTTGACTTTGTACCCCAATACATATAAGTGCCGACATAATGTCCGTTGCCCTTAATGCCCTCAAGAATGGGATAAACCTCCTTGTAGGGTAATGGGTTAACTCTGTTAAAGGAAGCATGGAAATAAAGGCTATCCTTAGGGAGCTCCTTTTCCTCGCAATCTATCTGGTAATAAACATTGTAATCATAGGGGCCGATGTTTTCAAGCTCCATACGGAAGGACTTGAAATATGGCATTTCAAAATAGCAGTTAAGTCCCTTACGTGGATTAAAGCATATGGGGAGTGAGCTTACCTGTTTATAATTCTTATCATTTGCCCCACAGAAGAAATCGGAAAGGGGTACACAGACCGCAGGATTTTTCTGACCGTCAAAATATATTTTGAGAATAAGATATCTGCCTGTGCCGTTGCTTGCATCTGTTATCCAGAAATGCTTAATAGCGCCTTGTCCCTGCGCCTCACCTAGCACAGCTGTGGTTTTGCCCTTTAACACTATATACGGATTTATCTTCCATCCCTTACCAAGCTCACGTGCGTTATAGGATGCGCTTCCAACCTCAGCCATAGCGCCCTTTCCCTTTTCACCTGTAAGGTTTTCGGGGGATATTGAAAAGGTGCGAATATTCTTTTTTGTAGTAAGATTACCTAGCATTTTTCCTCCTCATGATACAAAAACTACCATACGTATGGTAGTTTTTGCAACAAATATCAAAGCTTTATCTTAAGTGTGCCTATACCTACCATACAAAGTGCTACTGCTGAAACTGCGAAGTCAACCCACTGTGTGATTGCAAGTATACCCATTATAAGTGAGAACATAACCTGCAATGATGAGAAGATTGCAAAAAGTCTGAAGTGCGCCATGGCGTATTCCTTACGTCTTTTTTCTCCTGCCTCCAAGGCATCATCGTAGGTTATACCGTTAAACCAGTAAATATACTGAGTCTTATAAATAATAAATGTAAGTAAGGTAACTCCAACCGTTACGACACTTATTGACACTCTTACTATGTGCTGATAAAAGTAAAGTCCGCTAAGGAATGCGAAGCCTCCAAGGGCGATTATAAAGCCTATAAAAAAGGCGATAAAGCCCTTATATGTGTGTTTATATTCCATAATATCCTCCTAAATAAGATCCTTTACTACCTTTGGAAAATCCCGATAGTCATCTATTGTAATATAATTGAAATCTGACTTGTACACGCTTTCGTCATTACCACCGATGCCGTAATCATCACCGATATAGACTACCTCATTATGCATAATTCCGTTTTCCTTGCAATAGAGATCAAGGGCGTAGAACTTGTTATAAGGCTTTGGCGCCATATCAAAGGATGAGGAGCCACCCACAAATACGTTATAATTGGGAAATGCCTCACAAATCTCATCGTAGATAGCACGGCGCTTTGATCTGTCAGGGTCAAATGATAGCTTATCGTCCTGAATAGCCTTGGTGCCAAGAATCGGGAAGGTTATACAGCCGGATACGTGATATTCCACATTATCGCCTCTGTATTCTGTAAAGCCGTACTTATTTCTGAAATATGTAACCTTATTTTCTATGGCTTCCTTATCCACGGGGAAGGATAAATCCCTTACCACGTGTATGCTTTTGTCGTTTTTATCGTAAATTCCATATTGTAAGCCGTAGTTGCCGATTATATCTATGGGGTACTGATTCATCTGATTAAAAATGCGTCCGACCTGACCTGCGCCCGCCATTATAAGCTTATATTTTTTCGCTAATTCATCAAGGACTGCCCTATGCTCAAGGCTCAGTTTTTCCTTATGCTGAGTAAGTGTGCCGTCAAGGTCCATAGCGATTACTTTGATTTTACTGATGTCCATAAAGCCTCCAAGAGAGATTCTTTATCTCATTTTACCACAGATACAGGAGTTTTGCAATAGAAAAGCGACGGTACTCCGTCGCTTTCAAATCATTTTTTCTTATTTTTAAAGGCTATAAATGCTACAACAAGTAAAAATGCCAATACGGCGCCTCCGAGTATCCCTAAAAAGACTCCGCTTGTTAGAAATTCCATCGCCTCGTGAAAAGGGAATACAACATCCAAATAGTACATAATTTGTCTCCTTTAAACAATTAAGCTATTTTCTTCTGTTTTTAAAAATCAAAAATGCGGTAAACGCTAATCCCAAAAATACAGCAGTTCCAATGGCAATCCATCCCCACGGTGAAGGATCTGATGGTGTGGGCTCTGTGCCGGGGAAAATAATATCAAAAAGATGCATAACAGTTCTCCTAAAATAATAAAAACATGATAAATGTGCCTACAATGTAGCTAAATAAATTACAGCTTAAGCTGTACAGTGTTGATTTTCTTTTGTCTCTTGTGTAGAGATAAATAAACAAGCATTCCACTATGAGAACGGCGATTTCCAAAGCTGCAACCCATAAATAATACCTAAGATTATCATCGGGGCTCAAAAGAATAAGTATTCCGTTAATTGACAGATTGGTAAAGGTATTCAAGGAAGCCATAAAGGCAAACGTACCGAGCTTTCTTTCCTTGAGAATAAAAAGCATTATGCTTTCAAGTGCCAACGTAAGTAACCAGCATATAATTATCATTTCGTATTCTCTTGCCCTTTCCCGGTATTAAAAGCACACCCTGTTATGAGTATTAACGCTAATGATATAATAACAAGCGGGATCACTGTATATATTGCTGCTTCTTTTGGTATGCTCATAGCAATAAAATATCCCGGAATCAAAAATGCTGCCAGTGAGCCGAAGGCAAAGCCCTCTTTACCATTCAAAAGTTGATTTGCAAAATACAGCGTTATAGGCATTGAAAAATTAAAGGCAAATACTCCGATTATATAAATTACAGTTACACCTCTTCCAAGCGTAAGGCAAACGGCTGCTACTGTGAATGAAATTATTGCCGTTTTATTTATACCTATTATCTTACTTACAATTCCTCCACACGCTTTTCCAAGTGCGGTGGCAAGTGCAATAAGCAGGGCTACAATGCCTGTTATTTCAAATTCTCCCGTGGCTATCTTACCAATAAAGGATCTTATTACTACAACGGCTATTACAGCAATAAATATTGCAAAGCTATTTTTTATTTCCACACTTACTTCTCTATTCTCTGTGCGCTTACCGTCATTGGAAAGAAAAAGCAATACTGTGCCAATCAGAAGAACAGAAAAGAATATAAATACTAAAGGAAGAAAGGAAGTATATTTTTGTCCTATGAAAAGTCCTATTGCGCCTGTTGAAACAAATATTCCAAGGGCTGATATGTCATTATCACTTTCTTCTGTTATATATTTGCCTCCACATACGTGAAAAAGCGAATTTCCCATGCCTATAAGTATAACGGAAATGATTGCTACGCCGCTTAAAATGTATCCAAGACTAACACAAATACAGCTTATTACAAGAAAAAGCTTAGGCTTATTATATTTATCGATAATTGCACCCACAGGCGCTTGTGTTACAAATGCCAAAAGGTTGTAGCCTAAGAAAATAAACAAAGAAAGCTCTGTATTATCAGGGTATAGCTTAGCAAATATCAGATACGAGCAAAGTCCATCCACCACAAGATGCAACATGGAAAAGAGGATAATTTTTGTTTTAAGAGAGCTTAATATACTTTTAATCGCACATTCTCCTTTCCAAGGTTGTTTAGCTCATTTTAGCATAAAATCTGTTAGCTTTTTTTGATCGAAGATAGAAATATACGCTATAAAATGCTACTATGTAAATGTAGAAAAGCAATACAACTATCATAGGATAAAGCACCTGGTTTCCGTCCACCAGATTGTAAATAATATCATAAGGTGTTCCATCGCCTCTTGTAAGGAACATATAGTTGTAATCAAGCAGCTTATTAGCAATAAATGCACAGACTGCAAAGCCCGTAAGAACAGAAGCTGTAATAGGTATATTTTTCTTTTTTACTGTTGCCATACCCGTCACAAATATATACAGAGATGAAAATCCCGATATAGAGTGAGTAATTCCCGAAACAACATTATCAAAGCCCAGCACGGGGTACGACCCGTAGTTATTACCTGCCAGATATGTGCCTAAAACAGCACCGAGAAGACCGAAAATCAGCACGAAATCTATCATAGATTCCTTCATTCGTCCCTTGGAAAATGCAGCAAGAGGAATTGCAATCAGCAAAATACTGCACATAAAAAGAGGCAGCTCATAAAGCCACAAAAGCGGATCGTTCGCTCTTAAGCAAATAATAACGATTTTAAAAGCCTCAAAAACATCAATAGAAATCGCAGCTACAATAAGCACGCGGTTTTTCTCAGCATCACTTTTACCCTTGTTTCTTTTGCCGAAGAGCACAGCCAAAGCTGTCATTAAAATCATAAGGCAAGTAACAAATAAAATATGCTGCCATGACATATAGCCCTCGGGCTCACGGGTATATCCACCCCAACCAAAAAATTCCTTCATAAACCCTCCAAAGAGCTTCTTTATCACATTTTATCATATATATCAACATTTTTCAATATGCAAAAGAAAAACCCGTCACAGTGAAGTGAACCCCATTTAGTTCACTTCAATATGGCGGGGCTTTCGTCTTACAATAAAAGCGACAGTCGAGTGCTTTTTAAATTATTTAACACATGATTATACCGAGTAAATCCTTTTCGTTACGCTTAAGCTGTTCCTTTATATTGATAACAGCATTCAAGCCGGATTTATCAATCTGCTCAACTAATACGACACCGTCGCACTGAGCTGCTCCACGTACTACCTCAGGATCTACATCAATAGTAGTTCCGGAAATAACCTTCACATTGGGTAGCTGCTCTGCAATGGCAGCAGCAACTGCATCTATGGTTTCCTTAGCTGCACCACCACAGCAAAGTATAGTCTTGGTATCGCTTCCGCAAGCAACAGAAACATTGGACAGTACAAGGCTTGTAGCAACCTCTGCAGTTACATTCTTCTTCTCTGTGCCTGACAGACGGCCAATCCATCTATCTACAAATGCAAAGCGCTTCTTTGCTGTCTTGGGCCAGTAGCCAAGAAGCTTAGCATCCAATACATCGCAAGCCTGCTTGGAGGAAATAACCTTTCCACCCATAACTCCTATAACAGCAAAGTATATTGCTGCAAGAACACATCCTACGACACCACCAATAATAGCATATTTAACAAACCCGGTAATTACGCTCATGGTTGTATAGCCATGATACACGGGCTCTGGCTTTTTAGCAAGCTCAAGACGTTCAGTTTTTAATTCGAAGTTTGCATCGTAATAGCCATTCACCTCATCCCTCAAGGTCTTTTCTTCAAGAGGTAATTCAGTGATAGCAATTTCGATTTCTTCTATTTCCTGATTGCTGTAACGAATATCTGTATTTATACTACGAATATTTTCTTCAACACGAAGGATAGACATATCCACATCACGGATAGCAGCCTCATAGTTCATCTCTTCCTGCTTAAATGCTACCTGTCTTGAGTAAGTGTCAAGATCAACTACGGAATAGCTATTGGAATTATATTCAACCAAATCGTGATCAGCTATTGATGCTATCAGATTACTGTGATTATCCTTAACAGCCTTTACCATGTATTCGCCAACTTTTTTAGCCCAGACTCCGTCATCGCTTATAACACGAATACGAATAGAATTAGCTCCGTATGCACCAACGGAAACAACCTCTGTAAGGTAGCGAACCTCTGTGCCAAGGTCTAATTCAGTTATCATTTTGTCATAAAACTCTGTATTGTTAACTAACAGGCAGTATGTCTGAATAAGCTCCGGAGTAGGGTCTTGATTCTGATATGTATTTCCGGGGAGAATTTCATATCCGCTGTCCACACGAATATATGCTTCATATACATTAACATCGTATGGGTCAATTGACATAAGAAGACTATTCTTATTCTGCTCTCTACGGTATTCCAAGTAATATTCAAGCTTTTGCTTTTCAAGCTTCAATTCTTCAATATTGGCTTCACAGTCCACAATAAGAGCATTATAATATTCAATATTAGCCATGATATTTTGAAGGTTAGCTGCATAATCTGCCTTTTTAATATCAAGACGCTCAATTGCCAGCTCTGCCTGAGAAGCTAAAATCTCATTTTCATTTATCTGACGGTCAATATCATTAATTTTAGCCCAGTAAGATCCATAGGCAATTTCATACTCGGTTTCCCATAATTCAACCTTTTCGGGATCATTCATATCAATAACACGGGAAACCGCAGTAAAGGCGCCCATAAGGATAGCGCAAATAATAGCAAAAGCAACTATTTTACGCCACTTACGAAGTGCGCTGAATAGCATATCCTTTAAACTTATCTCTTTTTCTTGCATATTTAATACTCCTTGTCAATTCATGCTAAAATTTCGATATACCATAAATATACGTAGTAATTATATCATATAAAAATATATAAATCAATACTTTTTCAAAAATCGAACTGTGACAAATATTGTCATTTATTGTAGTGCACAAAAAAGCACTGCGTTTGCAGTGCTTTTTATTTTACTTTAACTCTTTAAGAGAAGCATGTGTAATTGAAATGCTTCCTTTTTCGCAGAATATACCTAGGAATGTTCCTGTAAAGGTCATAGGATGCGTTACCTCTGTGGCAAGTAATGCTGTTTTACCTCTGCCAAGCTCGATAAACTCTCCGTTTTCCTCATAGTAAAGGCTGTACCATTCCTGATTACTCTTGATTTTGAAACGAATTGAGCCCTTGTAGTCAACCTTGCGAGATGCAACAACTACGTCAATATCTCCTACGTGCTTACGTAAGCATACCTTGTGGCCGTCCTGATCCTTGGTTATCAAAATATCATAATGGTAATCGCTGTTATAAAAGGCTGAAAGACCTGCTTTCTGACCGTCACTAATATCACCCTCAAGCTGTGTGATTATCTCTATATCAAATTCCTGCTGACGTGTAGCAATCATAGTGGGGTTTCCACGGTTGGTGGAAAGGTCATCCTGTCCGCTTACAAGAGTAAGACATCCCTTCTCCAAACGATAAGATTCACGGTTTGGATTGCGAACAAAGTTCCATCTTAAATCAAGAGTATCCTTATCAAAGCTATCCTCAAAATCAATGCTTACAGGTGTTGGTGCAGGACCGGGGAGAGGTCCATCCATTTCAAAGGCGATTGTGCCGTTGTTTCCAACCACGGGCCAACCGTCCTCCCACTTTACGGGAGCTAAAAAGCTTTCACGTCCGATATGGTGAAGATGCAAGCTACCGTTTCCGATAGGACGAATGGCAAGGCATACAAGCCACCAATTGCCGTTTTGGTCCTCAACAATATCTGCATGTCCCGTTGCCTGAATAGGACCTGGAGTATCACGGTGGGAAAGTATAGGATTATGAGGACATTTTTCGTAAGGCCCGTAAATATTTTTTGAACGCTGCATAGTTACCATATGGCCATACTCAGTGCCACCCTCTGCAAGCATCAAATAATAGTAATCGTTTATCTTGTACATATGAGGTGCCTCGGGATGTCTTCCTCCGCATCCGGGGGAGATACAGCGAGAGCGTGTAAACTTTTTTCCTGTAAATGGGTCTATCTCGCAAACATAGATTGCCTGTGGCGCAGCAGGGTCATCCGAAAGATTGGATGCAAAATAACATATTCCATTCTCCCAGTACAAAGAGGGGTCAATTCCTGCCTGATCAATGTATACGGGCTCACTCCACTTGCCGTAAATATCCTTTGTATGTACTATAAAATTACCACCGTTTGAAACATTTGTGGTAGTCATAAAAAATGTACCGTCATGATATCTGATAGTCGGTGCATAAATACCACCCGAAGGGTTAGCACCCTGTAAAGGCAGCTGAGTATCGGTTGTCAGACAATAGTTAATAAGCTCCCAATTAATAAGATTTTTACTATGATAAATAGGAACTCCCGGGAAAAATTCAAATGTAGATGTAACAAGGTAAAAGTCATCGCCTACACGACAGATGCTGGGGTCGGGATTAAAGCCGGGAATTATCGGATTTTTGTATTTCATACACTTACCACCTTTATCGGTTTTATTCTATACATTTATTTTATCATAGGTATAGCTAAAAATCAAGAAAAAGAAAAGCACTGCGTGTGCAGTGCTTTTTGTTTTGAGACGTGTTGACAAAAAAGATGCCAACTAAAACAAGAATTTTTTAATGAATTACTTTTCGGCTTCAATTTCGGATTTCAACTGTTGCTTCTTTGCCAAGAGAGTTTCTTCAATGGCTGCGATATCCTCAGCGTGAGCGCTTTCAAATTCCGCAAAGAACCCGTCCTTTGCAGCATTCAAGCTCGCCTCGATCTCGGAAGCCTTTTCCTGAAGCTTTGCTTCAATATTTTCATCAAACAAGGTATCCTCAAGCTCGGTAAGCTTGCTTTCTGCCTGTCTGAGCTTTGCGATCAGTGCTTCAAGTGATGCGTTAAGATCTGTACCGATCTTCTCGTATGCCGCAAGCATTTTGTTGTAATTTTCTTCGGTCATCTGAAGCGTTACGGTTGCGGAAGCATATTCCTCGCCGTTTATATCTAAAGATGCCGTGTAATTCTTCTGTTTCAAAAGCTCGACCTTTGCCTCGCGAAGACCGGCCAACGATTTTTGATACTCGGATTCCGGAGAAACAAGCATTTCGTAGCGGAAATTATCAAGTTCGGTAATTGCGGTACTGTAGACGTCAAGCGCGGTTTTATATGCAGTATGTGTCAAATTATAGAGACCGCCAAGCTCTTTTATGATCCTTGCGGTTTCCTCTCTCTCTGCAAACGAGATCTTGTATTCCTTTGCGGAATAATATGCAGTCCTCATTTCTTCGGTCAAAAGAAGAGCAGTTTCTATACGACCGGCGGAAATGACCTTGTAGAGCTGATCCTCATCCATAGCACTTATCTCTTCCTCGGTATAAAGCGAGGTGGAAAGAGCCATCTGACGAAGCGCGTCTATCTTAAGTGCCTCTACTTTTTCAACCGTTCCGTTAATATCAAGTGCCTTCAATGTATCATTCGCTTTTTCGGTAATATCCTTTTTAAGCTGCTCTGCATATTTGAAATCACCCGAAACCGAGATCTTCACGGTGTTTTCGGAAGCCTCTGCATTGCCTTGTACAAGATATCCTGTATCAGATGCAAGCGTTACCATCATTTCAACGGCTTCCTCAGGCGTCTTGCCTACAAATGCTTCACCAACGATGAGAATGCTTCCGTCATCGTTGAGCGCTGTAACGGATATGATTTTGTTCTGATCGTCGATCATAAATTCAACGCTGGGGTTGATGTCCACTGTCATTCGCGTTACGCTGCCCTCTTCGGGTTTTGCGTTTGAGCAAGATGTAAATGAAATGGCAGATAACGTGATCGCAAATAATAGAAAAATACCGATAAAACGTTTTTTCATAGTAGTTATTTCCTT
>JAZQKP010000044.1:0-18144 GCA_045542275.1 Eubacteriales bacterium | reverse complement strand
TGGGGGATTTCCCGAGCGGCCAAAGGGGGCAGACTGTAAATCTGTTGTCACTGACTTCGGTGGTCCGAATCCACCATCCCCCACCAGAAAAAAGCACACATTTGTCTACCAAGACAATGTGTGCTTTTTTCAACGAAATTTGCCCTTGCGGGCAAGTGAAATAGCTACGCTGTGAAATATTTGCTTCGCAAATGGGAAATATTAGCTGGCGCGAATATGGGCAAGTTTCATTTCACATCGACCAAAGCCGTAGGCGGCGGGAGATATTTCACAATTTACGAAGTGAATTATTTCACATTCGGCGCACGCCGAATATTTCACTTGAAAAAACATCGGATTTATGATATAATAACGGCAGAAAGGCGGTGTTACTATGGCAGAATCAAAACTTCGTGACCTATCCACAGATTTTGCGGTTAAAGTCATCAAAATGTGTGACAGCATAAAAGGACATTATTCTCTTATAAACCAATTAGAGCGTTCATCAACCTCTATCGGCGCCAATGTTCACGAAGCGAATTACGCTCATAGCAAAGCCGACTTTGTTGCCAAGTTTCAAATTGCGCTAAAGGAGTGCTACGAAACGGAATATTGGCTTGAATTGTTTGTAAAATCCGAATTGATGGATCGAGAGATTGCAAAAGATTTGTATAATCAATGCGGAACGATCCGCAGAATGTTGATTGCCTCCATCAACACGGCGAAGGAGGGCGCAAAATGAAAAAATTCAAGCCAAACAAAATTACTACATTTATGTTTGCGATGATCGAAATCCTTTCTCCTTTTAGTGTCGGAATACCCCTTATGATACTTTTAATCGGAAAAGATAATTATACAACAAACGATATTCTCTGCGTTTTTCCGGCGTTCTTGCTGATACTTGTTCTGATTGTAGTATTTTGCTGTTTGCTTAATGTTCTTACTCTTCCTTTTACCAAATATACCGTATTTCTCTTTGATGATCATTTTTCACGCGGCGATACCAAAGTAAAATACGACGATATAACTAAAATAGAAATTGATAGCGGATTAATAAGCCGCACCGGTGGCAACGAACCATGTTGTCTTGACTGTTACTCAGGAAACGAGCTCTTGATATCTATAGAGCATCCGTCATTATTGATGATCTTTTTTCTGATACGGCGATGCAGAAATGCAAAGTTGAGATATAAACGAGTTAAAAAACTCATATTATTTTGGAGCTTTTGTTTGATTATTAGTGTTGTGCTTGGGTTGTATGGCGCTCAATAAAATAATATAATACATAGCTTCGTTTGCAAGCATGGCGCGAAAGCCCGACAGACCTCGGAAAACTTTTTGCGCCCATCATCGCCAAGGGGCAAGTATACCCTAACGGCAAAAATAATGGACTGTTTTTGTACGATAGCCCTGCATGGATCAATTTTGTAGTGGTATCACACACAAAAAGGGTACGCAATGCGTACCCTTTTTGTGTGTTATATCTTCCGTTATTGACACTATTAAGCTGATATGGTAAAATATTTATATAAAGCTATGGGAGGTAAGCATGGAGAAGATTCTTTACGTGTCTGATCTTGACGGGACACTTTTAAATAATGATGTTAAGCTGTCGGAATTTACGAAAGAAGCTATCAATTCTCTTATGCAAAGGGGAATGATATTTTCCTTTGCTACTGCCCGTTCTCATTATACAGGAACTAAGGTAAGTAAAGGCATTACTCCCAAGGTACCGATCATAATTTACAACGGAACATTTATCTACGATGTAGCATCAGGCAAAAGAGTAGCTTCTAACCTGTTTCAAAGAGAAAATGCGCAAAAAATCCTTGACCGTTTGCTAAAAAACAGTACATTTCCTATGGTTCACGCATTTTTGAACGAAAAGGAAAAGTATATTTACGATGAAAAGCATATGTCACGTGGAATGGCAGATTTTCAAGCTACAAGAGAGCATGATGAACGAAGAATGTCCGTGGACGTGTACGATTTAGAGGGCTTAGAGGTGTTTTATTTCACCTGCATAGACGATATGGACAGGCTTTTGCCATTATACAACGAATTTAAAGATGAATTTCAGTGTCTTTTTACAAAGGATATCTATTCGGGAGATTACTGGCTTGAAATTTTGCCAAACAATGCAACTAAGGCAAAGGCAGTAGAGGAGCTTAAAAAGCTTCTTGGCTGCACTAGGGTTGTGTGCTTTGGCGACGGCACTAATGATATTGAAATGTTTAAATATGCCGATGAGTCCTATGCGGTTTCAAATGCCCATCCGGAGCTTAAAAAATATGCCACAGCTATAATTGAGTCAAACGAAAATGATGGAGTTGCTAAGTGGCTCCTTGAAAATTACAAAGCTTAAAGAAGCATTTTAATTTGAAAATGCTTCTTTTTTTATTGACATTATTTTTTGCAAGTGATATAATTATCGTATACGATACATCGCATACGATATAATTAGGAGGATGTAATGGAAAAGGGCTCAGTATACAAAATACCAGGCAAGGCAATCAGGCTCAGCAACTCTGTAAAATGGCTGAGAAATCAAAAAATGCAATCCTATGGCTTAACCTCTGCACAGGCTGATGCTATTATGTTTATCCTTGTTCAGCATAAAAGAAAAAATGTTACAGCATCGGATCTTATCAGCAGTCTTCAGCTATCACAGTCAACAGTAGCGGGAATAATCAGCCGTCTTGAATTAAAGGGGCTTATTACACGCTCACAGGATCCTAACGATAACAGGGTAAGCATTCTTGTGCCTACAGAAAAGGGAATGGAGCTTGACGATGTTCTTAAGCGCAATGCTGCGGAAACAGAAAAAATATTGCTTAGTGGAATGACCGAGGCTGAGATGGAGGAGCTTAACCGTCTTTTAGTCAAGGCACTTGAAAATATAAACAGGGTAAGGGAGGGAAGCGCCGATGTATAAAAAGCATATTAAAAAGTATTGGTACAGCTTTATCTTAGGCCCTCTTTTTATGACTCTTGAGGCGTGTGGAGAATTTATTCTTCCATACATCAACGCAAACATAATCAACAAGGGCGCATCAAACGGTGATATACCCTACATTCTTAAAAACGGTGCCTATATGGCGCTTATTGCCGTGTTTATGATGATTACCGGTATTCTTGGTGCAAACTTTGCCGTAAGAGGCTCAACAAGGTTTGCTGCAGGAGTGCGTAAGGACGTTTTTGATAAGATTCAGACCTATTCATTTTCTAACATAGACGACTTTACAACAGGCTCTCTCATTACAAGAATTACAAACGATATTACCCAGATACAAAACTTTACAAATACCTTGCTCCGTGGCTTTTTCAGAAGCCCTATAATGCTAATCGGAGCTCTTATAATGTCATTCTTGCTTAACCCCTCACTTGCGTGGGTTATTCTTGCCGTGATTCCTTTCTTGGCTATCGCAATTGCTACAATTATTGCAAAGGCGTCCCCAAGATACACCAAGATGCAAAAGCAGATAGACACACTTAATATTGACATTCAGGAAACCGTAACCAATGAAAGAGTAATCAAGTCATTTGTGCGTGAGGACTACGAAAAGGAGAAGTTCGGCAGGATAAATGATGAGCTTGTGGAAAAAAGCACAAACGCCCTTAAAATGATGCTCCTTATGCAGCCCATTTCTGCCCTTGCAATAAATGTAACCACGCTTTTGGTTATCTGGATTGCAGGCAGACAGATTATGATAGGGGATATGGAGCTTGGTACTCTTACAGCCTTTATCACATATCTTTCACAGGTGCTTACCGCCCTTAACTTCCTTGCAAACATTGTGCTTCAGGGCACAAGAGCCAATGCATCTCATAAGCGTATTTCACAGGTTATGAACGCAACCGTTGATATTGACGATTCACAGGTTAGCGACCCTGAAAGAACTGTAAAAAACGGTGACGTATGCTTTAAAAACGTAACATTCCGTTATTTTAAGAAGAATAAGGAAAAGGTTCTTGACAATATTAATCTTGATATTAAGTCCGGCGAATTTGTAGGAATCATAGGTCCTACGGGTAGTGGAAAAACCACCCTTGTTTCCTTGATTGCACGTCTTTACGATGCAGACGAGGGTGAGGTTATGGTTGATAATGATAACGTAAAAAATATCCCTCTTAGAAATCTTCGTGACAGCGTTGCAATGGTGCTTCAGAAGAATACACTTTTCTCCGGTAGCATAGAGGAAAATCTTCGTTGGGGCAACCCAAATGCCACCGATGAGGAGCTTTACGAGGCTGCAAAAATTGCACAGGCACACTCCTTTATAACATCATTTAAGGACGGCTATAAGGAGGATCTTGATCAGGGAGGCGTAAACCTTTCCGGTGGACAGAAGCAAAGGCTTTGCATTGCAAGAGCATTGCTCAAAAATCCTAAGATTATTATCCTTGATGACTCCACAAGCGCCGTTGATACAGCAACCGATGCGTCGATAAGAAGGGCACTTCGTGAAAGGCTTTCGGGCGTAACCAAGCTTATAATCGCGCAGAGAATAAATTCCGTAATTGATGCGGACAAGATTATCGTTATGGATAACGGAAAAATTGTAGGCTGCGACACTCACGAAAAGCTTATTAAAGATTGCCGTGAGTATCAGGAAATCTACTATTCACAAAAGGATAAGGAGGAGTAAAATGGATAAAAGTAAATTTGAAAAATTTGCAAATAAGTATGCAAATCAAGGCTCCTCTAAGGAAATAAACATCGGTCCAAGAATGGGCAGAGGCTCTGCCCTTAGCAGCAAGGGTAAGCCTAAGCATCTAAGACAGACCGTTGCAAGGCTGTTTCGCTATCTTGCAGGGGAAAGAAAGCTGCTTATTATTGCTCTTATATGTGCGGTAACTCATACGGTTGCCACTCTGGCAGCAGCCTATATGCTCCGACCTATAATGAACAAGTTTATTTACTATGACCCGGATATTACCACCCTAGGTGACAGAATGACAGCCCTTGGCAAGGGTCTTATAGTAATGGCTTGTGTTTATGCAATTTCACTTATTACACAATATTTACAGCAAAGGCTGATGCTCACAGTCTCTCAGCGCTCCCTTAAGCGAATGAGGGCAGAGCTGTACGATAAGCTTCAGACATTGCCTATAAGCTATTTTGATTCTCATGCATCAGGCGATATAATGAGCCGATTTACCAATGATATTGATACCGTTGGAGAGGTGCTTAATACTACGCTTATTCAGATTATCTCAGGCGCAATTACAATTGTGGGAACAATTTTTCTTATGATGTACACCAACCCTATTTTAGGTGGCATCACCATAGTAATGACTCCTGTTTTAACTCTTGTTTCTAAAAAGATTATGAAAAGCAGCCGAGGTGCATATTCAAAGCAGCAAAAGAGCCTTGGTATGCTAAACGGCTTTGCTGAGGAAACAATTTCGGGACAAAAGGTGGTTAAGGTATTCAATCACGAGGATACAGCAAGAGAAGAATTTGAATATTTAAACGGTGAGCTTACCGAGGCGCAGATAAAGGCACAGTTCCGTGCGGGAATTATGGGTCCTGTGACTCATCAGCTTTCCAATGTGACCTACGGCATTACTGCCTGTGTAGGTGCTTTGCTTGTTGTACTCCGTGGCTTCGATATAGGTGGACTTACGGTTTCTGTTAACTACACAAGACAGTTTAACCGTCCTATTAACGAAATTTCTATGCAGATGAACACAGTTTTTGCTGCCTTGGCAGGCGCTGAAAGAGTGTTTGAGGTTATGGATGCTGAGCCCGAAAAGGATGAATGTGAAACTGTCAAAATGGAAAAAATCACGGGACACGTGGTTATGAATAACGTTAGCTTCGGTTATGTACCCGGTGTGCGTGTGCTTCATAATATCTCACTTTACGCTAAGCCCGGACAAAAAATTGCCTTTGTAGGCTCAACGGGTGCAGGCAAAACCACGGTTACGAATCTGTTATCCCGATTCTATGATATAGAGGAGGGCGAAATTACTATTGACGGCGTACCCATTGAAAGAATAGACCGTGCGACCTTACGTTCAAATGTTGCAATGGTTTTACAGGATACACATCTGTTTACAGGCACAGTCCGTGAGAATATAAGATACGGACGTCTTGACGCTACCGATGAAGAGGTAGTGGAGGCAGCCAAGGTGGCTTCAGCTCATAGCTTTATAATTCAGCTTGAAAACGGATATGATACTGTTCTTGAAAACGACGGTGCAAATCTTTCTCAGGGTCAAAGACAGCTTCTTAATATTGCAAGGGCAGCTATCAGCCACGCCCCCATACTTATTCTTGATGAGGCAACAAGCTCAGTTGATACTAAGACAGAGCGCAATATTGAGGAGGGTATGGACGCATTAATGGAAAATCGCACTACCTTTGTAATTGCTCACAGACTTTCCACCGTTCGTAAATCAAATGCTATTATGGTGCTTGAAAAGGGCAGAATAATTGAGCGAGGCGACCATGATGAGCTGCTTAAAATGGGTGGCAGATACGCAGACCTTTATCACGAAATTGCAGAGCTTGAATAAGCTTTTTAGGATTTCGCTAAACAAAAACCCCGGTACGTACCGGGGTTTTTACTTGTTGTATTTAATTACTGGCTTTAAGAATTTTTTTCTTTTTTCAAAATTTTCTAAGAATCTGCCGTAGTCACCTTGAGAAGTAATATTTTCTTTACTTTCATTTTTTGCTTTTTCAAATACAAAAGCCTTTGCCCTCTTTTTATCTTCAATTAAAGGAGCAATCCGAGCAGAAAAATATTCGGTCAGAAATTTAAAAATATTTTTCTCAAAGAGGCACAATTCGGTTTTTGCAATCATATAAGTATACATTTTCCAACAAAGCTGCCGATATTTCTGATCATTTTCGCTTTCCTTAGGAAATAAATAGATTGTTTCATTATCAAGCTTCATAATCCCTCACAAAATTCAATTATGCACTTATATAGGTGCAAGAATATTTTATCATAAGGCTATAATAAAATCAAGATATTGTTCTTAAATAAGTGCAGGAAGTGATTTTATGAACGCAAAGATTGAAAAGAGAATAGGACAGAATATCAGAGCTTTGCGTGAGGCTGCAAGGATGACACAGGAAGAGCTTGCTACAAAGCTTCAGTTACGTGGCTGTGATATCACGCGCAGTGCTGTAGCGAAAATAGAGGTTGGACAAAGACATCTTTATCCTGATGAAATCATTCACATCAAAGAAATCTTAAATATTGGTTATAATGAAATATTTAATCAAGAATAAATAAAAACCGCGACACGTGTCGCGGTTTTCGCTTTTATTTAAAGTATTTTCGGTCAAGGGAACGGAGCTGAATGGCTTCTGCTAAATGCTTCGGCTGAATTCTTTCGCTGTTATCGAGGTCGGCAATTGTTCTAGCAAGTCGTAAAATTCTGTCGTGACCTCTTGCAGAAAGACCAAGAGAGTTAAATGCCTTTTCCATAAGAGCATTACAAGCATCATCAAGTACGCAATACTTACGAATATGACGCGCCTCCAGCTGAGCATTACAGCTAATGGCTACACCTGTGTCAGTGCGTTCATTTTCATATCGGAGCTGAGCAACACGACGGGCAAGGTCAACACGCTTTCTTATTTCACTTGACGGCTCGGCGGGAGCAGAAACGGAAAGCTCATCGTAGGAAAGAGAAGGCACCTCAATCTGTATATCAATTCTGTCAAGCAAGGGTCCGCTTATCTTCTTAAGATACTTCTTTATGTCAGACTCCTTACAGGTACATTCCTTTGTGGAATGTCCGTAGTAGCCACATTTACAGGGGTTCATAGCGCACACAAGCATAAATGAGCATGGGTAACGCACCTTACCTGCGGTTCTTGTAATAGTTATACAGCCGTCCTCAAGGGGCTGACGAAGTGACTCGGTAACCTGCTTATTATATTCGGGTAGCTCATCAAGGAAAAGCACACCGTTATTTGCAAGAGAAATTTCACCGGGAGTCGGAATTTTACCTCCACCCACAAGGCTTGCAGTTGACATGGTGTGGTGGGGAGCACGGAAGGGTCTTACCTTAATTAACGACACGTCCTCGGGCAAAAGTCCGGAAATTGAGTGGACCTTTGTAGTTTCGATAGCCTCTTCAAAGCTCATTTCGGGCAAAATAGAGGGTAAACGCTTTGCAAGCATTGATTTACCGGTACCTGGAGGGCCGATAAGAATTACATTATGTCCGCCTGCAGCTGCAATTTCCATGGCGCGCTTTGCCTTTGCCTGTCCTTTTACGTCGGCAAAGTCGGGGCAGCTTACTGCAATTTCCTTTTCGTCGGGAATATATCTCGCTTTTTCAAGAACAATTTTACCGTTAAGAAAATCTACCACCTGACGCAAATTTTTAACACCGTATACGTTAATGCCCTGTACAACGCTGGCTTCCTTTGCGTTCTCCTCAGGAACGAAGATATGCTTTTTGCCCGATTCCTTAGCTGCAATAACCATACATAATACACCACGTGTAGGGCGAAGCGCACCGGACAGAGAAAGCTCACCGATAAAGCACTTATCCTCAAGCTCTGTATCCTGACTTATTTTATCTGCACAGCGAAGAATACTTATAATGATAGCAAGGTCAAAGGCGGAGCCCTCTTTTTTGATATCTGCGGGAGCAAGATTTACAACCAGCTCACAGTCTGGAAAAGGAAAGCCCGAATTTATGGCAGCAGAGCGAACACGCTCCTTAGCCTCTTTAATCGCATTATCGGGTAAGCCGACTATTTCAAAGCAGGATAGCCTTTTTGATGTGTTACATTCAACGGTAACAAGATATCCGTCAATACCAAAAAGCCCTGCACTGTAAGCACAACTAAGCATAATTACCTCCAAAAGTCCTTTATGTAAAAATTTTACCACAAAATAGTAGAATTGACAAGACAAATGACGAAAAATGTGTTATTATATACTTACAAAGAAGAAAAGAGGTGCAGCATGAGAAAGAATAAATGTGCTAAGGTGTATCTTGCAGAGGATATGGCAAGGAAGCTGTCTATTGTAGCTAAGGGTGAGGGAATGAGTGTGCAAAGCCTTCTTGTTTTCCTTGCAAGACAGAAAATTTCATACTATGAGAGAGTAAAGGGAAATATTAAGCCTGCCGATATGGCAAACGCAGATATGTCCGAATTTGAAAACGTAGAATAATCTGTTTTTTAGTCAGATTTTTTGTTAATTATGTATAAATTTTTAAAAAACGCGCAAAAAGTATGGCTAAACTATTGAAAAAAAGCATAAAAAGTGTTAAAATAAATTGGTTGGTTTAATCTGACCTCAATGACGTAATAAAAAAATTAACATAAATGGAGGTTTTTTGTTATGATAACAAGAAAAAAATTGTCAATGGACGGTAATACCGCTGCGGCTCACGCTTCCTATGCGTTTACTGAAGTAGCAGCTATTTACCCCATCACCCCTTCTTCTGTTATGGCTGACGTTACAGATACATGGTCTGCAACAGGTCTTAAGAACATTATGGGTGACACAGTTAAGGTTGTAGAGATGCAGTCTGAGGCTGGTGCTGCAGGTGCAGTTCACGGCTCCTTGGCAGCTGGTGCTCTTACCACAACCTACACAGCTTCTCAGGGTCTTCTTTTGATGATTCCTAACATGTACAAGATCGCAGGTGAGCTTCTTCCTTGCGTAATCCATGTATCTGCTCGTTGTGTAGCTTCTCACGCTCTTAACATTTTTGGTGACCACTCCGACGTATATGCTTGCCGTCAGACTGGTTTTGCTATGATGGCTGAGTCCAATCCTCAGGAGGTTATGGACCTTGGCGCAGTTGCTCACCTTGCTACAATCAAGGGTAGAGTTCCTGTTCTTAACTTCTTCGACGGCTTCCGTACATCTCACGAGATCCAGAAGATCGAAACATGGGATTACAAGGACCTTGAGGAAATGGTTGACAAGGATGCAATCGCTGCATTCCGTGCTCGCTCCATCAACCCTGAGCATCCTGTTCTCCGTGGCTCTGCTGAAAACGGCGATATCTTCTTCCAGCACAGAGAAGCATGTAACCCCTACTATGATGCATTCCCTGCAATCGTAGAAGAGTACATGGACAAGGTTAACGAAAAGATCGGTACAGATTATAAGCTCTTCAACTACTACGGTGCTCCCGATGCTGAGAGAGTAATCGTTGCAATGGGTTCACTTTGTGACGTTGCTGAAGAGGTTATTGACTATATGCTCGCAGCAGGCGAAAAGGTTGGTCTTGTTAAGGAAAGACTTTACCGTCCTTTCGTAGCTTCCAAGCTCGCTGAGGCTATTCCTGCTACATGTAAGAAGCTCGCTGTTCTTGACAGAACAAAGGAGCCCGGTTCACTTGGCGAACCTCTTTACATCGACGTTGTTACAGCACTTTCTATGACAGGCAGATCCGACATTAAGGTTGTTGGCGGTCGTTACGGTCTTGGTTCTAAGGATACACCTCCTCAGTCCATCTTCGCAGTATACGAAAATCTCGCTAAGGATGCTCCTAAGAACAACTTTACAATCGGTATCGTAGACGACGTTACAGGTCTTTCTCTCGAAGAGAAGCCCGCTCCCGACACAGCAGCTGCAGGTACAATCGCTTGCAAGTTCTGGGGTCTCGGTGGTGACGGTACAGTTGGTGCTAACAAGAACTCCATTAAGATTATCGGTGACCATACCGACAAGTATATTCAGGCTTACTTCCAGTATGACTCCAAGAAGACATCTGGTATCACAATTTCTCACCTTCGTTTCGGTGATAAGCCTATCAAGAGCCCTTACTACATAAACAAGGCTAACTTCGTAGCTTGCCACAACTCCTCTTACCTTAAGAAGTACGATATGGTAAGCGACATTAAGCCCGGTGGTACATTCCTCCTTGACTGTGCATGGGATGCTCAGGGTCTTGAAGAAAACCTCCCTGCAAACGTTAAGAAGTACATCGCTGAGAACGATATCAAGTTCTACACAATCGACGCTACAACAATCGCTACAAAGAAGATTGGTAATGCTAAGGTTAAGAACACAGTTCTTCAGTCTGCATTCTTCTCACTTGCTAACATTCTTCCTAAGGATGAAGCAATTGACTACATGAAGAAGGCTGCATACAAGTCCTACATCAAGAAGGGTCAGGCAATTGTTGACCTTAACTACGCTGCTATCGACGCAGGCTCCGACGCTTACGTTGAGGTTGTAGTTCCCGAATCATGGAAGGGCGTTGCTCCTGATGCTCCTAAGGCTTCTTACACATCTAAGAGAGCAGACCTTGAAAAGTTCGTTAACGAGGTAGTTAATCCTGTTAACGCAATGGCAGGTGACAGTCTCCCTGTTTCCGCATTTACTGACTACGTTGACGGTACATTCCCTCAGGGCTCAACAGCTTCTGAAAAGAGAGGCGTTGCAGTTTACGTTCCTGAATGGATTCCTGAAAACTGTATCCAGTGTAACAACTGTGCATTTGTATGTCCTCACGCTGCTATCCGTCCCTTCGCTATGAACGAGGAAGAGGCTAACGCAGCTCCTGCAGCTACAAAGTTCACAGCTAAGCCCGTTATTAAGACAACATATAAGTTCTCAATGGCAATTTCACCCGCTGACTGTATGGGTTGTACACTTTGCGTTAAGGCTTGTCCTGTAACAGCTAAGGCTGAAAAGGATGGCACTGACAAGAAGGCTATCAAGATGGTTCTCCGTGAGACTCAGCTTGACCAGCAGGCTCCTTGGGATTACGCTGTTGAAAACGTATCCGAGAAGGAAGAGCTCATCAACACAACAGTTAAGGGTAGCCAGTTCAAGCAGCCCCTTCTTGAGTTCTCCGGCTCTTGCGCAGGCTGTGCTGAGACATCCTATGCTCGTCTTATCACACAGCTCTTCGGTGAGAGAATGTACATCTCCAATGCAACAGGTTGTTCCTCCATTTGGGGTGGTTCTGCTCCCGCAACACCTTACACAGTAAACAACAAGTCCGGTCGTGGTCCCGCATGGGCTAACTCCCTCTTTGAGGACAACGCAGAGCACGGTCTTGGTATGTATCTCGGCCAGAAGACAATCCGTAACCGTCTTATCGACAAGGTTGCTGAAATGGCAGAGAGCGAAAAGGCTTCTGACGAATTCAAGGCAGCAGCTAAGGCATACATTGATACAAAGGATAACGGCAAGGCAAACGAAGCAGCTACAAAGGCTCTTATCGTAGAGCTTGAAAAGGCTGCAGAGGCAGGCTGTCCTACAGCTAAGGAGGTTCTTGCTGAAAAGAATTACCTCTCCAAGAAGTCCGTATGGATCTTCGGTGGTGACGGTTGGGCATATGATATCGGCTTCGGCGGTCTTGACCACGTTATCGCTTCCGGTGAGGATGTAAACATCATGGTATTCGATACAGAGGTTTACTCCAACACAGGTGGACAGGCTTCTAAGGCTTCCAATATCGGTCAGGTTGCTCAGTTCGCAGCTGCAGGTAAGGCTATCGGTAAGAAGAACCTTGCTGAAATCGCTATGTCCTACGGCTACGTATACGTTGCACAGGTTGCAATGGGCGCTGATATGAACCAGCTCCTCAAGGCTCTTACAGAGGCTGAGGCTTACAACGGTCCTTCAATCGTTATCGGCTATGCACCTTGTGAAATGCACGGTATTAAGGGCACAATGCAGAACTGCCAGCTCGAAATGAAGAGAGCAGTTGAAGCAGGCTACTGGCAGATGTTCAGATACAATCCTGCACTCAAGGCAGAGGGCAAGAATCCCTTCTCACTTGACTCCAAGGAGCCCACAGGTTCTTACATTGACTTTATCAAGAGTGAAAACCGTTACAGCCGTCTCGCTGCATCCAACCCCGAGCGTGCTAATGAGCTCTTTGAAAAGGCTGAGGCTACTGCTAAGGCTAAGTACGAAAGACTTACAAGATTTACTGAGCTTTACAAGTAATTTATTCTTTCTAAATAAAAAGGCGACTCGCAAGAGTCGTCTTTTTGTTTATTTCTAAATATTGACTTTAAAAATCATATATGATAGAATATAATAAATAAGTATGGTTTGTAGGAGGCTACAATGATTGATATCAGAAATTTAACAAAAACTTATGGCGAAAAGAAGGCAGTTGATAACCTTACTCTTCATATCGGAGCAGGGGAGATGTATGCCTTTATCGGTCACAACGGTGCCGGTAAGACTACTACAATAAAGTCAATCTGTGGACTTCTTAATTTTGACAGCGGAGAGATTTTTGTGGACGGAGTGTCCATAAAGGATAATCCCATTGAATGTAAAAAGAAGATTGCATATCTTCCCGATAACCCTGACCTTTACGATTTTATGTCAGGCATTAAATATCTTAACTTTATTGCTAACGTTTTTGGCGTAAGCAAGGAGGACAGATTTGAGAGAATTAAAAAATACGGAGATATGTTTGAGATTACAAAGGATTTGGCACAGCCTATTTCCTCATATTCCCACGGTATGAAGCAGAAGCTTGCAATTATTTCTGCCCTTATTCACAATCCCAAGGTGCTTATTATGGATGAGCCCTTTGTAGGACTTGACCCAAAGGCGACATTCTTACTTAAAGAAGAAATGAAGCAGATTTGTGATAACGGTGGTGCAATCTTCTTCTCAACACACGTTCTTGACGTGGCAGAGAAGATATGCGATAAGATTGCTATTATCAAGGGTGGTAAGCTTATCCGTTCCGGCTCTATGGAGGAAATCAAGGGTGATGAATCGCTTGAGAGTGTATTCCTTGAATTGGAGGATACTAATGTTTAAGCTTCTTTTAAAGACTCGCTTTGATATGTTCTTTGCCTCCATGACAGAGAACAAGAAAAACAAAAGAAGCAATTCAAAAGCAGGTAAGATAGCTCTTATTTGTCTTTTTGCTTTTCTTCTTGTTTATATGGCAGGGGCTATGTTTATGCTCTTTATGGGACTGTCCTCTGCGGTGGCAGGTACAGACCAGATTTTTGCACCCTTTGCCCTTGCAATTCTTATTTCCTTAGGTCTTTGTATGGTAGGCAGTATTTTCCCAACTAAGACACAGATTTTTGATTCCAAGGATAATGAGCTGCTGCTTTCAATGCCTATTGAACCAAAATACATCTTTACATCAAGACTTGTGTTCCTGCTTATAATCAATCTTGGCTTAGAATCTCTTATTATGATTCCCGCAATGGTAGGCTACGGTGTATTTATCGGCTTTACATTTCTTGGCTTTGTATTCTCACTTTTAGTGTATCTGTTGCTTCCGTTTTTAACCCTGGCAATAGCGTCACTTATTGCATGGATAATCTCTCTTGTGGCATCTAAGCTTAAGAATAAAACTCTTGTTACGGTTATTATGTTTATTCTTTTCTTCGGTGTTTATATGGTAGCTATGTATTCGCTTGGATTTTCCACAGGCTCAGGCGAAATTGAAGAAATAGACATGTCAGGCTTCTTAAAAGCTCCAATTATCGGCTGGGGCGCAAGAGCTATGGCGTACGGCGATGCGCTTTACCTTTTATTCTTCGTTCTCAGCTGTGCGATTCCCGCACTTTTAGCCTATTATTTACTCAACAGAAGCTTTGTAAAAATCCTTACAACCAAGCGTGGAATTGCAAAGGTTGTTTATAAGGAAAAGGCAGAAAAGGCCGAGGGAGTGTTTAAAACTCTTGTAAAAAAGGAGCTTAATCGCTTCTTTACATCGTCAGCCTATATCCTTAACAGCGGTATGGGTGTTATTATGAGCGTTCTATTTACTGTCCTTATTGCTTTGGTAGGTGCCGACCTTGTTGCCGAGCTTACCTCAGTTGACCCCATAGTAGCTAAAATGGTGCCTGTTATCGCCTATGCGGTAGTAGTGTTCGGCTCATCTATGAATATGATATCAGCACCGTCAATTTCTCTTGAGGATAAGAACCTTTGGATTCTTCAATCCTTGCCCGTAAATCCTGCAAGCGTGCTGCTTGCCAAGGTAACTACTCATATGATAATATGTGCGCCCTCCACCGTAATTTGCTCAGTAATTCTCGGCATAGCCCTTAAGCTTTCGGTTGTGAATACAATTTTGCTCATTATCGGTACAGCATCCTTTGTAGCCTTTACTGCATATTTCGGTATGCTTCTTGGCTTACATTTCCCAAAATTCGATTGGCAGAACGAAAACATAGCGGTAAAGCAGGGCTTTGCAGTATTCGGTGCTATGTTTGGAGGTATGCTTTGGTCCATGATAGTAATTGGCATTACCTTTGCGCTTTCCATTATCAGCTTTATCCTTGGCGCACTTATAACAACAGTAATAAACGCAGTAATTTGCTACATTATCCACAGACACCTTAACCGTGGCGGTGTCAAGAAATTTATGACTCTTAAGCAGTAAGAAAGGTAAAAAATGAAGGAATTACTTTGTCCTGCAGGCAACTTTGAAAAAATGAAGTCTGCTATTTTATACGGCGCTGACGCAGTATACCTTGCATCTGATATGTTTGGTATGCGTGCCGCTGCCGACAATTTTACTCTTGATGAGCTTTCTGAGGCGGTAGTATATGCCCATGAAAGAAATGTGCGAGTTTATGTTACAGTAAACACCATGCCTCATACAAAAGAGTATGAAATTTTGCCTACGTATCTGAAAAAGCTTGACAAAATCGGTGTAGATGCCCTTATAATTTCCGACCTTGGTGTGTTTACTCTTGCAAGAGAGCTTATACCCAATATGGAAATTCACATATCTACTCAGGCAAGTATAGTTTCTGCAGCAGCTGCTACAGCCTGGCACAAAATGGGTGCTAAGCGTGTAGTTCTTGCAAGAGAGCTTTCACTTGATGAGATAAACGAAATTCGCAGAAATACCCCACCCACTCTTGAAATAGAATGCTTTATTCACGGCTCTATGTGTATTTCATACAGTGGCAGATGTCTTCTTTCAAACTATTATACAGGCAGAGATGCAAACCGTGGCGCCTGCGCGCAGCCATGCAGATGGAATTATAATAATGCTTGCCCCATTGAATTTGCAGAGGAGAAGCGTCCTGAGGACGTTTTATCCCTTGAGGAATATAAGGAGGGCTCATACGTAATGTCCTCTAAGGATATGTGTATGATAGAGCATATTCCTGCCCTTATGGAAAGTGGAATTGACAGCTTTAAGATTGAGGGCAGAATGAAGAGCGCCTACTACACATCAATCTGTGCTAACACCTACCGTATGGCAATAGACGAATATCTTAAGAATCCAAGGGAATATAAATATAACGAAAATTGGCTGCGTGAGCTTGAAAGCGTAAGTCACAGAGAATATGCCACAGGCTTCTTCTTTGATGACCCTATGAAAAATCCTCAGGTAGTAAGCAGCGCAGGCTATTTACGTGAAAAAGCCTACCTCTGTGTCGCTAAAAGCGAAAAGGATGAGGAGGGCTACGCTTGGTTTATGCAGAAAAACAAGGTTTGTGAGGGCGAGTATGTAGAGCTTATAAGCCCCGGTAAATGCGGACGTGGCTTTGTAGCAGAGGATTTCTATAACGAAAAGGGTGAAAAAATCCCGTCAGCACCTCACCCCTATATGCTGTTTAAAATGAAGGTACCCTTTGAGGTTAAGGCCGGAGATATACTTCGCTCCGGAGAGAGGTAATTATGGAAACTTTTATTGAAATTTTAAAGGCGATTTTTATTGGAATCGTACAGGGAATTACAGAATGGCTTCCTGTGTCCAGTACAGGACATATGATTCTTGTAAATGAGTTTATAAAGCTTGATGTAAGTGAAGCCTTCTTTGAGCTTTTTGAGGTGGTTATTCAGTTTGGCTCAATTTTAGCTGTTCTTATTCTTTTCTTCGATAAGCTTAATCCCTTTTCAAGAAAAAAGGATGCGGAAATGAAGAAAAAGACATGGACACTCTGGTTCAGAGTAATTATTGCAGTTCTTCCCGCAGCTGTAATCGGTCTTTTGCTTGACGATTGGTTCCAGGAAAAGTTTTATAACTATGTATCCGTTGCAGTTGCCCTTGTATTCTACGGTATCCTTTTTATCATTATTGAAAGACGCAACAAGAACAGAGAAATGAAATGCAACGATGTTTACGATATTGATGCTGTGACAGCCCTTGAAATCGGCTGCTTCCAGGTTTTATCCATAATCCCCGGTACATCACGCTCAGGCTCTACAATTCTCGGTGCGTCAATGGTTGGAGTATCAAGAAGTGCAGCCGCAGAGTTTTCATTCTTCCTTGCAGTACCTGTAATGCTTGGCGCATCGCTTTACAAAACACTTAAGTATATTGTAAAGGTTGGCGTTGCCCTTACCTCAACTGAGATAATCGTTCTTATCGTAGGCACTCTTACAGCCTTTATTGTGTCCCTTGTGGTAATCAAGTTCTTAATGAGCTTTGTAAGAAAGCACAGCTTTGAGTCCTTTGGCTGGTACCGTATAGTGCTTGGTGTTCTTGTTTTGGGATATAATTTAATTAAAATTATAGTTTCATAAAAAAATTTACACAAAAACAGTTGAATAAGACATAAAAGTGTGTTATATTATAGTGTGGAAAAAATAAAAAATAGGAGATATAAATTATGACTTACAACAAGAAAACAATTGAAGATGTTAATGTTGCCGGCAAGAGAGTTCTTGTAAGATGCGACTTTAACGTTCCCCTCAAGGATGGCGTTATCACAAGTGATAAGAGAATCATTGGTGCGCTTCCTACAATCAAGTATCTTCTTGACAACGGCGCTAAGGTTATCCTTTGCTCCCATATGGGTAAGCCCCACAGCATCTTTACAGAGGGCTTTGGTCTTACAAAGAAGGAAAAGAAGAAGGTTGAAGAGCTTCCTGTAGAACAGCAGGCAGCAGCTAAGGCAGAGTATCTTGCTAAGGCACTTAAGGATGACAAGAAGAAGCTTACACTTAAGCCCGTTGCTGACAGACTTAACGAATATCTCGACGGCAAGGACGAGGGCACGGTTTACTATACGAGCGATAAGGAAGGCCAGAGCTATTATCTTGATTTATTTGCCGAAAAGGAAAAACCGGTATTAATACTCGACAGCATAATCGACAACAGCTTTGCACAGTATTTCGAAAGCAAGAACGAAAAGATAAAGTTCCGCAGAGTCGACTCCGGATTTGAAGAAAACGAAGCAAGCAAGAACGAAAGGCTTGCAGAGATTTTCAAGAAGGCGTGCGGAAGTCGGAGGCCAAGCGGGCTTAGGAAGACAAT
>JAZQKP010000043.1:0-4642 GCA_045542275.1 Eubacteriales bacterium | reverse complement strand
CTTGTTAATGAGCTTTCAAAAAGCTTTTCCTATGTTGCTATCCTTGGCTCAGATGTTAAATCATCTATGATAGGCGCAGACAAAAATATGTCAAATGTAAATGAGGGCTCCATGTCCGAGTGTGGCTTTGTTATTAAGATGCACAACGGCAGATCCTTTTTTGAGTATTCCCTTGATGACGTATGTGGGGATAAGGCAGCTCTTGCTAAAAAAATCGTTGATTCCATTGTCGTGGCTGAGGCTATGCAGAAGAGAGAAATCTCTGTTCCTTGTCCTAAGGATGAGGCACTTATCAAATCCTTCAGCCGTGAGTGCGACTTTGATTCCTACACAGACGAAGCGCTTTTAGGCTTTGCTAAGGACACCTGTAAGGCTATTCTTGATAGCGACCCTCATATTGTAAACGCAATGGTTCGTATTCTTCCCTTTACGGTTTCCAAGCTCTTTATTACAAAGAACAGAGAGCTTGACCAGTTCTATTCCTGGGTAAACGTAATGGCTATTGCTATTTACCACACAGGTGAAAAGATGGTTATGGCAAGAGAGGGCACATATTCAAATCTTATGAGGGAAGCAATTGAGGGAATACCCGAAAGAATTCCCGTTCTTGTTGAAAAGGTTAAGAAGCTTGCCACAGCTAAGCCTATTACCCCCGGTGTTTACGATGTAATTACAGACCCGTCAATCTCAGGTCTTATCGCCCATGAGGCGTTTGGCCACGGTGTTGAAATGGATCAGTTTGTAAAAGATAGAGCCCTTGCTAAGGAATACGTAGGCAAGTATGTTGCATCTCCCATCTGCAATATGCACGACGGTGCAGCTGCCACCTTCTCCACTGCATCATATTTCTTTGATGATGACGGTGTTCTTGCTCACGATACACAGATTATTAAGGACGGTATTCTTGTTGCAGGAATTTCCGACCTTGTCTCCGCTACTGAGCTGGGTACAGAGCCAACAGGCAACGGCAGACGTCAATCCTATAAGCGTAAGGCTTACTCAAGAATGACAAATACATTCTTCACCCCCGGTAAGGACAAGCTTGAAGATATGATTAAGTCTATTAAGCACGGCTATATGCTTTTTGAAACAAACAACGGTATGGAGGACCCTAAAAACTGGCAGATTCAGTGTACAGCAGAGTATGGAATTGAGATAATTGACGGTAAGCTTACAGATAACTATGTTTCCCCCGTTGTTATGAGTGGTAGCGTACCGGAGCTTCTTAAATCCATATCTATGGTTTCCGATGATTTCAAGATTATCGGCTCAGGCTCCTGTGGTAAGGGCTATAAGGAATGGGTAAGAGTTTCCGACGGAGGCCCTGCCTTGAAAGTGAGGGTTAAGCTGGCATGATTACAAGAATTATTAATTTACTTAAAAGCGATAAGGGTGTTTCCGATTACAGAATCAACACCTTAAAGCGTGAATCCTATGAGCTTTTCTTTGTTCATAAGGATCTTGAAACCGTAAGAAGCACCGACACTACCGATATTAAGGTTACAGTATTTGTTGAAAACGGTGATAAGCTTGGCGACGCTACTTTTTCCGTATATTCCTCATATACAGACGAAATGATAGCTAAGGAAATAGAGTCAGCCAAGAAAAAGGCTGCCTTGGCAGGCAATAAGCCTTATGCCCTCCCCGAAAACGAAACAGGCATCTGGGAGTCAGAGTCCAACTTTAAAGGCTATTCAGCGCCGGAGCTTGCTGCTATGGTGGCAGATGCTGCATTTAAGGCTGATAGCTATGAGGGAGGCTCTATCAATGCCCTTGAAATATTCATTTATAAGGATACTGTTACAGTAAAGAACAGCAGAAACATTGACAAGACAGAAACACAGTACAGCGCAATGGTAGAGGCTATTCCCACTTGGAACGGCGAAAAGGAGTCTGTAGAGCTTTATGAATGCTACAACTTTACAGAATTTGATGCAGCAGCAGTAACTGCAGAAATCAACGGTAAAATGCGTGAGGTTCGTGATCGCTTGGTAGCTATAAAGCCCGAAAGCAAGCTTAATTGCCGTGTAGTGCTTACAGCATCGGAGCTTGGACACCTTTTTGGCAATCTTGCATCAAATCTTAATTATAGCAGCGTATATAATCACGTTAATGCCTTTTCCAAGGGTGATGATGTGCAAAAGTCCCCTGTGGGAGATAAGCTTACAGTTACTATGAAGGGCAGAATGAGTGGTAGTGTCAGCTCCTGCGCCTTTGATGCAAGCGGTGTTACCACAAGAGATGCAGAGGTTATTAAGGACGGCAAGGCAGTAGGCTACTACGGACCGGTTCGCTTCGCATCATATCTTGGTGAGGAGCCAACAGGTAATATCCGTTGTATAAAGGCAGAGTGTGGCACCTTGACAGATAAGGAGCTAAGCTCAGCACCCTATTTTAAGTGCGTATCCATGTCAGGACTTCAGCTTGATATCTACAATGACTATATCGGCGGTGAGGTTCGCTTGGCGTACTATTTTGACGGAGAAAAGGAAATTCCCGTAACAGGCATTTCCATAAGCGGTAAGCTTAGCGATGCCCTTTCAAATATGCGCCTTTCCAATGAGGAAACAACCTACGAAAGCTATAAGGGTCCTAAATACGCAGTATTTGAAAATATTGAAATTGTATAATAAAAAACCGACAGATTTGCTGTCGGTTTTTATTATTCTTCAACGTTCTTTTTTACTGATTTGCCATTAAGGAAATTAATGAATGAATCATCAGGCTCAAAAAGCACAGCATCAAATTGACTGCCGTTTTCAAATACGAGGTAGTATTTTGTGCCAGTAAACATATTTTTTGCGTAGTTATAAAATCTTATTTTCTTATATTTTTCTCTCAAAAGCTTCTTTGTGCCCTTTTCGAATTTTGTAAATTCCTTGGCATCGGAAATAGGGAAGTAGCACACATATGCGCCCTTCTGTCCGGAGCGCTTTTCCACATAGAAGTCAATAGTATTTTCTCTGTCAAGCAATATATATGTATAAAGAGTAAGCTCAAATTTAATTACTAAAAATGAAGCAGACACAAGGGTAACAAGTGCTACACTTGAAAGAATGGTGCTGGCAATACCCTTAACAGGGCTGGAAAGACAGGCAACGGTTATTAGAAACAGTGCGATATATATAAGGCGCATCTTTTTATCAGTAGGCTTAGGTGTGTATTTCATAAATTCCTCCTTAACGAAATAGGGACCCGAGCAAAATCGGATCCCACAAATTCGTTTATAGTCTTACGCTTCCTTCTTAACGATTTCCTTGTTAGCGTAGAAACCGCACTTTGAGCAAACACGGTGTGCGAGGTTGTATTCGCCACAGTTGGAGCACTTAACCATTGTAGGTGCTGTCATCTTGCTGTTGTTTGATCTTCTAAGATTTGTACGAGAATGAGACTGCTTTCTCTTTGGAACTGCCATCGGTTTATCCTCCTTAAACGAAACTAATATCTTATCTTTGTTATTATACTACAAAATTTAATCATTTTCAAGTAGTTTTTGTAAAATTGCGAGTCTTGGATCAATTTCTTTTTTCTTCGGGCAATCACAAGGGCCGAAATTAAGGTTTTTACCGCATTTCGGGCAAAGTCCTGCGCATTCCTCTTCACACAGGAACCTTGTTGGAAATTCTAATAGCAAATCCTCAACGAGCTCACGGTCGATGTCCAGTTTACCGTTTTTTACGATGACATAAGCGTCATTATCCTCGTCCTGAAGTGTACCGGAATTAGCAACGATGCGATTGAAATTGAGAATAAATTTGCCAGAGATATTCTCAAGACATCTTGCGCAATGGGTATCGTAGTTAAGCTCTGCTACAACAGAGAGGGTCATATAGCCTGCATTGTTTGTAACTGTGCCCTGTACGTGTACCGGCGGCGCGAAAGAAACATCATCCGGTGGAATAAGAATACTGTCCTCCCCATCATCGTTAATGTCATACTCAAAGCTGAGAGAATCGACCTTACCGCTGATAAGTGAAGTTATGTCAAGTATCATATTACACCTCCACGCATTATTTCACAGATACATATTATAAATAAAAATAACTGTTTTGTCAAGTATTTTTTTAAAAAAACTTGAATAGATTGGAATTCTGTGATACAATGATAGAAAATCAAAAAAAGGAGTAAAAAATTTGGACAAGTTTGTTAAAGTAATTAAGTATATTTTCATAATTGCTCTTGTAGCTGTGCTTGCCGCCCTCTTTTTGAGAATTTGTCAATCGGATTATAAGGCCTTTGAGGATATTAATATATCAGACGAATTTATTTCCGCATACGAAAAGGATAGCGATGTCCGTACTCACGCAGTCAATGACGGCTTCTCGGAAAACGGCTCTGTATTTGCATACTCTCTTGTTTATATGAAGGATGCAGGCTATATGCAGTTTACTGTAAGATACAACACAAGACATATAGACGAGGTCAGAGAAACATATCCCGATTTCAAGGACGAAAATATCAAGTATATTCTTATTGACTCAAACGGCAATACCTATGAGGCTAAGGTGCTTGAATCTACAGGAAAGTATAATTACAAATTCTTTAAGCTTGAGTTTGCGAATATCCCGGATTTCAATGCTGATTTCAAGGTTAAAATGGTGCTTCAGGGATTACCTGATAATTTAAGCGAAAAGAGTGTGCT
>JAZQKP010000042.1:0-9127 GCA_045542275.1 Eubacteriales bacterium | reverse complement strand
AAGGTTAAGTCCGTCTGCAAGACCCTTTATATAAGCACATTTTTCAAGAATATCCATTTCGTTCATTGTATTAATCCCCTTTCTGTTTATCTATCAAAGGGACCGAAAATACGGTCCCCTAAGAATAGTCAATTATTCCTTAACACGCTCCAAGTATTCGCCTGTTCTTGTATCAACACGGAGAAGCTCACCCTCGTTGATAAAGATAGGAACTCTGATAACAGCGCCTGTCTCAAGAGTAGCAGCCTTAGTAACGTTAGTAGCTGTATCACCACGAACACCGGGCTCTGTTTCTGTAACGCGAAGCTCAACAAATGTAGGAGGCTCAACTGCGAATACCTCACCCTTAAGGGATGAAAGCTTACACATTTCGTTTTCCTTAACGAACTTGAAGTTGTCGCTGAGCTTATGGGAGTCAACGGGAATCTGCTCATAGGATTCCATATCCATGAAGTAGTAGAGCTCACCGTCGTTGTAGAGGTACTGAAGTTCTCTACGCTCAACGGATACAGTTTCAAACTTAGCTGTGGGGTTAAAGGAAGCCTCACGGATAGCGCCTGTAACTACATCTCTATACTTTGTTCTTACGAAAGCCGCACCTTTACCGGGCTTAACGTGCTGGAACTCGATAACCTGATAAACCTTACCTTCCATTTCAAAGGTAACGCCGTTTCTGAAATCACCTGCTGTAATCATAATTAATTTCCTTTTCTGGCACAATTTATTGTCATAGGAGCAGCCCGCCACAGCTGCCACTGAAATTATATACGAAAATATTTTACTATAAAAAGATAAATATTGCAATAGGTAAAGAGAATATTTTTCCTAATTTTTTCAAAATCAGAAGATTTCTATAAGCTCCTTGGGAGATTTAGTGAAATTCATAATACCGTTTTCGGTAATAAGCACCATATCCTCAATTCTGCAGCCGTACTTGTTGGGAATGTAAATACCAGGCTCAACTGTTACGATATTACCCGGCACAAGAGGCTTGTCGTTGATATAGGAAAGATTGGGACGCTCATGAATTTCAAGTCCCACTCCGTGACCGAGAGAGTGACCGAAGTAGCCCTCATAGTCAACGTAAATTATATCTCTTGCCACCTTGTCAGCCTCAGCGCCTGTAACTCCTGCCTTAAGCATTTCAATGGCAGAGGTCTGCGCCTTAAGCACGGTATTGTATAGCTTTTTCATCTCCTCATCAGCCTTGCCGATTGAGACAGTTCTTGTCATATCGGAATGGTAGCCCTCATAAAGCGCACCGAAGTCCATAGTCAAAAATCCGTGGGAAAGCTTAACGCTTGAGGGTACGCCGTGGGGCATTGATGACTTCTTTCCGCTGACTGCAATAGTCTCAAAGCTCTTGTCCTCAGCGCCGTTCTTTCTCATAACGTATTCAAGCTCTGCGGCAACATCGTTTTCAGTCATGTTGGGGGTAAGCATCTTAAGCATATGCTCAAATGCAAGGTCGGTAACCCTTTGCGCCTCTCTGATTTTTTCTATTTCCTCGTTAGACTTGATTTCACGCATCTTGTTAATCACATCGTTGATTTTAACAAGCTCTACATTAAGGCTTGACTTGTAGTAGTCATATCTTTCAACGCACATAACAAGATTTTCATAGCCTAAGCGCTTAATACCGTTTTCGGCAAAAATTTCATTTAGCTGAGCTGTAAAGTCACGTCTTGGGGAAAGCACGGTATAAATACCTGCAAGAGTATTATTTGCAACCTCTGTATAACGGAAATCCTCAAAGGCATACGCGCGCTCCTTGGTAATAAGGAGGTGAGCATCGGGGTTATCAAAGGTGGTAAAATATCTGTGGCTTACGGCTGACGCAAGGTAGACCGCATCTACGTTTAATGCATCAAGCTTACTTTGTAATTCTTTAATTCTTTTAATCATAATCGTACCTCGCTTTGTTGTAAGTTAATTCTATCATAAAATTTCAAGAATGTAAATATTTTCGGCTAATTTACTTGAAATGTATGTTCATTTATGGTAGTATTAAGATAGAAAATAATGTTGTGAGGTGGATTTTTATGAAAATCGGAACAATGGTACATCTTGACGAAAACGTAGTAACCAAAATCAAAGAGGTTAAAAAATACGGTATGGAATCCTTTCAGCTCTGCTGCTGGAATCTTTCCTTATTTACTGATGAAATGGCAGAAAAGATAAAGGCTGCGGCTGACAGCGAGGGGCTTGAAATAAGCGCTGTTTGGTGTGGCTGGAGCGGAGAGGCACAGTGGAACTTTACAAGAGGTCCTATTACACTTGGCATCGTTCCCGTTTACTTCAGAGAGCAGAGACTTATGGAGCTTAAGCGTGGCTCTGACTTTGCAAAGAAGCTTAATGCTACCGATGTGATTACACATATGGGCTTTTTGCCCGAAAACCCCGATACAGACGAATTCCGTGCTGTTGTACTTGCAATCCGTGATCTTGCTGAGTACTGCAAGGCTAACGGTCAGTATCTCCTTTTTGAAACAGGACAGGAGACACCTATTACACTTAAGCGTACTATTGAAGCAGTTGCAACAGGTAACCTTGGTATTAACCTTGACCCTGCCAACCTTCTTCTTTACGGCAAGGGCAATCCCTGTGATGCAGTAGATGTATTCGGCGATTATGTTCGTGGCGTACACGCAAAGGACGGCGAATACCCCACTAACCCTGCCTTCCTCGGTGAAGAAAAGAGAATCGGTGACGGACGCGCTAATTTCCCCGTGCTTGTAAAGAAGCTTATGGACCACGGCTACAACGGCTCACTTACAATTGAGCGTGAGATTGACGGTGAAAAGCAGATTGAGGATATACTTTATGCTAAAAAATTCTTGGAGGATATTATAAATGGCTGATTTAAGAGTTGGACTTATCGGCATCGGCGGTATGGGTGGATGCCACTACGGTAACTATAAGGACGTTAAGGGCGCTAAGCTTGTTGCTGTATGCGATGTAAGAGTAGATATGGCTAAGGAAAAGACTGAGGGTACAGGTCTTCCTGTTTACGCTGACTACAAGGAAATGATTGAAAAAGAAAATCTTGATATGGTAGATATCTGTACACCAAGCTACATGCACAAGGATATGGCTATTTACTGTCTTTCAAAGGGACTTCACGTGCTTTGCGAAAAGCCTATGACACTTAACAAGGAGGACGCCCTTGAGGTGGTTGAGGCATCAAAGAAGACAGACAAGTACTTTATGGCTGCTCACGTTGTAAGATTTATGGCTCCTTACGCATATCTTCGTGAGGTTATAAAGAGTAATGAGCTTGGCAGACTTCTTCGCCTTGATATGAAGAGAATCTCAGCTATCCCCGTTTGGAGCTGGGAGGACTGGATGAGAGATGAAAAGAGAAGCGGCGGTGTAATTACTGACCTTTCTATCCACGATATTGACTATGTTCAGAGCATTCTCGGTATGCCCGATAAGGTAAGCTCTGTTCACCACGGTCTTAAGAGCAACAATGATTTTGCAGTTACCGAAATGATTTACGGTGATACAATTGTAAGCTGTGAGGGTACATGGTACAACGCACAGATTCCATTCCACGCTACATACCTTGCTGTATTTGAAAACGGCTACGTTGAAAGCACAGATAAGATTTACAAAAACGGTGTTGCTGTTGGCGGTGAGGAGAAGGCAGCTGAGGCACTTGACCTTGGTATCAATATCGGCAACGATAACGGATACCTTAACGAAATGCAGTATTTCGTAGATTGCGTAAACAATGGCGTTGCCCCCGATTTCGTAACTCCCGAAAGCTCTGCTAACACAATGACACTTGTTGACACAATTAAGGAAGTTGCAGTTAAATTGTAATAAAAAAACACATACGTTACAGAAAATGCGGACAAAATGTCCGCATTTTTTTGCTGAATTTTACCTTTTCGGCTTACTTGAAAATATAAGAGAGGCAATAAAGCCGAAGATTATGGCAGAGGCGATTCCCGCTGAGGTTGCGCTTAGCCCGCCTGTAAATGCCCCCAGCAGTCCCTTTTCATCTACTGCCTCACGTACACCTGTGGCAATAGTGTAGCCAAAGCCTGTAAGGGGCGTAGTCGCCCCACCTCCTGCCACCTTGACAAGGGGCTCATATATCCCGATGCCTGTAAGAATCACCCCTGCACACACATAAGCAACTAAAATTCTTGCAGGGGTAAGCTTTGTTTTATCAATTAAAATCTGGGCGATAACACAGAAAGCACCACCCACAAAAAAGGCGAGTAAATAGGAAACAAAGGTATTCATTTCACACCTCCCGACTGAAGGTGGACAAGGTGAGATACGGCAGGAATTGTGCCACCCTGATACATTGTCATATTGTTCATAAGTGCGCCTGTTCCCACAAACAAAACGTGGTTTAATTCACACGTGTCAAGCCTTTTTACTATATCGGCAGCCATAACGGAGGCGCTACAGCCACAGCCTGAGCCACCTGCATGCTTGTCCTGCTCATCAAGATTGTATATCATAAGCCCACAGTCGGAATGATTGTCACGTATATCTATGTCCTCATAGAGAAGAAGGTCCTTTAAAATATCGCTGCCCTCACTTCCAAGGTCACCCGTTACTATCATATCAAAATCCGACGGCTTATAGCTACTGTTAAGGAAATATCTTTCAATGGTGTCGGCACAGGAGGGCGCCATGGCAGCCCCCATATTGTTTATATCGTTTATGCCCATATCAAGGCTTTTGCCAACTACAATTTCGGTAATTTCCGTTTTTCCACTATCCCCTAAGATAAATGCACCTGCACCCGTTACCGTCCATTGACTTGTAGGGGTTCTTTGCCCACCGTATTCAAGAGGAAAACGGAATTGCCTTTCGCTTGAGCAGTAATGTGAGGATGTAACCGCTGCAACCGTTTTGCCAAAGCCACCGGAATAGAGCATGCTGCCAAGGGCAAGTCCCAAGGCACAGGTGGAGCATGCACCGTAAAGCCCCACATAGGGAATATCAAAATCAAGGAGACCAAAGCTTGAGCCGATACATTGATTAAGCAGGTCACCTGCAAGTAAAAAATCCACCCCTGTGTCGCTTATTCCTGCTTTTTCAAGAGCGCCCTTAAGGGCTAAGCGCTGCATTTCGCTTTCCGATTTTTCCCACGTATCCTTGTCAAATTTGTTATCCATACAAAAATAGTCAAATTTATCACCAAGAGGTCCCTTTTTCTCCTCGCTGCCAACACAGGAATAGGTGCTTATGATTTTCGGCGGTCTTTTTAGGGTAATAATATCCTTTCTCATACAATCAGCCCCACAATGTAATAAATTATTCCGTAGATTGCTCCTGTTGTAATTCCGTAGAGAATAACAGGCCCTGCAATTGTAAAGATTTTTGCGCCAACCCCTAATACGTATCCCTCGCTTTTGTTATCTATGGCACAGGATGCAACTGCGTTTGCAAAGCCTGTAATAGGTACAAGGGTGCCGGCGCCCCCATATTTTGCTATCTTATCAAACACCCCTAAGCCCGTCAGCAGAATCGCAATAAAAATAAGCGTCATACAGGTAAGATTGCCACCTGCTTTTTCGTCCTCTGTAAGATAAGTAAAAAGCTGACGCAGACCGTGTCCTAAGGTGCAGATTGCACCGCCGATTAAAAAAGCGAATATACAGTTTTTAAGTATAGGCGATTTCTTTTCCTTGCTTTTTACAAATTCCTTATAAATTTTCTTATCCATAGTCCCTCTCTTTCTTTTATTTAAGTGTTTGTAAATTATTAGAAATTTATTCAAAAAGGTTTGACAAACGGAGAAATATATAGTATTATATATTTATCACAGGTTTTGGAGGTAACTATTATGGCTGAAATCATTTCTAAGGTTTCTGAGAAGATAAAAACAGCGGCTAACATCACAGTTAAGAAGACTAAATCTGCGGCTAATCTTGCTAAGTACACCGTTCAGGTAAAGTCACTTAATTCTGAGCTTAATAAATGCTATGAGAAGCTTGGCAAGGCTCTCTTCAGACAGATTAAGCTTGATGAGGAGAATGACGAAATTATTGCTGCTCGCGTTGTTGAGGCTCAGGAGCTTCAGACCGAAATTGATGCTCTTAAGGAGCTTATCAAAAAGGAAAAGGCTGAAATAGCAAGAAAGAAGGATGCTACCATTGAGGCAGAGTTTGAAGAGGTAGAGGAGGATGCTCCTACCGATGCACCTGCTGAAGAGGAAGCACCAAAGGAATAATTAATCAGTTTTACAGGAGAGAAAAATGAAGGAATTTTTTGATAATTTAGTAGCTTTTCTTACAGCTCCATCTACACTTATGTCAGTACTCAGATTTGTAGTTGCAATAGTTGTTATTATAATCGGCTGTAAGCTTGTTAAAATCTTCACAAAGAAGATTATTGAGTCTCGCAGTATGTCACGCTTCACAAAGACAATGCGTACATTCCTCGGTCACGTTATTGCCGTTTGCTTCTATATTGTAGTAGTTGTAATCGGCGCAATTATTTTAGGTGTTGAGCTTACAGGCTTCTCAGCACTTCTTGCATCTGCCGGTGTTACTATCGGTCTTGCATTACAGGGTAGCCTTTCAAACATCGCAGGCGGTGTTATGATTGTCGGTCTTAAGCCCTTTGAGGTTGGTCACTATGTTGAGGGCAACGGTGTTTCCGGTACAGTTACCGATATCGGTATCTTCTACACCACACTTACAACACCCGATAATAAGAAGGTTGTTGTTCCTAACGGCGCACTTTCCAACTCTACAATCACTAACTATTCCGCATTTGATACAAGACGTCTTTCTCTTGACTTCAGCGTATCCTATAAGGCTGACCTTGCCCTTGTTAAGAAGGTGCTTTATTCCTGCGCTAAGGTAGACGAAAGAGTTCTTAACGATCCTGCACCTGTTGTATACGTTACTGCTCACGGTGATCACGGTGTATCTGTACAGCTTAGAGTTTGGGTAAGAGGTGCAGACTACTGGGCTGTTAACTTCGATCTGATTGAGCAGGTTAAGGTTAACTTTGACCAGTTTGGCATTGAAATTCCTTATCAGCAGCTTGATGTTCATATGTCCAAGTGATTTTTGAAATGTAAAAGTGAAAAGCCACCGGTTTAGCCGGTGGCTTTTTTTTACTGTATTTTTTCAAAGCTTGCCTCTTTATCAAAATGGCAGAGAACCGTATCGCCCTCCCTGATATTGCCTGAAAGAATTTCGTCGGAAAGAGGATTTTCAATATAGGTTGTAATGGCACGGGCAAGGGGACGTGCGCCGAATTTTACGCTGTAGGCAAGATTTGTAATTTCCTTTGCCACCCCCATATCAAAGGAAATATTAATTCCTGTATTTTTTACCGTTTCCGTAAGAGAGGAAAGGAGCAGAGAGGTGATTTCTACTGCGTCCTCTGTGCTTAATTTACCGAAAATAACCGTTTCGTCAAGCCTGTTTAAAAATTCGGGTGAAAAGTGCTTTTTAAGTCTGGTATTTATATCGGAAATCGGCACAATGTCAGGGGATGTGTCTGTTTTTTCCTGAAAACCAAACCTTTTTTGCTCACATATTAGGTCGGCTCCGATATTAGATGTAAGGATAATAACACAGCTTTTAAAGTCAATTTTTCTTCCTCTTGAGTCGGTCAGCACTCCCTCATCAAGAATCTGGAGAAGAATATTGTAAATGTCGCTGTGCGCCTTCTCAATTTCATCAAATAGAACCACAGAGTAGGGTTTTTTTCGTACAGCCTCAGTCAAAATACCACCCTCATCGTGTCCCACGTATCCGGGTGGAGAGCCAATAAGACGGGATATACTGTGCTTTTCTGCGTATTCCGACATATCAAGACGGATAAGTGCAGTACCGCTGTTAAACATCTCATCGGCAAGGCACTTTGCAAGGTGGGTTTTGCCTACACCCGTAGGACCCAGAAACAGAAATGAGCCAACAGGCCTTTTTGGGTTTTTAAGCCCAAGTCTGCCTCGCTTAATAGCAGCTGCAACGCTTTTTATGGCGTCCCTCTGACCGATAACCCTTTTACTAAGAATTTCCTCAAGCAAAAGTAATCTTTCGTTCTCCTCGCAGCTTAAACGGCTAACGGGAATTTTAGTCCACCCCGATATAACCCTTGATATATCATTTTTGTCAATTTCAGCCACAGAGTCTAAGGAATTATAGTATTCCGCCTTTAATTTGCTCAGGCGAATCTTCTCGCTAAGCTCCAAATCCCGTATTCTTGATGCCTCCTCAAAATTTTCGGATAAAATAGCGCTTTCCTTATCCCTTGTAAGCTCCTCAATCCGTTTTTCGCACCTTTTTATTTCGGGGCTTTTGTCTGATTTGCTCAGCTTGGCAAGGGAGCAAGCCTCATCAATTAAATCTATTGCCTTATCGGGCAGATATCTGTCGGTTATATACCTTTTTGAAAGGTATACCGCACCCTCAATTGCGCTGTCAAGTATTAAGACACCGTGATGCGCCTCGTATTTTTCGCGAAGCCCCTTTAAAATGGATATAGACTGCTTTTCGGTAGGCTCCTCAATGTAGACGGGCTGAAATCTTCTTTCAAGGGCGGCATCCCTTTCAATATGCTTTCTGTACTCGCTTACAGTTGTTGCGCCGATTACACGGAGATTTCCTCTTGCTAAGGCAGGCTTTATTATGTTTGCAGCATCCACAGCACCCTCAGCGCTTCCCGCACCGATTATTACGTGTATCTCATCAATAAAAAGAATGATATTCGGGTTCGCCCTTGCTTCATTTAAAACCCCTCGCATTCTTTCCTCAAATTCGCCACGGTACTTTGCCCCTGCCACCATAGATGAAATATCTAGGGAAACTATGATTTTACCCTTCAGGGTATCGGGCACATCTCCCTTGGCAATCTTACCTGCCAAGCCCTCAACGATTGCGGTTTTACCCACCCCCGGCTCACCAATAAGACAGGGATTGTTTTTTGTTCTGCGGGAGAGAATACGTATAATTCTTTCAAGCTCCCTGTCCCTTTCAATAAGTGGGTCGGTGCTGTCCTTTAAGGCAAGTGAATTTAAGTTGATGCCGTAGGTATTGATTGAGGGGGCACCTGCAATATTACTCTTACCCTCACGGGCAGCTTCTGTGCCCATTTCAAGAAAGGAGCATAAGTCGGAGGCCAAGCGGTCTTAGGAAGA
>JAZQKP010000041.1:0-8595 GCA_045542275.1 Eubacteriales bacterium | reverse complement strand
GGCACGGCAAAGCCGTGACGGAGGGAGTCATTTAATTTTGCTTTTGAACAGACTTATATTCGTCGTAATACTTGTAATAAGGACAGGATTTTGTGTTTCTTGTAAGGTAGTCAAGATATTCGTCCTCGTCAAGGTCTATCTTACAAACGTTTTCACCGATGTCCTCATCGTAGTCAAAGTATTCGCAGGTATCACAGCACGCCTTCATTATGAAATAGTGTAGGTAGTACCCTGAAGAGTATCAATAAGAGTAACACCCTTTTCCTTTAAGTAATTTCTGATTTCGTCAGCACGTGCAAAGTTTTTAGACTTTTTAGCCTCCTTACGCTCAGCAATAAGAGCCTCTATTTCAATTTCAAGCTCTGTCTTGGGCGCTTCGCTTACTATTTCAACCGGGGCTTCCTCAGCCTTTTCTCTTACAAGATTGATAGAGAGGACAGAGTCAATATCCTTAAGGCAAGCAAGCTTTGTTGCATCGGAAACAGGAGCCTTTAAAATATCGTAAATTGCAGTAATACCGAGGGCTGTGTTCATATCGGAGCCAACTACCTTGATAAATTTTTCACGGTTAGCTAAAACATATGAATCATCAACATCGCCACCGTCCTTAAGGTTGTCAATACGGCGAAGAAGCTTCTTGTATGTTGCGCTTGCCTGGTCAAGGGATTCATAGGAGAACACAAGGGGCTTACGGTAATGGGACTGTAAGCAGAAGAAACGGTATGCAATAGGGTCATAGCCCTTGCTTTCAAGAAGGGAAACTGTTAAAAATTCGCCCTTGGACTTGGACATCTTACCTGTTTCGTCGTTAAGGTGGTGAACGTGGAACCAGTAGTTGCACCACTTATGACCGAGATAAGCCTCACTCTGTGCAATTTCGTTTGTATGGTGAGGGAATATGTTATCAACACCGCCACAGTGGATATCAAGATATTCACCGCAATGCTTCATGCTGATGCAGGAGCATTCAATATGCCAGCCGGGGTAACCGATACCCCAGGGGCTATCCCACTTAAGCTCCTGGTCGTCAAACTTGGACTTGGTAAACCAAAGCACAAAGTCGCTCTTATTTCTCTTGCTTGTATCCTCTGTAACGTCCTCACGTACGCCAACCATAAGCTCCTCACTTGAGTGGCCTGTAAGGGCATTGTAGTCCTCAACCTTGGAGGTATCAAAGTATACATTGCCGTCGGCAAGATAAGCATAGCCCTTTTCGATAAGACCCTCAATAGTCTTTATAAATTCGGGAATGCACTGTGTTGCAGGCTCAATTACATCGGGAGTCTTGATATTAAGCTTAGCGCAATCGGAGAAGAATGCGTTTTTGTAAAATTCTGCAATCTCCATTACAGTTTTCTTCTCACGCTTAGCGCCCTTAAGCATCTTATCCTCGCCTGTGTCGCCATCGCTTGTAAGGTGGCCAACGTCGGTAATATTCATTACTCTTGTTACATCGTAGCCGGAGTAACGAAGAAGCTTTTCAAGCACGTCCTCCATCATGTATGTACGGAGGTTACCGATATGTGCAAAGTGATAAACCGTAGGGCCACAGGTGTACATCTGTACCTTATTACCCTCTCTTGGAATAAATTCCTCAAGTGATCTTGATAATGTATTATATATTTTCATCTTTAAACCTCATCATCGTTATTTTCATTGTTAATGGCTTCTTTAGCAGGTGGAAGCTTTGCAAGGAATACTATGCATATAACAAATATTGCAAGGCTGGCAAGGGTAAGAAGCACAAGGGTGGTTTCCGATATGTAAATTGCAAAGAGGGATACAAGGTTGTATACCATATGGAATATACAGGATGCCACAAGGGATTTTGTCTTATGGTAAAGCCAGCCCATAAGAATACCCATTCCCGTTGCGTAAATGATACCGATAGGATTGCCGTGTACCACGCCGAACACGATAGAGGAAAGCACGATTGCCACCCAGGGATGCATACTCTTTCTCAATGTAGTAAGCATAAGTCCACGGAAGATTACCTCCTCTGCAATAGGGCTTATAAGACCTACGCACACAACCTGCATAAGCATAGACGAAGAGGAAATCATATCCGAATTTTCATTAAGCATTTCAAGCCAGCTGTCGGGGAAGGGAATAAGACCAAGCACCAGATTAACTGTAAAGAGTGCGCTTACGCCAAGACAGAAAATAAAGGGAATTGCCCTTGAATTAAGTGGGCGCACGTTCATTCTGTTGGCAAAGGACAGATAGGCTCTGCTACGGTTATAAAAGATAGCTGTACCGAGAAGGAAGAGAGCATTACATAAAAGTGTAAGGGGTACAACCACGGTAGTAAGCATAGCCTGAGGGTCGGAATCGGGATGAACAAGCATCATAACCACAATACAGACAACACTGACAGCCATATTAAGCATATAGTAAACGCCGTAGTAGGCAGCGCATTTGATTAAGGAAACAAGCACATCGTTAAAGCTTGCTCTTTTTTTATTCATAGAGTATACTCCTTCCTAAAAATACTTATAATATCTAAGTAATTATACAACATTATTTATATTTTGTAAAGATATAAAAATAAAATTTAAAAAATTTTAGAAAAGCACTTGAAATTCTGTAAATACTGTGTTAGAATAGCCATAGATTACAGCATTGACCTTCTGCGGAGTACCCACTCCGCAGATTTTTTTACGATTTTACGAGGTGAAATAATGAAAAGCGCTAACAGTATTGTAAGCAAGGCAACAGAGATTGCAGAGCCCGTTGCAAGGGAGCTTGGCTACTCACTCTGGGATGTGGAGTATGTCAAGGAGGGTGCAGACTGGTATCTTCGCTACACCATAGACAGCGAAAACGGTATCGGTATTGAGGACTGCGAAAGAATGTCAAGGGCTATTGACCCTGTTCTTGACGAATATGATTTTATAGAGGACGCATATCATTTAGAGGTTTCCTCTCCCGGACTTGAAAGAGATATCAAGACCGACTATCATATGGAAAGATGTATGGGCGAAAAAATTACAGTCAAGCTTTATGCCCCCATTAACGGTGCTAAGGTTATAGTTGGCGTATTAAACGGCTTTGACGGTGAAAGCGTTAAGCTTATTACCGATGAGGAAATCAGTATTCCTCGCAAGGCTATTGCAAAGATGAATTTATATTTTGAGTTTTAAATAAGGAGAGAAAAAATGAACAACGAGTTTTTTGAGGCCCTTGACATTTTGGAGAGGGAAAGACACATACCTAAGCAGTATATGCTTGAAAAGGTAGAGGCTGCGCTTACTGCGGCTTGTAAGAAGGAATACGGCGTTGCCAACATCACAGTAGTTATCGACCCCGATAAGAGAGATGTTAAGGTATACCGTAAGTTTACAATTGTGGCTGAGGTTGAAGACCCTCAGACAGAAATGACAAAGGCAGATATCGAGGCATTCGAGGCTGAGCAGAAGGAAAAGGGACTTAAGGTTAAGACCCGTTCACGCCGTCGCTCCATCGGCTCCGATTATGAATATGAGCTTCATACAAAGGAATTCCGCCGTCTTAGCGCACAGAATGCTAAGCAGGTTATTATTCAGGCAGTTCGTGAGGCTGAAAGAAACCGTATGATGCGTGAGTACGAGGACAAGAAGGGTGAAATGCTTTCTGCCATCGTAACAAAGGTAGAGGATTCCACAGGTAATGTAGTAGTTGATACAGGTATCTCACAGGCTGTTCTTCTTAAGACAGAGCAGATTCCCGGTGAGGTTATCAAGGTAGACGACAGAATCAAGGTGTTCGCTACTCAGGTAAGCTCTGAGGCTAAGGGTCCTCTTGTAAACCTTACAAGACTTCACCCCGACCTTGTTAAGCGTCTTTTTGAAACAGAGGTTCCCGAAATTATGGACGGAACCGTTATTATCAAGAACATCTGCCGTGAGGCAGGCTCCAGAACTAAAATCTCCGTTTATTCAAGAGATGACAGCGTAGATGCAGTCGGTGCTTGTATCGGTAACAGAGGCGCACGCATCTCCACCATCGTAAATGAGCTTAAGGGAGAAAAGATTGATATTATCCCCTACGATGATGATCCCTGCGAGTATGTTAAGGCAGCCCTCTCTCCTGCTGCAGTAAAGAGAGTTGACATTATAGACGAAAGAACAGCCAGCGTAGTGGTTGCTCCCGATCAGCTTTCACTTGCTATCGGTAAAATGGGTCAGAATGCCCGTCTTGCTGCTAAGCTTACAGGCTGTAAGATAGATATCAAGAGCGAATAATCGCTTTGCGAAAGGGGACCGTTCATGGAAAACAAAAAGGTCAAGAAAATACCCGAAAGAAAATGTCTTGGTTGCATGGAGACCTTCCCGAAGAAGGACCTTATAAGAGTTGTACGCACTCCCGAGGGAGAGGTGTGCATAGACTTAAAGGGCAAGATGTCCGGCAGAGGTGCCTACATCTGCAAAAAGGAAGCATGTCTTAAAAAGGCAATAAAGTCCAAGAGAATTCAGTCAAATCTTGAGGTTGAAATCTCGGAAAGCCTTATTGACAATCTTACAAAGGAGCTTTCACGTGAGGACTGAGAAATTTCTTTTGATGCTGGGTTTATGCAAAAGAGCGGGAGCTGTAATAATCGGTACTCCCATGGTTGTAAAGGCGCTGCAGGATAAAAAGGCAGTTAAGGTATTTTATTCATGCGATGCCTCAGCCAATACAGAAAAAAGAATTACGGACAAATGCGCCTACTATAAGGTTGAATGTGTAAGGACCTCATATACATCGGAGGAGCTTGGCAGGGCAGTAGGCAAAACGGGAGCAGTTTGCGCCCTTGGTATAACAGACAAAAATTTTTCTAATGAACTTTCCACCCTTAATCTAAATGAAAAGAGGTAAGATATATGGCAGAAATGGTAAAAGTTAAGGATTTTGCAAAGAATTTCGGACTTGATATAAAGGATGCTACTAAAATAATTGAGGATTCAGGACTTCTCGGCTCAGCTCAGCTTGGCGAAGCTGTTGATATGGCAGTTGTCAACACCATCGTTAACAATATGACAAAGGATATATCGAGAAAGCTTGATAATTACCTTAAGCCGGAGGAGAAGAAGCCTGCACCTAAGAAGGAAGCGCCAAAGCCTGCTCCCAAGGCAGAGCCCAAGCCCGAGGTAAAGAAGGAAGCACCTAAGGCTGAGCCTAAGAAGGATGAGCCTAAGGTAGAAGCTAAGCCCGAAATTAAGCCTGAGGTTAAAAAGGAAGCGCCCAAGGCTGAAGCAAAGGCAGAGCCTAAGCCTGAGGTTAAGGCTGATGCAAGACCTCAGCAGGATAACCGTCAGGTAAGAAACGACAGAAGCCGTGACAATAATCAGCCAAGAAGAGAGGATAACCGTCCTCAGGGCGACCGTCCTAACTTCAATAACGGAGAAAAGAAGCCCTTTAATAAGGAATTTAATAAGGACTTCAACAGAGATAACCGTGACAACCGTCCTCAGGGCGACCGTCCCAACAGCTTCAACAACGGTGAAAAGAAACCCTTTAACAAGGAATTTAACAAAGAGTTCAACAGAGATAACAGACCTCAGGGTAATAAGCAGAATAACTTCTTCGATAAGGACAGAGAGGATAACCGTCCAAGAGTTACACCTAAGCCTAAGGTTAAGCAGCCCGAAAGCAATGTAATCGAAATCAAGAAGAAGACAGGCGCTACCCGTGTTGTAGATACAAGAATGTCCTCTGTTGACCTTTCCAAGTATGATGAAAAGCTTGACAGCTTCGGCTCATACGATAACTACGGCTCCTCAAAGCAGAAGCTTAAGAAGCAGAACAACAAGGATCCCCATGCAAGCTCCAAGAAGGAAAAGGAGCGTATGGCTATGGAAAAGATGAAGCGCGCTGCCTTCGAAAAGGCAAAGAACACTCAGCTTTCCATTACAGTTCCCGATGAAATCACAGTTGGTGAGCTTGCTTCACGTCTTAAGGTTTCTTCCAGTGAGCTTATAAAGAAGCTTATGATGATGGGCGTTATGGCAACAGTAAATCAGGTTATCGACTACGATACAGCATACATTATGGCTGATGAGCTTGGTGCTAAGGTTACCAAGGAGGTAGTTGTTACAATCGAAGAAAAGCTCTTTGATGAGGCAGAGGATACTGCTGATACACTTCAGGAAAGAGCGCCCGTTGTCTGCGTAATGGGTCACGTTGACCACGGTAAGACATCACTTCTTGACGCAATCAGACATACTCACGTAACCACAGGTGAGGCAGGCGGTATTACTCAGCATATCGGTGCTTACAGAGTTAATATTGAGGGTAAGGATATTACATTCCTTGATACCCCCGGTCACGAGGCGTTCACAGCTATGAGACTTCGTGGTGCTATGGCGACAGATATTGCTATCATCGTTGTAGCTGCCGATGACGGTATTATGCCTCAGACAGTAGAGGCTATCAACCATGCAAAGGCTGCAGGCGTTGATATTATCGTTGCAATCAATAAGATGGATAAGCCTACTGCAAATCCCGACCAGATTATGCAGGAGCTTACAAAATATGACTTAGTTCCCGAGCAGTGGGGTGGTGACGTAATCTGCGTTCCCGTATCTGCTCACACAAGAATGGGTCTTGATGACCTTCTTGAAACTATTCTTCTTGTTGCCGAGGTTAAGGAGCTTAAGGCTAACCCTGACCGTCGTGCTAAGGGTATAGTTATTGAGGCTAAGCTTGATAAGGGTAGAGGCCCTGTTGCTACTATCCTTGTTCAGAACGGTACACTTAAGAGTGGCGATGTTGTAATCGCAGGTACATCTGTAGGTCACGTAAGAGCTATGACCGACCATACAGGCAAGGTTCTTAAGCTTGCAGGCCCCAGCGTTCCTGTTGAAATCACAGGTCTTGATGAGGTGCCTCTTGCAGGTGATGAGTTCAACGCTGTTGAGGATGAAAAGATGGCAAGAACTCTTGCTGAGCAGAGAAAGCAGAAGGCTAAGGAGGAAATCTTTAAGGCTAATGCTAAGGTTAACCTTGATGACCTCTTCAATCAGATCAGCGAGGGTACAAAGGAAATCAACATTATCGTCAAGGCAGACGTTGGTGGCTCAGCTGAGGCTGTTAAGGCATCACTTATTAAGCTTTCCAACGCAGAGGTTAAGGTTAACGTTATTCATATGGGTGTTGGTGGTATTACAGAAAGCGACGTAATGCTTGCTGCAGCATCCAATGCAATTATCGTAGGCTTTAACGTTCGTCCCGACAAGAGTGCAATTGACTCTGCCGCAAGACAGAATATAGATATCAGAACACACAGAATCATTTACGAAATCATCGAAGAAATCGAAGCCGCTATGAAGGGTATGCTTGCTCCTACCTATAAGGAGGTTATCAACGGTCACGCTGAGGTTCGTCAGACCATCAGAGTTCCCAACGTTGGTACAATCGCAGGTAGCTACATTCAGGACGGTAAGATTACACGCTCCTCACAGATAAGAGTTATCCGTGACGGTATAGTAATATTTGAAGATAAGATCTCCAGCCTCCGTCGTTTCAAGGACGACGTAAAGGAAGTAGCAGCAGGCTACGAGTGTGGTGTTGGACTTGATAAGTTTAACGACATTAAGGAAGGGGATATACTTGAAGCGTTTGAAATGCAAGAAGTCGCAAGATAAAGCTTGATAAGCTACGTGTTCCGTTGTTGCTCCTCACTTGTGACCTCGACTATCACTAAGATAGCCGTCGCCCCCAAGTTTGCGGTGCGCCTAGGAACACTTGCTCCTAAAGCTTTATCGCACTACGTGTGGTGCGCCTTATCTAACTTGTCACTTAATCATCTTGTGCACTACGTGTTCCGTTGTTGCTCCTCGATGACGACCTCGACTATCGCTAAGATAGCCGTCAGCCGTCACCTGTGGAATACCTTGAGTGACTTGGCTATTTGAGAGGCAGAGGCGAAAAAGTGGCGGGGAGTGTAGGATTTTTGCAGAAAATGCTTTAAATGAAATGGATTATAAAATGAAGATTAAAAGAATTATCAGCTTTGCTATGTGCTTGATTATGCTTGTGTGCTGTGGTCTTTGCTTTGTGGGATGCGATGAGGAAAACGGTGGTGGAAAACCAAAGGATCCTTGTGAGCATGAATGGGGTGAATGGTCCTTTATTAAGGCTCCCACATGCGATGCAGAAGGTGAAAAGACACACTCATGCATTAAGTGTGGAGGATTTCAGCTTGAAAAGGCTGAAAAAATCGACCACGTGTATAAATTAGAGCACTGGACGTGGAGTGACAGCAAGAAAAATGCTTATCTTCTTGGCGTATGCACTTACAATATGAAGCATACAAATGTTTTTGAGGGTAAGATTGAAGAGAAAATAACAGTAGCTGCTACATGTGGCAAGGACGGACAAAAAACCCTTACTGCCACAGTTGAATACGGTGGGAAAATCTATACAGATGAAATAACTGTTACTGTTCCTGCGACTGGAAACCACACCTACGTAGGTGGGGTTTGCACCGTTTGTCAGTCTCCCGAAGCATAAAAATTAATCACCACTTGGCGTGATACTCTTAACGGAGTATCACGCCAGTTCTATTCGCCTCTCGGCGAGTTCTATTGCTTCGCAGTGATATTCGGCTTACGCCGAGTGATATTCGCTTCGCGA
>JAZQKP010000040.1:0-26640 GCA_045542275.1 Eubacteriales bacterium | reverse complement strand
AGAATTTTCTTAAGAGTTCCGTCTTTGTACATTAGTTCTCTTAAACTATTTTCTCTTCATTGTTCAATTTTCAAGGATCTTTTTCTCTCCGCTCCCGCAGAGTGCCTTGCTATTATATCAAATACTTTTTAGTTTGTCAAGCCCTCTTTCAAACTTTTTTTAAAAATTTTCAAAATATTTTTTCCTACCTATTTATTATATGTATTTTATTATGATTTATATGTAAATTCATTGATTTTACTGGACTTTTATGGTAAAATTAAAGCAACGAAATATACAAGGAGAATAAAATGTATACTTTTGACAGACTTCATTACAGCATAAGAGGCTCATACCATGTTTGGGATGCTAAGGATAAGGAAACCTTGAAGATGGCATCTATTCACGGTCACGGCATGGATATTTTCAACGGTATGATGAGCATTAACTACGGCAAGGGCGCAAAAATGACCTTTGTTCCCCGTGAAATTACAGTTAAATTTGAGGGTGGAGAGCAGAATATTACTCTCTTCGGTACTGACGGTACATATATTAAAGGTAAAGGAAGAGATATCCTTGTTGAGTTTGCTAAAAAGGAAACAAAATTTGACTATCAGATAATTCAGAACGGTGTTATTGAGGTTTGCGATTTCAGTAATAACTGTAGCGTATTTTTCGTTCCTGTTAAGGGTAGCCTTAAGCTTGAAAAGGAGCGTATCCCCGGTAAGACTACTGCTGAGTACACTAATGTTCGCATCTTTCCCGATGAGAATGGCGAATATGAATTTGCTATTGAAACAAGCGTTCTTGACAGCGGTGCTGTTGTAGCTAAGGGCATGAGCTATGAATACTATGCCGACCTTAACGAAAAGGACTATCTCGCTTGGGAAAAGATGTTCAAGTGCAAGAACAAGTACGAAAAGGAATGCGCTTACATTATGTGGGCTAACACTATTGCAAGATGCGGTAACTTTGTAACTGATGCCATCGTAATGAGTAAGGCAGGCATGAGCAACGTTTGGAGCTGGGATAACGCATTCAACGCCCTTGGCCTTGCTGACATTGACTACCGTATGGCAATGGACCAGTTTATGATTATGTATAAGCATATTAACCGTGTTGGCAGAGTTCCCGATGCTATCTCCGAAAATCACAAGATATGGAACTTTGTTAAGCCTCCTGTGCAGGGTTGGATGTACAAGCAGATGATTAAGAGAAATCCCGAATTTGCTACTCCTCACGCTCTTGATGAGGTTTACTTTGATATGAAGCGCAACACAGACTGGTGGCTCAACCTCCGTGGCGCTGTTCCCTCCTACTATCACGGTAACGACTCAGGTCAGGATAACTCCACCTGCTTTGACAAGAGTGAGCATATCGAAACAGGAGAGCTTATTGCGTTCTTAGCTGTTCAGTGTCAGTTCCTTGCTGAGGCTGCTGAGGTGCTTGATTTCCATACAGACAAGGTAACATACGCAAAACTTGCTAAGGAGCTTGCAGAAAAGGCTGTTAAGGATTACTGGGACGGTGAAAAGCTGTTTGTTCGCCTTGCGGAAACAAATGAGCCTTACTACTGTAACTCGCTTATGCCCCTTCGTGTTGTAGTTCTCGGCGATATGCTTCCTAAGGATATTCAGGAATATATCGTTAAGCAGATTACAGAGCATCATCTCTGCAAGGGCGGTATCTCAAGTGAGGCCGTTGATAGTGAATGGTTTATTGAGGACGGCTACTGGAGAGGTGCTGTTTGGGCACCCGATGTTGTTATGTTTGTATATGCTCTTCGTGATCTTGGCTATAATGAGCTTGCAGATCAGATTGCAACAAACTACAAAAATTCAATTTGTAAGTACGGCTTTAACGAAAACTCCAGCGCAATTACCGGTAAGGGACTTCGCGCTAAGGGCTACGCTTGGGCTGCAAACGCTTATCAGGTACTTTAATATAATAAAAAGCGGCACTACGTGTCGCTTTTTTATTGTCAAAATATTTCCATTAATAAAATTGAATAATAAAAACATAATAATTACAGAGCGATTGCGACGAATGTAAAATAGTTCTGTTGACTGGGCGATTTTACGTAAGTCGCCCTTGCTCGATAATATAGATACTAATGAACAGGAGTTTACAAAATGGCAAGTAACAAGATTACTGTACCTGAAGCTAAGGCTGCAATGGATAAGTTCAAGATGCAGGCTGCTAGCGAGGTTGGCGTAACTCTTAACCAGAGCGGCTACAATGGCGAGCTCACATCTCGTCAGGCCGGTTCTATCGGCGGTCAGATGGTTAAGAAGATGGTTGAATCCTACGAAAATTCCATTAAGAATTCTTAACCTATTGAATTCAAAAAACAGACTGCCACGGCAGTCTGTTTTACTTTTATTTTTTGGGCTCGTACTGAGTGATAGCCTTGATTTTTGACATATCAAACTTAGGTGCTCTTTCGTAGGTGTAGAGGCCGTTTACCTCCTGCTCTATATCGTAAAGCTGAGTGTAGCAGAAGCCACAGATATAGGGACTATCAATAAGCGCCTTGGTAAGATATTCATATCTTTCGTAAAATTCGTCAATTGTTTTAGGGCCATTGCCGTATCCCCAGCCGCCCGAAACTCCGTCGGTATCCCAACGGGTGCCACCGTATTCACTTAAGAAAATGGGAAGGTGCGCCCAATCGGTAGATTTCTGATACTTGGAAACGCCGCTATGCCACGGGTGAGCATCGTAATTTTCAAGCATTTCCGTCTTTGTGGGGGCAAGATAAATTTTTTCAAAATCATCTTTTGTCTGGATATAATCGTGAAGGTCGTAAATATCGGAAACAACCTGATAGTTACCGCTTGTACCGATGCAGGGACGGGTACTGTCTATCGCCTTTGTGGTGTAGTAAAGTGTGCGGATAAAATCGTCATTCTGGTGTCTATTTTCCCAATCCCATGTTTCGTTAAGAGGGCACCAACCGATAATTGAGGGGTGGTTAAAGTCCCTTTGAAGCTCTCTCTGCCACTCAAGTAAGAATGGTGTTAACTGATTCATATCCGAGTAGTCAAGATGGGCATTTGCGCTTTCACCGAACACAAGATAACCGAGCCTGTCACAGTGGTAGAGGAATCTCGGCTCAAACACCTTTTGGTGTAATCTTGCGCCGTTAAAGCCTGCATCAAGGGAAAGGTGAATGTCACGGCAAAGCTCCTCATCGGTCTCTGCTGTGTAGATTCCCTTTTTGTAGTAGCCCTGATCAAGAACTGTGCGAAGATAGAGGTGCTTGCCGTTTAAAAGGTAGCCGTTTTTGTCAAAAGCTGTGGTACGTATACCGAAATAGCTCTTAACCTTGTCCCTTCCGTATGTAAATTCAATATCGTAAAGACGTCCATTTCCTGCCTCCCAAAGATAAATCTCATTAAGGGGAACAGTTACATAATTTACGCCGTTTTTAAGGGAAATATCCACACTTCCCTGCACTTTTTCTTCATATGAGCATAATACCGAAAGATTTTCGTTGCCCTTAACGGAAATTTCCATTTGAACATTTTTCTGCTCTGCAGAGGGGTAATATTTTACATATTCAATGCGATTTTTCTCCACATATTCAAGCCACACTGTCTGCCAGATGCCCGTTGTACGGGTATAGCAGCACTCAATTGAATAGTAATTTTCACATTGCTTTCCCGATGCCTTATTATTGGGGTGACCATCAATAGCGCAAACGGTAATGATATTCTCCTCTCCACGCTTAACAAAGGGTGTGATATCAATTTGGAAGCCCACATATCCGCCTACATTGTGGTAAACCTCTTTATGATTTATATAAATGTAGCTTTCATAGTCAACTGCGCCAAAGTGAAGAATTACATCGAGTCCGTTGTTTTCAATATTAACTCTTTTAAGATACCAAACACAGTTAAGATAATCTGTGTTGCAGATGCCTGAAAGCACACTTTCGGGACAGAAGGGTACAGTAATTTTAGAATCAAGAGAGGTTCTTTCAAAGAATCTTCTATCCCTGCCGCTGATTCCGCGGTCAAGCTCAAAATCCCATTCTCCGTTTAAATTTTTCCAATTTTCTCTTTGGAATTGCGGATTGGGATGCTCAGGTCTCGGAATATACATATTGTCTCCTTTTTTAAAAACAGGCCACAAATGTAGCCTGTTTTTATATACGTATGTTAGTTTTTTGGTCTGTGCATATTGCAGCAGCCCTTATTTTTTAGGCTCGTATTGAGTAATAGCCTTAATCCTTGTCATATCAAACTTAGGTGCTCTTTCGTAGGTGTAAAGACCGTTAACCTCCTGCTCTACATCGTAAAGCTGTGTGTAGCAGAAGCCACAGATATAGGGGCTGTCAACAAGAGCCTTTGTAAGATACTCGTATCTGTCAAGGAACTCCTCCTCGGTCTTGGGGCCGTTACCGTAGCCCCAGCCACCGACACCGTCTGTATCCCAACGGATTCCACCGTATTCGCTAAGGTAAAGAGCCATATCCTTGTAATTAATGGACTTCTGGTACCTGGAAACGCTTTCGTGGGACTTATCGTACTCCTCGCACATTTCTTCCTTGGTGGGAGCAAGATATATCTTCTCAAACTCTTCCTTAGTCTGAATATAATCGTGAAGGTCATAAATATCGGAAACAACCTGATAGTTACCGCTTGTGCCTACGCAGGGACGTGTACTGTCTATTGCCTTTGTTGTATAGTAAAGAGCGCGGATAAAGTCATCATTTTGATGTCTGTTGTTAGCATCCCATGTTTCGTTAAGAGGACACCAACCGATAATTGATGGGTGGTTGAAATCTCTATGGAGCTCTCTCTGCCATTCCATAAGGAAGGGAGCAAGCTGCTCCATATTGGAGCAATCTACGCCCCAGTTACCTGTTTCTCCGAATACAAGGTAGCCAAGCTTATCGCAATGGTAAAGGAAGCGCTTTTCAAAGACCTTCTGGTGAAGTCTCGCGCCGTTAAAGCCTGCATCAAGGGAGAGATAAATATCACGAACAAGCTCCTCCTCTGTTTCCGCTGTGTAGATGCCCTTCTTGTAGAAGCCCTGATCAAGCACTGTGCGAAGATAGAGAGGCTTATTATTCAAAAGATAATAGTTGTTATCAAAGGCTGTGGAGCGAATACCAAAGTAGCTCTTTACCTTATCCTTGCCATAAGTAAATTCAATATCGTAAAGGCGACCGTGACCAGCCTCCCAAAGATAAATCTCGTCAAGGGGGAGAGTTACACGGTTAACACCGTTATTCAAGGAAATATCAACACGTCCCTCCACCTTTCCCTCATATGTACATACTGCGTTAAGCTTTTCTGCGCCCTTAACGGCGATTTCAATCTGCACATTGCTCTGCTCGGGAGAGGTGTAATATTTAACGTATTCGATGCGTGTCTTTTCTACATATTCAAGCCATACCGTCTGCCAGATACCTGTGGTTCTTGTGTAGTCACAGCCCATGGAATAGTAATTCTTGCTCTGCTTACCTGATGCCTTGTTTCTTGGGTGACCGTCTATTGCGCAAAGAGTAATAATATTCTCCTCTCCACGCTTAACATAAGATGTAATATCAACATCAAAGCCCACATATCCACCGATATTGTGGTAAGCCTCCTTACCGTTTATGTAAAGATAGCTTTCGTAGTCAACTGCGCCGAAATGCAAAATAACATCAAGGCCGTTATCCTCAATATTAAGCTTTTTAAGGTACCAAACACAGTTTAAAAAGTCTGTATCTCCTATGCCGGAAAGAACACTTTCGGGGCAGAAGGGCACCATAATTTCGGAGTTAAGAGAGGTTCTTTCAAAGAATTTTCTGTCTCTGCCGCTAACTCCCTTATCCATTTCAAATTCCCATTTACCGTTTAAGTTAATCCAATTTTCTCTTTCGAATTGGGGATTGGGATGCTCGGGTCTTGGAATGTTCATACTATTTCTCCTTAAATTATAATTTCTTAAGTAGCTTTGAGGCGTAGGAAGCCATAAGCTTCTTTGTGCCTACTCTATCAAAGGCGATTTCATACAGCATATCCGAATTTGTTGAGGTTACGGACAGGACTGTACCGTCGCCAAAGGTGATGTGGTTTACTCTGTCCCCTGCTGAATAGAGGGTAAGAGGCGCTGCGCTCTTTTTCGGAGCGCTATATGCTTGACCGAAGGAATAGGCTTCCCGTGGTCTTTGGAAATAGCTATTCTGTGGCCTTCTGTTTATTCTCTGATAATCAAGGTAGCTTTCGTCTATCTCCTTAATAAATCTTGATAAGGGATTTCGCTGAGTCATACCGTGAATCATTCTTTCCTTAGCATAAACAACGATAAGCTGTGTCTTGGCTCTTGTAATTGCCACATAAGCAAGACGGCGCTCCTCCTCTATCTCACTCTGATAGCCAAGGGATTGCTGTGAGGGGAATACTCCGTCCTCCATACCGGGCAAAAATACAATGGGAAATTCAAGTCCCTTTGCGCTGTGAACGGTCATAAGAGTAACTGCGTCTGCCTCTGCGTCGTATCTGTCAATATCGGAAACCAAGGCAACCTGCTCAAGATAGCCTGAAAGGGTTGGCTCCTCGTTTTCCTCCTCATACTCGGCAACGGCAGAAACCAAGCTGTCAAGGTTCTCCAGTCTGTCAGCCTCTGCCTGTCCCTTTTCAAGAAGCATAGCCTCATAGCCTGAACGCTTGATTACCTGCTGAACAAGAATGTTAAGAGGTATACCGTCCTTTTCGGCAGCAAATGATTTCATCATTTTTGCAAAGTCCATCATAGGACCCTGGGCAATCTTGGGAATTGCGTTGTAATCTGAGGCATTTTCCATCAAATCTATGGTACGTATGCCCATTTCCTCTGCAATCGCAAAGGCAGCATCAACACTGGACGCACCGATTTTTCTCTTAGGCTTACCTATAATTCTGCGAAGATGAATACTGTCGCTTAAGTTATTTACAACGTGAAGATATGCGATAATATCCTTAATCTCCTCACGGTCATAGAAACGGAATGCGCCAAGCATTCTGTAGGGAATACCGCTTTTTGCAAAGACGGTCTCAAGGCTTTGTGACTGAGCATTGATTCTGTAAAGAATTGCAAAGTCACGGTAGGAAAGATTTTTCTCCTCCTTAAGCTTAACTATCTTGTCGATAATATATCTTGACTCGTCATTCTGAGTTTCCGTTTCCTTAACAATTATCTTCTCTCCTGCCTCCTTGTCGCACCAAAGCTTCTTTTCGTGCTTGTGGGCATTTTTGGAAATCAAATCGTTGGCGGCATTAAGAATATTTGAGGTGGAACGGTAATTCTGCTCCAGCTTAACTATCTGCGCCTCGGGATATACCCTGTCAAAGCTTAATATATTCTCAATGGTAGCGCCACGGAATTTATAAATACTCTGGTCATCGTCACCAACTACCATTATGTTTTTGTAGAAGCCCGAAAGCTGAGAAACAAGGACGAACTGCGCCTTGTTTGTATCCTGATACTCGTCGACGCTTACATATCTGAACTTGTTCTGATAATAGGAAAGCACATCTTGGTTATTTGCAAACAGGATAACTGTTTTCATAATTATATCGTCAAAATCAAGGACGTTTGATGCTTCAAGTCGCTTCTGATAAAGCTCATATACCCTGGCAATCTGTCTGTATTTGAAATCGCCTGCACACTCGGTGGCAAAGTCCTCTGGGGTTAAAAGCTGATCCTTAGCCTTGCTGATAACACTCATAATCTCCTTGATAGAGAGAAGCTTTTCATTAATATTAAGGTCCTTAAGGCAGCCTGAAATAACCTTTTTGGCATCGTCTGTGTCGCACACGGAAAAGCCGGGCTTATAGCCAACAAGCTCCCCACTCTTACGTAAAATACGCATACAAATTGAATGGAAGGTGCCTGCCCAAACCTCGCTTGCATCTATGGAAATCGCCTTTTCAAGCCTTTCCTTAATCTCGTTTGCAGCCTTATTTGTAAAGGTAATGGCAAGAATATTCCAAGGGGCGCAGGGGCTTTCTGCAAAATTTTCAAGATACATTGCAATTGCCTCACGGGGCAAGGCTGCTGCACACTCAAGCTCCTCAATTGTATCGGAGGTCATTCCCTCGGGCACATTATCAGAATAGTAGGCGTTGCCGTACTTAATAATGTGGGCAATACGGTTAACAAGAACTGTTGTCTTTCCGCTGCCTGCACCTGCCAAAATAAGAACAGGGCCGTTTACAGTATATACGGCTCTTCTCTGCTCACTGTTAAGAAAGGAATAATATTTATCAAAAAGGCATCTTTTTGCCTTCAGAAATTTAAGTTTTTCGTTTTCTGTCATTTTCACATCTCATTTACTATATATTTCGCTTTCATTCTATCATAAAAGGGGCTAAAAGTAAAGAAGGAAAAGTTATTTTTTATATGATATATTTTATATAAGACATTTTTTCATTTTTTTATAAAAAGGTATTGCAATTTCAAAAAAACTGTGATAGAATAATCAAGCAATTAAATATGCCGGTGTGATGGAATTGGCAGACGTGCTGGACTCAAAATCCTGTGGTAGTGATACCGTATCGGTTCGACCCCGATCACCGGCACCAGATGGGCTGTTTTACTAAACAGCCCTTTTTAATTCTGATTTTTAGGAGGCTTAATATGGATAACATTTCTCAGATAAGTGCAGCTGCCCTTGCCTATCTTGGTGACTCTGTGCTTGAGACCATGATTCGTGAAAGGCTTATTTTAAAGGGCTACGAAAAGCCGTCAAGGCTTAACGAAGAGGCAAGAAAATATGTTACTGCCGTAAATCAGAATCAGGCATATCTGAAAATCAAGGATTTGCTTACCGAAAATGAGGAGGCAATTGTACGTAGAGGAAGAAACTCCTCTCACCTTAATGTACCGAAAAGCGCATCAGCCATTGAGTATAAGAACGCAACAGGCTTTGAGGCATTATTCGGCTACCTTTACTTAGAGGGTGAAAAGGAACGGATTTTAACGCTTTTCAGCCACGCCTACGGGGATTTAACCACATTTGAATAATCAAATGAAACATAATGACGGGATTTTCCCGTCTTTTTTGTTAGTTAACTAAACTAATTTTAAATATTTAATCTTCACAAAATTTTCAGATTGGTTTTACCATTATATTATATAATGTCAATTGACATTAAAGCTAAAAGGTGGTAGAATATTAGATGTGAAATTCATTATTATGAAAGGAGCAAAAATGCTTAAGAAATTAAAACTTCTTTCAAAAAGCGTTGGTGAGTATAAGAAAAGCTCTGTTCTCTCTATGCTTTTTGTGTCCTTTGAGGTTATTATGGAATGTATTATTCCCTTTGTGGCATCTGACCTCATTCTTGTAATTCAGCGTAATTTTAATAATGTTAAGCTGAAGTTTCTTTTGCTTGACAGCTTAAATCCCACAGGCTGCGCTGCTATATTCGGCGGTATTCTTGTGGTGCTTGCAATGCTTTCTTTGTCCTTTGGCGCCTTGGCAGGTCGACACTGCTCTGTTGCGTCCTGTGGCTTTGCGAAGAATTTACGTAAGGACCTTTACGTACGCTCCCAAGGCTTCTCATTTGAGAACATTGACAAGTTTTCAACCTCAAGCATGATTACCCGTATGACCACCGATGTTTCCAACGTTCAGCACGCATTTATGATGATTATAAGAACGGCAATCCGTTCTCCCCTTATGTTCATCTTCTCAATTATTATGGCGTTTACCCTCGGTGGAACTATGGCCATGATATTCGTTGTTGTAATTCCCGTACTCTTTATAGGACTTTTCTCCATTATAAAGCTTGCAATGCCTGTTTTCCGCAAGGTATTCAAAAAGTACGATACCCTTAATAATTCCGTACAGGAAAACGTAAAGGGTATGCGTGTTGTAAAGTCCTTTGTACGTGAGGACTACGAAAAGGAAAAGTTTGGCAAGGCATCCGACGATGTACGAAAGGACTTTGTTAAGGCTGACAAGATTCTTGCGTTTAACAGCCCCATTATGCAGCTTTGTATGTATTCTGTAATGCTGTTTGTATGCTTTTTCGGCTCACGTCTTATAATTTCCTCTGACTCTGCAGCCTTTGACGTTGGTAAATTCTCTGCCCTCCTTACATACGGAATGCAGATTCTCTCCAGCCTTATGATGCTTTCAATGATTTTTGTTATGCTTACTATGGCAGGAGAAAGCGCCAACCGTATTTGTGAGGTTATAGAGGAGGAATCCACTATTGTAAATCCCGAAAACCCCGTACACGTGGTTGAAAACGGCGATATTGAATTTAAAAATGTGAATTTTAAATATGCCCAGAGAGCAGAAAATTTTGCCCTTTCAAATATTAATCTTAAGATAAAATCCGGACAGACAGTAGGTATTATCGGTGGTACAGGTAGCTCAAAATCCTCACTTATTCAGCTTATCCCCCGTCTTTACGATGTGACTGAGGGTAGCGTTCTGGTAGGTGGAATCGACGTACGTAGCTACGATATTGAGTCACTTCGTAATGAGGTCAGCGTGGTGCTTCAGAAGAATGTCCTCTTCTCCGGCACTATAAAGGATAATCTCCGTTGGGGCAACGAAAACGCATCTGATGAGGAGCTTATCCGTGTATGTAAGCTTGCACAGGCACACGAATTTGTAACCTCCTTCCCCGACGGCTACGATACTTACATTGAACAGGGCGGTACTAACGTTTCAGGTGGTCAGAAGCAGCGTCTTTGTATTGCAAGGGCTCTTCTTAAAAAGCCCAAGATTCTTATTCTTGATGACTCTACCAGCGCAGTTGATACTAAAACCGATGCCTTTATCCGTAAGGCAATGCGGGATGAGATACCCCACACTACAAAAATCATTATTGCACAGCGTATCTCCTCTGTTGAGGACGCGGATATGATTATCGTTATGGAAAACGGAAGAATTGACGGAGTTGGCACCCATGAGGAGCTTCTTAAGTCTAACGCAATCTATAATGAGGTGTACACATCACAGACAAAGGGGGCGAAGATGGAATGAGTAAAAATATGCGTAGACCTATGAAAAAGGCAAAAAAAGGCACACTTCCAAGACTTTTAAAGTTCTTCTTTAAGTCCTATAAGCTTCCCCTTGTTGTAGTTTTAATTTGTATGCTCTTTAATACACTTGCAGGTGTTTGCCCCGGTGTATTCCAGCAAAACATACTTGAAACAGTCGGTAACGCCCTTGATTTTATTAAAAACGGTGGCACTACCGCTGAGGCATCTGACAAGTTCTTCCCTGCTATTACTACGGCTGTACTTATCCTTGTCGCCATATACGTGGTAGGACTTATTGCTTCCTTTACCTATCAGCGAATTATGGCTGTAATTACTCAGGGCTTCTTACACAAGATGCGTACAACCGTATTCGGTAAGATGCAGTCACTTCCTATCAAGTATTTTGATACTCACACTCACGGCGATATAATGTCCCATTATACTAACGACATTGATACTCTCCGTCAGCTTGTTGCACAGTCAATCCCCCAGCTTATTATTTCAACCCTTACACTTACCGTTGTTCTCTTCCTTATGCTTTATTTCAGCCTTTGGATGACACTTCTTGTTCTCCTTGGCGTAGTTGCTATGGCAATTGTAACAAAAAAGGTTGGTGGAGGCAGCGCAAAGTACTTTGTTAAGCAGCAGAAGGCTCTCGGTAAGACTGAGGGCTACATTGAGGAAATGATACACGGACAGAAGGTAGTTAAGGTATTCTGCCATGAGGAAAAGTCTATTTCCGAATTTGATGAGCTTAACAATCAGCTTTGCAAGGATGCAACTCAGGCAAATACCTATGCAAATATTCTTATGCCTATTATGAATAATATCGGCCATATTCTTTATGCCCTTATTATCTTTGTAGGCGGTATACTTGTGCTTGTAAATATGCCTAATATTTCAATTTCAGGTAAGCCCCTTGATATTTCCACCCTTATTCCCTTTATCGGATTTTCCAAGCAGTTTACAATGAATATTTCTCAGCTTTCACAGCAGATGAACTCTATTGCTATGGGTCTTGCAGGTGCTGAGCGTATATTTGAAATTATTGACGAAGAGCCTGAGGTTGACAACGGCTACGTTACACTTGTAAACGCAAGAGAAAATGAAAACGGTGAGCTTTGTGAGGCTGATGAGCGTACAGGCATCTGGGCTTGGCGTCATCCCCACGAGGACGGCTCAGTTACCTACACAAGAGTACGTGGTGATGTACGAATGAGTGAGGTTGACTTTGGCTATGTGGAAAACAAAATTGTTCTCCACGATATTACCCTCTATGCAGAGCCCGGACAGAAGATTGCCTTTGTAGGCGCAACGGGTGCAGGTAAAACTACTATTACAAATCTTATTAACCGATTCTACGATATTGCAGACGGTAAAATCAGATATGACGGCATTAATATAAACAAGATAAGAAAGAGCGACCTTCGTGCCTCTCTCGGAATTGTATTACAGGACGTAAACCTCTTTACAGGTACTGTAATGGACAATATCCGTTACGGCAAGCTTGATGCAACTGATGAGGAATGTATTGCAGCTGCAAAGCGCGCTAACGCACACTCATTTATTTCAATGCTTCCCGACGGCTACAATACTGTGCTTTCCGGTGACGGCAGCGGACTTTCACAGGGACAGCGCCAGCTTATCTCTATTGCCCGTGCCGCAGTTGCAGACCCACCTGTTATGATTCTTGATGAGGCTACCTCCTCTATTGATACAAGAACAGAATCAATTGTATCGGCAGGTATGGATGCGCTTATGCAGGGTAGAACCGTGTTTGTAATCGCCCACCGTCTTTCCACCATTAAAAACTCTAATGTTATTATGGTTCTTGACCACGGCAGAATTATTGAGCGTGGCTCCCACGATGACCTTATCGCTGCAAGGGGCAAGTATTATCAGCTTTATACAGGCTCCTTTGATTTTGACGAATAAAGTAAATAAAAAAGAACTGACCTCGGTCAGTTCTTTTTTTCGTAATCAAATATTCCCAAATCGTTTCTTTCGGCGCAGTAGATACAAAGCTCCCTGTGGGGCTCATAGCCATTTTCGATTAGGTCGAGGTATTCGTTTTCGATTACAAAAATGCCCGAATTAGAAAATCTGTTTTCTTTTTTATCCAAGGCGCAGACGGAAATGCCAAAATCATGTGACATATGAAAATCAAGTAAGCATTTAAGGTCTATATATCTTACGTATCTTTCGTAAATAACCACAAAGCGCTCGTCACCTATTATACCCTTAACATAGGAAATACACTTTGTAGGAGTATCATTTTGATTAACCTTTAATATATGGAGATTTTTTAAATTTACCCTTTGCTTATAAATATCAAAGGCAATAAATTCATACTTTCCCTGTCTTGAAAAAAAGTCCACCAAATTAAAAATTCTCTCTCCCCTGCTTTCATAGGTATAATTATCTGTAACCAGAATAATCTTCATATCTTCACCCCTATACTAATATTGACACCTTTTTTTACTCTTAAACACAGTTTTTGTAATCATTATATGTACAGATGTTCATATAATGATTGATGTTTTTCTGCTGTGAACAAAATTTTTATTGCAATATCATATATATTATGGTAAAATAAATATATGTAATTCTAACTAATGAGGTAAAAATATGATAGAAGCTAGAAATCTACATAAAATATATAAGCCGAAAAAGGGCGTGCCCGTTTCTGCCCTTAACGACGTTTCCCTTAAGCTACCTGACAAGGGTATGGTATTTATCCTTGGTAAATCCGGTAGCGGTAAGTCTACCTTACTTAACGTGCTTGGTGGACTTGATATGGTGGACTCCGGTGAAATAATTATCAAGGGTGTTTCCGCTAAGGACTTTAAGCAGCCACACTACGATAGCTACCGTAACACCTACGTTGGATTTATCTTTCAGGAGTACAACATTCTTGAGGAATTTACCGTCGGTGCAAACGTTGCCCTTGCAATTGAGCTTCAGGGACGTAAGCCAACCGACGATGAAATAAATAAGATTCTTAAAAAGGTTGACCTTGACGGCTACGGTCAGCGTAAGCCTAATGAGCTTTCCGGTGGTCAGAAGCAAAGGGTTGCAATTGCACGTGCCCTTGTAAAGAATCCCGAAATTATTATGGCTGATGAGCCTACAGGCGCACTTGACTCTGCAACGGGCAGACAGGTGTTTGACACTCTTAAGTCACTTTCCAAGGAAAAGCTTATCCTTATTGTTTCCCACGACAGAGAGTTTTCGGAGCAGTATGCAGACAGAATAATTGAGCTTGCCGACGGAAAGATTATTTCCGACGTCGAAAAGGTAAGTGAGCATAAGGAAGAGGTCGTAGAGCAAAATCTGTCTTATAATGAAAATGAGATTGAGATTAAGCAGGGCTACACCTTAACTGACGATGACCTTAAGGCTATTAATAGGTATATCGCTACTCTTTCCACCGATGCCAAGCTTATTATCAAGGGCGAAAAGCGTCCTGATGCTTCAGGCATCAAATATGAATTCCGTGATACTGACGAAAGCAATATTACAATAAAAAAGGACGATAACTTTAAGCTTATTAAGTCCAAGCTATCCCTTAAAAACGCATTTAAGATTGGCTCCGGCGGTCTTAAGCACAAAAAGTTCCGTCTTATATTTACTATCTTTCTTTCCTTTATCGCCTTTACCCTTTTCGGCCTTGCCGACACTATCGCATCCTACGATAATGTAGGCACAGCTATTACATCTATTATAGACTCCGGCGTTGACTACGCATCCTTTAAGAAAAAGGTTACTGACAGATATGGCGACTTCTATCTGTCCGACAACGATTTATCCTTAATCAAAAATAATTCCGACCTTGATGTCAAGGGCGTTTACTTTGATAATATGGAAAGCACCAGCTTCCGTAATCATCTCAGCGCAAAGAGTGAAAAGCTTGAATTTGAGCTTGCTACCCTGTTTACAAATCAGTTCAGCGGCTTTGCAGAAATAAACGCAACCGACCTTCAGCATTACGGCTACACTCTTACGGGTAAGCTTCCCGACGGCAGCAAGAATGAGATTGCCGTATCCAAGTATATTTATCAGGCATTTGAAAAGGTAGGCTTTACCTACCTTGACAGCGAAAACAATACTCAGACTGCAGAAATCAAGTCCTACGATGACTTAATCGGCATGAGCATTGAAATCGGCACCTACGGAAAGTATATTATTACGGGAATTATCGACACAGGGTTCGACTACACAAGATATGAGGCGCTTCTTAATCAGGTAGATGACCCTGCCGATATGATTGTGCAGATGGCACTCTCCAGTGAGCTTAGCGCAGCACAGCAATATTCAATGAACTGCGTTGCCTTTGTGGGTGATGGCGCAATTGCCAGACTTAAGAGCGCAAGCGACAATATCGGTAAGGAATTCTGGAATTACGGTAATATTCATGTAACCACACAGCCTGTTAAGGATAATGACTCTACTGTGGGAGATGTGGTAACCGAAAATACAAATTACTTCTACTACTATCCCAGCCGTCTTGCAAGGCTTGAGGAGGTTCCCTTTGATATTATATGGCTAAACGGCGAAAAGGCAGCCCTTGCAGCTGACGAATACGTTGTTACGCCAAGCTTTGTAAGAAGCCTTTTGGCTGATAACGATAATATCAAATGGTATGAGCCTGATGCGCTTAAGGGCTACGAAAAAACGCTCTACGATAAATCACAAAACGGTGAATTGCCCTTCTACGTGTCCAATCTTTACGATTTTGTAAACGGTGGCGGATATAGAACTGCTGCTGCGTACAAATATGTTACAGCCGATTCAAATAAGGCTGCCGCAAGAAAGCACCTTGTTGACAGCAGCATGTTGGATAAGAACAGTGCTGACAAATTAACCGATGAGGAGCTTGTGGACTATTATATGCGTTGCTACGGCAGCGACCCTGCTATTCAGCCTCTTATGAAGGAATATCTTGATTCGCTTATTGAAACCTACAAGCTTTCAGGCTCTATTATAAGAGGGGCTGAGCTGGATAAAATCAATGTTAAGGTAACATATAACGGTCAAACCTTTTATTCATTAGACACAGATGTTCTTTCTGTTAGCTCCTTCCTTGACCAGTATGAATATATGCTGCTTGAATCCTATGTTTTTGCTAACCTTGATAAGGCAAAGGAGTATTATCTTTCAAAGAACCCCGATGCTGTCTTTGACGAAACAAAGCTTGAGGGCGGAAAATATATTCCCGATTTTTATAATGTTATAAACACATACAGAGAATCCCTCTATATGGGCGAAAAGAACAAGACCCTTAAGGAGGAGGTACGTGATTATATCAACGGAAAATACTTCGAAATTATTAAAAACCGTGTGTCAAGTGACGGTATAAGGGCTGAAATTTACGTAAACGGTAGTGGAAATTCCGCGACAAACTACTCATTTAAGATTGTTGGTATCGTTGGCGGTACAAATGAAAATCACTACGATTACCTTGTTTGCTCAAGCGATGTATATGAGCTTATCTTCGGTGAAAACGTAGACGGAATTTACTCCTTCGCCGTTGCCCCCATGCCCTCATCCCGTGGAGATATTTCCGATGTGGTTAAGTTCTCCTATGAGGAGTTTGGAAGCGTACACTACTCACTTCAGAACTCTGTAACCTTTGAGCTTGATATGGTTGATGAGCTGCTTGACGTCCTTGGTCAGGTATTCTTATACGTTGGTATTGCCCTTGCTGTATTTGCATCTCTTATGCTTTCAAACTTCATCGGCACAAGCGTATCACTTAAAAAGCAGGAAATCGGTATTCTCCGTGCTATCGGCTCACGCTCAAACGATGTATTCCGTATCTTCTTTGCAGAATCCTTTATTATCGCTATGATAAACTTTGTACTGTCCTTAATAGGTACAATTACAGTTACAATAGTTATTAACTCAATTCTCCGTGATGATATAGGAATCCTTATTACAATTCTTAACTTTGGCATAAGACAGATAGGACTTTTGCTCATTATCTCCGTAGGCATGGCGTTTATTTCCACATTCCTGCCCGTTAAGAAGATTGCCTCAAAGAAGCCTATTGATGCAATCAGAAAGAGATAAAACAAAAAAGAAGCGATGAAAATCGCTTCTTTTTATTTTATTTCATTCGTCTGCTCTTTTTGAATACTATGTAGCCAAGGGAGAGAATTCCACTTGAGATAAATGCTGAAACAAGCGCCTCTGTAGATTTACAGCCTCCTGTTGGGTCAATAGGTCTTACCTGCTTATGACCGCACCAGCACTCTCGCTCCTCCTCACCTGCCTCACGTCTTGTAGCTTCCTTAGTAACAGTCCACTCGTCGGGGTATGCATGTCTACCTCTGTTCTTTATAGAGCCACAGTTACTTGCCTTTGTACATTCCTTCCAATGATACAAATCATCTCCTGACCATTCCTCACCGTAAACATGGTCGTAATACCACACCTTACAAACTACACATTCGTTAAGGTGCTGTGATTCCTCGCCCTCTGCTACGTGATGCTTTTCCTTGTTTGAAATAGATACGCAGCCTTCAGTTGTACATTCGTTCCAATGGTGAGTGTCTCCGCCAACCCACTCTTCATGATAATAATGAATAGCAAGGTCACCGTATACCTCGCCACAGCGCTCACATACTGCCTTTGTCATACAGGTAGCCTTGCCTCCAATATGGGATGCGGGGTCACCGTACTCCTGCTTGCAGACATCACACTTTGCCCTTGTTTTACATGTAGCATTGCCACCGGAATGAGGCTTAGCATCCTTTCTTACATATCCACAAGCGCAAGATTCGTCGCATTCTGTATCATACTTATGCTCATAAATCTTTCTTACGTGTCCGCATTCATTACAGGTATCATCGGTAGCGTCATCGTATTCGTGGTCAACTCTTACTCTCTGGAGATAGTCAATATCCCACTCCTTAGCAAGCCAATCGGCTCTTGCCACCATATGTGTACGAAGATTACCGATTACTGTATCTGAGGTTATATCCTCACCGTCGGAATAGATAACATAGGTTGGGAATGCCCATTCGCTTTCCGGAATCTGAGGACGGTTGAACCAGCCCTTATCAGCGCTTTCCGCATCGGTGTGATGTCCCTTGAAGCCCTTGTATGTGGACTTAGGCCAAAGATCCTTGGTGTTAAGATAGTTTCTTATTCTATCCATATACATAGATGAGCCGATAGCATCTATCTCTTGCTCAATAAATCCGCCTGCATCTACCATATCATAGATAGTATCATAAATTGTTGCATACTTTTCCGCAACCACTTCCATAAAATCATCCTGCTCAGTAAGCTTATTCCAGGGTGTACGGGTTGCTGCCCAGTAGTTATCTGTAAGATGGGCATTACCTCTTACAATATTTGCAAGAGAGTTGTCACAGTCCCAAAGAGGACCCTTCACAATTTTACTTACCTGTCCGTCCTTATCTGCGTCCTTGTGGAAATATATGCTGTTAGAGCCTGCATCATAGGTTCTGCCAAACTCACACATAATATATCCGTAGGCAAAGGAGTCAACATCCATATATTCACTGTAATGTCTGCCAAGTCGGTTCTTTCCGTCAGGGGAGCTGAATGCCTCCTCCATCTCAGAGAACATTGTAGCAATATACTCTATCATCTCCTTGGAGCAAACCTCAGGGGATTTCATAACGTAGAAGTTGCCGGAATCCGTAATAAAATAGGACTCCTCCATATTATGTCTGTTCTCCTTATTGGTGTTATCAAGCTCAATAAGGTAGCCACCGGTAATATCCTCAGGCGCTACTACTGTGTTGTAATACTTATATTCCTTAAGGTATGTAGAGTCAAGAAGCTCTCCCTTTGTAACAACGGTGGTTTCGCCATCGCCATACTTTTCATCAAGAGCCTTCATTTCCTTTTCAAGGTCACGGATATTTACTCTTTCACTCTGCACCTGTACCTTTTCACACATAAGGTACACACCCTCATAGCAGCCGTCAATATAAACATCAACGCTTATAAAATCGGGGGCAAGCATACCAAGTCTTTCTGCAAGCTCAAACATTGTTGCGTTTCTTAAGAGAGATTGGTCAAGGTAGTTTGCAAGAAGAATCCATGTCTTTGCTTCACCAAGGCCGAAAAGGTCGGTCTTGTTTTCAAGCTTTATCTGATAAGGCTTTTTGTAAAGGTCAGGGGTGGTGTTACCTCTTACCTTGATTTCGCTGTAATCAAGCTCACCGTCCTTATATTCATATGTGCCGTCCTTATTAAGAATTGACACCTTGGCATCAACGTTTTCCATCTGCTGAAGCTTGAAGTCATTTACGCCGATTTCGGGGGGAGTGTCGATAAATACGGCAGATAAGCTGTCTGCTTTATAGAAAATAAACTCGGTTGAGGCTGTGCCCTCCTTAAAGGTCACCTTGTAGCAATCGTAGTGGTAAAAGTCCTGAGTCTTAAACTGTGTTAAGTCAATTGTATCACCGTCTGCGATTGAAACCCCATCACCGTATGTGATGTTTTCGCCGTTCAGTCTGATTTTTACAGAGGTGATATCAGCGCTGGAGGGCAGATATACTCTGTTGTTTACAGTAATAAGAGTTTCGCCTGTGGGTAATTCAACCTCAATTGAAATATCCTTGGCAAATACCGTAAACACAAGCACGGGTATAAGGAGTAAGCAAAATATAATCGGTATAATTATTTTTTTCTTCATTTTTAATTTCCTCATATATTATCAAATCTTGATGAAAAATAATCTCTGTCTACTGTAAGAATAAGCTCAATAAGTGGATTGATTTTTTTAATCTCCTCATTTATCTCCTGACAAAGACGCTTATCTGTAAGAGGCATATCGTTTGAAATGCTTACATCAAAAAGAACCTTAGTATAAATTGTACCCTTAACAATACGGAAATCGTGCATTGACACAGGGCTTGAATACTCTGCGGCAATATCGGAAATAATTTTTGAGCATTTATCACGAAGCATATTTGTTTCGGGATCGGAGATGCAAACAGGGTCCATATGAATAACAAGGTTAATATTGTCCTTTAAAAAGTCAGCCTCAATATTATCCATAAGCTCATGGCTTACCATAATGCTTTCGTCGCTGTCCACCTCAACGTGAACGGTAACAAAGCTCTTGCTTTCTCCATAGGAGTGAACCACAAGGTCGTGAATACCAAGCACACCCTTGTATTCCTTTATTCTTTTAATAATAGAATGAACAAATTCAGCATCGGGGGCTGTACCGATTAAGGTGTTTGATGTTTCCTTAATAAGCTTAATACCCATTAAAATAATGTAAACTGCAATAATACAGCCGATAATTGCGTCGGTGTAGGGACCTGTATAAGGTGTAAGCACCATTCCTACTACTACGGCTGAGGTTGCGATTACGTCGCTTACACTGTCAATTGCCCCTGCCCTTAGGGCTGAAGAATTGATTTTCTTGCCGAGGCGTGAATAGAATATAGCCACCAGCACCTTAACAATTATAGTAGATGCAATAACTATAATCGCCACTAGGCTGAATTTTTCCGTTTCCGTCTTATTGATTATCTTGTCAATTGATGATGAAAGCATCTCCACACCGAGAAACATAACGATAACGGAAATAAACAGGCTGCAAAGATATTCCATTCTTGCGTGTCCGTATGGGTGGTCCTTGTCAGCAGGCTTACCTGTCATGGTGTAGCCTACAACCGTAAGGACGCTGCTGCCTGCGTCTGACAGGTTGTTAAGTGAATCGGCAATAACGGAAATACTGCCGAAAAGCAAGCCGATAACAATTTTTACGGCAAAAAGTATAATGTTGGCAATAATGCCCACAACACCTGCAAATCTGCCGATTTTAACCCTTGATTTAGGGTCCTCGGGGGTGTCATAGCCCTTAATGATTTTTTCTAGCATAATGTATCCTTGTATATATTATAGATTTGAAACATAATTTCCTATTATTATCATAGCACAAAATACCTTAGTTGTCAACGAATTTAGTTTTTTGGAAATTAACGAATAAATGCACGTCAAACCGTGAATAATAGCCTTACAATAAATTATTGAAAGGAAACATTCATGGAAGAAAATAAAAACTCAAGAATATTTTATGTCACCCTTGCAGTTATTGTGCTTGTGGTTTCACTTATTATTGTAACTGCTGTGGTGGCAAAGCGTAATGAGGTTATACCCCCTCAGGATTCAACAACAGACGACACCTCAACAACCGTTGACCCAAATCAGCCTACTATTAACGATAAGGACGAGCTGCCTACCTTTACATTGCCTGTAAACGGTGCAATCAGCTTTGATTACAGTGACAGTATTCCCGTTTTCTCTCAGACTATGGGAGATTACAGAACACATTTAGGCGTTGATATTTCTGCCGGACTTGGTACAGATGTTGTAGCTGTGGCAGACGGCACAGTAACAAATATCTGGGACGACCCCTTTATGGGTAAGTGCATTTCCATTGAGCATTCGGGTAACGCAGTCAGCATCTACAAAAACCTTGCACCTGAAATCGGTGAGTGGCTTGAGGTTGGCTGCCCTGTTAACAAGGGTGATGTAATCGGCACAGTCGGTGAAAGCGCAATGAACGAAATTGCAGAGGAGCCACATCTTCATTATGAGCTTAAGGTTAACGATACACACGTTGACCCTAAGGACCATTTCACCTTCCCCACCTCTGACACAAATTACGAGGATGAGGCATCATAAATTGCCTGTAATATAAAAAAAAGGTACGGATTTTTTGAATCCGTACCTATTTTTTTATCACATTCACAAAGTGGATATATCTCTGCGAAAACAGTGTTTTCACTTATGCCCAACGCATACCGCAGGGCTTCTCTTCCTTTATCATAACCTTGTCAAGGAAGTCAACAGCCTTCTTAAGACCCTCATCAATTGTCATAAGGCTATCCTCATGCTCAATTGAAAGAACCTTATCATATCCGCAAAGACGGAGTGCAGAAACAAGATCTCTCCAGTATTCCTCACCGTGACCGTAGCCAACAGTACGGAAGATCCAGGATCTGTGAATTTCGTCACCGTAGTGCTTAGTATCAAGAACACCGTTTACAGATGTATTGATATCGTCAATCTTAGTATCCTTAGCGTGTACATGGTAAATAGCGCCTGCAAGTGCACGAATAGCAGCAACAGGATTCATACCCTGCCAGATAAGGTGGGAGGGGTCAAAGTTAGCGCCGATTACATCGCCAACAGCTGCACGAAGCTTCAAGAGAGTTTCGGGATTGTATACGCAGAAGCCGGGGTGCATTTCAAGGGCAATCTTTGTAACCTTGTGAGCCTTTGCAAACTCAACCATTTCCTTCCAGTAAGGAATCATAACCTCGTTCCACTGATATTCAAGTGTAGCAAGGAAATCGTCGGGCCAAGGACAAGTTACCCAGCTGGGAAGCTTAGCTGAAGCATCAGAGCCGGGACAGCCTGAGAAGCCGATAATTGTATCAACACCAAGCTTTTCAGCAAGGAGGATAGCATTTCTCATATCAGAATCAAACTGCTCTGCAATAGCCTTGTCAGGGTGAACAGGGTTACCGTGGCAAGCGAGAGCGCAAATTTCTACATCATATTTCTTAAAGGTAGCTACAAATTCCTCATACTTCTTTTCATCTGCAAGAAGCTCCGCAGGGTTACAGTGATCCTTACCGGGATATCCACCTGCACCGATTTCAACAGAGTGAACGCCAAGGGAGGAAATTATTTTAAGTGCCTCGTCAAGAGGCTTGCTGCCGTAAAGGTTAGCAAGTACGCTGAGTTTCATATCTTAATCTCCTATCAGTTTTCAAAGTAGAAGGGCTTGCCTGTCTTAGCAGACTCATAAATACCCTCAAGAATCTGTGTTACACAGTATGCCTGCTCGGGAAGAACTGTGGGCTTTGTGCCTGTAAGGATAGCATTGATCCACTGCTTAGCCTCCTCATATGCGGGATCATAGGAGCCTGCATCATAGAAGGGAACGCCCTTACCGTCGAGGTTAGGTCTGGACTCATACATTGTGTTGTGGTTAACACCGTTGATTTCAAGCACACCCTGGTCAAGCATCTTTGCGCCTGCCTTAGTACCGCAAATAGTAGTGCAAGCCTCCTTAGTATCTGTCATGTTGATAGCCCATGCGGACTCAAGATTGATTGTAGCGCCGTTTTCCATTACGATAAAGCCGAATGCGCTGTCCTCAACTGTAAATTCCTCAGGCTTCCACTGACCGAATACGTTAGCAGACTCTGTCTGGCTGTTAAGCTTATGATATGTAGTACCTACACAGTACTTAGGCTTATAGTTATCCATTGTCCAAAGAGTAAGGTCAAGTGCGTGTGTACCGATGTCGATAAGGGGACCGCCACCCTGCTCATACTCGTTGATAAATACGCCCCATGTGGGAACTGCACGACGGCGAAGAGCTGTAGCCTTTGCGTAGTAGATATCACCGAATACTCCTGCCTCAGCCTCTGCCTTAAGGTACTTTGCGTCCTTTCTCTGTCTGTTCTGGTAGCCGATTGTAAGCATCTTGCCTGTACGGTTAGCTGCGTCTACCATCTTCTTAGCCTCAACAGAGTTAATAGCCATAGGCTTTTCACACATTACATGCTTACCTGCCTCAAGAGCGTCAACAGTAATGAAGCTGTGGCTTCTGTTAGGTGTACATACGTGTACAACATCAATTGTTTCGTCCTTAAGAAGCTCCTTGTAGTCAACATAGGACTTTGAGCCCTCAATACCAAATCTCTTAGCAGCATCTACTGCTCTCTCCTCGATAATATCGCAGAATGCAACCATCTCTACATTATCAAGCTTAGCGAGTGAAGGCATATGCTTGCTTGTAGCGATACCACCACAACCGATAATACCGATTCTTAATTTCTTTTCCATTAGTTTATCCTCCGTAAACCATATTTTCGTATCTTAATTCTAACATATTATGTTAGAAGTTGCAATAGGTTTTTACTTTTTTAAAAAGAATTTACACATTTCCAAAGCCAGTGACAAGGACACCCTTTACGGTATTTACCACGCCGTAGGTGTTGCCTGTACCTATGCTTCCGGGGTTAAAAAGCTGAATTCTTTTATCCCCAACATATTCGCAGGAGCTATGGGGAATATGTGTATGACCGAAAAACACGGCATCAGCCCCTAAGGATGCTGCGTGGGTTACAATAATATCGTAGGTCAGCTTTACTCTGTGCTTATGACCGTGGGCAAGATAAATTTTAATGCCGTCAATATCAATAAGTGCGTCCTCTCTTATGTGGTCCGGGGCAAAAAGGTCGCAGTTGCCCCTGACGGAAAAGAATATAAGATTAGGAAACTGCGCCTTAACATAATCTATTTCCCCTACTCCGTCCCCAAGGAAAATCACAGCATCGCAAGTGCCGCCGTGGTCCTTAATGGCATCTACTATCCTTTTACCTCTACCGTGGGAATCGGAGAAAACAAGTATTTTCATCAAATCACCTCAATTAAAGTATATCATCCGAAAATAACAATGTCAAGAAATTAAATACGGCATAAAATAATAGCAGTACAGTTAAGGAGATTAATTATGAAAATTGATGAAAAGACCATAAATATGATTCTTAAGATGAGTGACGACAGGCTGTGGCAGACTATTCAGTATGCGGTATCAAAATCGGGCAGCGACATTCTTAAAAATGCAAAGCGACCTGAAGATATGTCAAAGATCCGTGCCACCCTTTCCTCCCTTACAAATCAGGATATTGAAAGAGTTACCGAAATACTTAAGGGGAGTGGCAAAAAATAATGGATAACGATATCGGTAATATGGTGTCCTCCGTGCTTTCAAACCCTGAGCTTCTTAACAAAATATCCGACATTGTAAAAAATAACAAGGACGGAGATATATCAGATGCTCTGCCTAAGGTTGTAGAGGCTATATCGGGTAATAAGGAAGATAGTAAAAGTGAGGAGGGCGCAGAAGAAAAAACGGTGGAAGCATCAAAAAAGTGGCTGGATGTGTCTAAATTAGACAAATATACTCAAACAAAAAATGTGGCTCTGCTCCGTTCACTTAAGCCATTTATGAGTAAGTCAAGATGCGATATGATAGACAATATTTTAAGGCTGGAGCAGCTTGCCGAGATAGTTAAGCTTACAAGGTGATAATATGTACACACGTCATACAAGCTTGAATATACCGAAAAATTACAGCGGAAACCGTTTCTCAAAGGTAATGGAGGAACCAACCGTTAAGGAGCATCGCCCCGTTTATACAGATGCTGTAAAAACCGCACACTCCCCCGCCTATAATGAAGAAATTACACGGGCAGAGGAAAATATCATTGAAAAGGAAGAGGACGAAATTGCTGATTTTGTAGCTGAGAACATTGAAGAAAAGCCTGAAAGCATTACGGATACTTCTTCTGAGCTGTCACAGCCAACAAATTTATTTTCTCTGCCTATTAATGAGATTCTTAACGGGATTGATAAGGAGGAACTGCTGCTGCTCGGACTTATCATTCTTATAGCTGCAGAAAAGAATAATGACAACAATATTATTCTTACTCTTTTATCTCTTCTGCTTCTTTCTAAATAAAGAAAAACCACCGAAACGGGGGCCTTCCATAAAGCAGGTTTACCTGCCGAAATACAAAAGGAGTACGAGCATTTTTGTTCGTACTCCTTTTCACACGCCTTGCCTTGCAAGGTTATAGTGTGTTACACTTTTAGGTGTACTGTCGGGTGGCAACGCCTCCCTTGTGTAAAGGGAGGTGGCTCGCGTGAGCGAGACGGAGGGATTGTTAAAAGCAAAATTCTGCCCAAAAACAATCCCTCAGCCGCCTTCGGCGTCAGCTCCCTTTACACAAGGGAGCCTTTTTATATTCATCTATGTCTTGTCAAAATTCCTGACAAGCACTGCTTTTGTGGACACAAAGCAAATTAACTTTCAAAATCCACACCTATTCGTTTGAGCAATTCCTCTTGACATTGATATTGCTTAGGCATAGCTTTTGCCAATTCCATAGCTCTTTCACGATTGTTTGTTGCTGTTGCTGCACCACACAAATGGTAAATGGCATTGTATCGATATTTTTGAATCGGACATTTTGCAAGCATATCCTCGCAAAGCTGATTTAACTCCTTACCCGCCGAAAGATAATCCTCATTATACTTTGGCATAGCAAGAACAGCTAAAAAATGAATAAGGCTATCTTTTAATATCCAACTATCAGGATACTGCTTTAGCCCTTCTATTATCATGTTATAAGCGTTCACCCATTTATTCGAATTTTCTCCAACAATGGATTCCCACGCCTCTTTTCTGATTCTGAAAATATCCTTTTCTTTACTATTCAAATCCACTCCAAGCAAATAATCACAGGACACGTTAAATGTGTAGGCAATGGGTGCTAACATTGAAATATCGGGCATTGATGAATCGGTTTCCCAACGGCTTACAGCTTGCGCGGAAACTCCCATCATTTCTGCAAATTTTTCTTGAGTCCAATTGTTTTCTACACGTAATTTTTTGATTTTTTCTCCCAAAGTCATAAAAACTCCTCCAAATCTGTATTGCAGGCGGCCTCCTGTGCTTTTATTATAGCATAGTCGAAAGGTAATGTCTATATACTGTTACTTGAACTAAAAACACGCTTGACTTGTGCGCGCTCCTACCAACACGATATGCAAAGCATAAAAATAATGAATTGGCGTACCTGCTTTATCGCAGGT
>JAZQKP010000039.1:0-2758 GCA_045542275.1 Eubacteriales bacterium | reverse complement strand
ACCGATAAGGTTGTGCCTATGCTGCCAAAGGTACTGTCAAACGGAGTATGCTCCCTTAACGGTGGAGTTGACAGATACGCTCTTTCCGCATTTATGACCCTTGACAAAAACGGTGAGCTTTTGTATACCTCTCTTCACAATTCCATAATCAATTCCAAGGTGCGCGGTGTATATTCTGAGCTTAACGATATAATCGAAAAGGGCGAAAACAGCGATTTTTACCCAAAGTACACCCACGTATATGGGGATTTTACAATAATGATGGAGCTTTATCGTATTTTGAAGCGTCAAAGCATAAATAACGGAGCTATGGAGCTTGACGGCGATGATTTAGATATCATTCTTGATGAAAATGGCCACCCTGTGTCGATAATTAAGCGTGAGCGTGGGGAAAGTGAGAAGCTTATTGAGCAGTTTATGCTCTGTGCCAACCGTGGCGTTGCGTCATATCTTAAGAATATGGATATGCCCTGTGTTTACCGTATTCACGAGTCACCCGACACCCAAAAGACCGATATGTTCCTTACCTTTGCAAACAACTTAGGTGTTGATGTATCCTGTGCAAGACTTGGAAGAACACCGTCGCCAAAGCAGCTGTCTGCCATTCTTCAAAGCGCAAAGCAGCTTGGCAAGGGAGAGATAGTTTCCTCCGTGCTTCTCCGTTCGCTTATGAAGGCAAAGTATTCCTCAGAGCCTAAGGGTCACTATGGCCTTGCAACGGAGCTTTACTGTCACTTTACATCACCCATAAGAAGATACCCAGACCTTTCCGTACACAGGATAATAAAGAGTGTGCTGAGCGGAAGCATTTCTTCCGATAAGGTGACAAAGCTTTCTCTATTCGCAGAAAGAAGCGCTAAGGCTTCAAGTGAAAATGAGCTTCGCGCACTTTATGCCGAAAGAGGAATAGCCGACCTTTATAAAACAGTCTATATGGCTGACAGAATCGGGCAAACCTTGAGCGGTACAATCTGCTCTGTTACCTCCTTTGGATTCTTTGTTCGCACAGAGGATATGTGTGAGGGTCTTGTTCCCTTAAGCACTCTTAACGGAGATTTCTTCTTTGACGAAACAAACCTTACCCTTACCTCCCACGATAGAATCTTCCGTCTTGGACAGAATGTAACTGTTTCAGTAACTGAGGCAGATATTATTGCAAGGAAGGTAACCTTTACCTTGGTTTCCTGTGATGAGGCCTATGTGCCTAAAAGCAAAATTGCTACACAAAGCAAGTCAAATAAGACACCTCCAAAAAATAGCGGCTACTCTGTGAAAAAATATCCAAGAGATAAGAGAGGATATCAAAATAAAGAAAATAAGGAAAGAAACCGTAGAGACAGGGGCAGAAATTATAAGGATTGCAAGCGCAGAAAGCGCAGATAAATATATAAATTAACGTGGTATCAGATCAAAATACCACGTTTTTTGTTATTTTTTAGTGTAATTTGTATATAAACCCTTAAAAGAAGCCTACAATTCTATTATTTTTTATAAAAATAATTTTTTTTGAAAAAAATCTTGGCAAGAGGACAAGTTTATGGTATAATATTGATGTGCGCCAAGCTTTCGGCCACATTGGTTAGGTTAAATAATAAAATATAATTTAAAAATTTGGAGGTACTTTCAAATGGCAAAGAAGTTTGTTTACCTTTTCTCTGAAGGTAACGCAACCATGAGAGAAATTCTCGGCGGTAAGGGTGCTAACCTTGCTGAAATGACACAGATTGGTCTTCCTGTTCCTCAGGGCTTCACAATTTCTACTGAAGCTTGTACACAGTACTACGAAGACGGCAGACAGATCAACGATGAGATCCAGGCGCAGATCATGGAATACATCGGTAAGATGGAAGAAATCACCGGTAAGAAGTTCGGTGATAAGGAGAACCCCCTTCTCGTTTCCGTTCGTTCCGGTGCTAGAGCATCCATGCCCGGTATGATGGATACCATCCTTAACCTCGGTCTTAATGAAGAGGTTGTTAATGTAATCGCTGAAAAGACAGGCAATGCTCGTTGGGCTTGGGACTGCTACAGAAGATTTATCCAGATGTACTCCGACGTTGTTATGGAGGTTGGTAAGAAGTACTTTGAAGAGCTTATCGACAAGATGAAGGAAGCTAAGGGTGTAACTCAGGACGTTGAGCTTACAGCTGACGACCTTAAGGAGCTTGCTTCCCAGTTTAAGGCTGAGTACAAGGCTAAGATCGGTAATGACTTCCCCTCTGATCCTAAGGAACAGCTTATGGGCGCAGTTAAGGCAGTATTCCGTTCTTGGGATAACCCCAGAGCTAACTACTACAGAATGCAGAACGAAATTCCCTATTCTTGGGGTACTGCAGTAAACGTACAGATGATGGCATTCGGTAACATGGGTGATGACTGTGGTACTGGTGTTGCATTTACACGTGACCCTGCAACAGGCGAAAAGAAGCTTATGGGTGAGTTCCTTACAAACGCACAGGGTGAAGACGTTGTTGCCGGCGTTCGTACACCTATGCCTATCGCTCAGATGGAAGAAAAGTTCCCTGAGGCATTCAAGCAGTTCGTTGAAGTATGTGGCATTCTTGAAAACCACTACAGAGATATGCAGGATATGGAATTTACTGTTGAACACGGTAAGCTCTATATGCTCCAGACAAGAAACGGTAAGAGAACAGCTAAGGCTGCTCTTAAGATTGCTGTTGATCTCGTTAACGAGGGTATGATCTCCAAGGAGACAGCTCTTACAATGATCGATCCTAAGCAGCTTGACGCACTTCTC
>JAZQKP010000038.1:0-98720 GCA_045542275.1 Eubacteriales bacterium | reverse complement strand
GGTTGAGCTTGTTGAGAAGCATGGCTCCCCCCTTATGGTAATGGATGAGGAAAGAATAAGACGCAATATGCGTCTATATAAGGAAGCTATGAGCAAACATTTTGGTGCAGGCTCATACCCCTTGTTTGCAAGTAAGGCGTTCTCCTGTAAGTATATATACAGACTTGCCAAGGAAGAAAAAATAGGCATTGACTTGGTTTCTGCAGGTGAGCTTTATACTGCAGTTGCATCAGGCTTTGATGTAAAAAGAGCCTTTTTCCACGGTAATAATAAGACCGATTATGATATAAAATGTGCCATGGACTGCGATGTGGGACACTTTGTTGTGGACAACCTTACAGAGCTTGACAGAATTGATGAGATAGCTTCACAGAAGAATAAAATTCAGCCCGTAATTTTGAGATTGACTCCTGGTATAGACCCCCATACTCATGCAGCTGTTGTGACAGGTAGGGTAGACAGTAAATTTGGTATTGCTATTGAAACAGGACAGGCTGATGAGGCTGTGGAATACACCCTTTCTAAGAAAAATGTTCGACTATGTGGCTTTCATTGCCATATTGGCTCACAGATTTTTGATATTAAACCCTTTTGCGATGCGGCAACAATTATGATTAAATATATTGCCCACGTAAAAGAAAAATTCAATTATGATATAAGCGTATTAAATCTTGGCGGTGGCTTTGGCGTAAGGTATATTGAATCTCAGCCGGAGCTTGATTATGAGGAGTTTATTCGACTTATTGCTCAGTATATCCATAATGAGGTGGATGCATCTGGTATTAAGATGCCTACCATAATAATGGAGCCTGGCAGAAGTATAGTAGCTGACAGTGGTCTTACACTTTATACAGTAGGTGGCATAAAGGAAATCCCCGGATTCAAAAACTACACATCAGTAGACGGTGGTATGCCCGATAACCCAAGATACGCTCTTTACGGCTCCGATTATACAGTTTGCTTGGCATCAAGAATGAATGATGAAAGCGATTTCAACTGTACAATAGCGGGAAGATGCTGTGAAAGCGGTGATATTTTACAGGAAAATGTGCTTATTCCAAAGCCTAACCGTGGCGATATACTGGCTGTGCTTGTAACAGGCGCATATAACTACTCAATGGCAAGCAATTATAACAGAATTCCCCGACCCTGTGTCGTTGGAATAGCTCATTCAAAGGAATTTACAATTATTAAAAGAGAAACCTTTGAGGATCTTATAAGACATGATGTATAAATAAAAGCCTTGTGCATTTGCACAAGGCTTTTTGTTATTAAACCTATATAACGTATAGGGATTTTTGCTTAAAAATCAGAGTCTTTCCTTAGTTTCACGTACGATTTTAGCTACAAAATCCTCAACAGTCATAGTTTCAGTCTGAGCTGTATCACGGTAACGAACAGAAACAGTATTTGTTTCAACCTCTTTCTGACCAATAATAACCATGTATGGAACACGGTCAACCATCTGCGCCTCACGAATCATATAGCCGATCTTTTCGTTTCTGTTGTCAAGCTCACAACGAATACCCTCGGCACGAAGAGCAGAGTAAACCTTTTCAGCCATCTCAGCGCTCTTTTCAGATACAAGAAGAACCTTAGCCTGAACAGGAGCAAGCCATACAGGGAACTTACCTGCAAAATGCTCTGTAAGAATACCGATAAAGCGCTCGATTGAACCGAAGCATACACGGTGAATCATAATAGGACGCTGCTTTTCGTTATTTTCGTCTGTGTATTCAAGACCGAAATTAAGAGGCATCTGGAAGTCAAGCTGAATTGTACCGCACTGCCATGTTCTTCCAAGGCTGTCTTCAAGATGGAAGTCAATCTTAGGACCGTAGAATGCGCCGTCACCCTCGTTTACAATGTAATCAAGGCCAAGCTTTTCAAGTGCATTCTTAAGACCGTTTGTTGCTGCCTCCCAGTCCTCATCGCTACCCATAGAATTTTCGGGACGTGTGGATAATTCAATAAAGTACTTAAAGCCGAACTTTGTGTATACCTCATTAATAAGGTGAACTACACCCATAATCTCGTCTGTGATCTGCTCACGGCGCATGAAGATGTGGGCATCGTCCTGAGTAAAGCAACGAACTCTGAAAAGACCGTGAAGTGCGCCCTTAAGCTCATGACGGTGTACCATTCCAAGCTCGCCGACACGCATAGGAAGCTCACGGTAAGAGTGGGGCTTGCTACGGTAAACCATAACTCCACCGGGACAGTTCATAGGCTTAATGCAGTATGTCTCATCATCAATGAGAGTAGAGTACATATTGTCCTTATAGTGATCCCAGTGACCGCTTGTTTCCCAAAGCTTACGGTTCATAATAAGGGGAGTCTGTACCTCAACATAGTTATCTCTTGTATGGATCTGACGCCAGTAATCAATAAGTGTATTTTTAAGCGCCATGCCCTTAGGAAGGAAAAATGGGAATCCGGGACCCTCCTCACAAAGCATAAAGAGGTTCATTTCCTTACCAATCTTACGGTGGTCACGCTTTTCAGCCTCCTCCATAAGCTTGTTGTATGCCTCAAGCTCCTCCTGTGATGCAAAAGCAACACCGTTGATTCTTGTAAGCATCTTGTTATTCTTATCATTCTTCCAGTATGCACCGGACTGCTGTGTAATCTTGAATGCCTTAAGTGCCTTTGTGTAGCAAAGGTGAGGACCTACACACATATCAACATAGTCGCCCTGCTGGTAGAAGCTGATAATAGCATCCTCTGCAAGATCACCGATATGCTCAACCTTATATTTTTCACCACGGCTCTCCATAAGAGCAACTGCCTCTTCACGGGGAAGAATGTAAGGCTTAATAGGAAGGTTTTCCTTTACAATCTTACGCATTTCCTTTTCAATGTTAGCAAGATCCTCATCTGTAAGCTTCTTGTCGCCAAGGTCAACGTCATAATAGAAGCCCTTTTCAGTAGCAGGACCGTAAGCAAATATAGCCTCAGGGAAAAGGCGTCTTATTGCCTGAGCCATAATATGTGCAGCAGAGTGGCGAAGGACGTGAAGCTCTTCCTCCTTGTTTTCGCACTCTCTGACAGTTCCGTCATTTAAAACTATCTTCATTTGTGTTTCTCCTTTATATCATTAATTTTAATCAAAAATAAAAAAATCCTCACAGGGCAAAAATGCCTGTAAGGGTGCATAGCACGGTTCCACCTTAGGTTTAACTCTTAATCCTTAACGCGGAAATACGGCACAGCTTGTTACTGCTGCACAGCTCGGGAGTGGTCTTCACAGTCGGTAGGTATAAGAGGCTCACACCAAATGCCTCTCTCTCTGGATACAACCGAAAGCTACTCTTTCCGTCATCGCCTTTACGCGTGTATTATACCACTATAATATTAAAAAGTCAAGTTAAAAATAAAAAAATAGGAGCTAACTGAAAAATTAGCTCCAAATTTGTTATTTTACTCCTATTAAAGCAAGAATAATTCCGAAAATTGCTGATATTCCATAGAGTGTGCATATGATTCTTATGTTTTCCTTCTTGCATTTGTTCGCCTTGAGAAGAACAGTAAGTCCAACTCCTGCGCCTGAGCAAAGTCCTGCCACGGCAGAGCCAAAGGATAATGCCCCTTCGATATAAAGGTTTGTTATCATAACAGAAACAGCGCAGTTAGGTATAAGACCGAAAAGAGCAGTAATAAGCGGCTGAATAACGCTGTCGGTTAAAAGCACCCTGCGTAATGCATCGTGACCTATAAAATGAATAATAAGTCCAAGTGCAACATTAATAATTAATATGAAAACAGTAGTCTTTATTGTGTGCTTGATTGTAGGCTTCAGTATACCGTCCTCTTCCTCACAGCCACAGTCCTTGCACATATCAATTTCAACCTTTTGTACTCTCATTTTACGGAGAATAAGGTCAATTAAGAAGCCTGATATAATTCCTATTCCTACCTTGCAAAGAATAAGCTTCCAGATGGCACCGTGTCCACCGGCTGTAGAAATCAGAATAGGAAGCGCCTCATCGGAGGTAGAAAGAAATACAGCTATAAGAGTGCCCTCGGTGATTAAACCTGCAGTATAAAGATTGGAGGCAGTAGCAGAGAAGCCGCATTGTGGAATACATCCTAAGGCAGAGCCGATAGCAGGACCTGCATTACCGATCTTTTTTAGAGAATTTTCCATTTTTTCAGATACCTTATGCTCAATAAATTCCATAAGCAAGTATGCAACAAACAGAAAGGGAACAGTCTTTGCTGTTTCTATCAGCGCATGGAGTAATTCGTGTAAAATCTCTTCCATTTTATCCTCCTTTTTCAATTTCATTCTCAAATTGAGAACAGTTCTCAAATTTCACTCGCTATTATATATCAAAAAAATTCGCCTGTCAATATCAAAATTTCAAAAATGGGAAAAATCAATATTAAATCTATTGAAAAAAGCAGGGGTGTGTGCTATGATATATTTACAAATACAGAGTAAATATGCGCGCGTTAAGTGTCGGGGGAACGGGGAGTTGTCTTTCGGACGAAAACAGGATGTTGCGGTGCGTGTATTGCATCCCGCTGGAGGTATATATGTGCGAGAAAAATAACAATGGCATTAAAGAGGATCTTGGTATATTCAGTAATCCTAAGGTATTAACATCTGCTGCCTTAATGGTGGCTCTAAGTATAGTGTGTGGTAAGCTGCTTGCATTCAATGTAGGAACTATACTCAGATTCAGCTTTGAGAATTTGCCAATAATCCTGGCATCAATCGCATTTGGTCCCTTTGTAGGCATTTTTACAGGTGTTTGCGCTGATTTAATCGGCTGCTTGATAGTAGGCTATGAGGTAAACCCTTTGGTAACACTTGGTGCAGCATTAATCGGACTTGTAAGTGGCGTAGTTTATAAGCTGTGTCGCAAATTGCCGGAGCTTGCTAAAATAATAATTTCTGTTGTATCGGCTCACGCTATCGGCTCGGTTATAGTTAAAACCCTGGGACTTTCAAGGTTTTATGAAATTTCCTTTGGACTTTTACTTGCATGGCGCACACTTAATTACGTAATAATTGCTGTTCTTGAAATTCTTTTGCTTTACTACCTTCTCAAAAGTAAGGCAGTAAAGGGACAGCTTGACAGAATCAAACATAAATAGGAGAGCAGAGATGAATTATAATGAGGCTCTTGAATATATTCATAAAATAAACTGGGTATTCTGTAATCCCGGTCTTGACAGGATTACCGGCCTTTGTAACAGGTTGGGTAATCCACAGAAAAAGCTTAAATTTATTCACGTTGCAGGAACTAACGGTAAGGGCTCCTTCTGCGCAATGCTTTCATCGGTGCTTAAAGAGGCAGGCTATAAGGTAGGCACCTTTACATCTCCCTATGTTAAGGTGTTTAACGAAAGAATGGCAATTGGCGGTGAGATGATTGGAAATGAGGAGCTTGCAGCCTTGACCGAGCTTATAAAGCCTATTGCTGAGGATATGGCAGAGAAGCCAACAGAGTTTGAGCTGATTACCGCTATTGCATTCGAATATTTTGCAAGAAATAATTGCGACTATGTAGTTCTTGAATGTGGACTGGGTGGCAGACTTGACTCCACAAATATTATTGACACATCTGTTCTATCTGTAATCACAGGCATCGCCCTTGACCATGTGGCAATTCTTGGTGATACAGTAGAGAAAATTGCCTATGAAAAGGCAGGAATTATAAAAAGTGGCACCCCGTGTCTGTGGTGTGGTACCGATAAAGAGGCTGAGACGGTTATTTCAGCCAAAGCAAAAGAGGTTAATGCCCCACTTTACACAGTTGACCACAGCGCAACCTTCGTAAAAGAATTCGACCTTGACGGCACTGTAATCGACTTTAAATCCTATAAGGATATATACATTCCGCTTCTTGGTGAATATCAGCCCTTTAACGCATCAAACGTGTTAAGCGCAATTGATATTTTAAGGGAGCAGGGTATATGCGTAAGCGATGATGCTATTCGCATAGGCTTATCTAAGGTTGTATGGCATGCACGCTTTGAGATTTTATCAAAAAACCCCTTGATAATTGCGGATGGTGGTCATAACCCCGAGGGAGTAAACAGCGCAGTAAACAGCGTAAAAAAATATTTTAAGGACGAAAAAATCAATGTAGTCAGCGGAGTAATGGCAGATAAGGACTGTAATTACATAGCCTCTAGAATCGGCACAGTCGCCGATGAGGTATTTTGCCTTACCCCCGATAATCCCAGAGCATTAAACTCAAAGGACTATTCCGAAATATACAAATCCATGGGAGTAAAATCAAGCTATTATCCCACAGTAAGGGATGCGGTTTATGCTGCAATTACCGATGCAATTAAAAATAATAAGGCAGTATTTTGCGTAGGTTCACTTTATATGTATTCGGAAATCGCTGACCACGTGTGTGAATTTTTAAATAAGTAATTTAATTATTGACTAAAATATAAAGGAGGCATTTTTATGGTTTGGGTTTGGTTAGCACTTACGATAGCTCTTATCGTTGTTGAGCTATGTACTACACAGCTGGTGTCTATCTGGTGCGCACTTGGCGCGTGTGTAACCACTATTATTGTGGCAATCTTCCCTAAGATACCTGTTCCCGTACAGATACTTATATTTATTGTAGTATCTGCAGCATTACTTTTCTGCACAAAGAAATTTGTTAAAAAATTTCTTGCAAGAACAAAGGAGCAAAGTACAAATTTGGAGCTTTACTACGACAAGACAGCAATCGTTGTTGAAGAAATTGACAATATTCAATCAACAGGCGAAGTAAAGATCAACGGCCTTGTATGGACAGCCCGTTCAGAAAACGGAGAGGTCATAGAAAAGGATGCAGTAGTAATTTTTAAAAAAATCGATGGTAATAAAGCTATCGTAGTAAGAAAAGGAGAATAAATATGGTACCATTCTTAATCGTATTGGCAGTTCTTTTGGTAGTAGCGATCATAATCGTTATCGCCAGCATCAAAATCGTTCCTCAGTCAAGAGCATATGTTGTTGAACGTCTTGGCTCTTATAAGGAAACATGGCAGACAGGTCTTCATTTCCTCTGGCCAATCTTTTACAGAGTAGCTAAGCAGGTTTCTCTTAAGGAACAGGTTGCAGACTTCCCACCTCAGCCTGTTATCACACGTGATAATGTAACAATGCAGATAGACACAGTTGTGTTCTTCCAGATTACAGATCCTAAGCTTTATGCTTACGGTGTTGAAAACCCATTGACAGCTATTGAAAACCTTACTGCAACAACTCTTCGTAACATCATCGGTGACCTTGAGCTTGACCACACTCTTACATCAAGAGACACAATCAATGCAAAGATCCGTTCTATTCTTGACGAAGCAACAGACCCTTGGGGCATCAAGATAAACAGAGTAGAGCTTAAGAATATTAAGCCCCCTGCAGAAATTCAGGACGCAATGGAGAAGCAGATGAAGGCAGAGCGTCAGAGACGTGAGGCTATTCTTCGTGCCGAGGGTGAAAAGTCCAGTAGCATTCTTGTTGCTGAGGGTAAGAAGGAAAGTCAGATTCTTGAGGCTGAGGCTGCAAAGCAGGCTGCAATCCTTCAGGCAGAGGCTGAAAAGGAAGCAAGAATTAAGAAGGCTGAGGCAGAGGCTGAAGCAATTCTTAAGATTAACACAGCACAGGCTGAGTCAATTAGACTTATTAATGAAGCAAATCCCGATGAAGCGTATCTCCTCTTAAAGAAGCTTGAAGCCTATGAAAAGGCAGCTGACGGTCAGGCAACAAAGATTATCGTTCCCAGCGACCTTCAGGGTGTTGTAGGCCTTGTAAACGCAATTACAGAATCAACAAAGAAATAAAATAAAAGATGCGATTGAAAAATCGCATCTTTTTTATATATTCTCACTTTTACCCGTAAGGTAATCAACCTCATTTTTGGTAAGCTCGCGCCATTTACCCCTTTCAAGGTCATTAAGCTTCAGCTTGCCTATTGCAATTCGTGTAAGACGCATAATAGTAAGTCCACATTTATCACACATCTTACGAATCTGCCTATTTCTACCCTCATTAAGAGTGAAAAGAGTATTAGTAGCGCCGTTTTTTTGTGAAATAATTCTCACCTTGACCGGCTTCAGCTTATATCCGTCAATCTCCATAGGAGAAGTAAGCTGGGACAGCTGCTCGGGAGAAATATCACCCTTAATCATAACGCTGTATACCTTTGGCATATTGTTTTTTGGATGAGTAAGTCTGTTTGTCAGCTCACCGTCGTTTGTAAGAATAAGTAATCCCTCAGAGTACATATCAAGTCTGCCAACGGGGTAAACTCTTTCTCCAACGTCGGAAACCAAATCAAGTACTGTCTGTCTTCCTTTTTCATCGGATGCTGTGCAAACATATCCAAGAGGCTTATTAAGCATGATGTAACGTCTGTTTTCGCCACCCTCATACTTAAGCACCTTGCCGTTATATGTAACGGTGTCCCTTTCAGGGTCCACCTTGTCGCCAAGCTTAGCAATTACGCCGTTTATCTTGACATTTCCTGCCTCAATAACCTTTTCTGCATTGCGTCTTGACATTATTTTATTATCAGTAAAAAACTTTTGAAGTCTTATTTTTTCCATATCAGCCAAAAATTCTTTCTAAAAATGGTTTTTTATATTTAATTGCCTTAATATTTTCAAGGGCATAAAGCTTACATTCTCCAATAATTCTATCACCACAGTAAAACAATATCCGTCCAACCTTGTCTCCTTGCTTTATGGGAGCGCACAGCAATCTGTCATATTCCGTGACAGCACGTATATTATCCCTGTTTCCCTTTTTTAAAGTAACCGAGAGACTGTCATAGTTAGAGCAGAGAATATTGCTTTTTTCACCGCCTACAAGGTCAAGTGAAAGAGTGTAATCTCCTGCCTCTGCAAGAGTAATACATTCATACTGAGAAAAGCCGAAATCAAGTAAATTCTTATGGTCATTCCAATCGTTTGGCGCATTCAGAGTAGTGCAAATAAGCTTGACTCCATCTCTTTCGGCGCAGGACACAAGGCATCTGCCACATTTTTTGGTAAATCCCGTTTTAACACCTATTGCGCCATCATACATTCGTAAAAGCTTGTTGTGGTTTACCAACACACGGGAGCCATCGTCGTAAAGTGGAATTACCAGCTTTTTTGTAGCAACAATCTCTTCAAATTTAGGATTTTCCATAGCATATAAAGCCAGATGTGCAAGGTCATAAGCGGTAGTATAATGCTCAGGGTCATCAAGTCCGTGAGGATTAGTAAAATGAGTACTGTCAAGCCCAAGCTGACGAGCCTTTGTGTTCATCATTTCAATAAAATTTTCATACGTTCCACCTACGTAAATTGCAATAGCTGTCGCTGCATCGTTGGCGCTTTCCAGCATAAGTGCATAGACAAGCTGAGAAAGAGTTAGCTTTTCTCCTTCCTTAAGGTAAATAGAGGAGCCCTCTATTCCTGTTGCTTCATAAGGAACAGTCACCGTATTATTTAGCTTACCGCTTTCAATTGCCAAAAGGGCAGTCATAATTTTAGTTGTGCTTGCCATGGGTGCGATTGCGTAAGCGTCTTTTTTATATACAATATCTCCGCTGTCAGCCTCTATTAATACGGCATGTCGGGCAGAGATATCCTGTGCGTATAAAACAGACACAAAAGAGAAGAATGTAAATATGAACGATAAAATAAGCGAAAGAAATTTTGACATAATAACCCCTTAAAATTAATTCAAGATTAGTATGCCAAAATATCAGCTTATAATTTATACGTTAATTTTCCTCATCTGTATCGTCATTACCTTTTTTACCAAAAAGATTCTTGAATTTTTCGATAATTTCGGGAGAGCTTTCAATAAGACCTACTATCTGTGAGATAGGATCCTTAGACTCAGCATTAACATTAAGAAGCTCAACCTTACCCTTAGGGTCAATTACAAGGAAGCCGACAGGGGATACGGTAACACCTGTTCCACCGCCTCCACCGAAATTTTTATTAGTGGGAGCCTTTTTACCGAAGTAGTCAACACCGCCTGTTGCAAGTCCTACAAAAATTTTAGAAATAGGAATAATTACAGTACCGCTGGCAGTTTCAATAGGAGTACCTGTTACTGTATTTGCATCTACCATTGATTTTACATTTTCAAGGGCGGTTTTGATAATGTCACTTTGAGTTGTCTTTTCCATTTTCATCCTCCGATAATGATTGTTTCTTGGATTTGTAAATAAAATATGTTTTCAACAGACTGATAAGTAACTTTACACCTGAGAAAACTCTGATATAAAGCGTTATTTTACCCTCTATTGATGATTTCTGTGATATGAAATTACTGTTTATATTGATGTCCGAAAAACGGGAAATTTCCACATTTGATACAGTATCAAGAGCCTCTAAAAGATAAGCCACCGATTGTACCGTAGCACCGTACAAAAGTGCGGTTTTTGTTGCATCCTCACAGGCAACTACAATATTAAGTCTGGCAAATTTAAAGTGCAGTCCACCCATGGCCTTTGAGGCAAGACTTAAAATTAAGTCCTTGATTTCCAAAATAGCCTTAACAGGTGAAACTGTTTTTTCTTCCTTGACAGCAACCTCTTTTGTTGGCTGCTTTTCAGACTTTACTTTTTTCTTTTTCTTATTTTCTTTGAGCTTTACTTTTTTTGGATAAAGTATTATTCTGACAAACAAAATACGCAGAAAAACACGTAGCTCATTTTTATATGAAACCACAATATTCACTTTCATGGATAGTAAGAGCGCTAAAAAGAGAAATATAGCTCCCACTACATATATCCAACCGGGCATAGTGTCCTCCGTATTTGTTCTTTATGTTTTATTCTTCGCTTTGGGTATCCTCAATAATATCCTCCGGATCAATTTCAACCTGAGGTCCTTCAATAAGCTCAAGCTCCTCATCCTCAGCCTCAATTACATCTGGAACATTGATTTCGGGCTCATTTTCAACATCCTCGCCTTCATGGGATTCAGGCATTTCAACATCAAGAGGAATAATTTCACCCTCATTCTTCTGTCTTGGTGTATCCACATAAGGAAGCTGCTCAAGGGATTCAATACCGAAGCATCTTAAAAAGGTAGGTGTAGTTCTATACAAATAAGGTCTGCCGGGTACATCAAGACGTCCGCAGATTTCAATAAGATTTTTTTCGCAAAGGGAAGCCACAATATATGCACTGTCAACCTTTCTTACGGTGTCAACAAAGGCACGTGTAACAGGCTCATTGTATGCAATAATTGCAAGTACCTCAAGAGAGGATGCAGAAAGGTTACCACCTTTTTTAATTCCCAATGCTTCTTTAATATAGGGGAGAAAGCTTTCCTTTGTGCATAGCTGACAGGAATCCTCAAAGGTAAGCATCATAATACCTCTTTCGGTATCAGCATTGTATTTTTCAGAGAATACTCTTACTGTCTTTCTTATTTGTGATTCTGTATATCCGAGAACCTCACCAAGCTTAGAGTAGGACATAGGGTGTCCTGCGGCAAAGAGAATAGCCTCAATAGCCTTTTCAAGGTCCTTACTATCTACTTTTTCTAAATTATCCATTGTTTTGTTCTCCGTCTGCTACTCTGATTTTGCCGTGGTAAAGCTCCACGTAGATATTATTTCCAAGGTCAATTACACCCTCATCGGTAATAACGTCCTCTTTAATTACAAGTCTGCCCGCCTTAAGCATTTCAAGCATAGCCATAAATGTAGCTACTAGCTCATGGCGACTTCTTATGCCGTTAAAGCACTCAATTGCTCTTGCGCTACCACCTCTAATTAGAAGCAATCTTAAAATAGAGAATACCTTTTCGCTTACAGATACAGTTCTTTTACTGATAAGAGGTCTGATTTTTTCAGTAGCCTCCTCATCGGTAAATTGAATACTGCTCATTACTCTCATAAATGCAAGAGAAAGCAAATCAATATCGTGCTCGGCTACATAGGACCTATCGGGAGGAATCTCATCGGTATCCTTTTCCATACGTCCTGCGTAAATAGAGTACATAGTATTCAACTTTTCTGATGCCTGCTTAGCTCTTTGATATTCAAGAAGTGCAGCAGCAAGTGCTTCACGTGGGTCCTCCTCATCCTCAGCCATTCTCGGCAAGAGAATTTTACTCTTTATGTACATAAGCTCAGAGGCCATAACGATAAATTCTGCAGACAAATCTATATTCATAGATTGCATTGTTCCAATATATTCCATATACTGGTCGCAGATTACGGATATCTGTATATCCTCAATTTTCATCTTATTCTTTTGTACAAGTGTGAGCAGTAGGTCAAGCGGACCCTCAAACTGTTCTATTTTATAAGTGATTTGCTCCATTATATACCTCTGAAAAATGAATGACTAAAAAATGAGTGAAAATAGCGACATCATACCGTCAAATATCAGCTCAACCACAAAGGATAAGCCATAGGTCAGCATTCCGTCAAGCACGTATGAATCGAGAATGAGAAGTGCCATAAATCCCATGGCAATCTCCCTCTCATGCCTCATAACCTTGAAATATAAACGGTCAGGAAGCCACACAAGGAAGATTCTGGAGCCGTCAAGGGGAGGCAAGGGTATTAGGTTAAATATAGCCAAGGCAATATTCAGCCATACAAAATTTATTAGAATTGAAACGTATGCATAGCATACCCAATAGAAAAAGCTTTTGTATTCTATTGCAAGACCGCCGAGCAAATACATACTAAGAGAGTAGATAAACGCTCCGATAAGCGCAAGAATAAGATTTGTTGCAGGACCTGCAAGGGCAGTCAATGCCATATCCCTTCTTGGCTTTTTAAAATATCTTGTGTCAACGGGCACGCTTTTTGCCCAACCGAAACGGAAGAGCAGCATACAAATTGCGCCAAAAATGTCAATATGCTTTATGGGATTTAAGGTTAAGCGCCCAAGCTGCTTTGCTGTAGGGTCACCAAGCTTACTTGCTACAAATGCGTGGGCGCACTCGTGAAATGTAAGCGCAATAAGCACACAGGGCAAGCTGATAAGTATGTCTATCAGGTAATCAACCATTTTTATCTCTCCGCATATCCTATAATTTCATTCCACACTTCGTCCTTGCCCTCACGGGTTTCAGAGGAGTAGAGAATGATAGTAGTGCCCTCTCTTAAAATAGGGTTTGATATAAGAGCTTCAACTGCCTTTTTTCTTTCTGTTTTGTTAAGCTTGTCAGTCTTTGTAGCCACGATGATATATGGAACCTCAGTATCGTTCATATAGGCTATCATATCAAGGTCGTCCTTTGTGTAGCCGATACGTGAGTCTACAAGCTGAACTACAAGCTTTACAAGGTCAATATTTGGGTTTTTTGTAAAATATCCGTCAACAAGGCTGGACCACTTAAGCTGCTCCTGCGCTGTACGCTTTGCATAGCCGTATCCGGGAAGGTCAACAAGAAACAGCTTGGAATCCACATCGTAGAAGTTAACTGTAATTGTTTTACCGGGTGCGCTACTTACTCTTGCCAAGGATTTTCTTCCCAAAAGAGTGTTTATAAGAGAGCTTTTTCCAACGTTAGACCTACCGGAAAAGGCTATCTGAGGTAAGGGATTTCTCAAAAACTGGGACGCATTTCCTGCGCTTATCTTTAGAGAAACATTATTTGTATTTATTTTCATTTTTTCACCTTTGCTGTTGCGTATTGACCAATGAAGGCGATTACCTCATCCTGACAAAATGCCACATCAAGCACATCGAATATAGTCTTACAGGGAATAAATGTAACATTTTCCTTAACCACACTGTCAACCTCTTCAAGATTTTTAAGGTTTGCATATGGGATAAGAATATTTTTAACACCTGCTGTGTATGCGGCAATAGTCTTTTCCTTAAGACCGCCGATAGGTAATACCTTACCTCTTAATGTGATTTCACCAGTCATGGAGATATCTCTTCTTACAGGACGGGAGGTAAGCACGCTTACAAGGGCAGTAGTCATAGTAACACCTGCGCTTGGACCGTCCTTGGGCACTGCACCCTCAGGTGCGTGAATGTGAATATCATACTTTGAATAGAAGTCGGGGTCAATACCCAGCTTCTGAGCATTTTCACGGATAAAGCTGATGGCAATCTCGGCAGATTCCTTCATAACCTCACCAAGCTTACCTGTAAGCTGAACCTTACCAGTACCCTTCATAACTGATGCTTCAATCTTAAGAAGGTCACCGCCAATAGAGGTATATGCCATACCGTTTACAACACCGATTTCGTTTTCTTCATTGATTTTTTCTTCATCGAACTTACGTGCGCCAAGATATTTTTCAATATTGTCAGCAGTAATGCTTACGCTCTTGACACCGTTTTCAATAATTTCCTTTGCAGCCTTTCTGCAAAGAGAAGCAATCTCTCTTTCAAGATTACGTACACCTGCCTCAGCAGTGTAGCCCTCTGCAAGAGCAAATATCGCATCGTCAGAGATTTTAAGAGATCTTGATGAAAGTCCGTGGCGCTTAAGCTGCTTTGGAATAAGATGGTTTCTTGCAATATGGAATTTTTCGTTCTTTGTGTAAGAGGAAAGCTCTATAATCTCCATTCTGTCCATAAGAGGCTTAGGAATGCTTTCAAGACTGTTTGCAGTAGCAATAAACATGCAACGAGAAAGGTCTACGTCCATTTCAACAAAATGGTCACGGAATGATTTATTCTGCTCACCGTCAAGCACCTCAAGCATAGCAGATGCAGGGTCACCTCTCATATCAGATGTCATCTTATCGATTTCATCAAGAACCATAAGGGGATTTAAGCTTTTTGCTTCGCAAAGAGCATTTATAATTCTACCGGGCATAGCGCCAACGTAGGTTTTTCTATGGCCACGAATTTCTGCCTCATCACGGATACCGCCAAGTGAAATTCGTACATACTTGCGCTTAAGTGCCTGTGCAATAGAAGCGCAAAGTGAGGTCTTTCCAACACCGGGAGGACCTACAAGACAAAGTATCTGATTTTTAATATCCGGATTAAGCTCCTTAACCGCAATAAATTCAAGAATTCTTTCCTTGACCTTTGTAAGTCCGTAGTGGTCTCTTTCAAGGATTTTTCTTGCGTTATCTACGCTTGTATTGTCCTTTGTGTATTTGCCAAAGGGAATTTCAAGACAGGTTTCGAGATATGTACGGAGTACAGTATTTTCGGGAGAGCCAAAGGGAGCCTTGTTATATTTACCAAGCTCCTTAAGCATCTTTTCTTCAACCTCCTTAGGGAAGTGTCTACTCATTATAGCCTCGTAAAGCTCATCGCTTTCGCTGTCAGCACCAAGCTCATTCTGAATAGCCTTAAGCTGCTCACGAAGATAATATTCCTTCTGGTTTTCCTCAACCTTAGCCTTTGTTTTCTTGTGAATATCCTTTTCAATCTTAAGGATTTTTGCCTCTCGTGTAAGAATTTTTATAAGGCTTTCTGCACGCTCATACTTGTTAAAATGCTCAAGCAAAAACTGCTTGTCAGACGCCTTAACAAGAATATTTGCTGCAGCAAGGTCACAAAGCTCACCGATGTTATTAACAAAAATAAGCTTGGACATAAAGTCACGGGAGGGGTAGGGAAAAAGATTGATAAGCTTGTCAATCTTATCAATAATAACCCTTGTAAGCGCCTCTTCCTTTTCCTGAGGATAGCCTTCAATATCTATTTCACGGGTAAGAACATCGCATTCGTAGTATCCTCCTGCCTTACGTAAGCCCTTTGTCTCCGCACGGCAAATACCTTCAACTACCGCCTTTGTGTTTCCGTCATTTCCTTTTACTATCTGCTTAACCTTGGCAACCACGCCAACATCGAATATATTTGATTCTATTTTTTCTTCCTCTGCAGCATTAATCTGTGCTACAAGGTATATAAGAGATCCTGTTTTCTGTGCTGATTCAATGGCATTTTTTGAAAAAGGACGAGCAAGCTCCAAGCTGAGCGTAACTCCCGGAAATGCGACAATTCCACGAAGGGGAATAGTAGGCAATGTATACTGTTCGCATCTTTCATTAAATGTAATCATTGTTGATCCTTTCTTGGTAGCTATGCGTGGAATTTGCTGAGTGCATACTACCTTAAGGTACAGTATAACATAAAAATTTGAACTTTTCTATAATATTTTAAAAATTTATAAAAAATATTTGACTTAATGCCTTCAATGATGTAAAATAGTTAGGAAAGAAAGCATAAGGAGGGTATTATGATAAAAATCGAAAAACGAAAAATGGAAAATTATCTTTTTTCCTCAGGTCACGAAGCATTAGTACCCTTTGAGGCTACATTGAGAGGGGATAAGCTTACTGTAACCAGCTTCAGAAAAACCAAAAAGCAGGCAAGATTATTTTATAAGCGATTTAAAAGCGATCCCTTTTCAAATGATGCCATAAGCTTTATCTATAATACGCTTACACCAATTTCTAAAGAATGGGGTTATGCTCCAGGTGATATGTACGAGGGGCATATAGCTACCTATGTGGCAGATAAGTTATCAAAGGAGCATATTCAAGCTACTACAATTAAAATCAAGGAATTAGGCGAATATGAAAACCTTACAGAATACGAGCTTGAGCCCATACCGGAAGAAAGGGTAGAATGTTACTTTGTAACCCTGATAGACAACAAAATAGTATCCGTCTGTGAAACCAATGCAGAGGATGCTTTTGTGGGTGCTAAGGAAATCAACGTGTATACTGCCCCCGAATATAGATGTAAGGGCTACGGACTTTCAAACGTAGCAGCGATGACAGATTATTATTTAAGCCTTGGCTATAATGTAGCATACACATGTCGCTGTGATAACAAAGCATCAATTGCTCTTGCAGCAAGATGTGGCTATCGTAAGCTAGCCGAAACCTATTACTTTATTTGCTATAAGGAGGATTAAAATGGCATATGATGCAATAATGATGGGCGCCATAGCAAATGAAATATCCTCTCTTGGCACACTCAAGGTAGAGAAGGTATATCAGCCTGTCAATGACGAAATAGTTCTGATGCTACGTTCTAAGAAGGAAAGCTACAGGCTTCTTATTAATGCAGGCTCAAATTATCCCAGACTTAATTTCACGCATGCTCAGTCGGAAAATCCAGCCAAAGCGCCAATGTTCTGTATGCTTTTAAGAAAGCATTTGGCAGGGGCGAAGCTTCTTTCCGCATATCAGGAGGAGTTTGAAAGAGTATGCTTTTTGGAACTAGAGGCATACGACGAAATGGGCTTTAAATCAAAGAAATATCTTATCTGTGAGATAATGGGTAAATACAGCAATCTTATCTTGACAGATGCTGATAAAAAAATCATTTCTGCTTTAAAGCTTATAGATTTTTCCACAAGCACACAAAGACAGATTTTACCCGGCTTAACCTACGAAATGCCACCAAAGCAGGATAAGCTTAACCCCTTGGAAATTACAAGAGAAGAATTTAAGGCTCTTTATGATAAAGTGAATAAGGAAATGAAATGCGATAAGTTCATTATAAATAATTTTATGGGTATGGCATTGTCCACGGCTCGCCAAATCGCCTATACGTGTGGTAGGAATATTGATATTACCCTTGAAAATGTGGACTTTTCCACCTTATCGGATGCTTTCTTTGATTTGATCGTGAAAGCAAAAAGCAACACCCTTTCCCCTTATCTTGTAAGTGATAAGAACGGTGCGCCTATTGAATACTCATATACACCTATTGAATATTTTGGCACAGACTTTATATGCGAAAAATCAGATAGCTTTTCTCAGGCTGTCGATGCATTCTACTACAAAAAAAGCAAGAACGAAAAAATAAGACAAAAGTCAAGTGATATTCTGCGTTTACTTACAAATGCAGAGAATAGAATAGTAAGAAAAATTTCTCTCCAGACATCAGAGCTTGAAAAGTGTGAGGAAAGCGAGGAGCTTAAGCTTTTCGGTGATTTGATTACTGCCAATATCTATATGATGAAGCGTGGTGCTGCATCTGTAACCGTGTGTAATTATTATGATGAAAATTGTCCCAATATTTCTATTCCTCTTGACACAAGATTAAGCCCGTCACAGAATGCACAGGCATATTACAAGAAGTATAACAAGGCTAAAAAAGCAAAGATTGAGCTTACAAAGCAAATAGCATTAGCCAAAGAGGAGCTTGAGTATATAGGTACGGTTTTTGATGCATTATCCAAGGCGGAAACAGAAAGCGATCTTCACGAAATCCGAGATGAGCTATACCACAGCGGATACGCATCACGAATGAAAAACTATACAGCAACAAAGCAAAATGTGTCTAAGCCTCTCAAGTTTATAACAAGTGGTGGATACACTCTTTACTGTGGTAAAAACAATAAGCAGAATGACTATGTAACAACTAAGCTTTCCGAAAAAACAGACTGGTGGTTCCATGCAAAAAATGTGCCTGGCTCTCACGTGCTTATGCAATGTAACGGAGAGGAGCCCTCTGAAAAGGACTTTACCGAGGCTGCCGAGGTTGCTGCATTTTATTCTAAGGCGGAGGGTAATAATATAGCAGTTGACTATACCCTTGGTAAGCACGTAAAAAAGCCTGCCGGCTCAAAGCCCGGATTTGTAGTGTACAATGTTAACTGGACTGCTTACGTAACCCCAAGCGAAGAAAAAATAGAGAAGATGAAAATAAAATGAAAAAAACGGTTTGATAATCAAACCGTTTTTTTGTTTTCTGTTAATCCTTTAGCTTACCTCTGTATTCAAGAAGTGACATAAGTATTTTTGCAGTTTGCGCCCTTGTGAGTGGAGAATTGGGATTAACATTTCCGTTTTCTCTTGGAATTATACCAAGCTCAGTTAAAGCAGATAAGGAATCTATCGCCCATTTTGGCACCTCACTTACATCATTAAATACTGTAATAGATGTTTTTCTGTCAGCACCGATAATTCTGTTAATAATTACGGCTGCTTCAGCTGTTGAAATAGTTCCCTTGGGATTTATATACACACCGTCGGACTTTCTTTCCCCCTCAATAATTCCTAAGGCAAAAGCACTTTCAAGATACCCCTTGTATTCCTTGCTTATATCATTGTCGTCAGCAAATCTTGTCTTGTCAAGAACGGGGACCTCCTTTGCTCCCATAGCGTTCATTAAGAGAACAATAAATTCTTCCTTCGTAATATTTTCATTAGGGTTGAAGGAATAGGTTCCATCGCTGTTTTTTATAGGACTCATAAGCTTATCATTTGCAACGGTGATAGCGGCATTAAGTGCGCTGTGATCCTTCATATCATTGAATACAAAGGCGGTTTTTAGCTTTTTTATCTTCATTTTTACCGTAATTTCTTCAGAATAGTTACCATAACAGTCTTTCACTCTGTATGTAAAATAGTCGTATCCCGATGCACTTTCGTATGGGGTATATTTATAATCTCCTGTTGCTACATTTAATATTTCAACTAACCCCTTTTCGGGCACCTCAGTTATTTCAAATCTAAGCTCATCACCATCAGGGTCAAAACCGTTTAATGTACCAAATGTAGCAATATCTGTCTGAGTCCAAGTAGAAATCTCAACACCGTTTGTGCATACGGGCGAAAAGTTTACATTCTTTATAACCTTAAGCGAGCAGCATATTTCATAGCCATTCTTATCAGGGGAAAACGTAAAGGAATAATTACCCTCATCAGTTGATTTCGGTATAAATTTAAGAGATGAAAAATCCTCTCTGTAAATCACTTGATTTTCCACTACATAAAGATTGCCAAGCATCAGTCTGCCATGACTTTCATCTGGCAGAGAGGTGACAGTTATGGATCTGACATTAGAGCCGAGATTGTTGTCAAAATCGTTTACATCAAAGGAAATTTCACCGTCATACACTATACCTGCCTTTATCATTTCATTATCATTGGCAATTATGTCAAGAGCCAAGGATAGCTTTTCCTCAGCAAAAACACACATTGTGAGCATTATTACACACAATGGAATAAATAAAAGTATCTTTTTCATAGCCTTCTCCTATATATATTTCTGTTACAGTATATTTGAGGCAGAGCAAAAAAATAACATATCTTACATATTTTGTTCCTTGCACACTTTACACCCATTAAGCTATAATATTATTAACGGAGGAGTGAGTAACCAAATTACAGCTATGGAAATTATAAAAATCAATAAAAACGCAATTAAGCTTATTCTTGCGCCTGAAGAAAGTGAAAAGTATGAATTTATTACAGATTCAAATTCTACAGATGAAGTAATGCTTTCCTCTCTTAATTTGCTATTACAATCCGTAAGAGAGAAATCATGCATCGATCTTCTTGGTAAGAGATTGCTTGTTCAGGTGTATTACGATAAAATAGGAGAGTGTGAAATATATATTGCTTCCACGGAGGGAGATGAAATGTATAAGGATAGAACAGCGCCTATCGGCACAAGAAAAGCCATAGGATATAAAAGCATTTACAGGTTTGACTCTCTTGATGATATACTTATTGCTTGCTCCAGACTAAACGGTGTTGCAGATGAGAATAATTCGCAAATATATTACGATGAGCAAAGGGAGAAATACTATCTTGCATGTCAGAATATTTCAGCAAGAGAGCTAAGATATTCATTTTTAAGTGAGTACTCAAAGCAGTTAAAGCCCCAAGTATATTTTTACATAAGGGAGCATCTGAAATGCTTATGCGACAGTAATGCTATAAGTATTTTTTCAAATCTTGTATAAAAAGGGCGACTGTTTCGCCCTTTTTTCTTTACAAAAGGAAAATTGTGTGATAAAATAATTGATATTATGCAATAAAAGAACAGGAGATATATGATGGAAGTTTTAAGACTTGAAAACGTGTCTAAGTATTACACATCCAAATCAGGTGTTGTAATGGGACTTTCAAGTATAAGCCTTTCCTTTAAAATAGGTGAGTTTGTTGCCATAACCGGTGAAAGTGGAAGCGGTAAGTCTACAATGGCGCATATTCTCGGTGGAATTATCCCCTATGAGTCGGGAGAAATGTACATATATGGCACTCCTACATCTCACTATGGCTCATCAGATTGGGAAAAATACAGACGAGATCTTGTCAGCTTCATTTCACAAAGCTATGGTATTCTTGTTGGTAATACTGTGCTTGAGAACGTTGAAAGCGCTCTTAGATTTGGTGGCATGGAGAAGGAAGAAACAAGAGAAAAGGCTCTTGAAATTCTTAAAGAGGTTGATTTGCTGGAGCTTAAAAACCGTAAGGCGGGTAAGCTTTCCAGCGGTCAGAAGCAGCGCTTGTCAATTGCACGTGCACTTGCCAAGCCTTCAAAAATACTTATTGCAGATGAGCCTACAGGCAATCTCGATAAGGAAAACAGTGATAAGGTAATCAAGCTTTTACACAAGGCGTCAAAGGACAGGCTGGTTATTCTTATTACTCACGAGTTTTCCGAGGCTGAGGACTATGCTACAAGAAGAATAATTCTTTCCGATGCGGTTGTAGTTACCGATGCATCATTAAGACCATCTATTGAGTTTAAGCAAGAGAAGAAAGAAGAAAAGAAAAAAGAGAAGAAAAAGGTACTTGCGCCTTATGTTACATATTTGACAGTAAAGTCACGTCCTATTTTTTCTTCAATAATCTGCTTCTTGTTAGCTTTGACAATGGTAATAACCTTTGTCTTTCTTGGCACATTTACAGTAGCCCTTGATGATACCACTACAAAAATTTATAATGATAAAGCATTTGCAAACGGAGATCCGAAAAGAATAGTTATTCTTCATCCCGACAAGTCTCTTTTAACAAATGAGGAGCTACAGGAAATCCTTTCTGTTTCCCGTGTGGAAAAAATAGAAAAGTGGAGTAAAATGGCAGATTTGAACTACTATTACAAGCCTGATGTAGACCATATACTGCGTACTGTAGTTACTCCCGGTCCCGGATATCATCCACTTCTCAACCCCGATGATAAGCTTATTACGAATGCTATCGAATTTCTTACACACGATCAGTATCTTTCCACAGTGCCGATTACAGATAGAAATATTGTAAGCAAGGGTAGAGCTCCTGAGGGTGCTTATGAGGTTCTGTCTGCCGATCCGGAGCACGAAATCGGTGATACTGTGACCATTCATATAAGAAACAAAAATTATTGGTCAAGATCGTCATATATATCCTTAGATGTAGAGGTTGTAGGCAAAACCTCCTACGGAGAGGGACTGTATATATCTGAGGAGCTTGCAAAGGCACTTGACTATTCATCTGTATACGGAAAGGATATATGCCTACCGTTTAAGGACGGAGTATTTGAGATAGTAGTTCCCAAAACAGGTATTACTACCTTAAATGCTGATCAACTGATAGTACCGGGTAATTTATTCTCAAATGAAAAAGATATGGGATATCCAATGCATTTGAATGTTAACGGTACTAAAATCAAATTTAATATAGTTGCAGTACATAATAGTGCTCATAAGGGCGTTTTTTTAATAAGTGAGAGCCTTTTTGGAGTATACAAGGATAACGGCTCGTATCAGGCATCTGTGTATATTTCCGATTATTCTTATACCGACAGAGTAATAGAGGATCTTAATGAGCTTGGATATCTTACAGTATCTCCCTTCCGTGTAGGTGCAGTTATTACGGATACAGATTTAGCTATAGAGAGAATAGTTACATTGGCTGTGTGCATTACTGCATTTATCCTTACTTTGGTTTTGCAGTTTATTCTTATGAAGGCAATGTTCAATTCAATAACCGGTCATTATAAGCTTATGTCAAATATAGGTCTTACAGCTAAAACAGCATTTATTTCTATAGCCTTTATGATGCTTTTGTACACGCTTATGGGAGAAATTGTGGGTCTGATTGCCGTATTAATATTGAATAGAGCTGATATAAGTTATGTTGTGTCTATATTCAAATATCTTGATATAGGAAATATAATTTTACTTGTGATTTTGCATTTTGCTATTTGTGTCTTTTCCTTTGCTTCTGTATGGAAATCAGTCAGAAATCAGGTATTTAAGACTGAGCAGGCAGATGAGGATATAGATTTTGTAGTACGCTTGGAGGTGAAGTCTGATGATCAAGGTTGAAAATTTAAAAAAGACCTATGATAAGGGTACAAGACGTGCAAACGAGGTGCTGCACAATCTTTCATTTGAGCTTCCCGATACAGGCTTTATTTGTATTTTAGGTTCATCCGGCTGTGGTAAAACAAGCTTACTTAATGCTATCGGTGGACTTGATGTATTTGACAGCGGTAAAATCATTACTGAAAATACCGAAATAAAAAAGGCTACCTCAAGAGAAATGGAGAGGGAGCGTAATGCTAATTTCGGATACATATTCCAAAACTACTATCTTTTAAGTGAGCATTCCGTAGCATACAACGTTTACTTGGGTATGCATTCTTTAGATGTATCTCACGAGGAAAAGCTTGAAAGAGTAAGCGATGCGCTTTCACGCGTAGATATGCTAAGATACGGTAAGCGTCCGGTTGGTGAGCTTTCAGGTGGTCAGCAGCAGAGAGTTGCAATCGCTCGTGCCATCGCACGTCGTCCACGTGTTATCTTCGCAGATGAGCCTACGGGTAATCTTGATGAAGCTAATACAATGAATATTTGCACCATTCTTAAGGAGCTTTCAAAGGAAAGCCTTATAGTGATGGTAACACACGAAACAAGGATTGCTAACTTCTTCGCAGACAGAATAATCACACTTGATGATGGAAGCATTGTGTCAGATACTACCGATTGGTCAAGAGGCACTATAGATGCCGGTGAAAAGGATGCAATTTATGCTGCAGATTACACGGAAGAAAGAACAAATCTTGCTAAGCTGTCTGTGAGAATGCTTTCTACCGAGGATGCAGAGCCCTTGGAGCTTACTATTGTTACCGAAAAGGACAGAATAGTATTTAAATTCAATGATAAGAGAGTAGTTCTTTCTTCAGAGCTTTCCTCAGCTCCGTTTTTAAAGGAGGGCAGCAGACCTGTACTTTCCATTGAAAGCTTTGATAATAATGAAAAGCAAATTAAAAAAGAGGTAATCGAGACTAAAGGCAACGGCAAAAAATTTCTTGGCTTCAAGCTTATAATGAAAGAAGCCAAAAATTCCGTTTCGGGAAGAAAGCTGCGTAGATTCAGCCTTGGAATGTTCATTATCATTTTATCTTTAATGCTTTCCTTGGCAATAGCTGATTTTATTACTGTAGCTCACATTGATCCCGAGGACTTTATAACCGATGATTCTCATACACTCACATTTAATTTTTCCAGAGGAGCAGGTCTTGGTATAAATGTACGTACGCTTAAGGAAGAAATAGTAGCATATATTAAATATCTCAATGAATCAGGTATAGATTTCGATTATCTTCCTAAAACAAATACTGTTTTATCCTATAAGGATAGCACAGTAGAGCAGCTTGGCACTCTTGCAATGGGGCTGAGCAAGTATACATATGTTGACCTGTCCAGACTTGATGAGGACACCTTGATTGCCGGCAGAATGCCCGAAAAGCACAATGAAATAGTAGTTGACAGGTGGGTACTTGATAAGGCTATAAGCGAGGAAGGCATTCTTCAGAACATCATTCCGAATGCTGAATATTTTCTTGGTAAAAAGCTTGGCTGTGACAGAAGCTACACACCCACAATAGTAGGCATATGTGATTCCGGAGAGCCTGCTGTTTATATGTCAAAGGAGGGTCTTCTTGCTGTTGGAGCTGGTGGATATGAGGTTATGACTCTGTCAGAATTCAACAGCTTTATGGGAACAGATATAACACTCAGCGAGGGTGAGTGTATATGTATTGTCAATAACGCAGGCGCAGGACGAACAGAGGGCGAGGTTCTTAATCTTAAGAGCGGTTATTTCTTGACTATTAGAAAGCTTGTATCCCTTTCAAGCAATACCAATATAAAAGCAAAGGTAGTAATACGCGATGAGGAGCTTGACGATCTTTACTATTCAATGATCAGCTCTACAGACATGTGTACACTCTGGACCGAGGATAAGGATGCAATTTACAAATATCTTGATGCCGGTGTGCCTGAAGAGATGAAGGGAAGGCTTAGCGTAACAGTCGTAGATAACTATACAATTGATTACAATGAGTATAAAGAGAAGACTATGACTAAAATGGATGCAAGAACCATTGTAATAAGCTCAGTAATTCTTCTTTCAGCTGTAATGCTGTATCTTATGCAGCGTTCGAAAATTAAGGATAGAATGGATATTGTTACGGTTTACAGGCTTCTTGGAATACCAAAGAGAAATCTTATGCTGATTTTCGGAATAGAAAGCCTTTCTACAACAGTTAAATATTCTTTGCCGACTATTGCAATTGCATATGGCGCTATCAGACTTATTTCAACAATAGAGCAGTTGGGTACAATTCTTATCTTCCCCGTGTGGGGCGCACTTCTGACATTAGGAATAATTGCAGCGTTCAGATTATTTGTAGCAATTCTTCCAATTTTTACCCTTAACAGAAAGCCACCTGCACGTCTTGCTGCAGATTATGACTTTTAAAATTAATCCGTCATCTTTTACGGTGACGGATTTTTTTGTAAAAAATTATAATTATTTGAATTATTTAGTGACCTTTATTCTGTTTTTGTTGTTAATAGTTTACGGATAGCAAATCATTTAAATATAAATTTTTGTTTAATTTTTATAAATATTTATTTACAAGATATAGACAATGTGATAAAATATGTTTTGTTATTTAGATTTTTTAGATAGGAGACAAACCATGGAAGTATTGAGACTTGAAAACCTGTCCAAGTATTACACCTCAAAAACCAGTGTAGTAATGGGACTTTCAAGTATAAACCTTTCTTTTAAGATTGGTGAATTTGTTGCTATAACCGGTGAAAGTGGAAGTGGTAAATCTACAATGGCGCATATTCTCGGTGGAATTATTCCATATGAGGCAGGTGAGCTATATATTTACGGTGCACCTACATCTCATTATAGCTCAGCAGACTGGGAGCACTACCGTCGCGATTATGTAAGCTTTATTTCTCAGAACTACGGTATCCTTGTCGGAAACACGGTTCTTGAGAATGTAGAGAGCGCACTTCGTTTTAGTGGAGTAGAGAAAGAGGAAACAAGAGAAAAGGCTCTTAAGATACTTGAGGAGGTTGACCTTTTAGAGTTTAAATCCCGTAAGGCAGGTAAGCTTTCCAGTGGTCAGAAGCAGCGCTTATCAATTGCACGTGCCCTTGCAAAGCCCTCAAAGGTTCTTATCGCGGACGAGCCTACAGGTAACCTTGACAGAGAAAACAGCGAGAAGGTTATTAAGCTTTTGCATAAGGCATCTCAGGACAGACTTGTAATTCTTATTACTCACGAGTTTTCCGAGGCTGAGGACTATGCTACAAGAAGAATAATACTTTCTGATGCAGTTGTTGTTACCGATGCGCCTCTTCGTCCGGCTCCAAAGGTTGAGACAGAGCTTAAGAAAACAAAGAAAAATGATGCTAAGAAAAAGAAGCTGGCACCATATGTTACATATCTGACAATTAAGTCACGTCCTGTATTTACATCAATTATTTGTCTTCTTTTAGCACTTACTACGGTAATTACCTTCGTATTTTTGGGTACATTTATGGTTTCCTTTGATAATACGACGGCAAAGAAATATGACGATACAGCATTTAAAAACGGAGACCCAACCAGACTGGTTGTACTGAAACCCGATAACTCAGAATTTACTGCTGAGGAGCTTGAGGAGCTTCTCGATATACGATACGTTGAAAAGGTAGAGGAATGGAGCAGTATTACCGATACTAACTATTACTACAGAGAAAACGTAGACTATAAAAAATACAAGGTGTTTAAGGAAAGCGCAGACTATCATCCTGTAACCAATCCCGGTGGATTGTATCTTGTTGATGCTATTGAATTCCTTAATAATGAATCATATATGCAGACACTTCCCGTTGTTGATAAGGATATTATCAGAGAGGGAAGAGCGCCCGAAAAAATGTATGAGGTGCTTTCTGCCGATCCCAAGCATGAGGTTGGCGACACCGTAACTGTTCATATTAAAAACAGAAAAGCATGGGCATTAAATGCCTATATAACAATAACCTTTGATGTAGTAGGTAAGACCACTTATGGTAGTGGCTTGTACTTCTCAGAGGCTATGGCTAATTTTATTGATACTGCGGCATATAGCATGGATACACTTTTCCTACCGTATGAGGCCGGAAAATTTGAAATTTGCATTTCAAAGGATGAGATCTTAGAGCTTGAAGAGGATCAGGTTGTTATGCCCGGCGATATTTCTGCAGGCTTTAAGGGTCTTGGTAACAATAGATTTTTCTTCTTTGAAACAGGTACTCTTGTCCTTGAATACTTAGGAGTGTTTAATTGTCCTCACACAAAGATTCATCTTGTAAATCAGGCGATATATGATAATTATATGCCTCAAAAATCATCATCTCAGGCAAGTGTATATATGAAGGATTACTCATATACCGACAGAGTAATTGATGATTTGACAGAGATGGGCTATCTCACAGTTTCCCCATACCGTGTAGGTGCTGTTATCGAGGACTCTGAGCTTGGTACAGAACGAGTTATCACTCTTGGAGTATGTATTGCGGCGTTTGTTCTTACAGTGGTTCTTCAACTTATACTTATGAAGGCTATGTTCAACTCTATTACTGCTCATTATAAGCTTATGTCCAATATAGGTCTTACAGCTAAAACAGCATATATTTCAATATCCCTGATTATGCTTATATTCACATTAGTTGGTGAGGCTATAGGTCTTGGAGTAATATTCCTGCTTAACGGTGTGCGCTTCAGCTATGTTGTGGCTATATTCAAGTATTTTGATACATTCAAGATAATTCTTCTTATACTTGCCCATTTTGTTCTTTGCGCATGCTCACTGCTTTCAATTTACAGGGCACTTAAAAAGCACGTATTTAATCATGAAAAATCAGATGAAGATATTGACTTTGCATTAATGGAGGAGGTGGAGAACATTGATTAAGGTTAATAATTTAAAGAAAACCTATGATAAAGGCACAAAACGTGCTAACGAGGTTCTTCACGGACTTTCCTTTGAACTTCCGGATACCGGCTTTGTATGTATTCTTGGTTCATCTGGCTGCGGTAAAACCAGCTTACTTAATGCAATTGGCGGTCTTGATGTTTTTGATAGTGGTAGTATAACTACTGAAAACACTGAAATCAAGCGTGCTACATCTAAGGAGATGGAGGATGAGCGAAATGCAAATTTCGGTTACATATTCCAAAACTATTATCTTTTAAGTGAGCATTCCGTAGCATATAATGTGTATCTTGGAATGCATTCACTGGATATTCCACATAAGGATAAGATGTTGAGGGTTAAGGATGCGCTTGCCAGAGTTGATATGCTCAGATATAGAAAGCGTCCTGTTGGAGAGCTTTCGGGTGGTCAGCAGCAGAGAGTTGCAATCGCCCGTGCAATCGCCCGTCGTCCTCGTGTTATCTTCGCCGATGAGCCTACAGGTAACCTTGACGAAGCCAACACAATGAATATTTGTACCATTCTTAAGGAGCTTTCAAAGGAAAGTCTTATAGTAATGGTAACCCACGAAACAAGAATTGCTAATTTCTTTGCAGACAGAATTATCACTCTTGACAGCGGTAATATCGTTTCCGATACTACAGACTGGGAGAGAGGTACTATGGATGCAGGCGAAAAGGATGCAGTTTACGCAGGAGATTACAACGAGGATAATATCAGCGCTGCTAATCTTTCTGTAAGAATGCTTACTGCTGAAAACGCAGCTCCTGTAGCTCTTACCGTTATTGCAGAGAAGGATAGAATTATTGTTAAATTCAGCGATTCACGTGTGGTTTTATCCTCTGATATGGCAAATGCACCATATCTTAAGGAGGGTGCACACCCTGTTCTTTCTAAGGATAGCTTTGTAGATAAAGCAACAGAAAAGAGAGAGCCAAAAGAAGAGAAGCGTAAGGAAGGAAAGGGCTTTTTAGGCCTAAGATTCCTTCTTAAGGAGGCAAAAAGCTCAGTTTCTGAGAAGAAAATTCGCAGATTCAGTCTTGGAATGTTTATAATCATTCTCTCACTTATGCTTTCAATTGCTGTGGCAGACTTTATAACAGTTTCCCATATTGATCCCGAGGATTTTATAACAGATGATTCTCATGCAGTTTTGTTTAATTTCAGAAGAGGTCCTGCCCTCAATATTTATCAAACAACTCTTGATGAACAGATTCAAATGTATATGGAATATATAAGGGAATCCGGTATGGATGTTGATTTTATTCCTAAATCCGGCTCTGTTTTTGAATATAAGGACGAAACTATCAAGCAAATAGGTACCTTAACAATGCAGCTGCCAATTTATACTACAGTAGACATTTCCAGGTTAAACGAGAGGACGCTTATAGCAGGAAGAATGCCTGAGAACTATAATGAAATTGTAGTAGACCGTTGGGTATTTGATAAGGCAATTGAAGAAGATGGCATTTTGCAGAATATGATACCTAATGCTGAATATTTTCTTGGCAAGACCCTTGAAACAGGTAGATATTACTCACCTACAGTAGTGGGTATTTGTGATTCAGGTGAGCCTTCTGTTTACATGAGCAGAGAAGGTCTTTTGGCTATTGGTACTGTCGGATATGAGGTTATTACCTTGTCCGAGTTTAAGGCGCTTACGGGCTTTGATCCAACCTATACATTGGAGAAGAATGAGTGCTTGGCGCTTGGTCCCAGCACAGGTGTTAATTATCCCAGTGGAACAACCCTCAAGACCAGAAGCTTGTATCCCCTTAAGGTTAAGGAAACTCTTTGGGATGTAACAAGTGAGGTTAATATAAAGGCAAGAATAGTTATCAGCGATGAAGCAATTGATGAAATATATGATTCAATGATATACGGAACAGATAGCTTTACTCTTTGGGCAAAGGATAAGGCGGGTATTCTTAAATATCTTGATAAAGAGCTTCCAAAAGAAATAAAGGGTAAACTCGATGTAAATAAGATTGATAATTATACCTTGGCATATAACGAATACCTTGGCAGAACCACTGCAAAGGTAGATGCAAGAACAATAGTTATTACATCAATTACAGTTCTTTGTCTTGTAATGCTTTATTTAATGCAGCGCTCCAAGATTAAGGATAGAATGGATCTTGTGACTGTGTATCGCTTGCTTGGTATTCCGAAGAAGAACCTTATGGTTATCTTCGCAATGGAAAGCCTTGTTACAACCTTTAAATACGGACTTCCTTCCGTTGCAGTTATCTTTGCTGCAATTAAAATAATTGCAAATATTGAGGTAATAGGTGAAATATTCATATTCCCGATTTGGGGTGCATTACTTACATTTGGTGCAATTGCTATATTTAGATTGCTATTTGCAATATTACCTATTATTTCCCTCAATAGAAAGCCACCTGCACGTTTAGCTGCAGATTACGACTTCTAATAAACCGAAAGCCGATACGGGCATTCCGTATCGGCTTTTTTATTATTCAGCATTATTGTTTAAAAAATTTGATAGCTGTTCAGAAAAGAGAATAGCCGCATTTTCAGCTTCGGTATAGGAATTTGAAAAGGAGCCTATGTATACCTTAATAAAATTTTTGGCGATGTTTTGTGAAAGAGGGAAGGGGGATATACTTCCTGTTCGTATGAGATCAGTCATATTTTTTTCTATATTGTTTTGTAACGCATATGCAAAGGCTAAATTGTCATTTGTAAATTCATTTTTATACAAAAAGTCCGATCCTGTGGTTATTTTTATCTGTGCACAAGAGCCCAACTCACTTTCAAAAATGTACTTTGGCATACTTAAATCCTTGTTTATTTTTACATCTCTTGAAATGTCAATTACGTAGGTAATGCTTGGATATGCTGCTAAAGTTTCCTTAAGTGCTTTTTCATATTCATTCTTTGATGAATTTACGGAGCTGCTGAATATCTTGTTTATGTGTATTGCATTGATATTTTGACTATCCAACACATCAATAATTACTTCGCCAATTGAGGCAACATTGTCTGTTTCACCGTAAAATCCCTGACCCTGTGTATAGTTTTTTCCATTTGAATATGCTTCATTAGCCATAGAGTGAATTATAAGAACTACGGGAGCATCCTTTCCGTACTGAGCATATATATGTGTCGGTGTTATAAGCTTAAAATCTTCCTTCGAAACTTCATAATTTTTGCTTGTTTCATTAATAAAACCTTTGCCGCTACCGTTTAAAGCATATATCGGAAAGCCCCCATTATTGTAACCTGTATCTTCAGTCGGGCTGGAGCTTTCCACTTCGCTTGAGCTGCTCATATTGTCACTGGCACTTGTGCTTATTGAAGAATCCTCAGCATTTGTTAATCCACCTATAAAACTTATTATCGGAGCTTTAAATTTATTCGTAACAAAAATTACTGTACCTATCACGAACAAAATCAGTAAAATTTTAAGAATAGGTGTCATGTGTTTTTTAGGCTTATTAATGTAGATAATCTCGCTTGAATATTTTTCCGGATAGCCGTATTTTATCAGCTTGCTTTCTTCCTTCATTTTAACCTTGTCCTTTCCTTTTTTTATCATCTTATTCGGAAAGAGCATAGTTTATTACTTGTAGAGTGCTATTTCAATTCCTTTTGCAATAATTTTAGATAGAGATTTTATGGATATATCTATGTCATTTGGTGAGACAAAATAATTGAAGCAGGTATTTTTATACTTGCTCAGATCTATTACTGTGGGTACGCCTATCCATATAACCGGAATGCCAACAGTTTTTTGACTTATTTCTTTTTTGTGATTGCCAACTCCGCTTCCGGGCATTAGCCCCTCAGTGCTTATTTGTACCGTGGTTAATAACCGTTCAATGCTAGCTGAGCATAAGGAGTCAACTAAAATTAACGTATCTGCCGACGACAGGGTAATAGCGCTTTTTACTACATCAAATGTCGGTATTCCGCTTTGACCCTCTACACCTGGAGCAAGAATAAAAATTTTGTTTTTAAGCTCCCTGATATTGACGGTTGGATACAGCTCATCAATGGTAAAAGCACCGAGAGAATCGGACGTAATAAGTCTGTTTCCAAGACCCACTATAAGAAATCTTTTAGCATTTGAGCATATCATTTTATTAATGTACTCAGATATAGCAAGAGAGGTATTCAGTCTATACTTTTCATTATACATCCATACCTTGCCAACTGTCAGAATAATATTTTTTCTTTTGCTATCGGCTTTATGTTTGGAGCACAGTGCATCAATATCGTAAACAGATTCCTTCGAAATGTAGTAATTAGATCTTTCAGCTTCGGTTTTTTCACAGGCCAGGTCTGTTCTTTTTAAAAAATTCATTTTTTCCCTTATATTTTAAAAAATTTGTTGAATAATGGCTTTGGTTGTGATAAAATTATTATGTATAGTCTCAAAGGGGATGTTAAAATGAGTAATTTTATGAAAGACAAAAACGAGATAAAAATCTTTATACTTTATCTCATGGACAGGATAGGATATCCTGTTAAATTCGGTGATGTTTGCAGTATTCTTTACCAGGAAAATATTGTAAGCTATTTTGAATGTGGTGATTGCTTTACTGAGCTTGTAGATGCACATCACATTACAGAGCTTCCAAAGGAAGAGGGAGAAGAGGAAAGCTTATATATTGTATCGTCAACAGGTAAGACAATTGCAACAGAGCTGAGTGATACAATTGCAGCAAGCATTAGAGAATCCAGCTACAGAAGTGCGATTCGCCATCTTTCATTTGAAAAGAGAGGCGCAGTCACAGATGCATACATAAATGAGCTTGATAACGGTAAATATATGGTGCATTGTGAAATCGCAGAATGCGGAAGAAAGGTGCTTGATATTAATGTTGAGGTTGATTCCAAGATTGAAGCGGACAGAATGATTAGAAATTTCAATCGTCGTCCTGAAATTGTTTACAGAGGTACACTGGCCTTAGTATCAGGTGAAACGAATTATATTTTTGAGTAAGTTAAAATTTGTTGATTTTTGTTATTGTTTTGGTTAATATATACAAAAAAACTCTAATTTTTTTGTCATTTTTCAAAAATATGATAAAAAATGCTTGACATTTAAAATAAATATGATATAATTTTTGTACGGAGTAGTGTGTATGGAAGAAATTTTATGCTATATTGTCAGGGTAAAGGCTGGAGACGATGCTGCATTTGAGCAGCTTTTATCTAGGTATAATGCCCTCGTTACTAGTATGGCAAAAAAGTATTCCGATATGTGCGCTGCGTCACCTCAATATGACGATTTTCTTCAGGAAGCTAAAATGGCATTCTATAATTCTGTATTGTCATATAGGGAGGAAGCCGGTATTACCTTTGGTGCTTACGCTAAGGTGTGCATAAGGAATAGACTGGTTTCGTGCGTCCGTGTTCATAACTCTAAAAAGAGACAAAAGCGCTCTGATACAAAAAATAACTACGATTTGGAAAATCCACAGGATACCCTGATAGTGCGAGAACTTGAAAAGAAACTTTTTTCCCTTGCTCAGGATTGCTTATCGCCTTATGAAAAAAAGATCTTTGGTTTTTATTTAGCCGGTGAAAGGGCTAAGGAAATCTCAGAAAAGGTCTTAAGGAGCGAAAAGTCCGTTAATAATGCTATTTATAGGATAAAGGCAAAGCTTAAACGGACAGCTAATAATGGTACCTAGCGAAAGCTTTGTATAAATAACATACCTAATGGTAAGGAGAAAAATGATGTTTGAGGACAAGACATTAAAGTGCAAAGAGTGTGGTCAGGAGTTCGTGTTCACAGCAGGTGAGCAGGAGTTCTACCAGGAAAAGGGATTTCAGAATGAGCCGCAGAGATGCAAGGCTTGCAGAGATGCAAAGAAGAATGCAACAAAGGCTCCTCGTGAAATGTTTACCACAACTTGCGCAAAATGTGGCAAGGAAGCTAAGGTTCCTTTCCAGCCTAACAGCGACAGGCCTGTTTATTGCAGCGAATGCTTCGCAGAAATGAAAAATCTCTAATATTTCGCATATACGGGAATATTGACTATTGATATGCACTCGGTGCATTAATTGAATATATTTTTGTTTTACAAGATTTAGGATTTTATAGAAAAGACTTTTGCAAAATTGCAAAAGTCTTTTTTATTTTCTTAAAAATACTGTACAAACAAATTTATTTATGTTAAAATAATTATGTATGTAAATATTTAAAATAAGGGTGAAAAAATTGAAAAACGACAGAAAATATCAAAATAATGACAAAAAATCAGGTGAAAAATCATCTCGTCCTCATTATGACAGAGAAAGAAGTAAGCCTGAATATATAGATGTTCCCGAGGAGGCAGGAATTGTAAGCGGTAGAAATGCCGTTTCCGAGCTTCTTAAGACTGACAGAACAATTGACAAAATTTATGTAAGGAAGGGCAATCACGAGGGTTCAATTACCGTAATAGTAGCAAAAGCGCTTGAAAAGAAAATCCCTGTTGTTGAGGTTGAGCAGAGAAAGCTTGATTTTATCAGTGGTGGTGTAAATCATCAGGGTGTTGTGGCTATGGCAGCTATGAAGGATTATGTTGATGTTGATGATATTCTTGCTATTGCCGCAGAAAGAGGAGAAAAGCCTCTTATAGTAATATGCGATTGTATAGAAGATCCTCATAATCTTGGAGCTATCATCAGATGTGCCGAGTGCTCAGGTGCCCACGGTATTATTATTCCCAAGCGACACGCAGTTGGAATTACACCTGCAGTGTACAAATCCTCTGCAGGAGCGATCGAGCATATGGCTATTGCCAAGGTTTCCAATATCGCTACAACAATAGAGGAGCTTAAGAAAAAGGGCCTTTGGATATTTGCATCAGAGGCGGGAGGCACTCCTTATTACGAAACAGATTTTAATTGCCCCGCAGCTATTATTTTAGGCTCTGAGGGTAATGGTGTTGGTAAGCTTATTAAGGAAAGAAGCGATTATATTGTTTCAATTCCTATGTACGGCAAGGTAAATTCACTTAATGTGTCTACTGCCGCATCAGTAATTCTTTGCCACGCCGCAAGAATTCAGAGAGAAGGAAGGTAATGAAATGGAAGATAGATACGGTCAGCTTGAAATAGATGCGGGTAACATAAGAAGATCAGAAGAGCCCACAGAACAGCAGGACAGAGAAAGAAGAACGTATCAGAGAAATCCCTACACACTTCAAATAGATGAAGAGCTTATGAAGCATGATGATGACGAGGGAGAGCTCGTTTCACCAAATCAGGAGATATTTAAGCGTGTATCTGATAAAATAAGAAAGAGCGACGAGGGAAGCGATATTCCTCACTCCGCATGGAACAGACACGATGATAGTGGAAAAATAGAGCCAAGCTTCGATGATACATATGCTAATACCGTGGAAACTCAGCATAGCTTTATGAAGACCTTCGGTATTATAGACAGCAATACACGTAAGAGTCTTAGCATGGAGGAAACAAATGCATCAACTGCTGAGATTGAAGCATTACAGGGGGATATTCACTCGGATTATTATGAGTATACAGACAGACAGCAGAGAAAAGAAATTATAGGAATGTATAAGTATGCCAAGAGAAGCATTTCTGTAAAGCTTATTCTTGCATCTGTATTTGCGTTTATACTTCTTTTGGTAGAGAATGTAGGATTTTTCTCAAGTAAGCTTTATGACAGCTTGAATATAGCTGAGCATCCATATATTTTCTTCTTTATTGATTTGATTTTGCTTTTAGCATGTGCAGCATTTGCGTATGAGCAGCTTTTCTATGGGTTAAAGTCTATTCTGGCGAAGGAGCATATTCCTGAATCAATAGCAGTATATTCACTTGTTGTAGGTGTTGCATACTCGTTGATTACACTTATTTTTGTACCTTTTGGTTTTGAGCAGACACTGTGCAATTTCCCTGTTGCTCTAATTCTTGTTTTTTCACTTTTATACTCTTATCTTAATGTGGTGAGAGAAAAGTATGGCTTCAGTGTTATTTCCTCTAAGGAAAATAAATTTGTATTTTCAAAGGTTGCAAATGATGATGCAGAGGCAGAATACGAAACATTTTCAACCACTTCAGTTAATTATTCCGGTAACATTATAAAGGTAGATAGCGCTAACTTTGTCAAGAGATATTTTGCAAGAACCAATGAGTCTGCAGATGTTAAATCCGTGCTTGACCCATACACTCTTGCAGCTCTTATTGCACCTATAGTATTATTTATCATTTCAATTATTCGTACTCATTCATTTACAGATGCACTTTCTGTATGGTATATCGGTTTTCTTATTTCAATGCCTGTCGGCTTCTTATTTAACTATAGCGTTCCATTCCTTATGGGTAACAAAAAGCTTTTTAATGATGAGGTCGCTATTATAGGTGAGGGCACAATAGATGAATATTCCGATATTAAGATAGTGTCTGTTAATGATACAACTGCATTCCCACCATATAATGTAAAGCTTCAGAATTTCAAGGTTTATAACGATTATAAGCTTGAGAAGGTGCTTTATTATGCTGCAAGTGGCTTCAGCGCTGTTGGTGGCCCATTAGCAGAGGTATTTGAGGTAGCTACACGTGATGCCTTCCAGAAAAGTAAGCGTACTAAGTTTGTATGTGGTGGCAGAAGCTATCTTTGCGTTAAGGTAGATAATGATACAATCATTTTCGCTGACAGATACGGTATTGCATCTCAGGGTATAGAGGTTCCTGCGGAGAGAGAGGACGTAAGCGAGGAAACAAGCATTATGTACATGGCTTGCAACGGTCAGCTCTGCGCAAAAATGTATATCAACTATATGATTGATGAGGAGTTTGCCATTACTGTACGTTCACTCAATAAGCACGGTACAGCAGTAGGCATCCGTACCTTTGACCCTAACATCAATAATGAAATCATCAAAAAGCAGACTATATTCAATAAATCAGAGCTTTGCGTAATTAAGCTTAGCGCAGAGGATCAAATGTCTAAGGTGTCTGATAAGGTAGATAGTGGTATAGCCTCTAAGGGCGCATCCAAGTCCTTACTTAAGGCTATTCCAGTATGCAGAAATATAACTAAGATAAGAAAGGCTAATCTTATTGTAAAGATTATTGCGTCACTTTGTGGCTTGCTTCTTGTAGGCTTTGCAGTATTTGGAAAGATAAAGATGCTTGCTCCCTTGCTTGTAGGTCTTTTCTATGTTCCATGGTTGCTTATAATGCTTGCTATAACAGCAATATATCTTTCAAGAGTAAAATAAAATGCAGAATTTAAGCACAGTTTTAAAATCCGTTTCCAAGCCAGGTAGATATACAGGTGGAGAATTCGGACAGATAGTTAAGGATAAAAATAAAATCAATCTCCGTATCGCCTTTTGCTTCCCCGATACATACGAAATAGGTATGTCCAACTTAGGTGTACGTATTCTTTACGGCGCACTTAATCATATTGAGGATGTATGGTGCGAAAGAGTATACGCACCCTGGCCCGATATGGAGGAGAAAATGAGGGAATTAAGCATCCCTCTTTTCGCACTTGAAAGTAAGGACAGTATAAAGGACTTTGACATTATTGCCACATCCTTACAGTACGAGCTTTGCTATACAACAGCTGTAAATATGATAGACCTTGCAGGCCTTCCTATTTATGCTAAGGATAGAGGAGAGGATGTACCTGTATTGCTTGCAGGTGGACCTTGCGCATATAATGCAGAGCCTGTTGCCGATTTTTATGATATTTTCAGCATTGGAGAGGGCGAGGAGGCGTTGCCTGAGCTTGCCAACCTTATGAAGAAAATGAAAAAGGACGGCACATATACAAAGAGCGCATTTCTTCGTGAGGCATCTCACTTAAAGGGCTTTTATGTTCCGTCACTTTATGATGTTGAATATAACGATGACGGCACCATCAAGTCCTTTGAGCCTAAATATGAGGACGTTCCCAAAAGAGTAGCTAAGAGAATAGTACCCGACTTAAATAAGTCATACTTTCCTTTAAAGCCTATTATACCATTTATCGAAACAGTCCACGACAGAATAATGCTTGAAACCTTCCGTGGCTGTATAAGAGGCTGTCGCTTCTGTCAGGCAGGTATGGTTTTCCGTCCTGTAAGAGAGAAGAGCGCCGAGGTGCTTAATTCTCAGGCAAAGGAAATTTTCAAGAATACAGGATATAACGAAATTTCACTTACATCACTTTCAATCAGCGACTATTCATGCTTGCATGAGGCAACAGATATGCTTCTTGAGTGGACAAATCCCGCAAAGGTAAATCTTTCCTTACCCTCACTCCGTGCAGACAGTTTCACCAAGGAGCTTATGGATAAGGTAAGCTCTATAAGACAGTCGGGACTTACCTTTGCCCCTGAGGCAGGTACACAGCGTCTTCGTGATGCCATTAATAAGAACCTTTACGAAGAGGACCTTATGAATGCTGTAAGATTGGCATTTGAGGGTGGTAAGAGCATGGTTAAGCTTTATTTCATGAACGGCTTACCAACCGAAACCTATGAGGATATAGAGGGTATTTCCGTCCTTGCAAAGCACGTAATTGACGAATTCTATAAAATGCCACAGCAAGCAAGACCTAAAAAGCCTGTTAGCGTAACGGTTTCCGTTTCTTGCTTTGTACCTAAGCCCCACACACCCTTCCAATGGGAACCACAGAATTCCCTTGAGGAGCTTTGCGATAAGCAGAAATTCCTAGGCGAAAAGATTACAGACCGTAAGGTAAGATACAACTGGCACGAGGCAAAGGTTTCCCGTCTTGAGGCTGTATTCTCAAAGGGTGACCGTCGCTTGTCAAAGGCTATTGCGTGCGCCGTTAAGCAGGGAATGCGCTTTGATGCATGGGACGAATACTTTGATTACGATAAGTGGATGGATGTATTCGAGAAGTGTAATATCGACCCCTCATTCTATGCAAATCGAAGAATGGGATATGATGAAATTCTTCCTTGGGATGTTATTGATATCGGCGTAAGCAAGAAGTTCTTAATTTCCGAGAGCAAAAAGGCGTATGAAAGCGTAACAACCCCCAACTGTAAGGAAAAATGCTCAGGCTGTGGAGCTAATAAACTGGGAGGAGATGTAACATGGTGCCCCAAAATGAAATAATTCCAATCAGAGTTAAGTTTAAAAAATATGGCTCTCTTATGTACATTTCCCATCTTGATACAGCAAAGACAATGCAGAGAATAATGCTTCGTGCAGGCATTGATATCTGGTATAGCGAGGGCTTTAACCCTCAGCCGAGAATTGTATTTGCAGTACCTCTTCCTGTCGGTGTAGAGAGTGAATGCGAGTTTTTGGATATAAAGATCAATTCCTTTATGGAATGTGAGGAAATCAAGGAACGCCTTGCCCGTAATTTCCCTGATGAAATGAAGGTCATTGATGTTTACGTTCCTGAATCTAAGCTTAAAAATATAGTTTTCATTGATTATGAAATGGAAATTTCCTCTCCCGAAATAAAGGAAGATACGGCAGATAAAATCACCAAGCTTCTTTCAGGTGATGTTTACGTAACAAAAAAATCAAAGGGTACCGAGAAGGAAATCAACATTAAGGAATATATTAAATCCTTTAAGGTTGAAAACGAAAACGGTAAGATTAAAATCAATGCTATCCTTTACGGTGGTAACGATAAAAATCTTAATCCCGAGCTTGTAATTGATGCTATAAGATCCAATACTGAGCTGCTTAACGGTTCACCCGTAGAGGAATACTATTCCATAATGAGAAAGCGTATGCTCTGCGAGGACTTAACTGAATTTAAATAAAACTAAAAAGCTGTTGCAATCGCAACAGCTTTTTCGTTATTCTTCGATTTTTTCCTTTTCAGCTTCAACCTCAAAGTCAACTGTATTTACTACCTTTTTTTCTTCTATGGGAAGAATTTCTTCCTTGATTCTCTTAGGATTGGTGTTAACATATGAGTCTGCAATAACTGCATCCTCTGAAATAACGGTTGCATGCTTTTCATACTCAACAGAAGCACGCTTAACAATTCTGCCAAGATAGAAGAGGGAGAAAAAGTTCTGAAGACCGCATATTGTAAGTGAAGCACCGAGAATAAAGGAGAAAAGACCAAAATTGTCAGCTGTAAGTCTAACTCTTATACAGAGGAATCCACCGAAAATTGTAAGACATGATATGATAAGCAAGAACCACCACATCTTCATATTGTATCTTTTTGAATTTACAACTGTCTGGAGCTTGAATGCACCGTCAATTATAATAAACAAGCCAATAATCATAGGATAAACAGTCATTACAATATCAGGGAAAATAAGTGCCATAATTGCGCAGATAATAGTAACAGTTGCTGTTATAATTGCAAATGCAAAGCCTGCGCCACGACGCCTGTCGGCAAGAATTTTTATTACCTGAACTATACCGCCGATAAGTGTAACGGCGCCGATAATGTAGCTTACAGTAGTCATTGATTCATTTGGATAAATAATGATAAGTAATCCGCAAGCGCAGAGAAGAATAGCTAAAACTAAATAGCCAAACCTGAATTTTTTAAGTTTTTCTAAAAATGCCATAGGAACCTCCTTAGGTCTCTGTTGCTTCAAACTGACTGTTATAAAGCTTTGAATAGAAGCCGTTTTGTTGGAGCAGAGCAGTATGTGTGCCTTGCTCAATAATATTGCCGTCCTTCATTACAAGAATAAGGTCAGCATCGCGAATGGTGGAAAGGCGATGAGCAACAATAAACGATGTTCTGCCCTTCATAAGTGTGGTAAAAGCCTCTTGAATTTTAATTTCTGTACGTGTATCTATTGAGGATGTAGCCTCATCAAGAATAAGCATAGGTGGTAGGCAAAGCATAATTCTCGCTATGCAAAGGAGCTGCTTTTGTCCCTGAGAAAGGATAGAGCCGTTTTCTGTAAGTACAGTATCATAGCCCTTTGGCAATCTCTTGATAAAGCTATGTGCGTGAGATGATTTTGCAGCTGCAATAATCTGCTCATCTGTTGCATCAGGCATACCAAGGGCGATATTTTCCTTTACAGTACCGTTTCTTATCCAGGTATCCTGTAATACCATACCGTAGCTTCCACGTAAGGAATTTCTTGTTATATCTCTTATATCATGGCCGTCAACAGCGATAGAACCGGATTTTACATCATAAAATCTCATAAGAAGATTAATAAATGTGGTTTTACCGCAGCCTGTCGGACCGACAATAGCGATTCTTTGTCCCTTCTTAACATTAAGGTTAAGATTTTCAATTAGGCTTTGCTCCTCTGTATATGAGAAGCTTACGTCCCTAATTTCAATATTTCCCTCAGCCTCTTCAAGCACAAAGGCATCTACATCGTCGGGAATCTCGCTGTCCTCTTTAATAAATGCAAAAATTCTTGATGCGCAGGCAAGTGCATTCTGAAGCTCACTGATAACGCCTGATATTTCATTAAACGGCTTTGCATACTGTGTTGCGTAGCTTAAGAAGCAGGTAAGCGCACCAACGGTAAATGCGTCAGCGCTACCACTTGTTTTAATAACTGTAAAAGCGCCTACAAGGGCAACAGCAGTATATACAAGAGAGTTTACAAATCTTGTACAGGGATTTACCAGGGATGAGAAGAATATAGCCTTAACGGAGCATTTTTGAAGCTTGTTATTTATCTTATCAAATTCCTCTGTTGCCTCATCCTCATGGGCGAAAGCCTTAACTATCTTCTGGTTAGAAAGCATTTCTTCAACAAATGCAGTCTGGTCAGCTCTTGTTTTTGACTGAGTGTGGAATAATGAATAAGTATTTTTTGCAATAAAGTTGGCTACAAAAAGAGAAACAGGTGTAAGAATAACAACTACTAAGGTTATTTTTACGCTTATTGTAAGCATAAACACAAGTGTTCCAAGAATTGTAACAATACCGGTAAACAGCTGTGTAAAGCCCATTAAAAGACCGTCTGCAAACTGGTCAACATCATTAATAACCTTATTAACTACCTCACCGTAGGAACGGGAGTCAATGTACTTAAGAGGTAAAGTTTCGATTTTTTCAAAGGCCTCATCACGTACATCCTTGATTACGTTGTAGGTTATTTTATTATTGATGTTGTTAATAAGCCATTGGAGAACGCCGATTATTACAGCGATAACTCCCGTGTTTACAAGCATTTCTCCTACCACATCAAGTAAAACAGCGTTTTTACCTACAATAAGGTCAATGGCGTTACCTAAAACGATAGGAATGTAAAGTGTAAGTGCAACTGAAACAGTTGAAAAGAGAATTGACAGCACTAAAAGAATTTTATAATTTCTTACGTAGTGCAAAATTTCCTTTAATGTGGATTTTTTAACTGACTTGTTTTTTTTCATTTTACACACTCTCCTTTCTGAACTGAGAGTTGTAAATTTCTGCGTAAACAGTACAGTCCTTAAGTAACTCATCGTGCTTACCCATTCCAACTATTTTTCCGTCGTCAAGAACAATAATCTTGTCAGAGTGCATAATGGATGATGTTCTTTGTGAAACGATAAATACCGTAGGCTTGTACTCGATTTTTGTAAGTGAGCTGCGAAGCGCTGCATCAGTTGCATAGTCAAGGGCAGATGCGCTATCGTCAAGAATAAGGATTTCAGGCTTTTTAACAAGGGCACGTGCAATAGTGTATCGCTGCCTTTGTCCACCGGAAAGATTTTTTCCACCCTGTTCAATATAAGCATCAAGTCCGTCAGGCTTGGAGCTTAAAACATCACTTGCCTGAGCAATTCCGATAGCCTCAATAATATCCTCATCTGAGGCATTTTCGTTGCCCCATTTCATATTTTCACGGACAGTTCCACGGAACAAAACAGCCTTTTGGGGAACTATGCCGATTTTTTCTCTTAGAATATCGGTAGGATATTCCTTAACGTTAATGCCGTTTACCTTAACGTCGCCGTCACAGGTGTCATAAAAACGTCCGATAAGATTTACAAGAGATGTTTTTCCGGAGCCTGTACCGCCGATTACACCTACAACCTCACCCTTTTTAACCTTGAAATCAATATCATCAAGAGATGTTTCGTTTGAGGTAACATACTTTAAATATGCATGCTCGAATTCAACAGAATACGGTGTTTCAACAGCTTTGGGTGCTGGATTTCCACCCTTAATAGAGCTTTCAATCTCGAAAATTGCCTGAACTCTGTTTCCACAGGCAACAGCCTTTGTAATGCTGATGATGAGGTTTGCAAGCTTGATAAGCTCTACAAGTATCATTGACATATAGTTGTAAAGCGCCACAACGTCACCCTGTGAAAGATTGCCGATGTTAACTTGAATAGCGCCTTTCCAGATAAGAACGGAAATGGCAATATTAAGTATAGCATAGGTCATAGGGTTCATAATAGCAGAAATCTTGCCTACAAATTTCTGCATTTTATTAAGCTCATATGTAGCAGTTTTAAACTTTTCTTCCTCTTCCTTTTCCTGTCCGAAGGCACGGATAACACGTACACCCTGAAGATTCTCTCGTGTAATACCGAGAACTCTGTCAAGCTTTTTCTGTACATTCTTGTAAAGAGGTATAGTGGCAAGCATTATGCCGAATACAATTACGGAAAGGACAGGAATTGCAACAGTAAATACAAGAGCAGACTTAACATCTACAGTAAATGCCATTGCCATAGCGCCAAATACAATAAACGGTGAACGCATAAACAGACGTAATGTCAGGTTCACACCGTTTTGTATCTGATTCATATCACTTGTCATTCGTGTGATAAGAGTAGATGTACCAAGTGTATCTATTTCAGAATATGAGAGTGACTGAATGTGAGTAAACAGAGAACGCTTTACCTTAGTAGCAAAGCCCACAGAGGCTTTAGCGGCAAAATATTGCGCAGTAAGGGAGCAGGCAAGGCCTACAAAGCCAAAGGCAGCCATTATAAGGCACATTTTAACAACATAAGACTTGTCCGAATTAGGAATGCCTACGTCGATTATAAGTGCTACAACAAGGGGAACTAACAGCTCAAAGCAAGCCTCAAGAAGCTTAAAAAGAGGGCTGATAATACTCTCCTTGATATATCCTTTCATATGAATTAATAGTTTTTTCACAAAAACCTCCAAAAAGTGATTTTATTTATTTTAACACACTTTTGTTATTTAAGCAATATAAAATAATAAAAAACAACGTATATTGTTCTGACATTGCGTATGCAGTTTATATTTATAAATGCATTAATCAATAGTTGATTGTTCAGGCTCATAGATGTATAATTGTATTAAAAATTAAATTTTGTTTATTTCCAACCTTTTTATTACATTTTGGTACTAAATATTGAAACCGAATGCGCAAACGGAATCAAAAGGAGTGAAAGCATTGAATAGATTTAACGGTACAGAAGAATATTTTGAGCACCTAGTAAACAAATTTAAGTCAATTGTATATAGTACGGTATATGCATACTTTCAATACAATTTTGAAGTAGATGATGTTGTACAGGAAACTTTTATTCAGCTGTATTTAAATTATGGTAATATAAAGGATAAAGAAAAAATAGGAGCTTGGTTATGTGGGGTAGCAAGAAATCTATCCTTAAAAAAGCTTCGTCAGACAAAATATCATTCACCTTTGGAAGACAACGAATATATTTCTGTCAGAAGTGTAGATGAGGAGCTTTGTGAAAAGGAAAGAAATTTTGAGCTATACAATGCGATAAACAACTTATCTAAACCGATAGCTGAAACAATAACATTATACTATCTTGCTGAAAAATCTATAAGTGAAATTTCAACTCTACTTTCAGTCCCTGAAGGAACTATAAAATACCGTCTTCATGAAGGACGAAAAAAATTGAAAGGAGATTTGATTCATATGATGGTTAAGAAAAATAATACAATAAGCAACAAAGATATTTACAGTCATATTAAGGATTATATTTCTGATGCAAAAAAGGCAGTAAATATACGAAATAATTCTATGGCAGCTTTTCATCTTGATAAAGCAATTAATGAATTCGAATCTATGGATAAGGAATACAAGCTTTTAGCGGAAATATACCGGTTAAGGGCACTTACACACATTAATAGAGAAAAAGCAATAATTGACGGTGAAAAAAGTATAGCATATGCAAGACTGACCAATGACAAAAAGCTTATTGCTGAATATTTGTTTTCTCATTGCTTTGATTTATATGAAGAAAAACAGTTGAATATGTTGATAGAGGTGTATGAGATTGCTACATCAATTAATCATTATGCTTTATGTGCAGAAAGTGCTTTTTGGATAGCTACTCACAAAATAAAAGTATTTGCTTATACAGAGGCAAGAGATTGGTTGGGAATATCATTAAATGCCTATAATAAAATTAAAAGCTTCGACAGCGTAAACTGTTGTGTTGGTGACACGGTGAGAATTCGTGCAATGGTTAATGCAGCAAAGAATTCAATGGAAATGCTTGAAAGTATTGGAAAATTAAACGGTGAATATTCGACTCTCAACTCATTCTGCCTTATTTTACAAAATCAAAAAGATGTTATTATTTCTGAAGCAAATTACGGATGGGATATTCCCGGTAAACATAATAGAATCAAGAATTCCCACAGGTTCTTTGGATGCTTTGAAGGAGAACAGGTTATCTGCTCAGATGCGTTGTTAGAAAATGGATACCTTGATTACGAGTATTATCTTTGGAATGGTGTTCTCGTGAACAGAAGATATGAGATAGTATCGAAGGACGAAACGGTTAAAACCGAAGCGGGTGTATTTGAAGATTGTATTCATATAGTCATCAGGGAGACATTGCCAATATGTAATGAAAGCATGGAAGATTATAAAGAATCACTTGAATGTCTTGAAAATATTGAACACTGGTATTGTCCAAATGTAGGACTAATAAAATCAAAAGTTGAATTTCCTTATTATAGCAATATTTTACCATATTCAAGAGAACTTAAATCCTATTGTATTTCATCTTCCGCAGAAAATGGATGTGTGTATTTTCCCGTATTAATAGGAAATACATGGGAATATAATATTTTTGATGAAAACGGAGAGGATTATTCGGAAAAATACGGATACAGAGATTGTTACAAAGTAGATACGATTGCAAATGATTATATCTATATTTCTAATAGTGGATTTACGTACAGAAAATAATAAAACATCCGACCAATCACTTGGTCGGATGTTTTTAATCTAAATTCATTAATATAGGGAGTATTACAGGCTTGCGCTTTGTTTCGGCATAAATGAATTTTGAAATGGCAGATTTCATAACGCCTTTAAGCTCATTCCATTCACGAATACCTTTGTTAAGAGCATCTATAAGTGCTGTCTGTGCTACATTTTTAGCTCCGTTTACCAGCTCCTCACTTTCACGTACATACACAAATCCACGGGAAATTATCTCAGGTCCTGACATAAGCATGCCTGCATCAATAGATACAGTCGCTACAGCAATAATAAGGCCGTTTTCGGAAAGGTTTTTTCTGTCTCTTAAGACTATATTTCCCACATCACCGATTCCGGAGCCGTCAATAAGTATCTTACCGGCAGGGACTGTGCCGTTAAATCTTGCACCGAATTCGTCAATTTCGATAACCTTACCAATATCGGATACAAAGATATTTTCAGCCTTCATTCCCATTTCTTCGGCAAGCTCCTTGTGACGGATAAGATGTCTGTACTCACCGTGAACAGGCATAAAGTATTTAGGCTTGGTAAGTGCATGCATAAGCTTTAGCTCCTCTTGACATGCGTGACCCGAAACGTGAACCTCAACTGTTGAATCGTGATATACGTTTACACCTCGGCGATACATCTCATTTACTATCTTTCCAACCAAGGGCTCATTACCCGGAATGGCGCTGGAGCTTAAAACTACAAGGTCCTTATCGGTAAGTGAAACTCTGTCATGCTCAGAAAATGCCATTCGGTAGAGAGCAGACATAGGCTCACCCTGGCTACCTGTTGTAACAATTGTAAGCTTTTCCGGTGGATATTTCTTAATTTGGTCAATGTCAATTATTACCCCATCGGGAACATTCATATATCCAAGATTTACTGCAGCAGAAATAACATTGAGCATACTTCTGCCGGTCAATGCAACCTTTCTGCCGTGACGCACACTTGAGTTTATAATCTGTTGAACTCTATGTACGTTAGAGGAGAAGGTGGCAATAATAATGCGCTTATCCGTAGCGGAAGAGTATATTTTTTCAAGAGAAACACCAACCTTGCTTTCTGACGGTGTATATCCGGGACGCTCAACATTGGTGGATTCACAAAGAAGCATTGTAATTCCTTCCTTACCAAGCTGTCCGATTCTGGTAATATCCATCATTTCACTTTCAATTGGATTGGTATCGAGCTTGAAGTCGCCTGTGTGGAAGATTACACCTTGTGGGGTAGTAATCGCAAGGGCGCAGGCGTCGGCAATAGAATGATTAACCCTTATAAATTCAACCTTGAAGCAGCCAAGGGTAACGGTGTCGCCTGCCGAAACTGTATTAAGCTTAGCACTTTGAAGAAGCTTATGCTCGGTAAGCTTGTTTTCAAGAATACCCAAGGAAAGCTTTGTTCCGTAAATAGGAACATTCATTGTACGTAAAAAGTAGGGAAGAGAGCCAATATGGTCCTCGTGTCCGTGAGTTATGAAAACACCTCTTAGCTTTTCAATGTTGTTTTGTAAATAAGTAAAATCAGGAATTACCAAATCAACACCGAGCATATCGTCATCGGGAAAGCCAATTCCACAGTCGATTACGATAAGGTCATTTTCACATTCAATACAGGTAATGTTTTTACCTATCTCGTTAAGACCTCCAAGAGAGAATACCTTAACCTTGGGTAAAGACTTTTTAGGTAATTTATGTGTAGAAGCTTTTCTTCTTGCATTTTTAGACACATCTTGTTTTTTTGTCTTTTTAGGTGTTGCGTGGACAGATGAGGCTTTGTTTTGTGTCTTTTTCTTAATCTCGGTAGAGTTAACAGTCTTGCTTGTTGCTTTCTTGCTCTTAGTGGTTGTTGGTTTTAAGGCTTTTGTATCTTTTTTAGCTTTTTCTTTTGATTGTGCCATAATTTTTCCTTTCTGATAAATTGCATAGCAAAAGACCGTCCTTGGACGGATATGGTACAGCTTTTGTATATGTATAAACGGCCCCATACACAGTATACTGTACAAATTATAAATCGAACTTGTGTTGATAATATTTTACCATAAATAATATCTCAAGTCAATAGAGTTATATAAACATAAAATACAGACCGATACATAGACCCGATCCAAACAAAACACCAAGAATAAAATAGAGAAGATGCTTAAAGATGTTTCTCTTTGTTCGTTTTAATTTTATCGATGATTTATAATCATTTACAATAGCAGTAGCATCCTTTATAATATTATATTCATTTATTTCACTACCGAGACATTCGTTTTTTACAATGAAGTGTGCTTCTTCAAAGTATTTGTTTCCTGTATCTTTAATTATAATAATTTTCTTTTGACAGCCTTTAATCATAAAATTCTCCATTATTTTTTATGAGTATTTACCCACGTTTTTTTTATTATTCAAAAAGTAACCTTCCAAGTACGCATGATAAAAAAATACTTAAAATACTTACAGTTAAAGCAATTGGGATTGTGTATCGGGTTTTCTTTATGCTTGTAGCAGAGAAGTATACACTTATAACATATAGTGTAGTGTCCGAGGAAGCCATAATTATTGAGGCACATATAGTCTCAATAGAATCAATACCACACCTTTCTATTAAATTCTCATAAGCGGCAACCGATGCACCGAATGATAAGGGTCGTGTAATTATTAACGGTAAAATATCCTTTGGTATTTTCAAAAAATCAAACACGGGGTAAAGGATTTTTGATATAATATCCAACGCACCACTACTGGAAAGCATTGAGATTGCTACCGTTAATAAGCATAAATTAGGTGTTAAATTTACAGTGGATTTTATTCCCTCCTTTGCACCAATAAAAAAATCGTCTATCAGATTTCTTTTTGATACTAGTAACATTATTGAAAACACCAAAATAATAATGGGGAGAATTAGAGAGGATATATATTGTAGCTTAAGCATTTTTGCTTTTTATTTTACTTGCAATACGGGATAAAAATATACCAAAAGCCATACACGTACCTGAGGAAAGCCATATAGGAAGTATTAATTCATAGTTGATTTCTGCCATATGAGAGCTTCTTAATGCCAATAGAGTGGTAGGTATTAAATTAAAGCAAGAGCAGCCTATGATAGTTAATGTTATCATATCTGATGTTGCAATTTTCGATTTATTGTGTCTATCCAGTTCTTTCATAGCTGAAATGGCGAGGGGAGTGGCTGCATTTGATATTCCCAACATGTTTGCGCTTATACACGCAGTAATTTCTTCAGTCGCTATATTGTCTTTAAATGAATCCGGAAATATATGTTTTAATATTGGTTTTAACATTTTGGAAAGAAGGGATATTAATCCACATTCCTTAAATACATTCATTATGCCATTCCATAATACCATCATACCCATTAAAGAAAAAGCGATATTTACCCCCTTTGATGCTCCGTCAAGTATCCCTTGACATAGCTCCTTTACATTGTTACACGCTATAGCAGATATTACTGAAATTATACTGAAAACAGAAAATATCTTTCCGATCATTTTTAGCCTCCTTACTGATTGTAAATGTAAAAAATGTAAAAATCTGTCAAATTTCGTTGACAGTAAGTTCTTTATATGATAAAATGTAGGCATAATACTTTAAAGGAGAGTGGCATATGAATTCTACAGGTATCACTCGTAAGCTTGATGAGCTTGGTCGTATAGTTCTCCCTATGGAAATCCGCACTAAATTTGATATCAATCCTAAGGATGCATTGGAAATTTTTATTGAAGATGATAAAATCATTCTTAAAAAATACCAGCCCTGTTGTATTTTTTGCGGAAGCACTGCAGACAACGTTCTTTTTAACGATAAGCGTGTATGTAAAAGCTGCATAGAGAAACTTAATAGTTCATTGTAAGTTTATGTCAAATGGATTTTATAAATAACTTTTTGGAGAAATAAATATGGAAAATTTACTTAAATATTCGTCATCTGCAAAGGTTTTTGAGGAGGCTTTACCCTTAGGTAACGGTCAGCTAGGTGCAATGGTATACGGCCGTACAGATAAAGAAAGAATTTCACTTAATCACGATACACTTTGGTCAGGAAAGCCCGGTCAGCAAATGGTAGATACAGCTTATGAAGCAAATGAACTTGCAAAAAAGCTTGTGCTTGAGGGTAGAAATAATGATGCTCAGTGGGAGCTTGAAAAAGGCTTTTCGGGAACGTGGCTCAATTCATATCTTTATCTCGGTACCCTTTATATTACAAGAGTAGGCTCTAGTGCAGCTCCTTCAAATTATCTTCGTACCCTTGACCTTGAAAATTCGATTGTTAATGTTAAATATTCCGAGGACGGAATTGATTTTGAAAGAGAATATTTTGTTTCATTTCCTGACAACTGCATGATGGTTAAGCTTCATTCCTCAAAGCCTGTTACTTACGAGCTTACAGGAGACTGTATCGGTAAGAGCGCTGTCTCAGCTGCAAAGGATAAGCTTTATCTTGTTGGCGAATGTCCCTCACAGATTGCACCAGAATACGCAAGCCACGAAAAGCCTATTATATATGATGGTGACGGCGTAAAGGTAACCGGTATTGCTAAGGTTGTATGTGACGGAAAAAGTGAATATCAGTGGGAAAAGGTTGTAATTAAGGATTCTACAGATGTTACACTTTATTTCTGCGCTGAAACAAGCTTTGTAGCTTTTGATAAGCTTCCAGATAAGCCTACATTCAAGCCTTGTCTTGAAAGAGTTGAGAAGCTCAGTGAAAAAAGTTATGATGATATTCGTAAGACACATATTGCTGACGTAAGCTCACTTTACAATCGTGTTACTGTCGATTTCGGTGGCGAGAAGAGCGAGAAGATGACAAATGAACGTCTTCTTGACAAAAATAAAGATGTAGGACTTTGCGAGCTTCTTTACAATTTCGGAAGATATCTTATTATTGCGTCTTCCCGTGAGGGCTCTAAGGCTACTAACCTTCAGGGTATCTGGAATGAAAAGTTTTATGCTGCCTGGTCCTCCAACTATACTGTGAACATCAATACAGAAATGAACTATTGGCCGGTTCTTATGTCCAATCTTGTAAGCTGTAATCTTCCTATGGTTGAATTAGTTTCTAATGTAAGCAAAAACGGTGTTGAGACTGCAAAGCATTTTTATCATGCCAAGGGATTTACTTCTCACCACAATATTGACCTTTGGGCAAATACCACACCCGTTGGTAATAAGAGAGCTGGCTGTGCAGGATATGCATACTGGAATGGTTCTTCAGGTTGGCTTTGCCGTCATCTCTTTGAGCACTATGAATATACACTTGATAAGGAATTCCTTGAAAAGACAGCATATCCCATTATGAAGGAATGTGCTATCTTTTATCTTGATATAATGATAGAGAACAATGGAAAGCTTATCGTTTGCCCATCTACATCACCTGAAAATGCCTTCAATAAGAATGGCTACGGTACATCAACAGCTCTTTACACAGCAATGTCACAGGGTATAGTTGAGGATCTTTTCAGAAACATTATTACAAGTGCTGAGATTCTTGGCATTGATGATGATTTTGTGAAGGAAGTGAAAGCAAAGTTACCTTTGGTAAATGTTTATGAAATCGGCTCTGACGGTCAGCTTCTTGAGTATGATGAGGAATACGAGGAAAGAGATATTCACCATAGACATGTATCTCACCTCTACGGTATGTACCCCGGTACACTTATAACAACCGAAAGCACACCTGAGCTTGCTAATGCTTGCCGTCGTACTCTTGAGAGAAGAGGAGACGAAAGCACAGGCTGGAGCATGGGCTGGAAGGTTTGTCTCTGGGCTAAGCTTAAGGACGGCGATAGGGCACTTAAGCTTGTAAAGACACAGCTTAAATTTGTTGATCCCACAAATGATGATAAGGTATGGGATGGTGGTGGAACATACGCTAATATGTTTGATGCACATCCTCCGTTCCAAATAGACGGTAACTTTGGCGTTACCGCAGGTATTACACAGATGTTCCTTCAGTGTGAGGACGGTAAGCTTAAGATCCTTCCCGCATTGCCATCCGATTTCAAAAATGGAAAAATCTGTGGAATTTTGGCAAAAGGCAATATAAAGGTCGATATTGAGTGGAAAGACTCGAAACTTTCTTCCTTGAAATTGGAAACACCGATTGAGCAAACTACTATAATAAATGTAGACGGCAAGGATACAGTTGTTAAGCTTGCTGCTAACAAAGAATACGTTTTCGCTTAATCGGAGGTTATATTAATGAAAAATTTGGGATATTATAACGGTAAAACTGGACTCATTGAGGAATTGTCTGTTCCAATTACGGATAGGGCATTCTACTTCGGAGACGGGGTATATGATGCGGTAATGTGCCGAAATAATATCCCATATTTATTGTCTGAGCATATTGAGAGATTTTATAAAAACAGCAGTCTTTTATCAATTGAAGTGCCACTTGACAAGGAGGAGCTTTTTTGCCTGATTTGTACTCTTATAAGAAGAGTTGATGGAGAAGAAAAATTTGTATATTTTCATGTATCAAGAGGTAGTGAACTACGCTCACATGTGTATAAAGGTGGCAAGGGAAATCTGTGTATTTTTATAACTCCCTACAAAATAGGGAATATATACGAAAAGGTTGATACTGTTACTTATGAAGACAAAAGATTTCAGTATTGCAATATAAAAACTCTCAATCTTCTCCCAAGCGTCTTGGCAGCTCAATATGCCTACGAAAAGGGAACCGAGGAAGCAATTTTTGTAAGAAATAAAATTGTTACAGAGGGCTCTCATTGTAATATTTCCATATTGAAGGGCAAGGCTCTTATAACTCACCCTGCCAATTCTCATATTTTGCCGGGTGTTGCAAGGGCTAAGTTAATGAATTCAGCTCTTGATCAGGGGATCGCTGTTGTGGAAAGAGAGTATACTGAAAATGAGCTTATGTCAGCTGACGAAATAATTATTACAAGCTCAAGCAAGCTTGCAAGAGGTGTAAAAACCGTGAATGGCTGTTCTGTAGGTGGCAGAGCACCTGATTTACTTAAAATGCTTCAGGACGATTTATTTAATGACTATATCATTCACACATCAGCATTAAGCTGACATCATTTTAGCATATATAACAAAAAATCAGTTTTCAACAGATGTTTTTTTTATATTTCGAAAGTAATTTATATATTGACAAATATCCTTATAATATGATAAAATGAATCATGAAGGTAAAGGTTTTTGTGACTGACGGAAGCGGATAACCGCATGGAAGCAAAAATCCTGTTTGTCGACCGTCTGGGCAGCTCTACCTTTAGGGGAGGACTGTCCTTTTTTGTTTTTGTAAAATTATTCAAAGGAGAAATATATGAAAAAAGTAGCAATCATCATGGGTAGTGATAGCGATTTACCCATAGTTGAAAAGGGAATTAATGTACTTAAGGAATATGGTGTTCCATTCGAGGTTCACGTATATTCCGCACACAGAACACCAATTGAAACCGCTGATTTTGTTAAGAATGCAAAGGATAACGGCTTTGGTGTATTGATTGCAGCAGCCGGTATGGCTGCCCACTTGGCAGGCGCAATTGCTGCTAACACGGTTCTTCCTGTTATTGGTATTCCTGTTTCCTGTAAAAATACAGGTGGTATGGACGCACTTCTTGCGACAGTACAGATGCCCTCAGGTATTCCTGTTGCCACAGTTGCCATTGATGGTGCTGCAAATGCAGCTATACTTGCTATACAGATGCTTGCATTATCTGATACTGAGCTTTATGATAAGCTTCTAGATGCAAGAAAAAAAGGAACAGAAAAGGTTCTTTTGAAGAATAAAGAAATTGAGGAAAAGTATAATAGATGAGCTAAGCTCATAGGAGAGTAGATATATGTCAGTTTTTGGTATCATAGGAAACAAAACAGCAAATGTTGCCTCCAGCGCATATTATGGACTTTATGCCCTTCAGCACAGAGGTCAGGAAAGCTGTGGTATAGTTGTTAACGATGACGGTCTTTTCAGAGTACATAAGGATACAGGACTTGTAAATGATGTGTTCACACACAGTGCTATGACCCATTTGGGAATGGGTAAAATGGCGCTTGGTCATGTACGCTACGGCACTCTTCAAACCAAGGATAAGGTAAATACAGAGCCCTTCGTTGTTAATCACGTTAAGGGTAAGCTTGCTGTAGCCGCACAAAGCTCACTTGTTAATTACCCCGAATTAAGGCGTGAGCTTGAGCTTTCAGGTGCAATATTCCATAGCTCATGTGACGCTGAAGTAATTGCGTATGTAATTACAAGAGCTCGTCTTAAGGTTGGATCTATTGAGAATGCATTGAATGAAGCAATGAATAGCCTTAAGGGTGCTTATTCACTTATCATTATGTCATCTCAGAAGATGATTGCAGCGAGAGACGAAATGGGTATGCATCCTCTTTGCTACGGTATGCGTGGAGAAAACGAATATGTAATCGCCAGCGAAAGCTGTGCTTTAGATGCAGTCGGAGCTACATTTATAAGAGACGTAGAACCCGGTGAAATAATCGTATTTTCAAAGGACGGCATAAAATCAATCAGAGATCATTGTAATAAACAGCCCGAAAGACTTTGCGTATTTGAGTTCCTTTACACAGCGCGTCCCGATTCTGTAATAAGCAATTGTGCTGTACAGGCCGCAAGAAAGAGAGCAGGTGCATTCCTTGCAAAGGCACATCCTGTTGAAGCCGATGTAGTAGTCGGCGTTCCCGATTCCGGTCTTGAGGCTGCTATCGGTTATGCAGAGCAATCCGGAATTCCTTACGGTATAGGTCTTATCAAGAATAAATACATTGGCAGAACTTTTATTGCTCCCGGACAGAATGTTCGTGAGGATAAGGTGCGCATAAAGTTAAATCCTGTTTCAAATACAGTCAAGGGAAAGAGAATAGTGCTTGTTGATGACTCTATCGTTCGTGGCACTACCTGTGCAAGAATTGTTAAGCTTCTTCGTGAGGCTGGCGCTAAGGAAATACACCTTCGTTCCTCAGCTCCCAAATTCTTGAATCCATGCTATTACGGTACAGATATTGAGTCTAAGGATGTCCTTGTTGCATGCAATCATACAACAGAGGAAATGGAAAAGATTTTCGGTGTCGATTCCTTAGGCTTCCTTAATCTTGAGGATGTTGTTCATCTTGGCGACGGTGGTAGCTGTAAGGGCTATTGTACAGCATGTTTTGATGGAAACTATCCTACAAATCCCCCCAGCACAACAAATAGAAATAAATACGATATCAAATTGTCAGAAAGTGAGAAATAACAGTGAAAAATTCAAGATCTGAAAGCTACGCAGCAGCAGGCGTTGATATTACCGCCGGTTACAAAGCAGTTGAACTTATGAAATCCCACATTGCACGCACCAAGAATGACGGTTGCGTTGACGACATTGGCGGCTTTGGTGGCTGCTTCGGTCTTCCTATTGCAGGAATGGAGGAGCCCATTCTTGTTTCCGGAACTGACGGTTGCGGAACAAAGGTAAAAATGGCAATTTTGATGGATAAGCACGATACTATCGGTATTGACGCAGTTGCTATGTGCGTTAACGATATTATCTGCGTAGGCGCAAAGCCCTTGTTCTTCCTTGACTACATTGCATGTGGAAAAAACATTCCCGAAAAGATTGCATCAATAGTTGGTGGTGTTGCTGAGGGCTGCGTACAGTCCGGTGCAGCTCTTATCGGTGGAGAAACAGCAGAGCATCCCGGTATGATGCCTGTTGAGGATTACGACCTTGCTGGCTTTGCAGTTGGTATAGTTGATAAGAAAAAGGTTCTTGATAACACTAAGATGGTTGAGGGTGATGTAGTTATTGCACTTCCTTCAAGCGGTGTACATTCAAACGGCTTCTCCTTGGTTCGTAAGGTGTTCGATATTGATCACAATCCCGATAGCCTTTATGTACCCTGTGAGGCTCTTGGCGGTGCTTCTATTGCAGAAACACTTCTTACACCTACAAGAATTTACGTTAAGCCCGTTCTTGCTCTTCTTGAAAAGGTAAACGTAAAGGGCATTAGCCATATTACAGGCGGTGGCTTCTACGAAAATATTCCACGTTCAATTCCTAAGGGACTTTCTGCTAAGATCAATAAGTCCGCAGTTAAGGTTCTTCCTATATTTGACCTTATTGCAAAGACAGGTAACATTCCCGAAAGAGATATGTACAATACATATAACATGGGCGTTGGTATGAGCATTGTTGTTCCTGCAAATGAAGTAGAGAAGGCTATAGAGGTTCTTAAGGCTCACGGTGAGGACGCATATGTTATTGGCGAAATTATAAAGGGCGACGAAGGCGTGGTATTCTGCTGATGAGTAAGAAAAGAATAGCAGTTCTTGTATCAGGTGGAGGTACTAATCTTCAGGCGCTTATTGATGCACAGAAGAACGGTATGTTCGGTGAAAGTGAGATTTCACTTGTGCTTGCCTCCAAGGACGGTGTTTATGCTCTTGAAAGGGCAAAGAATAACAGCATTCCGTCAAGGGTGCTTGTACGAAAGGAATACGATAGCATAAAGGCATATTCCAAGGCCCTTGCCGATACACTTGTGGAAGAAAAAATTGACCTTGTAGTGCTTGCGGGCTTTCTTACAATTTTTGATGAGCAGGTTTATGAGGCATTTCCTAACAGAATTATAAATGTTCACCCTGCACTTATTCCTTCCTTCTGCGGTAAGGGATATTACGGACTTCATGTTCATGAGGCTGCACTTGAAAAGGGTGTTAAGGTTTCGGGCGCTACCGTTCATATCGTTACACCCGAATGCGATGCAGGTCCTATAATTCTTCAGAAGGCTGTCGAGGTTAAGGAGAACGACACTCCGGAAACTCTTCAGGTACGAATTATGGAAGAGGCAGAATGGAAGATTTTACCTGAGGCAGTAAAGCTTTTCTGTGAGGACAGACTTACTGTCAAGGACAACAAGGTTTATATTAAATGAGGAGATAACAATGAAGGTTTCAACTATTGCAAATGAGCTTAACTCTCTTGCTTATCACGGCAGAGGAATTATAATCGGTAAGAGTGCCGACAGTAAAAAGGCAGTAACCGCATATTTCATTATGGGTAGAAGTGAAAACAGTCGTAACAGAGTATTCGTTGCTGAGGGTGACGCAATGCGCACAAAGGCTTTTGATGAGTCTAAGATGACAGACCCACATCTTATCATTTACTATCCTGTAAGAGTTCTTGGAAATAAGACAATCGTTACAAACGGTGACCAGACAGATACAATCTACAACCTTATGGATAAGCAGATGACCTTTGAACAGGCTCTCCGCACAAGAGAATTTGAGGATGACAAGCCTAACTTTACCCCCCGTATTTCAGGTATTATCCGTCGTGAAAGCAATGGAATGAATTTTGCAATGTCCATACTCAAGAGTGCAGAGGGTGATGATAGCTCCTGTGAAAGATTTACATATGCATATTCAAATCCCAAGGCAGGTATGGCAAAGTTTATCCATACATACAACTGTGACGGCAATCCTCTTCCTTTCTTTGAGGGTGAGCCTAAAACACTTGAGCTTCCTGATGTAGATATTGATACACTCACAGACCTTATCTGGACAAATCTTAACGAAGATAACAAGGTTTCACTTTTTGTAAGATACATCGACATTGCAACAGGCGAAGCTGAAACCAGAATTGTAAATAAGAATAAATAATTTCGAAGGGCTTGGTGAAGAAGATGAAAGAATTTGAACTTAAATACGGCTGTAACCCTAATCAGAAGCCGTCCAAGATTTATATGGAAAACGGAGAAGAGCTTCCTATTGAAATTCTTTGTGGCAGACCCGGTTACATAAATTTCCTTGATGCATTCAATTCATGGCAGCTTGTTAAGGAGCTTAAGGAGGCAACAGGCTTACCCTGTGCTACATCCTTTAAGCACGTAAGCCCTACATCAGCAGCAGTAGGCATCAAGCTTCCCGAAAAGCTTAAAAAGGCTTGCTTTGTTGATGATATTGAAGGTCTTGATGAGTCCCCCTTGGCTTGCGCTTATGCAAGAGCGAGAGGTACAGACAGAATGAGCTCCTTCGGTGACTGGATAGCTCTTTCCGACGTATGTGATGTAACAACAGCTATGCTTATCAAGAGAGAAATCTCCGATGGCGTTATTGCTCCCGGATATACAGACGAAGCCCTTGAAATTCTTAAAACAAAGAAAAAGGGTAATTATAATATCGTTAAGATTGACGAAAGCTATGTTCCCGAGCTTATTGAGCGTAAGCAGGTATACGGTATTACCTTTGAGCAGGGAAGAAACAACTTTAAAATTGACAGAGAGCTTTTCTCTGATATCGTAACAGAAAATAAGGAGCTTCCCGAGAATGCTCTTATCGATCTTATAATTTCTCTTATCACTCTTAAGTATACACAGTCAAACTCTGTTTGCTATGCATATAACGGACAGGCTATCGGTGTCGGTGCAGGTCAGCAGTCAAGAATTCACTGTACACGTCTTGCAGGCACCAAGGCAGATACATGGCATTTAAGACAGCATGATAAGGTTCTTAACCTTCCTTTCTTGCCCACAGTATCCCGTCCTGACAGAGATAATGTAATTGACGGCTACATCAATAAGAACGAAGAGGATGTTTGCGCAGACGGTAATTGGCAGAAGTACTTCTCATATCAGCCTGAGCCCTTTACAGCAGAGGAAATGAGAGAGTATCTTGATACAATTACAGGTGTTAGCGTAGGCTCCGATGCATTCTTCCCATTCAGCGATAATATTGAAAGAGCAAAGAGAAGCGGTGTATCCTACATCGCAGAGCCCGGTGGATCTATCAGAGATGATGTTGTTATTGACTGTGCTAACAAGTACGGTATGGTAATGGCATTCACAAAGATGAGACTTTTCCACCATTAATGAGGTAGACAATGAAGGTATTAGTAGTTGGAGGCGGTGGACGTGAGCACGCCATTATAAAAAAGCTCAAGGAAAATAAGACAATAAGCGAAGTTTACGCACTTCCCGGTAACGGCGGAATAGCTAAGGATGCAATCTGTGTTGCTATCGGTGCTAAGGATATTGACGGTATTGTAAATTTTGCTGTAGATAATAAAATTGATTATGCTGTTGTAGCTCCTGACGATCCCCTTGTGCTTGGCTGTGTTGATGCGCTTAACAAGGTTGGAATTCCTTGCTTCGGTCCTACAAAGGCAGCTGCAATTATTGAGGGTAGTAAGGTTTTCTCAAAGAACCTTATGAAAAAATACGGTATTCCTACAGCAGAGTATGAGGTATTTACAAATGCAGAGGATGCTCTTAAGTACCTTGAAGGCTCTCCTATCCCTACAGTAATCAAGGCAGACGGATTGGCACTTGGTAAGGGTGTTGTTATTGCCTTTACAAAGGAAGAGGCTATTGATGCTGTTAAGAGCATTATGGAGGATAAGAAGTTCGGTGATAGCGGTAATAACATCGTTATTGAAGAATTTCTTGAGGGACCCGAGGTTTCAGTTCTTGCATTTACAGACGGAAATGTTGTAAAGCCTATGGTATCCTCAATGGACCATAAGCGTGCTCTTGATTTTGATAAGGGCCTTAACACAGGAGGTATGGGCACAATTGCTCCTAACCCTTATTACACAAAGGATATTGCAGACGAGTGTATGAAGACCATCTTCTTGCCAACTATTGAGGCAATGAAGAAGGAGGACAGAGAATTCAGAGGCTGCTTGTACTTTGGACTTATGCTTACAAAGAACGGTCCTAAGGTGATCGAATATAATTGTCGCTTTGGTGATCCTGAAACACAGGTAGTATTACCCTTGCTTGAAAGTGACCTTTTTGAAATAATGCAGAGTGTTACAAGTGGAACCCTTGATAAGTGCGAGGTTAAGTTCGCAGATAAGAGTGCTTGCTGTGTAATTATGGCATCTAAGGGATACCCCGAAAAATACGAAAACGGATATGAAATAGTTATTCCCGAGGAAATTTCTGATTCAGTATACGTTGCAGGTGCTAAGCTTGCTGACGGTAAGCTTCTTTCTGCAGGTGGACGTGTGCTTGGTGTTACAGATGTAGCAGAGGACCTTAAGACTGCTATTTGCGGCGCATACAAAAAGGTTGATGCTATTAAGTTTGATAACGCATTTTTCAGAAAAGATATCGGACAAAGAGCCCTTAAGGCTGTGGAGGAGAAATAAATGGTTTATCGCGTTTATGTAGAAAAGAAAAAGGGACTTGAAAATGAGGCAAATGCCCTTTATTCCGAAATAAAAACATTTTTGGGTATTAAAAGCATCGAAAAGGTAAGACTTATGAACCGTTACGATGTGGAAAATATCACAAAGGAGCTTTTTGACTATTCAGTTAAAACTGTTTTCTCCGAGCCTCAGCTTGACAATGTATATTCCACACTTGAAAATGACGGTGCAGTAGTATTTGCTACCGAGTATCTTCCCGGTCAGTTTGACCAGAGAGCAGACTCTGCAGCTCAGTGTATTCAGCTTATTTCAAAGGGAGATAAGCCCTCTGTACAGAGCGCAAGAGTTTATATGCTTTACGGAAAGCTTACAGACAGCGAGGTTGCTGCTATTAAGAAGCACGTTATCAACCCTGTTGAGGCACGTGAGGCATCTCTTGAGGAAAAGGATACTATTAAGGCAGAGTATGATATTCCCGAGGATGTAAAGACACTTGACGGCTTTATTGATCTTGATAAGGACGGCCTTGCAGAATTTGTCAAGTCCTATGCACTTGCTATGGATAATGACGATATTAAGTTCTGTCAGGATTATTTCAAATCTGAGGGCAGAAATCCCACAGTTACTGAAATCCGTATGATTGATACATACTGGTCTGACCATTGCCGTCACACAACATTCCTTACAACAATTGATAATGTTAAGTTTGAGGATAAGCTTCTACAGGAAACCTACTACGACTATATAAATACAAGAAAGTACCTTAACAGAACAAAGCCTGTAAATCTTATGGATATCGCTACCTTGGCAGTAAGATATCTTAAGAAGGAGGGCAAGCTTGATAAGCTTGATGAAAGCGAAGAAATCAATGCTTGTACTGTTAAGATTACCGTTGAAATAGACGGAAAGAAGGAGCCCTGGCTCTTACTCTTTAAAAATGAAACTCATAACCATCCTACAGAGATTGAGCCCTTTGGTGGTGCTGCAACCTGTATCGGTGGTGCAATTCGTGACCCTCTTTCCGGTAGATCCTACGTATACGGCGCTATGCGTCTTACAGGTGCTGCTGACCCCTTAAGACCTCTTGAGGAGACTATTGAGGGTAAGCTTCCACAGAGAAAGATTGTTACAACAGCTGCTGCAGGATATTCCTCATACGGTAACCAGATCGGTCTTGCAACAGGTATCGTTGATGAAATTTATCATGACGGCTATGCTGCGAAGCATCTTGAGGTTGGCGCAGTTATTGCTGCAGCTCCAGAAAGAAACGTACGCAGAGAAAGACCTGAGGATGGGGACGTTGTAATCTTGCTTGGTGGACGTACAGGACGTGACGGCTGCGGTGGTGCAACAGGTTCATCTAAGTCCCATACTGTAAATTCACTTGAACAGTGTGGAGCAGAGGTGCAGAAGGGTAATGCACCTGAGGAAAGAAAGCTTCAGCGTCTTTTCAGAAACTATGATGCATGCCGTATGATTAAGCGTTGTAATGACTTTGGTGCAGGTGGTGTATCCGTTGCTATCGGTGAGCTTGCAGACGGTCTTGAAATCAACCTTAATGCAGTTCCCAAGAAGTATGACGGTCTTGACGGAACTGAGCTTGCAATCAGCGAATCTCAGGAGAGAATGGCTGTTGTAATCGAAAAGGAAAATGTTGATGCATTCCTTGCACTTGCTAAGCAGGAAAACCTTGAGGCTACAGTAGTTGCTACTGTTAAAGCAGAGCCCAGACTCAGAATGTTCCATAACGGCAAGGCGATAGTAGATATCAGCCGTGAGTTCCTTAACTCAAACGGTGCAGAGAAGCATATAGATATTGCTCCTGCAAAGTATGAGGACTATAATAAAGAAATTCCCACAGACTTCGAAAACGGTATCAAGGCAATTTGCGATGATATCAATACTTGCTCAAAGAGAGGCCTTAGTGAGCGCTTTGACAGTACAATCGGTGCAGGTACAGTTCTTATGCCCTTTGGTGGTAAGTATCAGAGAACTCCTATTCAGTCAATGGTACACCTTATTTCCAGCGAAAAGGGTCATACTGATGATTGCTCTTATATGGCTTGGGGCTATAATCCCTTTATCTCTGAAAAGAGCCCATTCCACGGAGCATATCTTGCAGTAGTTGAATCTGTATCAAAGCTTATTGCAACAGGTGCTAAGTTTGAGGATGTATATCTTACATTCCAGGAATATTTTGAGAAGCCTCTTAAGGATCCTAAGAGATGGGGTAAGCCACTTTCTGCACTCCTTGGTGCATTCAAGGCACAGAAGGATCTTGGCATCGGTGCTATCGGTGGTAAGGACTCAATGAGTGGTTCCTTTGAAAAGCTTGATGTTCCTCCCACACTTATTTCCTTTGCTGTAACAAACGGTAAGACAGGCGAGGTTGTTTCTCCAGAGTTTAAGAAGGCAGGCTCTAAGGTTGTTCTTCTTAAGCCCGAATACGATGAAAACAATCTTCCCAAGACAGAATCCTTACTTGCTCTTTATAATCAGGTAACTGATCTTATGAGAGATGGCAAGGTTCTTGCAGCATATACACCTACAATCGGTGGTGTGGCAGAAGCTGTTTATAAGATGGCTATCGGTAATAAGCTTGGATTTGAATTTGATTCTAACCTTGCGCTTGATGATATATTCGGTTATTGCTACGGCTCATTTATTCTTGAGCTTAGCGAGGATATGGATATCGGTACAGCACTTGGTTATGTAACAGAAGAGAATACTGTTGCATATAATGGAACAAAGGTATGCATGTGCGCACTTAATGAGCTTTATGAAAACAAGCTTGAAAGCGTATATCCCTGCAACATCAAGTCCAGCACAGATAAGCCTGAAACTATTTCTTACGAAACAGATAAGAAGCTTGCTCCTGCTATTAAGGTTACAAGACCTAAGGTTCTTATTCCCGTATTCCCCGGTACAAACTGTGAATACGATTCTGCAAAGGCAGTTGAGGATGCAGGCGCACAGGCTGAAATCTTCGTTATAAATAACCTTAGTGCAGACGATATCAAGAGAAGCTCCGAATCCTTTGTAAAGCTTCTTAAGGAATCTCAGATGATATTCGTTCCCGGTGGCTTCTCCGGTGGTGACGAGCCTGACGGATCCGGTAAGTTTATTACTGCATTCTTCAGAGGAGCAGACGTTAAGGAGGCTGTAACAGACCTTCTTGATAACCGTGACGGTCTTATGTGCGGTATTTGTAACGGCTTCCAGGCACTTGTAAAGCTTGGTCTTGTTCCTTACGGTAAGATTATAGATACAGACGAAAATTGTCCTACACTTACATTCAACAATATTGCAAGACACCAGTCTAAGATTGTAAGAACAAGAGTGGCCTCTAATAAATCACCTTGGCTCACTGAATGTAATGTTGGCGATATTTACAATGTTGCAATCTCTCACGGTGAGGGTAAATTCTTGGCTAATGATGCTACAATTGCAGAGCTTATCAAAAACGGTCAGATTGCTACTCAGTATGTTGATCTTAACGGAGAGGCTACATACGATATTGATTACAATCCCAACGGCTCAAGCCTTGCTATTGAGGGTATCCTTTCACCCGACGGACGTGTAATCGGTAAGATGGGACATTCAGAGCGTATTGCTAACGGTCTTTACAAGAACGTATACGGTGATTATGACATCAAGATGTTCAAGTCTGCTGTTAAATATTTTAAATAATTTCTAGTACCTAGAACGAAAAATCGCTCTTCGGAGCGATTTTTCAGTTTTTACGAATATTTATTCATAAATTTCAATAATGTTATTGACTTTATTTGAGTAAAGTTGTATAATTTAATATTATAATTTTAATAATCCATATGGAGGTATTTTATTATGGAGCGTGTATATAACTTTTCAGCTGGTCCCTCTATGCTTCCTTTAGAGGTTCTTAAGAGAGCAGCTGATGAAATGCTTTGCTATGGAGACAGCGGTATGTCCGTTATGGAAATGAGCCACCGTTCCCCTGTATACGATGAAATCATTAAGGATGCGGAGAAGCTTCTTCGCAAGATTATGAACATTCCTGACAACTATAAGGTGCTTTTCCTTCAGGGTGGTGCATCTACTCAGTTTGCAGCTGTTCCTCTTAACCTTATGAATAAGAATAAGAAGGCCGACTATGTAGTTTCCGGTCAGTTCTCAAATAAAGCATATAAGGAAGCGCAGAAGTACGGTGATGTTGTAGTTGCTGCATCCAGCAAGGATGCTAATTTTGCATACATTCCTAAGTTTGATAAGTCAAATATTAGACCTGATGCTGACTACGTTCATGTATGCTTCAACAACACAATTTACGGTACAAAGTTCCCCTATATTCCAGATACAGGTGATATTCCTCTTGTTGCTGATATGTCATCCTGCATTATCTCTGAGCCTGTTGATGTAAGCAAATTCGGTGTTATTTATGCCGGCGCACAGAAGAATATGGCTCCTGCAGGTCTTACAATTGCAATCGTAAGAGAGGATCTTATGGGTAATGCACGTGAGGATATTCCCACAATGCTTGACTATAAGACACTTGCTGATAATGATTCAATGTATAATACACCTCCTTGCTACTGCATTTATATTGCTAAGCTTGTTTATGAATGGATCGACTCTCTTGGTGGACTTGAGAAGATGAAGGAAATGAACGAGAAGAAGGCTAAGGTTCTTTACGATTATCTTGACAGTCAGGATTATTACATTGCTCCTGTTGAAAAGGATAGCCGTTCTATGATGAACGTTACATTTGTAACAGGCGATGCTGATCTTGATAAAAAGTTTGCATCTGAGGCAGGCAAGGCAGGACTTAAGAATCTTAAGGGTCACCGTTCCGTTGGCGGTATGAGAGCTTCTATTTACAATGCTATGCCATATGATGGCGTAGTTGCACTTGTTGAGTTTATGAAGAAGTTTGCAGCGGAAAATCCAAAGGCATAAGAGGACAGTACGATGAAAAATATTAATCTTATGAATAAAATCGCTAAGGTTGGTACAGATGTATTTGACCCTGCGAAATATAATGTTTCCGATGCTTGCGAAACAGTTGATGCTATAATGGTTCGTTCTGCTAAGCTTCATGATATGGAGTTCCCTGCAGAGCTTAAGGCAATTGCACGCTGTGGTGCAGGTGTAAATAATATTCCTGTTGACAAGTGTACTGAAAACGGTGTTGTTGTATTCAACACACCCGGTGCTAACGCAAACGGTGTTAAGGAACTTGCAGTATGCGCACTTATTCTTGCAGCAAGAGATGTTATAGGCGGTATTGAATGGGCTAAAACACTTGAGGGTACAGATGGTGTTGCCAAGGCTGTAGAGGCAGGTAAAGGCGCTTACGTAGGTACAGAGCTTATGGGTAAGAAGCTTGGCGTTATTGGTCTTGGTGCTATCGGTGGCTTGGTTGCAAATGCAGCTAATGCTCTTGGTATGACCGTAGTAGGCTGTGACCCCTTTATCACTCCTGCAGCAGCTTGGAACCTTGCTCCTTCTGTAAAGCAGGCAGCAACCTATGAGGATATTTTCAAGACCTGTGATTATATCACACTTCATGTACCTGCAACAGCACAGACAAAGAACATGATTTGCGAAAAGACTCTTTCCATGATGAAGGACGGAGTTAAGATTATTAACCTTGCAAGAGCAGAGCTTGTTAATGCTGAGGATATGAAGAAGGCAATCGAAAATAAGAAGGTTGCAAAGTACGTTACTGACTTTCCCACAGAGGAAACAGTTGGTGCAAACGGAATTATCAACATTCCTCACCTTGGCGCATCTACAAATGAATCTGAGGATCACTGTGCAGTTATGGCAGCAAAGCAGCTTGACGAATACCTTACAAACGGTAATATCAAGAATAGCGTAAACTATCCTAACGTATCCCTTCCTCATACAGCAAGTGCACGTGTATGTGTAATGCATAAGAATATTCCTAATATGCTTTCACAGATTACAGCTGCATTTGCATCTGTAAATGTTAATATTGAAAACCTTGCCAACGGTTCTAAGGGCGATTACGCTTACACAATCGTTGAAACTAATGAAAAGGTTAACGATACAGTAGTAAATACTGTAATGAACATTGACGGAGTAATTAAAGTAAACTGTTATTAATTTGGTGAATATATGATTACTGTAAAACCATTTTTCGCTTTAAGACCTGACACACAATATGCTGAGCAATGTGCTGCCTTACCATACGACGTTATGTCAAGTGATGAGGCAAGAGAAGAGGTAAAAGGCAAGCCGTATTCCTTTTTGCACATTGATAAGGCTGAAATCGATCTTGAAAAGGGTATAGATCTCTATGATGAAAAGGTGTATGCTAAGGCAGCTGAAAATCTAAAAGCCTTTGAGAATATGGGTATTTACGTGAATGATGAAAATAAGAAATATTATTTTTACCGTCAGATAATGAACGGACATTCACAGACAGGTATTGTTGGCTGCGCATCTATTGACGATTATCTTGAAAACAGAATTAAAAAGCACGAATTTACACGTGCTGATAAGGAAGTTGACAGAATTAAGCATGTAGATACATGTTCTGCACATACAGGCCCAATTTTCTTGACATATAAGGAATGTAGCACTCTTGATAAAATCATAGACATGGAAACAGAAAAAGCTCCTTTGTATGATTTTATCGCTGATGACGGAGTACGCCATACAGTCTGGACAACAAGCAATTCCGATATTGATAAGGATATTGAAGCTGCATTTGCAGATTTAGATGCGTTATATATTGCAGACGGACATCACCGTGCTGCCTCTGCTGTAAAGGTTGGACTTAAACGTAGAGGAGAAAATGCTTCTCATACAGGAAATGAAGAATATAATTTCTTCCTTTCTGTAATTTTCCCGTCGAATTCCCTTGCAATTCTTGATTATAACAGACTTATCAAGGATTTAAACGGATATTCAGTAGATGAATTTCTGTCCCTTGTTTCTAAAACCGTAGGAACAGTAGAGATGTATGAGGGAATGGGTGCATACAGACCGGATTCTAAGCATACAGTTGGTATCTACGTAGGTGGAAATTGGTATAAAGTAAAATTTTATAGTGAAATCTGCAATGCAGAATCTCCTGTTGACCGTCTTGACTGTGCCATCTTGCAAAAAAATCTTCTTTCCGCTATATTAGGAATCAATGACCCAAGAAGCGATAAAAGAATAGATTTCGCAGGTGGAATACGTGGTCTCGAATACCTTGAACAGAGATGTAATGAGGATATGGTGGCTGCAATAGCTATGTATCCAACATCCTTGGACGAGCTTATGTCAGTTGCAGATTCCGGTGAGGTTATGCCTCCGAAGTCAACATGGTTTGAGCCTAAATTAAGAAGCGGTCTTTTAATTCACAAGATATAAAAAATAAAAGCGATGTATTTACATCGCTTTTTTGTTTGCTTTTACTTTATTAATTATTGCTTTATAGGGTATCATCAAGGTGGTTCCGAATGCCATAAGAAGTGCCCAAACTAATATCAGCTTGCCCCAGCCTATAGTATTTACAGAATTTGCAAATATTGTACTTGATGCAGCCGCCGCCATATAGCTTAAAAAATCAAGAAATCCGGTAGCACTTGATACCATTCCCGTATCACGAAGACTTGGACAATATCTGCTCCAAAGCATTGCTGCAGAGCAGTTTGATGTTAATACAGCAAGAATAATAAATACAACATTTACTATTGGATTTTTTATAAAATAAACTCCAATGAAAAAAACAGAAGATAAAGTAAACATTATAATCATTGTTGCTTCCATATTTCTTTTAAGTCTTTCATAGACAAATATTGCTACAAAAGCAGAAAGAGAAATAACAAGAGTCGCAATAGTAAAGATTCTTGCGGCAACTTGTGTATCATATCCTAAATATTGTGAAAAGTAAGTAGGAAGCCAGAACACAACAGTTGTTCGTATTACACCTGTTATAATTGCTACAAGGGAGAAAATTATGATTTTGTGCTTTATTAATACGCGAATATTGCTAATTATCCTTAAGTTGTTTTCTTTTTTATATTCATATTTGTTATTCTGTATTATTTTTTTCTTTTCAAAATATGTGAAGAATATAATACATAAAGCACCCATAGTAAATAAAATGACACTTCCAACCTTAAATACGCTTTCCCACACAAGCAATGAAGCGATAAGCCCTGCAAAGGGTGAGCCAAGTAGAGAAGCAACCTCATATCCAAGGCTACATCTTACTGTATGTATAGAATTTGTATTTTCTGCAACTACCTTAGTCATAGGACCGTATATCATAGATAGAAAGAACCCTGTCATTCCGTATATAAATTTAGCAGCAGCTTGATAATGTAAAAAGTAGGGGAAAATAAGATTTGTTACACCAGCGAGAATAAGGCCGAAGCTGATCATATATTTTGCCTTAATTTTATCACCTATCATTCCGTTTATAAGCTGTCCGACTGCATAAAAAGTAAAATAAAGCGAGGAAACCACACCTATATATTCAACAGTAAATTTCCCACCCTCAACCATCTGAGGAGTAACTGCACTTAATATATTTCTTGCAAAATATACCGCCAGATAAGAGATAGAGCATAATGTACCTATCATTACGGCATTTTTTGCATCGTTAGATAATTTCAAATATAACACCTCTAATCCGAAAGCTTATGTAAGTATATCACATAAAATAAGATATGTAAAGCAAAAAGCCTCAAATTTTTTTGAATTTGAGGCTTAATATATTAGAAATTTACAGTAATATGCTCACCGACACGGATAAATACCTTTTTGAAATCAACAAGCTCTTTGTGAGGCTCAGTTTTAAATTTCAACACAGAATAGTCTGTGTCCATTCCGTCTTTATTATAAAGCTCAACGGTATTTTCGTCTAGCCACTTTTCTTCAACATTACCATATGTAAGTCCGTATCCAAAGGGGTAAAGAGGCGTGCCCTTAAAGAATTTGTATGTGCGGTTTTCCATGCTGTAATCTCTGAAGGGAGGAAGATCGCTATCGTCCTTATAGAAGGTAACAGGCAAACGTCCACTAGGTGATGCTTTACCTAATATAATATCTGCAATAGCATTACCTCCCTGCGCACCGGGATAGAAGCTTTGAATTACAGCATCGCAATATTTGTCTTGTTCAACAAGTGAAACACAGCTTCCACTGATGTTGACAAATATAATAGGCTTTCCAATGGCACGAACACGTTCAAACAGCTGCTGCTGTGGGATTGGAAGGTATATATCCTTCTTATCACCTGCAGCATCTCCGTTAAATGTATCGCCCTCTTCACCCTCCATTGAGGGGTTAAGACCCATACACATAATAACAACATCTGACTTTTGTGCAATAATCTCTGCTTCACGCATAGGATTGCCACACCAGTTACCGGTATTAGGGTCGTTGGGGTGACAGCCTGCCGCATATAGTACCTTACCGTCAAAAGCATCCTGTAGACCTCTCAGTGGTGTATAATATTTTGATGGAGTACCGTTATAGTTACCCTTTAAAACTCCAAAGTTATCTGCATTAGGACCGATAACAGCAATTGTTTTTACATCCTTGGAAAGAGGTAAAATTCCGTTGTTTTTAAGAAGAACTGTGCTTTCCTGTGCCATTTTTCTATTTATAGCAGTGTGCTTATCGCACTCAACAACATCATAAGGAATATTGTCATATTCGCAGTCATCATCAAACATTCCAAGACGGAAACGGGCTTCAAATAGCTTTTCAACAGCAGCAGTAATAGTTTCTTCAGTAATCAAATCCATTTCATAAGCTTCATAAAGGCTAAGATAAGCATCACCACAGTTAAGCTGACAGCCGTTGTTCAGAGCAAGAGCAACGCTCTCCGGCTCAGAGCTTGTTACCTTATGACCTACATGAATATCACGTATAGCGCCACAGTCGGACACTACATATCCCTTAAATCCAAACTCACCGTAGAGAATATCCTGCAAAAGTGTTTTACTTCCACAGCAAGGCTCACCGTTAACACGGTTATATGCACCCATTACAGCAGATGGATCGGCGTGGTCTATGCAATATTTAAATGCGCTCAGATATGTTTCATATAAATCCTTTTTAGAAACTACAGCATCAAATCCATGGCGCTCATATTCAGGACCACTATGTACGGCATAATGCTTGATTGTGGCATCAAGCTTACGGTATTTCCCGTTACCCTGTAAGCCCTTTATAAAGGCAGTACCCATTTTACCGGTAAGTAATGGGTCCTCACCGTAGGTTTCATGGCCACGTCCCCAACGGGGATCTCTGAATATGTTGATATTTGGAGACCAGAAGGTAAGTCCCTGATAAAGCTCTGTGCTACCAAACTTTTTAAATTCGTTATATTTAGCTCTTGCCTCATCGGAAATAGCAGTTGCTACCTCCTCCATAAGCTCAGTATTATAGCTTGCAGCAAGACCAATTGCCTGAGGGAATACGGTTGCACAGCCCTGACGTGCAACACCGTGGAGACACTCATTCCACCAGTTATATGCAGGAATGTTAAGACGGGGAATAGCAGGTGCATCAAATCTCATCTGCGCCATCTTTTCCTCAATAGTCATTTTTGCAACTAATTCCTTTGATCTTTCCATGAAATTCATAGTATTTTCTCCTTTTAGATTAGTTACTTTAATTATACAATATCCTTTGTGTATTTGCAATATGAAAAGAAAAATCGGCACATATAAAATGTACCGATTGGTGCAGGCGATGAGATTCGAACTCACAAGAATCGCTTCATTGGCTTCTGAGACCAACGCGTATGCCAATTCCGCCACGCCTGCTTATAAAGTAACCCGTAAGGATTACTTGTTTTTTTGTTTTTTAAGTCTGTTTCTTTGACCTGTTACCTTTGAAGAGAGAAGAGCACGTAAGGAATCAGCATCTCCTTCGGTTATTTCGCTTTTTGTTATAATCAAGCCGTTTTGCTTATTAAAGAAAATATAGAAGGTATCCTTTGTTTCACAGGCTCTGTATATCCATTCATATTTGTATGTAGATGAGCCTGTTCGTGTTTTTGATTTTGAAGATGCTAAAATGCTTTCATTTGTGAAGATAAAGTTGTTTATTACTATATTGTCATCTGTAAAATTTTTCAGTTTTGTATAAGGCTTTACAAAGTATGCAGTAACAACCATAGCATCAACTACTATTACAATAATCAGCATAATAAGAAAGGTTGTAAAGACGCCTGATCCAATGCTTGCAAGAAACAGAGCGGTAGTGAAAACAGTAACAAATATGTAGGCAGCAAGCTTAGAGGGAGAGCCGAGAGAATTATATTTCATCAGCTTTGTAAGAGCTGCCTTATTGTAAGTAACGCTTGCTTTAATCATATGCTCACCGATTAGCTAAGGAATTTTTCCTTGTAAGCCTTTTTACATTTTTTAATAGTTTCAACAGCCGCATCACGTCCATCGATTTTATCAACTCTTGTAGTCTTGTTTTCAAGGAATTTATAAACCTCAAAGAAGTGTTTGATTTCCTCAAACTGATGTTTAGGAAGCTCAGTAATGTCGTTATATGAGTTAAGGTTAGGGTCGTTAACAGGGATAGCGATAATTTTTTCGTCAACCTCATTTTCATCAATCATATAAAGAATACCGATAGGGTAGCACTGTACTATAGACATAGGCTCAAGAGGCTCCTGACAGATGACGAGAACGTCAAGTGGGTCATGGTCCTCGGAAAGAGTACGGGGAATAAATCCGTAGTTAGCAGGATAATGAGTAGAGGTGTAAAGTATTCTGTCAAGGCGCAAAAGACCACTTCTTTTATCAAGCTCATACTTATTCTTGCTGCCTCTGGGGATTTCAATTACAGCTAAAAAATCAGATGTAGTAATTCTTTCATCATCGAAATCATGCCAAGGATTCATAAAATACCTCCAATAGAATTAAAAATTCGCTAAGCATATTATATACTTATTATTGCCTGATGTCAAGTGATATTTAACTGTAAAAATGAAAAAGTCTTGACACGTGTACGTAAAAATGATAAAATTGATATATCAATTACTTATTTTGACTTGATTTGGAGGTTTTTATTATGAAAGATACAAAAACCCTTGCATATATCAATTTGTTCGGAATTTTAGGCTCTATACCAAAGCTTTGCAGAGAATGCAGTGAAGCATATGAGCTTATTAAAAATGATAAGATTTCTTTAGGCTTTAAGGTAAAAAACGGGCCTTCAGCTACACTTGTTTTCAATAATGGGGAGTGTCATTTGATTGAAGGTGTTGAAAAATGCAATATTTTACTTGCCTTTTCCACTTGTGAGAAATTTAATGGTATGATAGACGGTACGGTTACTCCTATTCCCAGAAAAGGCCTTCTAAGAGTAGGCTTTTTGCTTAAAAAATTTATGCCTCTTACTGATATTTTATCAAAATATCTTCGCGCAACTGAGGATGACCTTAAGGATAGCGAATTTTTCCGTGTTAGCACTCTTCTTATGTTTAATGTTATTACAGAGGCTATGGCACAGATTGGTAACCATGATAAGATCGGACAGGCCAGTGCTTCATACATAGTGAACGGTGATGCTAAAATCGCTATAAACAGCTCTGATGTAGCATATATAAATGCAGATAACCACAAGCTGACTGCCTTCCACCGTGACCCTGATGATTTTGATGCCTATATGATTTTTGAAAGTCTTGAGCTTGCACGCGCACTTTTTGACGGTAAAATAAATGCGGTAACAGCTGTAGGACTTGGTCAGGTGCGTATTGGTGGTATGATTTCAATGGTAGATAATTTAAACAGAATACTTGACAGAGTATCCTTTTATCTTGCGTAAGAGGGGGAGATACTATGCACAAAATAAATGATTATACAAAAAGCAGAGAATATTTTAAGCGCGCAGCAGAGGTAATTCCCTCCGGTATATACGGCCATCAAGGACCTGCTGAGGGCTGTTATGTGCCTGTCGAGGCGTTTCCATTCTTTTCTGAAAGAGCACAGGGCTCATATATCTGGGATGTTGATGGAAATAGATTTATTGACTATATGTGTGCCTATGGACCTAATATCTTGGGCTATAATGACCCTGACGTTGATGAGGCTGCAGCCAAACAAAGAGAAAAGGGCGACTGTATTAGCTTTCCGTCTACGAAAATGATAGAGTTTGCTGAGCTTCTTGTTGATACAGTTGCCAGTGCAGATTGGGCTTTCTTTGCAAAAAACGGTAACGATGTTACTACAATGGCTGTAATGGCAGCCCGTGCATATACAAAAAGAAAGAAAATCATTTTCTTTAAAGGATATTATCACGGTGTATCGCCCTGGACACAAAAAATTGATTATTCGGGCATAATAGAAGAAGACGTATGTAATAATATTTATCTTGACTGGAATGATTTCAATGCAGTAGAGGAAGCCTTTGAAAAATATAAGGGACAAATTGCTGCTGTAATAAGTCAGCCCTATATGCACGGAAATTTCAAGGATAACGAAATGCCAGAGCATGACTTCTGGCAGAAGATACGTAAGATTTGCACAGACAACGGAACCGTTTTGGTAGTTGACGATGTACGTGCAGGCTTTAGAATGGATATTGCAGGCTCAGACCATTATTTCGGCTTTGAAGCTGACCTTATCTGCTTCTGCAAGGCACTTGCTAACGGATATAATGTTTCTGCACTTTGTGGCAAGGAATTTTTAAAGAGTACCGTGTCGGGAATGTCATATACAGGTAGCTATTGGCTTTCTGCTGTACCATTCGCAGCAGGCATAGCTTGTATTAATAAGCTTAAGAAAATAGATGCCCCTAAAATTCTTATTGATAAGGGAATCAAGCTTAAGGACGGACTTATAGCTTCAGCGAAGAAATACGGCTTCGACCTTCGCGTTACAGGTCTAGAGTCCTTGTTCTACTTAAGAATAGCAGATGACCCCACATTAATGCTTCATCAGGAATGGATTGCAGAATGTGTTAAGCGTGGAGTGTTCTTTACAAATCACCATAACCATTTTATAAATGCTGCTCTTACTGATGCAGATATTAAGGAAACTATAGAAATCGCAGAAGAGGCATTCTCCGTAGTTCGTAACAGACATTCATAACTAAACGGCGGAGCTTCCCGCCGTTTTTTGACCATTTACCCATTGAATAATGCCGAATAGAGAAAATCTATTGAATTCGTAATTCCAATGTGTAGAATATAGAAAAAAAGCAAGGAGAAAAAATGAAAAACATTATTGAGATAAATCATTTGTCCAAAAGCTTTGGAGAGGTCAAGGCTGTACAGGATTTAAGCTTTCGTGTAAAAGAGGGAGAATTGTTTGCATTTCTTGGTGTTAACGGTGCAGGTAAGTCAACTACGATTAATATAATGTGTGCACAGCTTACCAAGGATAGCGGAACAATTGTAATAGACGGTAACGACCTTGATAAAAATGCTGATTGCATTAAGAGAGAGCTTGGCGTAGTATTCCAAAACTCTGTTCTTGACAGTGCGCTTAGTGTGTATGATAATTTACAAAGCAGAGCTGCACTTTACGGTATTATTGGTGATGACTTTAAAGTAAGACTTAATGAACTTGTGCAAATTTTGGATTTTGGGGATTTTCTAAAGCGTCCTGTCGGTAAGCTTTCAGGCGGACAGAGAAGGCGAATTGATATTGCAAGGGCTCTTTTACATAAGCCAAAAATATTAATTCTTGATGAGCCTACAACAGGTCTTGACCCCAAGACAAGAAAAATAATCTGGACAGTAATATCTAATCTTAGAAAAAATGAAAATATGACTGTATTTCTGACTACTCATTACATGGAGGAGGCAGCAGAGGCAGACTTTGTAGTTATAATTGATAGCGGTAAAATTGCAGCAGAGGGTACGCCTTTGGAGCTTAAAAATACATATACAGGTGATTTTGTAACCATATACGGAGTAGGCGAAGAACAAATTAAGGCATTTGGACTTGAATATGAGCATATCCGTGATGCATATCGAATTTCCGTGCCTAATACAAGGGCTGCAACAGAGCTTATTTTAAAAAATCCCGATTTGTTTGTCGATTATGAAATTACAAAGGGTAAAATGGATGATGTTTTCCTCTCTGTAACAGGAAAGAAGCTTAATGAGGGGGGAGAGAAATGAAGATAGCACTAACTCTCATAAAAAGAAATATAAAGCTGTTTTTTAAGGACAAGGGAATGTTTTTTACAGCTCTTATAACTCCTGCAATATTGCTTGTACTTTATGCAACATTTTTAAGCAATGTGTATAGAGATAGCTTTACTATGAATTTTCCACAGGGTATACCCATTCCGGAAGATATTATTGACGGCTTAGTGGGTGGACAGCTTATTTCATCGTTGCTCGCCGTTTCCTGTATTACGGTTGCCTTCTGTTCCAACTTCTTAATGGTACAGGACAGGGCAAACGGAACTATTAAGGATTTAAGGATTTCACCTCTAAGTACATCTGTGCTTTCACTAAGCTACTATGTCGCTACACTTGTTTCAACATTGTTAATTTGCTTTACCGCTGCAGCTATCTGCATATGCTATGTTGCAATTATAGGCTGGTATATGTCGGTGGCAGATGTATTCTTACTATTGCTTGATGTTGTAATACTTGTATTCTTTGGTACAGCGTTATCCTCACTTATTAATTTCTTCTTGTCAACCCAAGGACAAATCTCTGCAGTAGGTACTATAGTAAGCGCAGGATATGGATTTATATGTGGAGCATATATGCCTATTTCATCATTTAGTGATGGGTTACAGAAGGTTATTTCATTCCTGCCCGGTACGTATGGTACATCTTTGTTCCGTAACCACGCAATGAACGGAGCTCTTAAAGCATTACAGGATGAGGGCATTCCTGAAATTGTAGTTGATAGTCTACGTGACGCAATAGACTGTAACATTTATTTCTTTGACAGTAAAGTAGAGCCATATGTAATGTATATAGTCCTTATTACTTCAATTGTAGCATTGGTTGTAGCATATGTGCTTTTAAACATCTTCAGAAAAAAAGACAAATAAAACAAAGAGAGCAGAAATTCTGCTCTCTTTTTATGATAGCTCTTTTCGCAATGCCTCAAAGATTTTCTTTTCCTCACGGGAAATTTTAACTTGGGTAAGCCCCAAGACACTTGCGGTTTTTTGTTGAGAATATTCCTTAAGATATCTTAAAACAACAATTTTTCTCCACAAAGGGGGAAGAGAAGAAACAGCCTGAGAGAGAGCAATATGCTCAATTCTTGTATCAATTTCGCTTTTTTCCTCACTAAGAACATTTTCGAGGGTATAATTTTCATCATCTCCACTAATAGATGCTGAAAGAGAATTGACAGGTGATGAAGCATCAATAGCAACCGAAGCCTCTTCAACAGTAAGATTACATAGCTTAGCAAGAACCTCAATTTTAGGCTCGCATCCGTATTCAGCAACATATTTTTCCCGTTCCTTCATAAGCATAGCGCCTTGTTGCTTGTATATTCTACTGACCTTAATAAGACCGTCATCACGGATAAAGCGTCTTATTTCACCGATTATAAGTGGTACTGCGTAGGTGGAGAACGCCGTACCCTTATCAATATCGAAGCTTTTTATAGCCTTGAACATACCGATAGATCCAATTTGAACGAGGTCCTCATATTCAACACCTCTGTCACGAAAGCGTAGGGCGATAGATCGAACAAGACCTAAATTGTTTTCCATCAAGGTACAAACGGCTTTTTCGTCTCCCTGAAGAGCTTTTTTAAGTAATTCCTGATTTGTATTGAAATCCATTTTATTTAAGATGCTTTGTCATAAGAACGCGAACACCCTTATCAAGCTGAGAACGAACATCAAGCTTATCCATAAAGGACTGCATAACGGCAAAACCCATACCACTTCGTTCACCCGAGGTATCGGTAGTAAACAGTGGAGTCATAGCTTCCTTTACATCCTTTATTCCGCACCCCTTATCACGCACCTCAATTATCACCGTCCTGTCGCTATAATATTTGACTCCTATGTACACAGTACCATTTTTATATCTGTATCCATGAACTATTGCATTTGTTACAGCCTCAGAAACAGCACATTTAATATCTGCTAATTCCTCAATTGTCGGATTTAGCTGAGACACAAAGGATGCGACAGCCTGTCTTGCCATGCTTTCATTTATTGATAGAGAAGGAAGATATAGCTTCATATTATTTTCAGAACATTTCATCGTTGTCATCTCCTTTGATTTCTATAATTCTTTCAATACCTGCCATTTCAAGTATTTTTTTTATTCTTTTGGTGGGCTTGTACAGTATAAGCCTTGCACCAATATTTGAGGCACAGGTATATCTGCCAAGGATAAGACCAAGCCCTGATGAGTCCATAAAATCAACAGAGCTTAAATCAAGAACAACAAAATGCGGCTTGTGATTCATCATCGCTTCGTCAATGCTTTCACGAACTCCCTTGGCTGAGTGATGGTCTATATCTCCTCTTATTTTTACGTTTAACGTGTAATTTCCAAAGCTTATTTTGATAGGCTGCTGCTTTAACACTCTTTTCACCGTCCTTTGAAATAATTTTAATATCTATGACTTAAAAAGAAGGTCGAATTTACCCGATTAAAAGTCATTTTCCATTGACTTTTTTTGATAAATATTGACATACGTGATAAGGTAAGGTATAATAAAGTCAATAATATATTTCGTAAAGGTGATATTATGAACGAACTTATTCAGCTTAGTAAAACCGTTATTGATTTGGGTTTAAAAAAGGAATATAAATTCTTCCAGATAAGCGATGCTCATATGGCTTGTATTGATGAAGACAGCTCCGAGGCAGACCTTGCAGAGTATAAGCGTTCTCATGAGCAGTGGGATAGTCTTAAGATACATTATGCAGAGCGCTTTGGTGAATTTTATGATGATAGATTTCAGGTAGAGCCCTTTGTTCTTTTTGAAGCTCTTACCCAGCATGCTCTTGATTTCGGTGCCGATGCACTTATTTTGTCCGGTGATATTATGGATAGAGTAAGCGAGAGTAATATAAGATATATGAGAAAATTCATTGAGAATTATCCTATTCCGGTAATTTATTGCCCGGGCAATCACGCACGTACCGACGAATATGGCGCTAAGAGAAAGATGTATGAGCGCTTTGAGGGTATTATGCGTAATCCCGAATTTGATGTATATGATTATGACGAGTTTGAAATAGTTGTAGTAGATAACGGAACTAAGGAAATCACAAGAAATCAGCTTGATTTAATGCAGGCTGAAATAGATAAAAACAAAAAAATTCTTCTCCTTATTCATGCACCCTTAAAGCTTGGTGAGTTTTCAGAAGAGGTTGGAAAAAAGGTAAATCATTACTTTGTAATGGGCTCACAGTATGACCCTGAGGAGGCAAGAGAGTTTGTTGAGCTTGTAAGAGCTAACGATACTCACTTTATCGGTGTATTGGCAGGACATATCCATGCATCTGTTGAGTACAATATTACAGAAAATCTTAAGCAGTACACTACATCAAGTGCCCTTATCGGATACGGTAGAGAAATTATTATTAAATGAGGTAAATTATGTACATAGTTCCTGAAGTAAAAAGCTATACAGCTTGTGATAAATTTGTTATAAGTGGATGTAAATTCATTTTCCCTGAGAATGTTGATGCAAGAGTAGTTAAGGCATCTAGAAAGGTTGCAGAGGGTAATACCGAGGTAACCGTAACAGTTAATAATGAGGGTGGCGACGGATATACTCTTGAATTAAGTGCAGATAAGGTAAATCTTATTGCAAAATCTCAGGCTGCTGCATTCTATGGAATCCAGACCTTAAGACAGATAATTAAGAACGGCTACTGTGATATGTCCAGAATAGATGATGAACCCGATTTTGAAACCCGTGGTATCTATTTTGATATTACAAGAGGAAGAATTCCTACCCTTGAAACCTTAAAGGAGCTTGTTGACAATATTGCATATGCAAAGGCAAATATGCTTCAGCTTTATGTTGAGCACGTATTTGAATTCAAGGAATATGATGGAATATATCAGAGAACAGGATATATTACAGCTGAAGAAATAAAGGAGCTTGATAAGTACTGTATCGAAAACTTTATCGAATTCGTTCCGTCTCTTTCTTGCTTTGGACACCTTTATGAGCTTCTTTCTACAGAGAAGTATAAGCACCTTTGTGAGCTTCCTGATTATGTAGATTCCTCCCATTACTGGAATGAGAGAATGCCTCATCATACCATTGACCCGTCAAATCCTGAAAGCATTGAGATTATAAAGAGCCTTATTGACCAGTATGCACCCTTGTTTACAAGCAATAAGTTTAATATCTGCTGTGACGAAACTTTTGACCTTGGCAGAGGAAGAAATACAGGTAAGGATAAGGCAAGACTTTATGTTGATTTCGTTAAGAAGATAATTGCTCATGTAAAAGCTCACGGTAAGGTAGCAATGATGTGGGGCGATATTATTGACCAGCATTCTGACCTTATTGATGAAATTGATAGCGATACTATTTTCCTTAACTGGAATTACAGTGCAGAGCCATATACAAAGATGATTTATAACTGTGCAAACAAGGGTAAAACACAGTATGTTTGCCCCGGTATTACAAACTGGAGTGGACTTATTGAGTTTACAAGAGTTTCGATGCCTAATATAAGTAAGATGGCACAGTGTGGACACGAATGTGGCGCTGCAGGTATACTTACGACCTGCTGGGGCGACCACGGTCATTTATCACCTTATTATGCTTGCTTGCACGGACTTGTATTTGGCGCAGAGAAGGGCTGGAATGTAAATTCCAACAATGATGATTTCGCTGCTAAGCTTGACCTTCATTATTTCGGATATGAGGGTGCTACTGCAATCTACAGAAAGATTTCAGATGCACATCTTGATAGATATTGGTATCATCTTCTTGCACACTATTGCCAAGATAATTTTGAAAATAGCTGTATGAAAACAGGCTTTAAGCCTTCACCTGATGACCTTACAAGATGCTTTAATGCTTGCGAAGAGGTGATTCCTTATCTTATGGCTACAAAATGGGAAAATGAAAAGGCAAGAAAGGCGCTTCTTTGCGTTGCAAACGGTGCTGAAATAATGATTGCTATGTTTATGTCCTATGTAAGTGGCGAAAAGCTTGGTGTAAATATTGAGGATGTAGAGAATTGGCTTAAGGAATTTAAGGAAGAATATCTTACAGAGAGTAAAATGGGTGAGCTTGTAGAAACTATTCGCGTATTTTATGCTATTGCAAAGAAATTTCTTGCATAAGGAGATAAAATGACAGAAGCAATTAAACAGTTTTTTCTTGAAAAGGTAGGCAAGGAGCTTTGTATTTTTTTCTGCTCTATGATACCGATTATTGAGCTAAGAGGCGCTATTCCTATGGGTGCAGCCTTCAACGCAACACTCGGCGATATGCCTTTTTGGCTTACTTATATACTTAGTGTTGCAGGAAATATGCTACCTATTCCATTTATCTTGCTCTTTATAAAAAAGGTAATCAGATGGATGTCTAATTCTAAGGTGAAATTTTTTAATAAAATAGCGAATTATCTTCTTAATAAGGTAGAAAAAAAGCGAGATAAGATTGAAAAATATTCATTCTGGGGTGTTTGCCTTTTCGTTGCTGTTCCTTTACCTGTAACAGGCGCATGGACGGGCTCACTTGTTGCCGCCATGATAGATATGAAATTCTGGAAGGCACTTTTATCCTGTTTGCTTGGTGTAATGATTGCAGGCGTTATAATGACACTTGTATCCTACGGTGTTGCAGCAATTTTTTAAAAAAATAAAAAAATTTTAAAAAAGCTATTGAAATATATAAAACAGTATGTTATACTGTGACCGTTAAAAAATTTAAGCTTATCAAGAGTAGTGGAGGGACAGGCCCTATGATGCTACGGCAACCTATCTTATGACAAGGTGCCAATTCCGTGAGATGAGATTTTTGTATTTCAGCCCGCGGAGTGCCGCGGGCTTTTCTTTTTCTGCTAAGAAGGAGGATAATATGAGAATGTTTTTTACTTCAGAATCAGTAACAGAAGGACATCCTGATAAAATTTGCGACCAGATTTCCGATGCGATTCTTGACGCAATACTTGAAAAGGACCCTAATTCCAGAGTAGCATGTGAAACCTTCTGCACCACAGGTATGGTAATGGTAATGGGAGAAATTACCACAAATGCAACAGTAGATATTCAGTCAATTGTACGTAATACAGTTCGCGATATCGGTTATGACAGAGCAAAGTATGGCTTCGATGCTGATACCTGCGCAGTGCTCAGCTCCATTCATGAACAGAGTGCAGATATTGCTCTTGGCGTAGACAAGAGCGCTGAGGCTAAGAGTGGTGAAAGCGAAAATGAAAACGGTGCAGGCGACCAGGGACTTATGTTCGGTTATGCTTGTAACGAAACAAAGGAGCTTATGCCTCTTCCTATTTCCTTGGCTCATAAGTTGGCTAAGCGCCTTACAGCAGTAAGAAAGGACGGATTAATGTCCTATCTTCGTCCCGACGGTAAGACACAGGTTACTGTTGAATATGTTGACGGTGTTCCCACAAGAATAGAAGCTATCGTTGTTTCATCTCAGCACAGCCCCGATGTAACACTTGAAACAATTCGCAAGGATATTATTGACAATGTTATTTTGCCCATAATTCCTGCAGAAATGATAGATGATAAGACGAAGATTTACGTTAACCCCACAGGTAGATTTGTAATCGGTGGTCCTAACGGTGACACAGGTCTTACAGGCAGAAAGATTATTGTTGATACATACGGTGGATATTCCCGTCACGGTGGTGGTGCATTCTCAGGCAAGGACCCCACAAAGGTTGACAGAAGCGCATCATATGCTACAAGATATGTGGCTAAGAACATTGTTGCATCCGGTGTAGCAGATAAGTGTGAGGTTCAGATTGCATATGCTATCGGTGTTGCTAAGCCTGTTTCTGTAATGGTTGATACTTTTGGTACTGCCAAGGTAGATGAAAGCAAGATTTCCGAATTTGTAGAGAAGAACGTAGACCTTCGCCCCTCTGCAATTATTGAAAAATTTGGCTTAAGACGTCCTATCTACCGTCAGCTTGCTGCATACGGTCACGTAGGCAGAGAGGATCTTGATATTCCTTGGGAAAAGACAGACCTTGCTGATAAGATCAAGGCAGAGCTTCTTTAATACATAAAAAACGAGAGCAGTCATTGCTCTCGTTTTTAAGTTTATATGCGAGAACGAAATAAAATCTGCCCTCTAATTTTTATTTATTAAATAAATTTAATAATTTTCCAAAAAAGTATTCAATTTATGAATTTTATGTGGTAGAATGTACTTGAATTTTAATTACATGGAGGTAATTATGGAAAAGGTAAGATACGGTATTATCGGTGTTGGTACACAGGGTGGCTATTATTTGAATGGACTTTTTATGTCAGGTAAGGCCGAAAACTGTGAAATTACAGCTCTTTGCGATATTGATGATAATAAGCTTGAGGCTTTGAAGAAGGACCTTGCCGGCAAGGATATCCACTTCTACAAGGACTATAAGGATATGATTTTAAGTGGTGATGTTGATGCAGTAATGATTGAGGTTCCTCACTACCTTCACCCTGAAATAAGCATTTTTGCCCTTGAACACGGTGTAAACGTACTTTGCGATAAGCCTGCAGGCGTTTACACAAAGCAGGTTAAGGAAATGAACGCAGCAGCAGACAAATCTGATAAGATTTTTGCAATTATGTTCAATCAGCGTACAAACTGCGTTTACAGAAAAATGCGCGAAATTGTTACAAGTGGTGAAATCGGTAAGGTTCGCCGTGTAAACTGGATTATTACAAACTGGTACAGACCTCAGGCATATTATAACAGCTCCTCATGGAGAGCTACATGGGAGGGCGAAGGCGGAGGCGTTCTTATGAATCAGTGCCCCCATCAGCTTGACCTTATTCAGTGGGTTATCGGTATGATGCCATCCAAGATCCGTTCCTTTATGAGCTTTGGTAAGTATCACAATATCGAGGTTGAGGACGAGGTTACATCATATCTTGAATATGAAAACGGTGCAACAGGCGTATTTATCACAACAACGGCTGAGTGCGGTGGCACAAACCGTTTTGAGGTTGTAGGTGATAAGGGTAAGCTTGTTTGCGAAAATGATAAGCTTACACTTACAAAGCTTGCAATGAGTGAAGGAGAATTCAGTGCTACAAACGAGATTATGTTTGCTGAGCCTGAAAAGACAATCTCAGAGGTAGAGACTGACGGTACTAATCCTCAGCATATCGGTATCATTAACAACTTTACAAATGCTATTCTTGGTAAGGAAAAGCTTTTTGTAGACGGCAAAGAGGGTATCAACGGTGTACAGATTATGGACGCAATGCTTCTTTCCGGCTTCCTTGGTGGTAAAGAGGTAACACTTCCCATTGATGATGATTTATTCCTTAGTGAGCTTAATAAAAAGATAGCAGAGGCTAAATTAGAGGCATAAAATGAAAAGCGCAATTATAGGACTGGGCGTTATTGCGCCGGTCCATTTAGATGCATTGAAAAAAATAAACGCAGAAATAGTCTGCGTTTGTGATATTGATAAGGCTAAGGCAGAAGAATTTGTAAAAAATCATGATTTAAATTGTAAAATTTATGATGATTACAGAGAAATGCTTGATAGAGAGGATATAGATGTGGTTCACATCTGTACACCTCATTATCTTCATGCTGAAATGTGCATTTATGCTCTTAATAAAAACATAAATGTGCTTTGTGAGAAGCCTCTTTGTATAAAATACGAAGAAATCGACAGCATTGCTTATGCAGTAGAGCATTCAAATGCTCAGCTTGGCGTCTGCTTACAGAATAGATACAGTGACATTAATCTCTATGTAAAAAAGCTTCTTGAAAATGACAAGGTCAACTGCGGCTTTGGCACAGTGCTTTGGAACAGAGGCAAGGAATATTATGATAGCGGTGAATGGAGAGGTAAGTGGGCTACCGAGGGTGGTGGCACAGTTATAAATCAGGCTCTGCATACGCTTGACCTTATGCAATGGTTTTGTGGAATGCCAGTAAGTGTAAATGGCGAAACCTCAAATATCGAGCACAGTTATATTGAGGTGGAGGATACAGCAAGAGCAAGATTTGTCTATAACGGTGGCGCATTTGAGTTCTATGCATCAACTACTCTAAGTCATGATTTCGCAATTCAGATAATGCTTTCCACCAATGATAAATGCATTATAATAACAGACAAAAATCTTATTATAAACGGTGAAGCTATTGCATTTAAGTCTATTCCAACGCAAACCGTCAAGGCATGCTACGGCAACGGTCATAGAGGCTTAATAAGTGACTTTTACGACTGTATAGAAAATCAAAAGCATTTTGAAATAGATTCTTATGAGGGGGCGAAGGTTATTAAGCTTACACTCGGCATTTACAATTCAAAAGGAAAAACAATTAGTATTTAAGGTGTATTATGGAAAACAGGATTACTTTATGTGCTTTTGCCGATGAAGCAGATAAAATGATTGTAAATCAGATAGATGCTTTACAGGGCAACAATATAAAATTACTTGAAATAAGAGGCGTAGACGGTACAAATATCGCTGATATTACTCTTGATAAGGCGAGAGAGCTGCGTGATCAATTTGATAAAGAAAACATCAAGGTTTGGTCAATCGGATCTCCTATCGGTAAGTGCAATATAAATGATGATTTTAATATTGAGCTTACCAGATTTAAGCATGTTCTTGAAGTAGCAGAGGTTTTAGGCGCAGAAAATATCAGAATTTTCAGCTTTTACGGTACAAACGGAGACGAAAAGTATGAAAATGATGTTGTTTATCGCCTCAAGGAATTCGTTTCACTTGCAAAGGAAAAGAATATTACCCTTTGCCACGAAAATGAAAAGGATATTTACGGTGAACAGGCAGAGAATTGCGTAAGATTGCATGAGGCAATTCCTGAACTTAAGGCAGTTTTTGATCCTGCAAACTTTGTTCAGGCTAATGTTGAGCCTATTGCAGCATGGGAAATGCTTAAGTCTTATGTTAAATACTGTCACGTTAAGGATGCTGATACTGAGGGCAAAAATGTTGTTGCGGGTGACGGTATAGGCAAGCTTGGTGAAATTCTTAAGCTCTTTGCTGAACAGGGTGGTGGAGTAGCTACTCTTGAACCTCACCTTGTAAGCTTTGTAGGGCTTAACGCACTCGAAAAGGATGGCAAAACCGATAAAAACGTAGGTGCTTTGTCCTTCGCAAATGACAGAGAAGCTTTTGATACAGATGTTAAAGCAGTAAGAAAGCTTTTAAATGATTATGACATTAAGGAGTACATAAAAGTGAAAATCGGAGCGCAGCTTTACACAGTCAGAGAATATATGCAGACAAAGAAGGATCTCAAGGCTACTCTTAAGAAAATAGCCGAAATGGGATACAAGTATGTTCAGGTTTCCGGAACATGCAAGTACAGTGCAAGATGGATGGATAAGCAGCTTAAGGCTAACGGTCTTGTATGTCCTATCACTCACTATGATCCCAATAAGATCTACACAAAGACAGAAAAGACAATTAAAAAGCATCAGAGATTCGGCTGTGATCATATCGGTATCGGATATGCTCCTCTTGATAGCAGAGAAAACTTTGATGCATTCTATGAAAAGGCTCATCCCGCTGCTCAGCTGATCAAGGCTAACGGCTTACAGCTTATGTACCATAACCACAATTTTGAATTTGAAAACAAGATAGGCGATGAGTACATTATGGACGTTCTTTGCCGTGAATTTGAGCCTGAGGAGCTTGGTGTAACACTTGATGTTTACTGGGCTAAATATGCAGGCAGAGATCCTGTTGAGGAGATTCACAAGATAGGTAAGAGAATATCCTGTGCACACCTTAAGGATTATGTTGAAACCGAGGACGGTAAGAGCCGTTTTGGTCACATTGGTGAAGGTATTCTTGATTTTGATAAGATTATTGAGGCACTTGAAGAGGTTGGTACTGAGTATGCCTTTGTAGAACAGGATGACTGCTATGGAGAGGATCCGTTTGTATGCCTTAAGAAGAGCTATGATTACTTAAAATCTAAGGGCTATGATATCTAAATAAAAGTAAAAGCCGATGCACGTGCATCGGCTTTTATTATTCAGTTACGTATTCAGGCTCTGCCTTTTCTGTTACGCATTTTTCAGTAATGATAACCTTTTTTACATCCTTGCGAGAAGGGATATTGTACATAATATCTGTCATCATTTCTTCCATAATAGAACGAAGTCCACGGGCACCTGTTTTACGGTCAATAGACTTTTCAGCTACAGCCTTAAGAGCAGCATCCTCAAATTCTATCTCCACATTATCCATTTCGAAAAGCTTCTTATACTGCTTGATAATGGAGTTTTTAGGCTCGTTAAGAATTCGTACAAGAGCATCCTTGTCCAGATTTTCAAGTCCACAGATTACAGGAAGTCTACCAACAAGCTCAGGAATAAGACCGTATTTTACAATATCGTGGGCTGTTACATCCTCATAAATCTTAGTGTCGTCAGCCTCCTGTGCCTTACTCTTGATTTCTCCACCAAAGCCCATAAGCTGCTTACCCTTACGGGATTTAACAATATCCTTAAGTCCGTCAAATGCGCCACCGCAAATAAAAAGAATATTTTCGGTATTAACCTTTATAAACTCTTGGTTTGGATGCTTTCTGCCGCCCTGAGGAGGAACATTTGATACAGTACCCTCAAGAATCTTAAGAAGTGCCTGCTGAACGCCCTCACCTGAAACGTCACGTGTTATAGAACGGTTTTCACTCTTTCTTGAAATCTTATCAATTTCATCAATGTAAATAATACCCTTTTCAGCCTTATTTACATCAAAGTCTGCAGCTTGAATAAGGCGGAGAAGAATATTCTCAACGTCCTCACCTACATATCCTGCCTCAGTAAGAGTAGTTGCATCGGCAATAGCAAAGGGAACCTTAAGAGCTTTTGCAAGTGTTTGAGCAAGATATGTCTTACCAACACCTGTAGGACCAAGTAAAAGAACATTGCTTTTTTGAATGTCTACATCGTGGTTTTCAGCACCCTTTAATTTTTCTTCGTTATAAAGAATTCTCTTATAATGATTATAAATCGCAACACTAAGTGTTATTTTAGCCTTATCCTGACCAATTACATATTCGTCAAGCATAGCCTTGATTTCCTTGGGTGCAGGTAGAGTAGAGAGCGTCATTGCTTCGCCATCTGCCTCGGGCTCCTCAGTCTGACCTCTGTATTCATCAATGATATAAGAGCAGGTTGATGCACATTCATCACAGATAAATGCCTTACCGTCAGGTGCAGGTATTAAAATTTCTACATCATTTTCGCTTCTTCCGCAGAAGGAGCATTTTCTTTTTTCGCCCATATCAGTCTCTCTTGCCAATTACCTTATCTACAAGTCCGTATTCCATTGCAGCCTGTGCGCTCATAAAGTTATCTCTTTCGGTATCTCTTTCAATAACCTCAAGGGGCTGATTTGTATTAGCTGCAAGAATCTTATTAAGTGTATCTCTGGTCTTAAGAATATGATCAGCATGAATCTTGATATCAGTTGCCTGACCCTTAGCGCCACCAAGGGGCTGATGAATCATAATTTCACTGTTGGGAAGAGCAAGACGCTTACCCTTAGCACCGCTTGAAAGAAGAAATGCGCCCATGCTTGCTGCCATACCAACACAAATTGTGCAAACATCGCATTTGATATAATTCATTGTATCATAGATAGCCATACCGGCGCTTACGCTTCCACCAGGGCTGTTAATATAAAGATTGATATCCTTATCAGGATCCTGTGCCTCAAGATAGAGAAGCTGTGCTACAACTAATGATGCTGTAGCGTCGTTAACCTCATCACAAAGGAAAACGATTCTATCCTCTAAAAGTCTGGAGTAAATATCGTATGAACGTTCACCTCTGTTAGTCTGTTCTACGACCATAGGAACATATGCCATAATTAATCCTCCTGTTATTTGAAATTACCGCTGCATATATAAATAGGCAGCGGTAAAAGTGTTATAAGTAATTATTTTGTTGTGATTTCAGCATTAGCCTTAACGAAATCTACTGCCTTCTTTACGCAAAGGTCAGCCTTAACAGCTTCGTTTTCAACGAACTTCTTAACCTCATCAGCGGACATATTGTATGCCTTAGCAAGGTTTTCAAATTCAGCAGAAACCTCATCGTCAGTAGCGTCGATACCCTCAAGCTCAACGATCTTTTCAAGTGCAAGACGTGTCTTAACCTGTCTTTCAGCCATAGGCTTGAACTGCTCACGGAGAGATTCAAGTGTAAGACCTGTATACTTGAAGTATGTGTTAAGGTCAAGACCCTGCATTCTGAGTCTGGAATCGTAGTCACGAACAAAGTTTTCAGTCTCTGCCTCAAACATAGGAGCAGGAATTTCAGCCTCCAAGTTAGCAATAAGAGCATCAATAATCTGAGCCTCTACTGCATTTTCAGCTTCCTTTTCGTTTCTAGCTTCGATTTTTGCCTTAACGTCAGCCTTATATTCATCAAGTGTATCAAATTCGCTTACATCCTTTGCAAATTCATCGTCAAGAGCAGGGAGCTCATTGAACTTGATTGCATGAAGAACAATTTTGAATACTGCTTCCTTGCCTGCAAGCTCAGCTGCATGGTACTCAGCAGGGAATGTTACATTAACATCGAAATTGTCACCTACATTGTGACCGATAATCTGCTCTTCAAAGCCGGGGATAAAGGAGCCAGAGCCGATTGTAAGGTTGTAGTTTTCGCTCTTACCGCCCTCGAAAGCTACACCGTCAACATATCCGTCAAAGTCAATAACTGCGATATCGCCGTTTTCAACTGCACGACCCTCAACGTCAACAACACGGGAGTTGCGTGAACGAACTGCGTCGATTTCAGTATTAACATCATCTTCAGTTACAGCCTTAACTTCCTTTTCAACCTTGATACACTTGTAATCCTTAACGGAAACCTCAGGCTTTACATAGAACTTAGCCTTGAGAACTACACCGTTGTCATCAATTGTAACGATGTCAAACTCAGGACGGCTAACTACTGCAAGATTAGCTTCCTTGATTGCTGCTTCGTAAGCATCGGGAATAATTTCATTAATAGCATCTTCATAGAATACGCCCTTACCATATCTACTTTCGATAATAGATCTGGGAGCCTTGCCCTTTCTGAAGCCGGGGATATTGATGTTCTTAACTTCCTTGCGATATACCTTTTCAATAGCAGCCTCAAAGGTAGCCTTGTCAACATCAAATTCGATTTCGTAAAGATTGGTCTCAACCTTAGTTGTGTTTTTCAAAGACATTTTTAAATTCCTCCGAAAATATATTCATTAATTTTTCATTCTAGACTATTATATATAAAGAAAATAGAAAAGTCAATATTATTTTGAAAATAAATCAAAACATTTTTTTACTTAGAAATTATCATAGGCAAGAAGTTTAAGTAGTCAGCAGATATAATAGAGAATTCGATATCTCTATATACAGTCTTGCTTGGAATTGAGTATATACCGTGTATGTGACCGAAAAAGCATCTCTTAATATCGTAGTGCTTCAAAACATCAATCATTTCTTCGCATACAAATGAGCCAAAAATAGGAGGGAAGTGAAGAAAAACAAGAATTTCCTTGCTTCTGTCCGGAGTAAGCTTGATAGCTTCCTCGATACTCATTTTTAATCGTGAGGCTTCTCTCATAACGATTTTTTTGTATTCGGCATCAGCACAATTGGCATTTTGTATTTTTTCATCAATATACCAGCCTCTTGTACCGCATATAATAAAATCCTCTACCTCATATGCATTATTAAAGAGAAAATCTATGGTTTTAAAATTGTTTTCTTTTACAAAATTGCGGTTTTTGGACATTGTACCCCACCAGTAATCGTGGTTACCCTTGCCTAGAAGTTTTTTGCCGGGGAGAGAATCTATAAATTCAAAATCCTTTTTTGCCTCTGCTAAATCAATTGCCCAGGATATATCACCGGAGATTATAACCGTGTCATTATCTGTAACAACAGCACACCAGTTCTTTTTGATTTTATTAACATAATCCTGCCATCTTGAGCCAAAAATATCCATAGGCTTATGAACAGACAAGGGAAGATGCAAATCTGCCATTGCAAATACTGACATAGGAATCTCCTTTCAAAAATTTTTCTTAAAGAAATTTTCTGCGTTGTAATAAAAGATTTTATTTGTAATCTCTTCGCCGAATTCCTTTTGCATTTTAATGTATAGTCTTTCTAAATCCGAAATATCGTTAATACCCTCAGGTAAGCTTGATACTCCGTCAAAATCACAGCCAAGACACACTGTGTTTTCTCCACCCAGAGATAAATAGTGATTTATATGCTTGATTATATGATCTATTGTAACTGTAGTATCTATGCTCAAGTGTTGTGGCGCCATGCTTATTCCTACAAGACCATCAAGGTACTTTATGGAAACAAAATCGTCATCACGCAAGTTTCTATTATGATTACATATTGTATATGAATTAGAATGAGAAGCAATAATTGTCTTATTATTCTTTTTGGCTAAGTTAATGACTTCCTTCATTGTTTCGACAGATGCGTGAGATACATCGGGAATAATTGACAAATCAAAGCAGCGCCTCACAAAGCTCCTTCCAAATTCGGTCAATGGAAGAGAGGTGTTCCACGCACCACAAATATCGTTTGTGTCACTCCAACAAAGAGTAATAATTTTAACTCCGTCATTTTTAAACTCGTTAAGTCGATTAAGATCTCCCTCGGCAATTTTTCCACCTTCAATTGCGAGAATAAATCTCTTAGTTAAAAGCTCATTGAAGCTTTTGGCGAAATATATTTCTTGATTTTTTGCATAATCTATAACATTTCGATATTGATTGTATGCTTCCTTGGGAGAAAGCCTACAGTCGCTCCATATTGCAAGAACCTGGTTGTATGGAGAAAATATTTTTGTTTTATCTAGTGATATATGTAACGGAGAAGCTTTTATTGAGTATTTGTTGTGATAAAGATTTAATAGTGTATCACAATGCAAATCAAACAAAGGAATCATCTGGATACAGCACCTTTTACATAGTTTATATCGCTTGTTTTTAATTTGTTTTTGTCTTGATGTACAAGTATTTCACATACATCTATCCGAAGCTGCTTTTCTTTTAATTTTTCCGGTAAGTATTTAATATAAGCTTTTGCAAAGATTATTAGATTGTTTTGCTTGCTTTTATCAACAGCAGAAGATGGACGAGAGGAATTTTTCATATCAATTCGTCTTGTTTTAACCTCTACAAAAACAATATGTGTCTTGTTATAGGCTATTATATCGGTCTCTAAATGACCGATTTTAGAATTCCTATCCAATATCTTATAGCCATTTTGTTTAAGATATTTAACACAAGTTTTTTCACCAAATGCTCCTACCTCAGCCTTTGAGAAATCTTTAATTTTCCTTTTCATCATTTAAAAATTTAAGAAAACTAGGTCGGTGAACAGGGCATGGACCAAATTCTCTCAATGCATCCATATGCGCCTTAGTTCCGTATCCCTTGTGCTTGCCGAATCCATATTGTGGATACTCCTGATCGTATACATAGCAGAGTCTGTCACGACTTACCTTTGCAAGAATTGATGCTGCTGCAATAGATGCAACCTTTGCATCTCCACCAACAACTGTTTTAGTGGGAATACTAAAGCCTCTTGAGCAATTTCCGTCTATTAAAGCTAAATCAGCCTTTATGCTTAAGCCTTCAATAGCGCGCTTCATTGCCAGCATAGCTGCATTAAGGATATTAAGCTCTTCAATTTCCTCAACGGAAGCTGATGCCACACAATAGGCAAGTGCTTTTTCGGTTATTTGATCATAAAGCTTTTCACGTTTCTTTTCTGAAAGCTTTTTAGAGTCATTTAAGCCCTCTATAACAATGCCATTAGGTAAAATACACGCAGCGGCAACAACAGGTCCCATAAGTGGACCTCTTCCTGCTTCATCAACACCACAAATCATCTTTATTTCATCAGTTATAAAGGCTTTTTCAAATTCTAGATCAAGCATTTTTGTCCTCCGGAGTTTCAAGAGAAATATTGCCTATTTTTGCGCTTCTGAACTCCTCTAACAGAGTATTTGCGGTGCGTTCGGTATTAACCTCACCACCGGAAATAAGAAAGCCTCTTTTACGGCCTACAAGCTCAAAAATTTCATAATTCATCTCACACTCGTCAAGCTCTGCTTGTGTAATCTTGTAACGGGCTATAAGCTTATCAGGAGCAAGTCTTTTAAGTCTTTCACACAGAATAACAGCAATATACTCTGTATCAAGAATCGCATCCTTGATTGCACCTGTTATTGCAAGATTTTCGCCTACAATTTTTTCCTCAAACTTAGGCCAGAGAACACCTGGCATATCCATAAGGTCAAGTCCAATTGTAGTGGGAATCCACTGCTTATTAAGTGTAACACCGGGACGATTTTCAACCTTAGCCTTTTTAGAACCGCAAAGCTTATTAATTAGAGAGGATTTACCTACATTTGGTATACCGACAAACATAGCCTTAAGTTTTCTGCCTGCCATTCCTTTATCCTCATATCTTTTTATCTTGTCGGCAAGAATTTCCTTTACTGCCTGTGCAAGTTGCGAGAAGCCTTCACCGGATATACAGTCTACACTTATAGCATATTTATTTTGTGATTTATAATATTCGATCCACTTTCTCGTGGTTGCTTTATCGGCGATTGATGCTTTGTTTAACACAGTTAAGCAAGGCTTATCACCGATTATTTTAGCAATTTCAGGATTTTTGGAGCTATAGGGAATACGTGCGTCCAAAATCTCAACAATTATGTCAACCTCTTTTAAATTTTCAGCAATTAGTCGACGTGTTTTCGCCATATGGCCGGGAAACCACTGAATTACATCTGATTGCATATTTTACCTTCCTTGAAGCTATCTATTAGTCGTAAAGACCGCCTATACGGTTAAATGGAGAGATTCTATAAACTGCCTTGCCGAGTATATAATCTTCATCTACAAAGCCTATTTCTGATACACGGCTATCTGCAGAATTATTACGGTTGTCACCCATAATGAAAACGTGCCCCTCAGGCACAGTAGCACTGAAAATGCCTGTCAATGGATTATAGGAGCCACCGGGTGTTTGAGGAATTTTAAACGTTGAACTGGGCTCATAATATGCGTAATCCTCATCAAGAAGCTCACCGTCTACAAAAACCTGTAGAGTGGAGCAGTCAATTTCAATAGTCTGTCCCTCTGTAGCAATTACGCGCTTTACCAATGGCTTGTTATAATATTCATAATCACCGTGAACAACAACGATGTCACCATTTTCTGGAGAATAGGTGCCGAAGAGGTTTACTACAACGAGATAATCCCTGTCTAAAAGAGTTTTGTTCATTGAATCTCCTGATACAATGCTTAATCTGGCAACAAAAAGGAAAATACATACAACGCAGGCAACAGCAATTATAAAGGATTCTGCTACCTCGAGAAAGCTGGCAAAAAAGCCATCCTTTTTTTCCTTTGCTTTTATATTAATTTCTGACATTTTAGTACCTCATAAATTTTAACTACAAGTATTTTATCACAAAAACTAAATTTTAACAATATATTTGTTTAAAATATACGTAAAATATGGAAAATCAATTCAAAAAGTCTTTACAAATGTTGTTTTTTTATGGTAAAATGATTATCCCGAGTAGGGACATGAAAAAATTTAAAAAAAGTTTAAAAAACACTTGCATTTTTATTTTCGTTATGTTATAATCTTCGCAAGTGTGTAAATTTTACACCAACGGGATGGTCCGCTGCATGCTCTGTATGAACATCCTATGATTAAATGGAGGACCGAAAGATGGATAAGATCGGATCATTTGTAAACGAGCAGTTAAAGACAGAAGTTCCTGAATTTTCAATTGGTGATACTGTTAAGGTTCACAATTTGATTAAGGAAGGCACAAGAGAAAGAATTCAGATTTTCGAGGGAACAGTTATCGCTAGACATGGTGGCGGCATTTCCGCTACATTCACTGTAAGACGTGTTGCTTACGGTTGTGGCGTAGAGAAGACATTCCCCCTTCACTCTCCCAACGTTGCTAAGGTTGAGGTTGTTAGAGTTGGTAAGGTTAGAAGAGCTAAGCTCTACTATCTCCGTGATAGAGTAGGTAAGGCTTCTAAGGTTAAGGAACTTATCTGAGTATCTATTTAACAAAGAAAACATCTCCACATTGTTGTGGAGATTTTCTTTTTTAATGAAGTCTTTTGTGTTTTATTTTTCTTGTTGCCTTTTTCTTAGTTAAAAGTCCGGCTAATATAGATACACCTATAATTCCCAACTTTATTATAATAGAATTTCCGTTGTTTAAGAACAAAGAAACAGAATATGTTATAAAAAAGAGAATCAACGAATAAATAAGGCTGCAAAGTAGTGTTTTTCCTTTAACCCTTTTGGTAACGATGAAAGAGCAAATAAATGATGAAATATATAAGGATATTACACTTGCAATACTAACCCTTGATGTTGGATCATCAGTGTTAAAAAATATAAGTCCAGTAATTAGGGATACAACAAGACAGGTAAGAAAAAATACAGGAATAAATACCAAGCATTGCTTAATCATATAAGAAAACGGTACGTCAGCATCTCTTTGCTGTCTTATTTTATTTTTAGTAAACATAAAAAACCTCGCAAAATACTTTTTTATAAAGTATATTTGCGAGGTTTAATTTATATGAAGATTATTTTTCTTCGCTTGATGTTTCTTCAGGCTTCTTATCTTCAACGATTTCTGCTTGTTCAAGCTTAGCTGCACCCTTTTCTGTCTTAGCATCAGGTGTAACCTCGCCTCTCTTCATAGCAGCGCTTACGTCAACAGAACGAACAGCAGACTTCAAAAATCTGATTCTTGTACCAGCCTTGCTTGTTTCGATAACGATTGTTTCTTCCTTAATACTTACGATTTCGCCAACGACACCGCCGATAGTTGTGATTTCGTCACCAACCTCAAGTCCGTCTCTCATTTTTGTAGCTTCACGTTCCTGCTTCTTCTGTGATCTATACATGAAGTAGAATACTACAACGATAAGAACAATCATTATAATAGAAACCCAACCGGAACCACCGCCGTTTGTAGCCTGTTCACCTTCAAAAAGTGGTAAAATTCTATTAAGCATTTTTTGACCTCCATAATTAATTATCTATGACATTATAACCTATTTATAATTATTTGGCAAGGGTTTGACTAAAATTTAACAAAAATTTTATTATTTTATATCTTGATGTATTTTCTTTCTGTAAAAAATATGATAAAATATGCGTATGAAATATATTATAGACAGTAAATCAGAAAAGCTTAGTATCAAATCATTTCTAACGGACAAATTAAATTTATCATCAAGACTTATAAAGCATCTAAAAAAATATTATGATGGGATATTATTAAACGGAGTTCATGCAAATGTGAATACAATACTTACGGAAAATGATGTTTTGGAGCTTGATTTTTCGGATAGATATGATGATGTTAATGAATATCTTGTAAAGACAGATATTGCACTTGACATAGTTTATGAAGACGAAAATATTACAGTAATCAATAAGCCTGCGGGTATGCCAACACACCAGTCGCTAAATCATTATGAGGATACACTTGCAAACGCATTGGCATTCAGATATCGGGATCGTCCCTATGTTTTCAGAGCAGTTAACCGTCTTGATAAGGATACAAGTGGAATTGTTCTTACGGCGAATAATAAATTATATGCAGAGCTTCTTGCCTCAAAGCTTCAGCAAAGTAAGTTTAAAAAGGAGTATATTGCCATAGTAGAAGGAGAGCTTACAGGTAAGGGTGTAATAAATGCTACCATAGCAAGACAGGCTGAAAGTATTATTATAAGAGAAATACGAGATGATGGGGAAGTAGCTATCACAGAATATGAGGTTGTATGCTCAAGCAAAGAAATGAGTGTTATAAAAGCTTACCCTATAACAGGCAGAACTCATCAGATTCGTGTGCATATGAGCCATATCGGGCATCCTATCTTAGGTGATAGTATGTACGGTGAAAAATCTGACCTTATTAATCGCCATGCATTACATGCTTATAAGTTGAAAATAGACGGAATCGGTGAGTTTATAGGAGAAATTCCAGAGGATATGAAAACAATAATCAGGAGTTATTTTAATGAATGCATTTTATAAGAAAATAAGGCATTTTGTACCCTTATATGCATTGATAATTTTTGCAGTCACTTTAATTAGTGCAATAGTTTTGCTAATTGAAAAAGTGTCATCACCCTTTGCAGATTTTATAAACACATATCCAAGTGCGTTAGGTAGAACAGTAATGGGCTGGATAGTGGGCTTTTTACCGTTATCCCTTGCGGAGCTTTTAATTTTAAGCTGTCCTGTATGGGTAGCAGCATTAATAATTTTTGGTGTTAAAATGGCAAAAAAAGGAGCAGAAAGCACCGGAAAATTCATTTCATTTATTGCTGCAGCTCTTTGTTTTATTTTTATCAGCTTTGTATGGACATATTCAAGTGGATATTATACTACTACAATTGATAAAAAGCTTGGCTTTGAAAGGGAAACTGTAGAAAAAGAGGATCTGTACGAAACATCCTTGTGGCTGGTTGAAAACTTAAATAAGCTTTCAACAGATATAATTTACGATGAATCAAACGCATCAAAAATGCCGTATTCATACGATAAATTGAGTAAAGAAATTTATCATGGATATGAAAAGTTTACAAATGAGTACAAGGTTTTACACAATTTCCCATCAAGATTCAAGCCTATAATGCTTAGTGAGCCAATGACGTATACACATCTTTCGGGAATTTATTCATTTATGACCGGTGAAGCAAATGTAAATGTTAATTATCCTGATTTTATAGTTGCGTCATCAGCAGCTCACGAGTTTGCACATCAAAGAGGTGTAGCAAGGGAGGAAGAAGCAAATTTTGTCGCATTTATGGTTTGTATTTCTTCGAACGATACATTCCTTAAATATAGTGGTTACCTTGATGTGTTTGGTAATGTGACTGGGGCATTATATTCGGTAGATCCAGAGTTATATTCAGACGTTTTATCCAGGCTTGATAAAAGTGTTCTTAAGGATCTTATAAGCTATAGCGAATTTTTTGATAAATACAGAGACTCCGTAGCCTCTGATGTTGCAGATTCTGTAAATGATAAATACTTGCAGATGAACGGTCAGGAGCAAGGAACTAAAAGCTATGGAATGGTAACAGATCTTTGCGTAGCATATTATAAGAGCATTAAGTAAATTTTTTGTTGCCTTTGAATATACTAGATAGAGATTCTATTTATTCAGAGGTTGTATGGATAAAATTTTTATACAAGGCAGAGAAAAGCTTTACGGTAGTATAAAAATCAGTGGTATGAAAAATTCTGCACTTCCTATTTTATTTGCGGCCTTACTAGCAAAAGGGGAGAGCATAATTGAAAACGTTCCGGTAGTCAGTGATGTGCATAATACATTAAACATTCTTGCAAATATGGGTGCTGAAATAAGATATGAAAGCCTTCATACTGTAAGAATAAATCCTAGGGATCTTGATCCAAATAAAATAGATATGGGTCTTGTATCCAAAATGAGAGCATCAAGCTATCTTATGGGTGTACTTCTTTCATTATTTGGAAATGTAAGAATCGCATATCCCGGTGGCTGCAATTTTGGTCAAAGACCAATTGATGAGCATTTAAACGGCTTCGAGAAAATGGGTGCTAAATGCATCGAATGTGATGATTATGTAGAAATTACCACTAAGGAAAAATTAAAAAGTAGCAAAATAACACTTGACAAAATTTCTGTAGGTGCTACAATAAATATGATACTTGCTTCTGTGTTTACAGAGGGAGAAACTGAGGTATCAAACATAGCTATTGAGCCTCATGTTGACGATCTTATTAAGTATTTGTGTTTGTGTGGCGCAAATATCGTAAGAACTGGGAATAAGGTTAAAATAAAGGGTGTTTCCTCTCTAAGAGGTGTTAGATACAGAATTTCACCGGACACTATCGAGTCTCTTACATATATTTCCTGCTTGGGTGTTACAAGTGGAGTTCTGGAACTAAAAAATACCAATGTAGAGCATCTTTCGCCGCTTATTCCAATGCTGGCAGAAATGGGATATGATATTACATGCTTTGGTGATGATATAGTCAATATCCGAGTTGCTAATAGGTTAAAGGGTGGCGAGGTTATAACAGCACCTTATCCTGCCTTTCCTACGGATTTTCATCCTCAGTTTGCATCTCTTCTGTGCTATACCAATGATGGAGGATGCATAACAGAAACAATCTTCCCAAATCGCTTTGCTTACATAACAGAGCTTAAAAAAATGGGAGCACGTGTCGATAAAATTGAAAACACAGTCATTATTAAGCCCTCTTTACTATTAGGAACAAGGCTTGATGCAACAGATCTTCGGGCAGGAGCTGCTTTGGTTGTTGCAGCCCTTGGCGCTTATGGAGAGAGTGAAATAAATAATGTGAATTATATCCTTCGTGGCTACGAGGATATAGTTGGTAAGCTTTCCTCTGTGGGAGCAATTATAAAAATAGTATAA
>JAZQKP010000037.1:0-35162 GCA_045542275.1 Eubacteriales bacterium | reverse complement strand
CTCTATATGCTCCAGACAAGAAACGGTAAGAGAACAGCTAAGGCTGCTCTTAAGATTGCTGTTGATCTCGTTAACGAGGGTATGATCTCCAAGGAGACAGCTCTTACAATGATCGATCCTAAGCAGCTTGACGCACTTCTCCATCCTCAGTTCGACGCTAAGGCTCTTAAGGCTGCTAAGGTTGTAGCTACTGCTCTTCCCGCATCTCCCGGAGCTGCTTGCGGTAAGATCGTATTCACAGCTGAAGACGCTGTTGAACAGGGCAAGAAGGGTGAAAAGGTTGTTCTTGTTAGACTTGAAACATCTCCTGAAGATATCGAGGGTATGCACTACTCACAGGGTATCCTTACAGTTCGTGGCGGTATGACATCTCACGCAGCCGTTGTTGCTCGTGGTATGGGTACATGCTGCGTATCCGGCTGTGGCGAAATCAAGATGGACGAAGAGAACAAGAAGTTCACACTCGATGGCAGAACATATGTTGAGGGCGATTACATCTCACTCGACGGTTCTACAGGTAACATCTACGGCGAAGCTATTCCTACTGTTCCCGCTACTATCGGTGGTGAGTTCGGTACAATCATGGCTTGGGCTGATGAATACAGAACACTTAAGGTTAGAACAAATGCTGATACACCTAAGGACGCTCTCCAGGCTAGAGCATTCGGTGCTGAGGGTATCGGTCTTTGCCGTACAGAGCACATGTTCTTCGAGCCTGACAGAATTTCCGCATTCCGTGAAATGATCTGCGCAGACACAGTTGAAGAAAGAGAAGCTGCTCTTGAAAAGATTCTTCCTATGCAGCAGAGCGACTTTGAGAAGCTTTATGAGGCTCTTGAAGGTAACCCTGTTACAATCCGTTTCCTCGATCCTCCGCTCCATGAGTTTGTTCCTACATCTGAGGAAGACATTGCTCTTCTCGCTCAGACACAGGGCAAGACTGTAGCTGATATCAAGGCTATCATTGATTCTCTCCATGAGTTCAACCCCATGATGGGTCACCGTGGATGCCGTCTTACAGTAACATATCCTGAAATCGCTAAGATGCAGACTGCTGCTGTTATCCGTGCTGCTATCAACGTTCAGAAGGCTCATCCCGAATGGACAATCGTTCCTGAAATCATGATTCCTCTCGTTGGTGAGGTTAAGGAGCTTGCATTCGTTAAGAAGATCGTAGTTGCTACAGCTGATAAGGAAATTGCTGCTGCAGGCTCTGATCTTAAGTACGAAGTAGGTACAATGATCGAAATTCCTCGTGCTTGTCTCACAGCTGATGAGATCATTAAGGAAGCTGAGTTCTTCTGCTTCGGTACAAACGACCTTACACAGATGACATTCGGCTTCAGCCGTGATGACGCCGGTAAGTTCCTCACAGCTTACTATGAAAGCAAGATTTATGAGAACGATCCTTTCGCAAGAATCGACCAGAACGGTGTTGGTAAGCTTATGAAGATGGCTGCTGACGCAGGTCGTGAAGCTCGTCCCAACATGCACCTCGGTATCTGTGGTGAGCACGGTGGCGACCCCACATCTATCGAATTCTGCCATAGAATCGGTCTTAGCTACGTATCCTGCTCTCCCTTCAGAGTTCCGATCGCAAGACTTGCTGCTGCTCAGGCTGCTATCAAGAATAAATAAGCATTTATCCGCTTAACAGCAAATAGAAATTTGTTTAAATAAAATCGGGCTGTCGCTTTGCGGCAGCCCTTTTTAAATATAATGAGGAAAATATTATGGACGAAGCAAGAAAATTACGAGTTGCGCCTATGATGGAAAAGCGCTTTGGCATGTTTATACATTGGGGACTTTACGCTATTCCCGCAAGAGCATCAAGAAGTGAGTGGATTCGCTCCGTTGACCGTGTTTCAAATGAGGAATATCAGCTTTATTTTGACATTTTCAACCCCAAGGATTATAATCCCCGTGAGTGGGCTAAGCTTGCCAAGGCTGCAGGAATGAAATATGCTGTGCTTACAACTAAGCATCACGATGGCTTTTGTCTTTTTGACAGTAAGCTAACCGATTATAAGGCGACAAACACACCTATCGGCAAGGACTTGGTTAAGGAATATGTTGATGCCTTTCGTGCTGAGGGCATAATGGTTGGCTTCTACTATTCATTACTTGACTGGCATCATCCCGACTACCCTGCTTACAATGATGCGCATCACCCTATGAGAGGTAATGAGGCTTACAAGCATCAGGGTGAGCACTTTGAGAGATATATTGAATATCTTCACGGTCAGGTTAAGGAGCTTATGACTAATTACGGTAAGATTGATATTCTTTGGTTTGACTTCCACTATAATGAAATGACAGGTGAAAAGTGGGATGCCACCAAGCTTATTAAAATGGTTCGTGAAATCAACCCCGATGTTATAATTGATGACCGTATCGGCGGTGATATCAAGGTTAAGGAGCCTGTTTACTATGCGGGAGATTTTGGCTCACCGGAGCAGATGATTCCTGCCCGTGGCGTATGTGACTATGAGGGTAACCCTATTCCTTGGGAAACCTGTATGACACTTAACGATAACTGGGGATACAGCTCCCGTGATACAAACTACAAGAGCGCAAAGAATGTTATCCATATGCTTGTTGAATGTGCAAGTAAGGGTGGCAATCTTATCCTTAATGTTGGCCCTGATGCCCGTGGTATAATTCCTGCTAAGAGTGTGGAAATTCTTACAGAGGTGGGCAAATGGATGGATAAAAACGGCGAAAGCGTTTACGGCTGCACCATGAGTGGCTTACCTAAGCCCGAATGGGGCAGAATTACAAGGAACGGCAATACCTTTTATCTTCATATTACCGATTGCAACACAGACACACTTGTGGTTGAAAACTTTAAATATAAGGTAAAGGCTGCAACACGTCTTTCTGACGGCAGTCTTATCAGTACAGCTGACCCCTGGAACAGAGATTCCTACGAGGGCGAGGACCTTCTTTTCATCCACGTCCCGCCATTTAATACATTTGATGAAATTGACACAGTTATAAAGGTTGAAACTTTGTGACGTAGTCGCAAAGTTTCAATCTCGATCAGGCTCCTTCCCCGAGGGAGCTGGCACCGAAGGTGACTGAGGGAGTTGACTCCTTCCACCGCTAACGCGGTCCCCCTCCCTCTGAGATGGAGGCTATAAATAAAACACCCCATAGCGAGCAATCGCTATGGGGTGCGGTTTTATTAAATGGGGTTATAATTGTTCGATCTCAAATCGTGGCTTAATTCGATATAATAATCCAGCAATTTCCTTAGATTTGCCTCTCTTTGAGTGAAAACCTCTCTTATTGCAGCAGCTTTAATGGAGCATACTTCTCCCCAATGCTCTGCAATTTCTGGCTCATCTGTATCAATTTCATCCGATACTGAGCTGATACAGTTTGCTACTCTATCTACTGATTCAAGCTGTTTTGTAAGCTCTTCGATTTTTTCAAGAACATACTCAATTGTAAACTTAGGCTTTTTGGTTTCTTCAACTACTGCTTCTGTATTTATATTCTTATTTTCTGACATTTCTATATCCTCCAAATATTCATTCGGCGGACACGCAAGGCATATAGTATTTTCATCTATGAAGCGTGCCCTGCCTTTTTTAACAAGACCTTGTGCCCTTTTTGGGTAGGTCGCTTCGTACTTATTTCCTTGACTGTCTACAACATTAACGTTTTTTGTAATGGGTATCTCCCCCTTATCGTATTCAGTTTTGTGATTTACGTTTTGTTATGGTGTCTTCCCAATCACTTATAGTTATTTTAGCATAAAAAAATTTGAATGTCAAGTGTTTAGTTATGAGTCAGCAAGGCTGACGTTATGATACGCAAAGGCGTAGTTATGATTGCTTACGCAAGTTATGATTTTTGCTTTGCAAAAGTTCCCCTCGAGGGATTACCAACTTAGCTCAACGAAGGTAGGCTTGTGATTAGTGGCAGGGAGATAGACGTTTAATACGTCCTCGGTGCGAATTTTAAGGCTTGAGGTGTTGGCGCAGGGGTGACAGCCGATATGGTCGGGGACGATAACGTCCTTATCTATAAGAAGCTTTACCTTATTGTCCTTATCATTAATAAGTCCCATTATACTTACTGAGCCGGGGATAATATCTAGATATTCAAGAAGATACTCAGGCTCAGCAAAGGAAAGACGGGAGGTGTTTATCTGACTTGACAGCTCCTTAGTCTTAAAATGCTTAGCGCCGGGCATCATAAGAAGATAAAAGGCTGTGTGCTGACGGTTGCAAAGAAAAAGGTTTTTGCAAAGCACGGTTTCAAGAGCCACATCTACTGCCTCGCATTGCTCCATTGTATCAAGATGCTCATGGTCTATGCGATAATATTCAATTCCAAGACTGTCAAGGAAATCATAGGTGCGAATTTCCCTTGCCTGTCTGCCCTCTTCATTTCTCGGTCTGCCCTTATTAACTAACATTTCATTCTCCTTAGACGTGATACAAACAGTATATCACCATATCACCTTATTTTCAAGAATAATTAAGGTAAAATTCATATTATTTACTTGATAATCTCCACTATAATGATGTATAATTGTATTAATACGCAGTTTCCACTGCAATAAAAATAAAGAGGTGTTTAATATGAGAAAAAAGCAATTCAAAACCGAATCGCAAAAATTGCTTGACATGATGATAAACTCCATCTATACTCACAAGGAAATTTTCCTAAGAGAGCTTATTTCCAATGCCAGCGATGCGATTGACAAGCTTTATTACCGTTCACTTACCGACAGCACAGTTACATTAAAGCGTGAGGACTATGAAATAGTTCTTAAGGCTGACAAGAGTGCAAATACTCTTACAATTACAGATAACGGCTGCGGTATGACAATGGAGGAGCTTGAAAATAATCTTGGTACTATTGCAAAAAGCGGTTCCTTTGATTTTAAAAAAGAGCATGAGGACAAGAAGGATGTTGACGTAATCGGTCAGTTTGGTGTTGGCTTCTACTCTGCATTTATGGTTGCCGACAAGATTACAGTAGTGACTAAGCCCTACGGTACAGATGAGGCTTACATTTGGGAATCCGAGGGAGTAAGCGGTTATTCTATCGGAAATTCCACAAAAAACGGCTACGGTACGGAAATTTGCTTACATTTGAAATCAGATACCGATGACGAAAAGTATTCTGAGTATCTTGACGAATACAAGCTTCGTTCCCTTGTTAAAAAATATTCCGACTATATAAGGTACCCCATCAAGACAGATGTGACAACATCCCGTAAAAAAGAGGGTACCGAAAACGAATATGAAACAGTAACCCAGCTTGAAACACTTAACAGCATGATTCCTCTTTGGAAAAAGAGCGCAGCTGAGATTACCGAGGAGGAATATAATTCCTTCTATCAGGATAAATTCTACGATTATGAGGCGCCATTAAAGGCTATCTCTCAGAAATCCGAGGGTCTTTCCACCTTTGAAGCACTTTTGTTCATTCCTGCACACGTCCCCTACGATTTTTACTCCAAGAGCTACGAAAAGGGACTTGAGCTTTACTCAAGTGGAGTAATGATTACAGAAAAATGCAAGGACCTTTTGCCCGATTACTTCAGCTTTGTAAGAGGTCTTGTTGACAGTGCGGATTTATCCCTTAATATCTCCCGTGAAATGCTTCAGCATGACCGTCAGCTTAAGGTGATTGCCAAGGCTATTGAAAAGAAGATTAAAAATGAGCTTATAAAGATGCAGTCAAATGAGCGTGAAAAGTATGACAAGTTCTTCTCTGCCTTTGGCGCACAAATCAAATTTGGCATATACGAAAGCTACGGCGCAAACAAGGATAACCTTGCTGACCTTATTATGTTTGTTTCCTCTAATGAGGATAAATACGCTACCCTTAAGGAATACGTTTCCCGTATGAAGGAGGGTCAGGGCGCAATTTACTATGCCTGTGGCGAAACAGTTGACAAGATAAAGATGCTTCCTCAGGTTGAGGCGGTAAGGGAAAAGGGCTATGAGGTGCTTTATTTTGCCGATGACGTGGATGAATTTGCAGTTAAAATGATGCAGAAGTATGATGACAAGGAATTCAAAAACATCTGCACAGATAAGCTTGATATAGAAAGCGAGGACGAAAAGAAGGAGCTTTCTGCCGAAAACGAAGCATACAAGGAGCTTCTTGATTATATGAAGGAAGCAATCGGCGATGTACACGCTGTAAGATTTACATCCTCTCTTGGCAAGCACCCTGTTTCTCTCTCCAGTGAGGGTGAGCTTTCCTACGAAATGGAAAAGGTTCTTTCCAAGATGCCCGGCGCTGACAAATCTATGATTAAGGCGCAGACTGTTCTCAATATCAATGTAAACCACTCTATTGCAAAAAGACTTAAAGAGCTTTACATTCAGGATAAGGAAAAGGTTGGCTCCTATGCCAAGATACTCTACGCTCAGGCACGTCTTATCGGTGGACTTACCGTTGACAACCCCTCCGAAATTTCTGACCTTATTTGCTCAATGCTCTGATGGGAAACCTTGTTTATATACTTGAATGTGCCGACGGCACCCTTTACACAGGGTGGACAAACAACCTTGATAACAGGCTTAAGGCACACAATGAGGGTAAGGGTGGCAAATACACCCGTTCCCGCTTGCCTGTCAAGGTGGTTTACACTGAGGAGCTTGACACTCCAACGGAAGCAAGAAGCCGAGAATGGCATATAAAGCGTCTTTCCCGTAAGGAAAAGCTTGAGTTAATTTCTAAATGACAGTAAAAAGCCCACACTCTGTGGGCTTTTTTATTTTCTTCTTGATATTTTTATTTTAATATGATAAAATTTAAGTGAAAAAAGGAAAGGCGGCGAATTATGAAAAAGCTACTAACATTATTATTATGCGTTTGTATGCTTGCCTCTGCTATTACCCTTATTGGATGTGGCAGCGATGACGGCATCTCCATTAACGGACACTCCCTGACAGATTTTAAGGTTGTTATCCCATCCGAATGCGATAAGACAACCGAATATGCAGCAAAAAACCTTGTGCTTTTACTAAAGGAAAAGACGGGTGTTGAGCTTACAATTATTACCGACAGCGAGGAAGAGACCGAGTGTGAAATTCTTGTTGGCGAAACTAACAGAGATTTGTCCAAGGATGCAACACTTGAGCTTAAGGATAAGGAATATCTTCTCCTTGCCAAGGGCAGCAAAATTGTAGTAAAGGGCGCAGGAATTTATGTTGGTGGCGCTTGCAACGACCTTGTAAATAACCATATAGTAGGCGCAATTAACGAAAAGGGCGAAAACGCAAACGTAAAATCTATTCCGAAAAAGCAGATTGCCCTTGAATATACCTTTAAGGATACCTATGACAGCGTAATCTTTATGATTGGCGACGGAATGGGATTTCAGCACGTGGCAATGACAGAGAAAAACAAGATTGGCACCTTTGTGGGCAATCTGTTCCCTGTTTCTGCTAAAAGCGTTACCCGTTCTCTTTCCGTTATGAACGGAGAGGCGGGCTACACAGACAGCGCCGCATCTGCAACTGCTATGTCAACGGGCTTTAAAACCATTAACAAGCATCTTGGCGTAGACGAAAACGGTACCGTACTTAAAAACGTACGTGAGCTTGCAAGAGAAAGCGGTGCAAAGACTGCAGTAATTACCACCGATGTTATAACGGGTGCAACTCCCTCGGCATATCTTTGCCACCACCCAAGCAGACACGACACAGAGGTTCTTCAGGGTCAGATTGATGCGCTTATTGCAAATAAGGAAATTGACTATATTGCAGGAGATGTGGCAAACGACCTTACCCTTAAGGTTGCTGAGGCTCTTGAGCTGATTTCAAAGGATTCCAAATTCTTTATTATGGTTGAAGAGGCTATGATTGATAAGGCATCCGAAAAGCAGGATATCTGGGCGACAATCGGACACGTGGCTCGCTTTAACGATGCAATTACATATGCAACACAGTTTGCGCTTTGCCATCCTAATGTAGCATTAATAGTTACAGCCGACCACGAAACAGGCAAGCTTACTCCTTACCCTGCACTTGGCCCGGGCTTTATGTTTGAATCCTACAGCCATACAAACTACAACGTGCCCGTGTACGCAATCGGCGCAGGAGTTGAAGCTCTTAACGGCAAGACACTTGAAAATACAGAGCTTGCACAGTTCTCCGCCAAGGCATTTTCACAGTCAGAGTTTGGCAAGAATTATAACTAAGGAGATACTATGATTTACAATGAATTTAAGGGCCTGAAGCTTTCTGCCCTTGGCCTTGGAACTATGCGTCTGCCCACTAAGGAAAATTACAACGATGTTGACGAAGAGGAAACTGCTCGTCTTGTAAAATACGCTATTGATAACGGCATTAACTATTTTGACACAGCCTGGGGCTACCATGGAGGAAACTCTGAGATTGCAATTGGTAAGGCACTTAAAAATCACCCAAGAGAAAGCTACTATGTTGCCACAAAGTTCCCCGGATACGATGTATCCAACATGGAAAAAGTTGAAGAAATATTTGAAAAGCAGCTTAAAAAGCTTCAGGTGGACTACTTTGACTTTTATCTTTTCCACAATGTGTGCGAAAAGAATGTAGATATGTACATAGACCCTAAATATAAGATTCACGAATACCTTATGGAGCAAAAAAGGCGTGGACGTATCCGTCATTTAGGATTTTCCACCCACGAAAGCTTTGCTACCATGCAGAAGTTCCTTGATGCCTACGGCAAGGATATGGAATTCTGTCAGCTCCAGATAAACTACCTTGACTGGAAATTCCAAAGCGCCAAGGAAAAGGTGGAAATGGTAACTAAGCTTGGTATACCCGTATGGGTTATGGAGCCTGTGCGCGGTGGCAAATTAGCCACACTCCCCGAGGAATATTCCTCTAAATTGAGCGCTTTGCGTCCCGATGCTACCGTTGTTGAATGGGCATTTCGCTTTATTCAGGGAATACCTGAGGTTAAGATGACATTATCCGGTATGTCTAATATGGAGCAGCTTAAGGAAAATATTAAGACCTACGAAAAGGAAGCGCCCTTAAGCGATACTGAGCTTAAGGCTCTTGCAGAGATTGCAGACGATATGATAAGAAAAACAGCTCTGCCCTGTACCTCCTGCAGATACTGTACCGACCATTGCCCTATGGAGCTTGATATTCCCAAGATAATTGAGCTTTACAATGAGCATACAATGTCCAAGGGTGGCTTTATTGCGCCTATGGTTCTCGGCACTATGCCAGAGGATAAGCGTCCCACCGCTTGTATCGGCTGCCGTAGCTGTGAGGCTGTATGCCCTCAGCAAATAAAAATCGCCGATATGATGGCTGATTTCGCCAGCAAAACAAAATAACAAAAAGACTGTTGCACTCGCAACAGTCTTTTCTTTTATACTGAATACACCTGTGAAAATCTTTCGTAATCGTCAACGAACTCGCCCTTGCCCTCTTTAATATTCTTAAGATACTGGTGAAGGTCAAGGCTGTTATGTGCCATTTCGATAACGCAGCCTGCAATATTTGAGCAATGGTCGGATACTCTTTCAAGGTTGTTAAGGAGGTCGCTCCAGATAAAGCCTGCCTCAATTGTACATCCACCGTTCTGCAAACGCTCAATATGTCTTGTTCTGAGCTTTTCCTTAAGGTTATCAATTACCTGCTCAAGAGGTTCAACCTTCTTGGCAGCTGAAATATCGTTATTTACATATGCCACATAGCTAAGCTCCACAATTTCCTTAACTGCGGAAATAATAACTCTAAGCTCACCAAGGGCAAAGTCTGAGAATACGATTCCCTTTTCGTTAAGCTCCTCTGCAGACTCCACAATGTTTACTGCGTGGTCGGAAATACGTTCAATATCGCCTATAAGGTGAAGAAGCTTTGCGCTCTCTCGCATATCTTTGTCGGTAAGGGGGAATGTGTTAAGCTTAACAAGGTAGGAGCCAAGAATATCCTCATACTTATCTACCTGTCCCTCCTCATCACGAATCTCTGCGCCTATATCAGCATTGAACTCATCAAGCTGAGCCATAGCCTTATAAAGTGATGCCTTACTGATGCTTGCCATCTGCTCTGTTACCGCACGGCAACGCTCAATAGCGATAGCGGGAGTTGTCATAAGACGCTCATCAAGAAGGATAATTTTATCCTTTTTGTCCGCATCCTTTGGCTCGGGAATAATCTTCATGGAAAGCTTTTCAAGTAAGCCAGCGCAAGGAAGCATTATTGCTGTACAAAGGATATTAAATAATGTATGGCAAATAGCGATAGTAAACTGGTCTGCACTATCCCCAAGTATATGGATATCCACAGCCGATCTTACAATGCTGAATACTATAAGAAGAATTGCAGTACCGATAATATTGAAGGATAAATGAACAACAGATGCACGGCGTGCATTTCTGTTTGTACCTACTGAGGAAATAAGCGCTGTTACACAGGTACCGATATTCTGACCCATAATAATTGGAATTGACATACCGATGCTGATTGCACCTGTAGAGGAAAGGGCCTGAAGAATACCTACTGATGCAGAGGATGACTGAATAATTGCTGTAAGAAGTGCGCCTGTAAGCACGCCCATCAAGGGGTTATCAAACAAGGTAAGAATAGATGCAAAGCCTTCGCTTTCCTTAAGTCCTGCAACTGAGGCTGACATTGCGTCCATACCGTACATAAGTGTGGCAAAGCCAAGAAGAATTACACCGATATCCTTTTTCTTGTTGCTCTTTGATGCCATAAATAAAATTATGCCGATAAGAGCAAGAATAGGTGTAAAGGATGTAGGCTTGAATATTTCCACATACCATGCATCGCCGCTGACACCTGTCAAGCTTAACAGCCACGCGGTAACGGTTGTACCTACGTTAGCACCCATAATTACATTAATTGCCTGTCTTAAAGTAAGAAGTCCTGAGTTAACAAAGCCTACTACCATTACAGTAGTTGCCGATGAGGACTGAACAACTGCAGTAACGCCAAGACCTGTGAAAAAGCCTGCAGCCTTACCTGTTGTAAGCTTGCCAAGAATAGTTTTAAGTCCACCACCTGCAGCCTTTTCAAGATAAGAGCCCATAAGGTTCATACCGAAAAGGAACAAGCAAAGTCCACCTACTAAAGCAAGTATATCCCAAAAATCCATAAAAATCTCCTTTGTCTGCTTATATGAATTAGAATTTACTTTTTTTACTGTAAAATGCAATATTTCGCATCAGGAATATTATACCATATTTTTCTTCGCTTGAAAAGAGAAATGACGAATTTTGTCTATAATATTATATTATAAAAGAGCCTTGCACTTTTGTGCAAGGCTCTCAATTATAGAAATATTAGTTGTACTTCTTTCTTGCTGTGTACTTAGTGTGGAGGAGGTGATGTGCCTTCTCTTCACCGGGCTTACCAAGATAGTTGTCGTAGAGTGCCTTAACTACAGGGCTCTCATGGGACTTTCTCAAGGTGTTCTTATCGTCTGCAGAGTAAAGAACTGCAGCACGAAGAGCCTTAAGGTCAACGAAGTTACGAACTGCATCGAACTGGTAAGGCTGACCGCCACCGTTGATACATCCACCGGGACAAGCCATGATCTCGATAAAGAGATAGTTCTTTTCGCCGGACTTGATCATTTCGATAACCTTTCTTGCGTTAGCAAGACCGCTGGCTACACATACAGAAACCTCTGTACCGTTGATTGTATATGTTGCTTCCTTGATGCCTGTTGTGCCACGAACATCAGAGAATACAACTGCCTCATTGTTACCGCCAAGGAGATTGTTAGCTGTACGGAGAGCAGCCTCCATAACACCGCCTGTTGCACCGAAGATAGCGCCGGCACCTGTTGCAAGTGCGAAGGGATCATCAAACTCGGAGTCAGCAAGGTCTGTAAAGTTGATGGATGCGTTCTTAATCATCTTAGCAAGCTCTCTTGTTGTAAGAGCAACGTCAACATCTGCGTGGAACTCTTCTCTTTCAACCTCGAACTTCTTAGCTGTACAAGGAATTACGCTGACAACAAAGAGGTCCTTAGGATCGATACCGTTCTTTTCGCAGTAGTAGCTCTTAAGAAGTGCACCGAACATCTGCTGAGGAGACTTGCAGGATGAGAGGTTAGGAAGAAGCTCAGGATAATTGTGCTCACAGAACTTGATCCAACCGGGACAGCAGGATGTGAACATGGGAAGGGGCTTATCAGACTTAACTCTGTTAATAAGCTCATTAGCTTCCTCAACGATTGTAAGGTCAGCTGTGATGTTCATGTTGAATGCCTCAACATCGCCGAGCATCTTAATAGCTGTAACCATCTTGCCCTCTACGTTTGTGCCAACAGGCATATCGAAGCACTCACCGAGAGTAGCTGCGATAGAGGGAGCTGTAAAGAATACTACCTTCTTTGTAGGATCAGAGATTGCAGCCCAAACCTTATCAACATTGGAGTATTCGGAAAGTGCGCCAACAGGACAAGCAACGATACACTGACCGCAGCCTACACATGCTGTGGAGCCGAGACCAAGCTCGAAGGGGCTACCAACATGAACGTCGTAACCACGACGGATGTTACCGATAGCGCCAACGGACTGCATCTTGCTACAAGCAGCGATACATCTCTGGCAGTTTACACACTTGTTATTGTCACGAACTACGTAAGGAGTTGAGTAGTCGATGGGAACAAGCTCATCCTCTACTGCAAATCTGTCCTCGTCCAAGCCGTAGTCGGCAGCGAGCTTCTGAAGCTCACATTTGCCACTTCTTTCGCAGGAGAGACACTTTCTGTTATGTGTGGAAAGAATAAGCTCAAGAGTTGTCTTTCTGGAAGCGCGAACTGCAGGTGTGTTTGTAAGCACCTTCATGCCCTCTTCAACAGGGTATGTACAAGCAGCTGTAAGACCGCGTCTGCCAACGATTTCAACTACACATACACGGCATGCACCGATGCAGTTGAGGTCCTTTAAGTAACAGAGTGAGGGAATATCTACATTGATCTGCTTAGCAGCCTGTAAAATAGTTGTTCCTTCGGGAACTGTTACAGGAATATTATTAATTGTTAAGTTAATCATTTTCATTATGTTATGCCCCCTTATTCTGTGTAGATTGCCTTGAACTTACAGTTGCCAAGACAAACGCCACACTTAATGCACTTATCCTGATTGATAACGTGCTTTTCCTTAACCTTACCGTCAATAGCCTTAACAGGACAGTTACGAGCACAAAGTGTACAACCGATACACTTGTCAGGATTGATAATATAACGTGTAAGCTTCTTACACTTATGAGCAGGACATGTCTTATCTACGATATGAGCAAGGTACTCATCGCGGAAGAACTTGATTGTTGATACAACAGGGTTAGATGCTGTCTGACCGAGTGCGCAGAGACAGGAGGACTGCATATGCTTGGAAAGCTCCTCAATCTTCTCAAGGTCTTCCATTTCGCCCTTACCGTCTGTAAGCTTTTCAAGAAGCTGGAGCAAGCGCTTTGTACCGATACGGCAGGGTGAGCACTTACCGCAGGACTCTTCACATGTAAACTCAAGGTAGAACTTAGCAATATCAACCATACATGTATCCTCATCCATTACAATAAGACCACCTGAGCCCATCATAGAGCCGATCTTGGAGAGAGATGCAAAGTCGATAGGAGTATCAATATATTCAGCAGGGATACATCCGCCGGAGGGACCACCTGTCTGAGCAGCCTTGAATGTCTTGCCGTTAGGAATACCGCCACCGATGTCCTCGATGATCTCACGGAGAGTTGTACCCATAGGAACCTCAACAAGACCTACGTTGTTGATCTTACCGCCGAGAGCGAATACCTTTGTACCCTTAGTATCCTCTGTACCGATAGATGAGAACCAGTCAGCACCCTTAAGGATAATCTGAGCAACGTTAGCGTATGTCTCAACGTTATTAAGAACTGTAGGAACTCCGAAAAGACCCTTAACTGCAGGGAACGGAGGACGGGGACGAGGCTCACCGCGCTTACCCTCGATAGAAGCCATAAGAGCTGTTTCCTCACCACATACAAAGGCACCTGCGCCAAGACGGATGTCAAGGTCAAAGCAGAAATCTGTACCGAAAATGTTCTTGCCGAGCAAGCCGTATTCACGAGCCTGATTAATAGCGATTCTAAGTCTTTCAACAGCGATAGGATACTCAGCACGAACGTAAACGTAACCCTGCTTAGCGCCTATTGTGTAAGCTGCGATAGCCATAGCCTCGATGATAGCATGGGGGTCACCCTCGAGGATAGAACGGTCCATGAACGCACCGGGGTCACCCTCGTCTGCGTTACAGCATACATACTTAACATCACCAACAGAAGCCTTTGCAAACGCCCACTTTCTACCTGTGGGGAAGCCTGCACCGCCTCTACCTCTGAGTCCGGAAGCGAGCATTGTGGAAATAACGTCGTCCTGGCTCATAGATGTGAGTACCTTATGTAAAGCACGGTATCCGTCTGTTGCAATATATTCATCAATATTAAAGGGAGAAATCACACCGCAGTTACGAAGTGCGATACGCATCTGCTTCTTGTAGAAGCGAATCTTACCGAGAGGAAGAACCTCACCGTTTTCCTGAACTGTTTCAGGGAAAAGAAGATCCTTGCATACGTTACCGCCGATAATGTGCTCCTTAACGATACGAGCAGCGCCCTCAGCAGTTGCCTGGCTGTAGAATGCGCCTTCGGGATATACAATAACGATAGGACCCATTGCACAGTAACCGAAGCAGCCTGTCTTAACAACAAGAACGTCATCGCAGTTGTTAGCCTTAAGCTCTCTCTCAAGAGCCTCAACTACCTTACCGCAGCCTGAGGAAGTACAGCCTGTACCGCCACAAACAAGAATCTGCTTTCTGTACTGAGAGTGCTGAGCCATCTCATCAGCATACTCGCCAACGAGGTTACGAGCTTTAACTATGGGCTCATATTGAGCCTTGATTTCATTGAGTCTTTCAATAGTCATTTTCATTTTACTCAGTCCTCCTTAGCCATATAGGATTCGATTACTTTTACTGCCTGCTCGGGTGTTACCTTACCGTAAACCTCACCGTTAACTGTCATAACGGGAGCAAGACCGCATGCGCCTACACAACGGCATGCTTCAATAGAGAACTTTCTGTCAGGTGTGCATTCGCCACTCTTGATACCAAGCTTCTCCTCAATTGCTGTAAGAACTCTGTCAGCGCCCTTAACGTAGCAGGCTGTACCGAGACATACACTGATAATGTACTTTCCCTTAGGTACAAGTGAGAACTGTGCATAGAATGTAGCTACGCCGTAAACCTCACTCATGCTAACGTCCATACCCTCAGCAAGCATCTTCTGAACCTCATAAGGAAGATATCCGTAGATGCCCTGAGCCTCCTGCAATGCAGGCATAAGTCCGCCAGGCTGTTCTTTGTACTTTGCGATTACTTTTTTGAGTTCTGCCTCCTGTGCAGGAGTGCCCATGAACTCAATTGAATTTCCAATACTCATAAAAATCCTCCTGAATTATTTTTTAAGTACATACACTTGTATTTTAACATATTATATGTTATAATTAAATTGACACATTTGCAAAAGTGTAAACTAAATTGTTGTATCCCGTCGCAAAAAGGAGATTTTTTGATGGAAAATGAGGTAAATCTTGATAAAATAATGCCTAAAGTACACTCTGCCCTTGACAAATTGCTTGCCAAGACAGATTTTGACTCATTGACCGTAAAAAGCATAGCGGAGGAAATCGGCTTCTCCCGTCAGTACTTTTACCGTGCCTTTGCAGACAAATATGCTCTAATTGTAGATTTGTTTGAATATGATATGAAAAGAGGAGTTGAAATATTTTTCACCCCTCGCTTCTGCTATCTGCACACCTTGCAGTATATTCTTGACAGCAGAAAAATTTATAAAAGCATCTTCTCCTCATCGTATGCTACATATTTATATGATGTAATGTATAATTACGGTATGGAATTCGTCCGTGCTATGGCTGAGTATATGAGTGTGCGCTCCTTTACTAAGGAGCAGGACAACAGATTAAGGCTGTACTTTCTCGGTGTTACCTCAATGCTTGTAAAAACCATTATGGGCAGTGAGCATTTTACAAAAGAGGAGCTTGACAGAATATTTTATGACAATATTCCCTCCTTCCTTGATTTTCTGAAGGATGAAACCGTAACACGTGACTATATCCTCTATAAAATAATGAAATACCGTGAGGCGCATATTGTATAATCCTGTCCCTTTGTAAAAAATGTGCATATACTGTCCCTGCTCTGCCCCTTGCTTTGTTTATATGGATAAATTTTCAAAAAAGTTGAATTTTTTACTTGACAAATGATTTTTAAGGTGCTATAATCTAGACGTTAGCAGAGGCTAACTAATGATTTTTTAAGGAGATTGCCATGACCTTACGCAGTGCTGAGGAAGGAAAGGAATATATCATTAAGTCTATTGAAACAGACGACGAAGAGCTTAATGCATTTTTGTTTTCACTTGGTTGCTTCAGCGGTGAGACTATTACGGTAATCAAGCGTCGCAGAAGCGGCTGTGTAGTTGCCATCAAGGACGGCAGATACAATATTGATAACAATCTGGCTGATGCCATTTTAATTTAAAGAGAAGAAATTTTCTTCTTCTTTTTTTGGAAAATCAGTTAGCAAGCGCTAACTAAATTGATTTAGTTTACATTTTTGTGAAAATAGAGATTTTTTGGAGGAAACCGAACATGAGAATTGCTTTGGCGGGTAACCCCAACAGCGGTAAAACCACCATGTACAACGCCCTTACCGGTAAGAATGAAAAGGTGGGCAACTGGGCAGGCGTTACCGTTGACAAAAAGGAGCACCCCATTAAAAAGGCATTTTACAAGGGAGAAAATGAGCTTGTTGCAGTAGACCTGCCCGGCGCATACTCCATGTCACCCTTTACATCTGAGGAAAGCATTACAAGTGCTTATGTAAAGGAAGAAAATCCGGATGCGATTATTAATATCGTAGACGGCACTAACCTCAGCAGAAGCCTTTTCTTCACCACTCAGCTTCTGGAGCTTGGCATTCCTGTTGTTGTAGCGCTTAACAAGTCCGACATCAACAAGAAAAAGGAAACAACTATTGATGTTGACGCCCTCTCGAAAAAGCTTGGCTGTCCCGTTGTGGAAACAATATCCACATCATCAAAGGGCTTGAAAAACGTTATTGCCGCTGTGGCAGATGTTATAGGTAAGGGTCAGAAATCACCCTATACTCAAGGCAACATTGACCTTACTGATAAGGCTGCGGTTGAGGCTGCGGACAGAAACCGATTCCAGTTTGTAAACGGTGTTGTAGCATCTGTTGAAACAAGAAAGGTCCACACAAACGAAACAAACAAGCAGGATAAGGTTGATGAGGTTCTTACAAACAAGTGGTTCGGTATTCCGATTTTTGCAGCTGTTATGTTTGCAGTATTCTGGATCTCCCAGTCAGGTCCTGCCGTATGGCTTGCAGACCTTATTACAGGCTGGCTTACAGCAGGTCAGGAGGCACTTGCAGGTGCTATCAACAGCGACTCCATCTTCGCATCTATCCTTATTGACGGTATTATAGGCGGTGTAATTGCCGTAGTTGGCTTCTTGCCTCTTGTTATGGTAATGTACTTCCTTATTGCTCTTCTTGAGGACTGCGGATATATGGCACGTGCAACAGTTGTCCTTGACCCCATATTCAAAAAGGTTGGCCTCTCAGGTAAATCAGTTATCCCCTTTATTATAGGTACAGGCTGCGCTATCCCCGGTGTTATGGCGTGCCGTACAATCAGAAACGAAAGAGAGCGCAGATCTACTGCTATGCTCACACCCTTTATGCCCTGTGGCGCTAAGCTTCCTGTAATTTCACTTTTTGCAGGTGCATTCTTCGGTAGCGGCCCCTGGGTTGGTGCGCTTATGTACTTTGTAGGTATTGTAATTATCTTCCTTTGCGCACTTCTTATTAATCTTATCACAGGCTACAGGAACAAAAAGTCCTTCTTTATCATGGAGCTTCCCGAATACAAGCTGCCCAGCATCAAAAAGGCTGCGCTTTCTATGTGTCAGCGTGGTTGGGCATTCATTGTTAAGGCAGGAACTGTAATTCTTGTTTGTAACTTCGTTGTTCACGTAATGCAGAACTTCAACTGGAGACTTCAGGTAATTGAGGAAGGCATGGAAAGCACATCTATCCTTGCTACAATTGCTACTCCCTTTGCTTACATATTCGCACCTGTTGTAGGTGTAGTCGCATGGCAGCTTGCCGCTGCATCAATCACAGGCTTCATCGCTAAGGAAAACGTAGTTGGTACTCTTGCTGTATGCTACGGCATATCCAACTTCTTCGACCTTGAGGAGCTTGAAATGATTGCAGGCGCAGGCGCTGACGTAGCTGCAGTTCTCGGTATTTCCAAGGCTGCTGCCCTTGCATTCCTTATGTTCAACCTCTTTACACCTCCCTGCTTTGCAGCTATCGGTGCTATGAACTCTGAAATCAAGAGCAAAAAGTGGCTCTTTGCCGGCATCGGTCTTCAGTTCTCCGTTGGCTACTCCATCGGCTTTATTGTAAACTTCTTCGGCACAGTATTCTCAAAAACAGCTAAGTTTGATAGCATCTGGATGCCTATTCTCGGTTGGGTATTTGTGCTTACTGCTGCAGCTGTTATTACAGCTATTATTTTGAAGAAGCAGAAGCAGTTCAAGGCTGAGGCTGAGCTTAAGGCGCAGAAGAAGAAGGAAGCTGCTAACGTTTAAGGTAAAAATATGGAACTTATAGATTTTATTGTAATTGCTGCTATTTGTCTTATTATCGGTGGAGCTGTGGCTTACATAGTAAAGGCAAAGAAAAGCGGTAAAAAATGTATCGGCTGTCCCGATAGTGGGTCCTGCCATTCCTCAAGCAATAAGGGTGGCTGTAGCGGCGGCTGCTCCTCCTGTTCATCCTGCTGTGGTGAAAGCACCGATACAAAGGAAAACAAATAGATACATACTTTAGGGCTTCGCCCTACTCCTTAGATAAGGACAGAGAATGCTTTTACACTCTCTGTCCTTTTATTTTTAACAATGCATTTATGTTCACAAATGCCCCGATTCAATTGACGATATGCCTCGCATTTCTCGGCTCGATATATTTGCCTTCGGCAACTTCGATATGCTTTCGCTTTGCTCAAGCACGATATGATATAAATCCACGCTCACGAAGTGAGCATATCGAGTGCGTCAGCACATATCAAACGCATCAGCGTATATCGCAAATCCTATAAGGGATTTATATCGATGCGTAGTGTCTTGAAAGCACTACGCTAATGGAGGTATTTTTATTTTTATTTTAGCTTTGCTTAAAGTAACAGAGATATACTAAATACATATTAAATAAAGAGGTATGAAATGAAAAGATTTATTTTGATCATAATTATATCTATACTTGCTCTCTCTCTTGGTGCCTGTGGTGACGGTGGCAGCGATACGGGTACGCTTTATACACCTGACGGTATTGATGCTATTGATACATCGGATATGGATTTTACCTTTACAGAAAGAGATATATCAGCAGAGATGTCCGCAAGCGTTGTAAATATCAGCTTCCGTGAAAATGGGGTAAGCGCAGATAATAGCGTTGAAATTTATTCCGATGGTATAAAAATAATAAATGAGGGCACTTATATTCTTTCGGGAACGGGAAATAATATGCTGATTACGGTAGATGCTCCCGAATCAAAGGTTCAGCTGGTGCTTGATAATCTTACTCTTAACAACACACAGGGTCCGGCAATCTATATAAAGAGCGGTAAAAAAGTGTTTATAACTCTTGCAGATGGAAGTGAAAACACTCTTAGCGACGGCACCGGATACGATTACACCGACGATGGCTCAGTTCTTGATGGCACAATATTCTCAAAGGCCGATCTGACAATAAACGGTAAAGGCAAGCTGACAGTCAAGGGCAACTACAAGCACGGTATAGTTTCCAAGGATGATCTTATTATTGTAAACGCATCTCTTGACATATCTGCCCTTTCCTGTGCCGTAAATGGCAAGGACTGTGTAAAAATAAAGGACGCAGCCCTTACTCTTTCTGCCGGAACTGACGGTATCCGTTCTGATAATGAAGAGGATGTAAGCCGTGGCTTTGTATATATCGAGGGCGGCGATTTTTTAATAAACTCCGGCTCTGACGGAATACAGGCCCATACTCTATTAAAAATAGCTGACGGAGATTTTAAAATCACCTCGGGACAGGCAGACCTATCGGACTCGGGCAAGTGCTTAAAATCAAACACGGATATAAATATCCTTGGAGGAGTGTACGAAATCAGCGGTAAGGACGACGGTGTTCACGCAAATAGCAGCATTGCGATTTCCAAGGGTGATTTCACCATTCGCACAAACGATGACGGCATTCACGCAGACAAGGATTTGGAAATAAGTGGCGGTAAAATCAATATTGTATATTCTTATGAGGGCTTAGAGGCTCAGCGCATACTGATTAACGGTGGAAATATATCCATATTAGCCACCGATGACGGAATGAATGCGGCAGGCGGCAACGATTCCTCGGGAATGGGTGGTCCCTTTGGTGGAGACAGATTTGGCAGTGACAGTAATGCCGAAATAGTAATATCCGACGGATATATAGTTGTAGATGCATACGGCGACGGAATAGATTCAAACGGTTCAATAGTTATTAACGGTGGTATAACTCTTGTAAGTGGACCTACAAACGGTGGAAACGGCTCCCTTGACTATGCCTCAAGCGCATCTGTCTACGGTGGTACGTTTATAGCAACGGGAGCAAACGGCATGGCTCATGGTATGTCAGATGCTACAAACCAAGGTGCTATATTTACGGCTACAGGTACGCAAAACGAGGGTACGTCTATCGGAATTTATGACGAAAGCGGAAATATACTTGCTTCCTTTACTCCAAAAAAGGCTTATCAGTGTGCAGTAATTACTGCTCCTAACATTAACAAGGATGAAACCTATTATATAGTTTGCGGCGCTACTGTGTCAAACGCAGACGGAAACGGATACGCAGCAAATACCACATTTACAGGTGGAACACGTGTGGCTACTATAGATATGGATTCTCTTCTCTACGGCTCAGCCGGTGGCATGGGTGGTATGGGAGGAGGTCCCGGTGGAATGCACGGTGGCGGTATGGGTGGAAAGCCCCCAAGATAAAAGTCATTATCTTTATCTCCTATAAAGGCTCTTTGCAAAATGGTGCTTTCCATTGCCGAGAGCTTTTTAATATCAAAAAAAGACTGCGCTTGCAGTCTTTTTTATATTGGAAGTAATGATGTTATTTCAAGTCTGCCTTTTTCGGTGAGGCTTGCTGTGATTTTTCCCTTATGGGAAAGGACTATTGCCTTGGCAACGGATAGTCCAAGTCCGTATCCACCCTCGGCACTTCTTGATTTGTCTCCACGGTAAAAACGGTCAAAGAATTTATCAAGGTCATCCCTTGACACGCCGGGAGCAAGGTTTGAAACCCTTAAAATCATATATCTGTTATGCTTACTTAAGGAAACCTCAATTGTATCCTCACTTGCCGAGTATTTTATAGCGTTATCTATAAGCAAGGAAACAAGCTGAGATACAGACTTTTCATCTCCCTTGTAGGATAGCATAGGCTCAATATCGGTTTTTATGCTCTTACCGTTTGTCTTGGCGATAGCTGTAAAGGAAGCCGCCCTCTCGCTTACTATGTCCGAAATAGGAAATTCAAAGGCGTTAAGCTTAAAGCCGTCCTCCTCCATTCTCGACAGGTATATTAAGTCCTTTGTAAGTGTTGCCAGACGCTTGGTCTGCTTTTTAATATCCGTAAGCCATTCATTTTCTCCGTAATCAAGCTCTATAAGCTCAGCATCTGCGTCAATTACGGTAATGGGGGTCTTCAGCTCATGACCTGCGTCGGTAATAAAGCTTTTTTGCTTTTCAATGCTCTTTGCAATAGGCTTAACAATTATGCCCGAAAGAATAAATATAAGCACAAATACGGCTATAAGTCCTGCTGCTGAAATTATGATGCTTGTCCATAAAAAGTCGGTATACGTGTTTAAAACACGGGTGCAGTCAAGCAAGGTAACCTGTATTGTATCTTTGGTAAATCGAATGTGATATCTGTAATTTCCGTAAAAATCCCATTCTCCGCCCTTATTGTACGCTGCCTCGGAAAGAGTAAGTATTTCATCACTTGTCAAGCTTGTATTTCCCTTGACAATGGAAAGAACATAGCCCTCCGAATTGTAAACAACGGACATATATCTTATATCCATGGGTGTCATGGAGTTAAACATTCCATCTTCATTGGGAGTTACCGAATGGGGCGGTCTGTTCTGTGGCGCAACGCCTCCTATATTTTCAAGCAGCTCAATAGTTTCATCAGCGCTTTCAATAAGTCCACGGTAGTTAAGCACATTAATAGTTGTCATTGTAATGGCAAGAACGGCAAACAGAGACACCATGGCAATAAGAATAAACTTAAGTCGTAGCCTTCTTATCATTCAAGAGCCTCCAGATAGTATCCTGCATTTCTGTGCGCCTTTATATTCACATCTGCCTTAAGAGAGGTCAGCTTTTTGCGTAGATAGGAAATATAAACCCACACCACGCTTATTTCAGAATCACTGTCATATCCCCAGATTTTCTCCATAAAGGTTTCTGTGGAAATAAGATGCTTGGGATTTTGCATAAGCATCTCCATCATCTGAAATTCCTTGTTGGCAAGCTTATGGCTGCCAAAGGGCGAGCTAAGCTCAAAGCTGGCAAGGTCAAGAACTATATTTCCAAGGCGCAGACGGGAATCGTGTCCTACGCCTCCCGACCTTGTCATAGCTCTTATTCTCGCAAGAAGCTCCCTTGTATCAAAGGGCTTTGTAAGGTAGTCGTTAGCTCCGCAATCAAGCCCCTTTACCTTATCCTCAATTTCTGCTTTGGCAGTCAAAAGGAGGATAGGAGTGTCGATATTTTTGCTTCTTACCGTCTTAAGAACCTCAATTCCGTCCATAATCGGCATCATAATATCAAGTATTACTCCATCATAATTTCCGTTTACGATATAGTCAAGGGCATCCTTGCCATCGTACACGGCATCAACGGAATAATTGTTTTTTCGCAGTATTGCTTCTACTGCACGGGATAAGGACCTTTCGTCCTCACAAAGAAGTAAACGCATATAATCTCCTTAATATGCTACGAGGCAGCCCTCTGTAATAACTGTGCTTACAGTCCTTTCCTCGCCGTTTCTTACTATGGTCATAGATACAGTATCTCCAACTCTTACATCAAGCATTGCATCAATAAGGTGATACTGACGTGTTATTTCAATTGTTTTATCACCGATAGTTATTGACTTAAGAATATCTCCTGCCTTAAGTATGGCTGCGCCAAGTCCACCTAAGTTGACCTCATGTACAACTATCTGCTCATATCTTTCAAGAATACCTGTCTCTGTGTTGTATTTTGTTGAAAGGGCATTTGCTGTAACTGTAATATCAAGAAGTCCGCGCATTACGGTCTTACAGTCCTTGCCGTAGCAGAAATCAATTATATTATCTGCAATAGCACGGGAAACGTTTGATGGGATTGCGTAGCCTATATTTTCAACATCGGTGCTGCTTATTTTTGCATTTACTATACCGATAAGCTCACCCTTAGCATTGAAAAGTCCACCGCCGGAGTTGCCTGAGTTTACAGCTGTATCCGTACGGATAACTCGGAAGGAAACAGGGGTAACATCGTCTGAGCCTGTCATATCAATATACTCGGAATCTACGCTGACAACACCTGTTGTAACGGAAATTCCACCAGCCTCCGGATTACCGATTGCAATTGTGCTCTGCCCTGCTGCAATCTTATCGGAATTTCCAAGGGTTGCAGCTGCCACGCTGCCACTTGCCATGGCAGATTTAAGCACCTCGCTGTTATCTACTCTCAAAACAGCAATATCATAGTTCATTGAGCCACCCACATATGTTGCGGGAATGCCGTATTCTGTTGCCTCCATGCCGTAAAGATAAAGGTTTATCTTGTTGGCAATAAGGTTAGATGTGCCACTCTTGCTTACAACGTGGTAGTTTGTAATTACAAAGGCGCTGCCGTTTTCGTCAAGCTTATAGATTACGCCTGAGCCTGCAGCTGAGCTTGAGCTGCCAAAGATACCTGAGCCGGGGAATGAGCAATATACGCTGACAATAGAACGAAGTCCCATATTTGCAGCCAAGGCAAGGTCGGTACTGTTATTGTTAATTACAATATCGTTATTGATTATGTCACCGCTTGTGTTCAGAATAGGGCCCTCTGTCTCGGTATCATTAACATTGCCGTTTGCAATATTCATAATGAACTCAAGGGGTGAGCAGGAGCTGAGCCCCACGCACACCATAGCCATTATAAGCACTACGGCAAGAATTTTCTTTATCTCTCTTTTCATAAAATCACCTTTCGTTTTTTGAATATGAAGGCTTTCGCCCTTATACCCATTTTATATTGTCCACCTTAAATGTGATTTAAAGGCGTTAATTTTCTTTCCACTTAAGCACAAAGTGGTCACGGTGAGCTGCAAAAAGCGGCTCGTTTTTAAGGTTACGGGATAATCATACCCTCCGTAAAAAGATTATTTTACAAACAGCTTACGTGTTTTGCGTAAGCTTTCAATGGGGTCCTCGGTGGGAAAATATTCAAGTCCCATAGCGCCCGTATAGCCTGCCCTATCAAGCTCATCAATAATAAACTGATAATTGCTCTCTCCAAGATACAGCTCGTGTCTACCCGGGTGACCTGCGCTGTGAAGATGGGCGATGTAGGGAAGATTTTCCTTTATAGTCGGAATAATATTTCCCTCTGTAATCTGCTGATGATAGATGTCGTAAATCACTCTTACGTAAGGTGAGCCTACCTCCCTTACAATATCAAATGCCTCGGCAGATGTATCCAAAAAGTAGCCACGGTGGTCAAATTTTGTGTTAAGCGGCTCTATCATAAGGGTAATTCCGTACTCAGCAAGTATGGGCGCAGCAGCGCAAAGACCGTCTACAATAGATTTATGCTGATGCTCACGTGATATGCCTGTATCGTTGCCTACCTGTGTAATAAGCTTTTTTGCTCCAAGCATAGCTGCAAATTCACAGCTCTTTTTAAGTCCGTCAAGAAATGCGTCACGGTAGCTTGGGTCATTAAGTCGGAATTCCGTTGTACACATGCTAAGAAGCTCTACTCCCGTTTCGGAAAGCACAGCCTTGGCACTGTCTGGGTCAATTCCACCCCAGCCCCAAAGCTCTACAGCATCATAGCCAAGAGATGCAGCTATCCTTACGGAGTCGCAAAAATCCGTATTTCTGAAAAAACAAGGAAGAACCACACAAAGTCTCATAAAAAGCTCCTTTTCACCAAGTATAGACTTATTATATCATAACTTTTCTTAAAGAGCAATAAAAAAGACGGGATAACCCGTCTTTTCTTTTTAATTATTTCTGCATTTCTGCAAGAATCTTCTTAAGAAGGTCCTCTGCTGTGGGGTTAGCTTCTCTTTCAAGTCTTGCCTTTTCTGCTGCCTCAGCATCAGCCTTAGCCTTTTCCTCAGCTGCCTTAGCTGCCTTTTCTGCAAGGTAAGCTGCTACTGCTTCCTTATCTGTGAGTCTTACGCCCTTGGACTTAAGAAGCTTCTTGTCTTCCTTAGTAAGTCTGTCATCTACAAGATCTACTGCCTTAACCTTGTTGATAAATCTTACGATTGAGAAGAGCACAAGCGCGATAAGAAGGAAGTTGATAATTGCGTTGATGAATGCACCCCAGTCAATGTAGATGGAGTTTGCAAGGTCTACTGTAACCTCACCTGTTTCCGCATTTGTAACCTCTGTGCGAACGAGGAATGTGAAAAGCTCACTAAGTGAATCCTTGCCGAGAATGAGGGCGAGTATCCAGTTGATAATAGGCTTAAGGATATTGTTGCTGAGTGCGTTTACGATAGCTGTGAAGGCACCGCCGACGATAACACCGACAGCCATATCAAGCACATTACCACGTGTGATGAACTTTTTGAATTCTGTAAAAAACTTCTTCATGATAACTCCTTATTATATTTATTTTACACCTTGATTATACAATAATCGTTAATTCTTGTCAACGAAAAATTAAAAATATTCCCCTTTTTCCTTTAAATTCCTTTGCTATTATGATATACTTAAATCATCAAACAAAGGAGATTTACTATGTTCAGAATACAGAAGCCAAAGGACAGAGATTTTATAATTCTAAATTTAACGGATATCCACGCAGATAATTGCGACTGGTCTCCCGACCATAAGCACCACGCACCTCTTGTTACAACTATAAGACAGACTATCGAAAGAGTTAAGCCTGACCTTATTACCTTAAGCGGTGACTATGCATGGGCAGGACAGTATGAATCCTATGTTCATCTCGGTAAGCTTATAGAGGAATATAACACCCCATGGACACTTATATGGGGCAATCACGATCAGGATAGAGGCTACGGTATACTTGATAGGGTAATTGAATCCTTAAAGCAGTTTGAGCATCTTATCTATGAAAACGGTCCTGAGGAGCTGGGCAGAGGCAACTTTGTAATTGCTATTTGCGAGGGTGAAAAAATAGTTGAGGGTCTTATTATGATGGACACCCATGACCGTGTAAAATTCATTAATAAGGACGGCAAGGAGGACTGGGGATGGGGTAAGGTTTTCCCCAATCAGATTGAGTGGTACAAAGAGAATGTATGTAAGCTTACAGACCTTGGCTGTAAGGAAACAATGGTAATCACTCACCAGCCTATTTATGCCTACAGATTGGCAGTTAAGAATGCACTTAAGGACGGAATTGATATAAAATCCATCAGCGTTGCAGATGCCCTTAAGGGTGAGCATTTTAAGGACGGATACGACACCTCCTTCGGCATAAACTACGAGGACGTGTGCTGTTTTAAGGAGGATGAGGGCTTCTTTGATGTAATCAAGGAGCTTGACTCAACTAAGAATTGCCTATGTGGACACGACCACGTAAACTTCTCCTCTATCGTATATGAGGGCGTTCGCTTTACCTTTGGACTTAAGGCAGGTAGAGGCGCATACTGGCGTCCGGACATTAGCGGTGGTACAGCTATTACAGTTTCAAGTGAGGGCATTACAAATATTCGCCACGAATTTGTAGATGTGGCTCATCTTGTTAAGGATTAACCGCCCTTTACTATCCTGACACTACATAAAAAAGAGCAGATTTCTCTGCTCTTTTTATTTTTCGCTTCAGAAAGGATTTTCTGTCTTGTAGGGAACGGATTTAGGCTGATTGTAGCCGATGTTCTCTGCGCCGAGATACTTGAATACCTCGAAGATTGATTTGCCAAAGTGGCCGAATGCTACGGCGCCGTGGTGAGGGAAGCCGTTCTCAATAAGGACGTGACGGTAGAATCTGCCCATTTCCTTGATTGCGAAGATGCCGATGCCACCGAAGGAGCGTGTAGCTACGGGAAGAACCTCACCCTCTGCTACATATGCGTAAAGGTGGTTGTCAGCTGTTGACTGGAGACGGAAGAATGTGATTTCACCGGGAACGATATCGCCCTCAAGAGTTCCGTTTGTTACCTCCTCGGGAAGTGAACGTGCCATAATCATCTGATTCTTCATTTCGGGCTTGCAAAGCTTAGCGCTGCATGTGTTACCACAGTGGAAGCCCATAAATGTATCTGTAAGAGTGTAATCAAACTTATCCTTGATGCTTTCGTTGTACATATCCTTGGGAACTGTGTTGTTAATATCAAGAAGTGTAACAACGTCCTCGCTGATGCAAGCGCCGATGTACTCGGAAAGTGTACCGTAAATATCAACCTCACAGGATACGGGAATGCCCTTGCCTGTAAGACGGCTGTTTACGTAGCAGGGTACAAAGCCGAACTGTGTCTGGAATGCGGGCCAGCACTTACCTGCAATAGCAACATACTTCTTAGAGCCACGGTTAGCCTCAACCCAGTCAAGAAGTGTAAGCTCATACTGTGCAAGCTTATTAAGGATTTCAGGCTTCTTGTTGCCTGCGCCAAGCTCAAGTGCCATATCGGCAGCTACCTCAGCAATACGGGGGTCGTTTGCGTGCTTATGGAATGCTTCAAAAAGGTCAAGCTCAGAGTTTTCCTGAATTTCTACACCAAGATTGTAAAGCTGCTTGATAGGAGCATTACAAGCCATAAAGTTGTGAGGACGGGGACCGAAGGAAATAATCTTAAGGTTCTTAAGACCGTAGATTGCTCTTGCAATGGGCAAGAATCCCTTAATCATATCTGCGCAATCCTCAGCATCGCCAACAGGATATTCGGGGATATAAGCCTTAACGTTACGGAGCTTAAGGTTGTAGCTTGCGTTAAGCATACCGCAATATGCGTCGCCTCTGTCGCCTACAAGCTTATCACCTGTTTCCTCTGCTGCAGCGCAGAACATAACAGGTCCGTCAAAATTCTGTGCAAGCATAGTTTCGGAAATTTCAGGGCCGAAGTTGCCAAGATAAACGCAAAGTGCGTTACAGCCTGCATTCTTTACGTCCTCAAGTGCCTGCATCATATGTATTTCGCTTTCAACGATACAAACGGGGCACTCATAAATATCGCCCTTACCGTACTTGTCCTCGTAAGCCTTAACAAGCGCCTTTCTTCTGTTTACGGAAAGCGCCTCGGGAAAGCAGTCACGGGAAACAGCTACAATACCGATTTTCATTTTTGGAATATTGTTCATAGTTAAATTCTCCTTTAACACATATTTATCTATTTTAAGTATAACACATCGATTTTGCCCTGTCAACGATTTTCACTAAATAAGGCAAGGCTGTACAGCCTTGCCTTCAATTTAAAGATTGAGATCCTCAATTACCTCCATAGTGCCCCACACTACAACATTGCCCTTTATTTGGGCGTATAAGCCTCGCTCCTTGACATAATTGTATATTGCCCTTGCGTCACTTTTATGCTCAAATTCATTTGCAAGCAAGTTAACAATCATATGTGTTTTCTCATCATAATCTATACAAGAAAAGTGTCTTAATATTTTGCCTGTAAACTTTATTCCGGTTTGATCCTCAAGGTTTGAGCAGGAGATAGGGCCTGAGGGGGCAACATTAAATCCATACTCTTTCATTTCTTCAACTGCATTATCAAATGCATTTCCACAGGAGGTCAATGAAATAACAAAAGTAAGAACCAATACAATCGACAGTAATTTTTTCATTTATATTCTCCTTCGCTTTTTATTATATTATACCACAACATATTTCATATGTCAAATATCAAAAAAAGGCGTCAAAGACGCCTTTAACTATTTTATTGCAAGAGGGCAACCGCATTCCTCGCAGGTGGAGTTTGTTATATCGCACACGTGTCCGCACATAATGCAATTTATAGTGTGGCTTGTGATAACCTGATAGTGATTTGAACCTCTTATATGAATTATCCTGTTGCCTACACTGTATCTTTCTATGATAGCGGCAAAATGATTATTGTATTTGCCGTGGTGAAGCATTACTGTTTTTACCTCTCCATTATCAAGCCTTACTGTTGCAAATGCAATAAGAGTTTTTTTCGCCCACATGCTCTCCGGAAAATCCTTGTATGCCGTATATGGCTGATCGTCTATGTAAATTTGAGTAATTACACCCTGCCAAGAACGGTCAAATATAAGCTTGGGAAGACGGAATGCAAACACGGGGATAAGCAAAATAACAATATAGGAAATTATCTTTGCGACTGTGGGTATATAGTGAAAGCTTTCGTCGCAAAGAAAGAGAAAAACTCCCAGCACAAGCATGGTAATAATACACTTTATTACAGGCTTTCTGTTTTTCTTTTTTATGTATGCTTTTATATCCTCAGGTATTCTCATAGCGCCCTCCTATATTTATTGTTACATTCATTTTATCATACGCGTGGGAGCAAGTAAAGGTACAAACAGGTTATTTTTTCTGTCCGTTAAATACTAGTTATTGCTTTTGCGCTTCTTATGTGCTAAAATAAAATCAGTTATATTTCGGAGGACGGATATGAAGCAAACTGAGAAAAAATACAGGTCTCTACCCTTTTGGTCGTGGAATGACGAGCTTGACAAGGATGAGCTTATTAAACAAATAGAATGGATGAATGAAAACGGCATTGGCGGATTTTTTATGCACGCCCGTGGTGGACTTAAAACCGAATATCTTGGCGAAAAGTGGTTTGATTGTATTGATGCCTGCGCCAAGAGAGCCAAGGAGCTTGGCATGGAGGCGTACGCCTATGATGAAAACGGTTGGCCAAGCGGATTTGTAGGTGGCAAGCTTCTTGAGGATATGGAAAACCACGATAAATACCTTACCTATGAAATAGGTGAGTATGACAAGAACGCCCTTGTGTCCTATGATATAAGCGGTGATGCGCTTGTGCGTGATTCTGTAAATAGCAAGAATTGTCTTAATGTGTATGAGCATTACTCCACATCTAATGCAGATATATTAAATCCTGAGGTGGTGGACAAGTTTATTGCTCTTACCCATGAGGAATACAAAAAAAGAGATAATCACGGATTAAAGGGCTTCTTTACCGATGAGCCTCAGTATCAGCGCTGGGGCACTCCCTACACTAAGGTTATGCCCAAGTATTTTAAGGATACCTACAATGAGGATATTCTTGACGGGCTTGGACTTTTGTTTGTTGAAAAGGAGGGCTATCGGGATTTCCGATACAAATTCTGGAAAGGAATGCAGACCCTTATGCTGGAAAACTTTGCAAAAAAGGTTTACAGCTGGTGTGACGAAAACGGCTACAAGCTGACGGGCCACTACATTGAGGAAAATTGCCTTTGCGGTCAGATGGAGTGCTGTGCAGGTATTATGCCCTTTTACGAATATGAGCATATCCCCGGTATTGACTACCTTGGCAGAACTGTTTCCGATGAAATATCACCTAAGCAGGTTGATAGCGTGTGCGCTCAGCTTGGCAAGGACCAGATACTTACCGAAACCTACGGCTGCTGCGGTTGGGACGTGACTCCCTTGGAGCTTAAAAAGATTGCAGAATGCCAGTATATTTCCGGTGTTAACCTGATGTGTCAGCATCTTCTTCCATATTCCGAATACGGACAGAGAAAGAGAGATTACCCTGCACACTATTCTAATATAAATCCTTGGGTACGCAAGAATTTTAAGGAATTCAATGACTATTTTTCCTACCTCGGTAAGCTTATTGCGACAAGCACTGAGCAGGTTAATGTAGGTGTGCTTCACCCTATTCGTTCAGCTTACTTTGAGTATAAGCGCTTCCCCGAAAGCAATTGGCACGGCCTTGGCGACTCCCTTGAGATGCCATTTAAGAATCTTTGTAATAAGCTATGCGCTATGGGTATTCAGCACCACTTTATTGATGAAACTCTTCTTGCTAAATACGGCAAGGTTGAGGGCAGCTCCCTCATAGTTGGCAAGTGCAAATATGACTACATAATTCTGCCTACAATGCTTACAATGGATAAGTCAACTGAAGCATTCCTTTGTGAGTATGTGAAAAACGGCGGTAAAATTTTAGTAAGCGATAAGAAGCCTACCCACCTTGAGGGCAAGGAATTTGACTACGAATATCTCAAAAATAACACTACGTATGAGGAAATTTGTGCAAATTCGCATTTTAAAATGGAGAAAAACGACAATGTTCGTGCTTCTTACAGGGTGGATAGCGATGGCAGAGAATTTGTCTATATAGCAAATCTCGGCAAGGAAACAGACGTTTGCATCGGTATAGACGGCTATTCCTCCTTTGAAGAATACGATATTCTTACAGACAGCTACCGTGCGGTGTCGGGTAAGCTTCATTTTTATGAGGGTCAAAGCCGTATTCTCTATGCCTCTAACAAAAAAACAGACACTTCCCCTGCCCTTTTGCCCTTAACTCTTAATAATTCCTTTGAATTAACAGACAAGGTTGACAACTTTTTCACCCTTGATATGATACGCTACTCCCTTGACGGAATATCCTACTCTGAGCCTGTTCACCATATGGGCGTGTTCGATATTCTGCTTAAATTAAGATATGAGGGTAAGCTGTATCTTAAATATGAGCTTGATATAGATGCTTTGCCTAGCAAATGCACCTTGCTTGCCGAGGAAAAGTGCCTTGACGTGTGCATAAACGGAAGCTCTGCCTCTAAAATCGGTACTTGGGAATATGAAAGAAGCACCTATCTTTACGATGTGGCAGACCTTTTGAGGCTTGGTAAAAATGAGATAGTTATAGTTAAGGATTATTACCAGAGTGAGCAGGTTTACTATGCTCTTTTCGGCGAAAACGTAACAGAAAGCATTAAGAATTGCTTAGTTTATGACACCAACATTGAGCCTGTTTATCTTATGGGCGACTTCGGTATTTACGGCGAATTTGTCCGTGGCAAAATGGATAATGTTATAAACGGTAACGGTTTCCGTATGGGTGAGCAGAAAAACAAAATCAGCTCCCTTATTCTTGACGGCTTCCCATTCTTTGCAGGAGATATTAAGCTAAGGCAGACTGTTACGGTGGACAGCACCCACAGGGAGCTTGTAATTGACAAGCGCTTCCACCTGATTGACATTAAGGTAAACGGTATGGACTGTGGCAGAATGATGTTCTCAGGCAGACTTGATATTTCAAAGGCTCTTAAGGTGGGCGAAAATGAAATTGAGCTTACATTAACCGTCAGCAACAGAAATCTTTTTGGGCCCTTCCACACCATTTGGGAGGAGGCATTCTTTGTTAGTCCGGACACCTTTGAGCGCTTCGGCAATTGGGATAACGGCAAAAACAAATATCTTACCGATACCTATTCCTTTGTGGAAACGATTATATAACAAAAGCGAGGGCACTACCCTCGCTTTTTAATTTGTCATTTCATATATTTTAGAATTATAAGCATAAATAGGTTTTTCATTTTTTCCATAAAGAGTAACCAAATAAAATTTATCTTCCGGAGATGAATAGTTGAAAATACCTGTATTGAATACGGAAGCTTCATAAGGCAAGGTCTGCTTGAACACCAGTTCTTTCATGGAGCCGTAATAGCAGCCACTAAATGTACCTTCAATTAATGAATAGAATATATAATTTTTTACAGGAATTATTTTTGTCAGCTTGCATGGATTTTTTTGCCGAATGCAAACCAAATAATCTTCTGTTACATTAAATCTGTCTTCTTTTATTTTCTTGTATCTGATCAAAATACGAATTACCGAAAGGGATATCAAGCAGATAAAAAAGAGTACATAGAGTGACAAAATAATTAAGCCTATAATGCCCAAATAAAAGCCTATGCCACTACGTTCAATGTCAAAGGAAAAAAGGCAAATATACAAAAAGGCAACGGATATCACAAAGAAAAGCGTTACTATAAAATACACAAGAGCTTTCAGAAGTGACTTTTTATTTTCGAATAACAAATCTTTTCTGCATCTCTCTTTAGTTAAAATTTCTTTAGCCACGGATATCCTCCTTCTTTAAAGCTTGTTTTATTCTTTTCTATTATTCATTATAAGTGAAGAACTCTTCAGAATACACGTAAAAAATATCGTTGCTTTTTTTGTTAAATATTACTGTGTAAAATTTGCTATGTGGTTCAGCATATTTTATAAATACATCTTCTTTTGTTACGGGTATATATCTTTTTGCACTTTCAAAATAATATATATCTAAGTCACTTATTTGTGATTTTTTTGCATATCTTCTGTCTCCACCTTGTTTCATATAAGACAATCTAAAACTAAACAGACCTTGTCGATTTGAGTTTCTAAAATGAAATTCACCCATTCTTTTTTCCATAAGCACATCTTGTACAATTATGAATTTTCTTTTTTTGATTTTGCTTTTATACAAGAAATAACTAATCGTACCATATATTGTAAGTGACAAACAGCATAAAATAAAGAGTGCTATAAAAGAAGTAAAGACTATTGAAAATATTGAATCAGTAGGAAAAAGTAATGACAGTAAAAAAGCTAATAAACTTGAAGATATAATCCAAACTATCCAATATGTGAGTATTGTGATGCGAGCTACTTTTAAGTCTGAAAGCAAATCTCTCGCACATCGTTCTTTAGTTAAAATTTCTTTAGCCACGAATATCCTCCTTCTTTAAAGCTTGTTTTATTTATAATCCTTGGGGATTTCCCCCTTAAAGTTTAACTTTTCGAGAGCCCTACAGTCTTCAAACGCTGAGCCAGACAAGCTTGTAACTGATTTGGGGATTGTTATTTTTCTGATACTTGTTGCATAAAAAGCAGAATCGCCTATGGATTTTAATCCTTCATTTAAAACAACCTTTCTCAAATTTGTGCAATAATAAAAAGCACCCTCCTCAATAGTTTCTACTGTACTTGGAATTTCAATTTCCTTTAGCATTGAGCCGCTAAAGAAACCATACGGAATAACCTTAATCCCTTCCTCCAGCTTTACTTTTTCAAGACCGGAAGCACAAAATGCAGCCTTGCCGCCATTGTTTAATGCATTTTTAGGTATGTTGATATATTTTAATGACGTGCACTCGAAGAATGCGCCATATCCTAAATAATTCAAGGAATCTGGGAGTGAAATTTCCTTTAAGCTACTACAGTGAGCAAAAGCATCCTTTCCAATTTTTTCTATCCCTTCATGAAGGACTACAGTTTCGAGTGATGTACAATTTTCAAAGGAGGAAGCTCCAATGATCTTGACAGTATTTGGAATCTCTACATATGTAATAGTTTCATTATAAGCAAAAGCGGTTATGGTTACAGGCTTACCATCTATTTCATTAGGGACAATTACGACCTCTGAAGTGCCAATGTATTCTTCAATGGCAATAGTGCCGTCCTCTAGTACACTGTAAGAAAAATCCGAGGTGGGATTGGGCTCATGATTTTGCTCACAGCCTGTTAATATAAAAAATATTGAAACAACTATTATAAATAAACAAATTGATTTTTTCATAATTATTGTTCCTTTCGTTATTTATAAAAGATTTAGATTGCTTGAGATTTCTTGAGCAGACTTACAATAATTCTATATTTTTATTATACACGAAATTAATTTAACAGTCAATATATAACTCTTGGCGCAGTTTGGTGGAGGCTTTTTGCGTTGCAAAAAGAGCTTCGCACGGCTTATATGAGCAAGCTCCTAACGCCTTAATGCTTGCTTGCGACCCCTATTCCCGATTCTGCGAATCGAAAAGGGGCTCGAATCAACGGAG
>JAZQKP010000036.1:0-37513 GCA_045542275.1 Eubacteriales bacterium | reverse complement strand
AATAGTGGGCAGACCAAATGTTGGTAAAAGCACACTTTTTAATAAAATAATCGGTGAAAGAAAGTCTATTGTAGAAGACACACCCGGTGTAACCCGTGACAGAATTTACGGTGAAGGCGAATGGTGTGGCAGAAAGTTTATTCTCATAGATACAGGCGGTATTGAGCCTAAGACCGATAATATGATTCTACAGAAGATGAGAGAGCAGGCGCAGATTGCTATTGATACCGCGGATGCTATCATCTTTATGTGCGATATAAATGCAGGTCTTGTTGCTGATGACAGAGATATTGCCATTATGCTTAAGAAGAGTGGCAAGCCTATCGTTGTATGCGTTAACAAGAGTGACAAAATCGGTGAGGTTGACCCTACATTCTATGAATTTTATGAGCTTGGCTTTGAGGAGGATCCTATTCCTGTTTCATCAATCCACGGAACAGGTAGTGGTGACCTTCTTGATGCTGTTCTTCGTAATATTCCAGAAAAAGAGGATGAAAGCGAGGAGGAGGACCTTATTAATGTTGCCGTAATCGGTAAGCCTAATGCAGGAAAGTCTTCCATCATCAATAAGATTCTCGGTACAGACCGTCTTATTGTATCCTCAATGGCAGGTACAACAAGAGATGCTATTGACACGAGATACGAAAATGAGTACGGAAAGTACAACTTTATCGACACAGCGGGAATCAGACGTCAGAGCAAGATTGATGACAGAATTGAGAAATTCAGCGTTTTAAGAGCACATATGGCAGTTGAAAGAGCAGATGTATGCTTACTTGTTATTGATGCTACCGAGGGCGTAACTGAACAGGATGAAAAGATTGCCGGTATTGCTCACGAGGCAGGCAAGGCTGTAATTATTGTAGTAAACAAATGGGATCTTCCCGATACAGAGGATAAAAATACAGTTGAATACTCTAAAAGAGTATATAATGCGCTTTCTTATATGACATATGCTCCTATTGTATATGTTTCAGCGCTTACAGGACAGAGAGTAGTTAAGCTCTTTGAGCAGATTAACTATGTATTCAATCAGTCCAAAATGCGTGTTTCCACAGGTATGCTTAATGATGTGCTTAATGAAGCTATTACACGTGTTCAGCCTCCGTCCGATAAGGGCAGAAGACTTAAGGTTTATTACATGACACAGACAAGTGTAGCCCCGCCTACATTCGTTTTGTTCTGCAACAGCGCACCTCTTTTCCACTTCTCATATCAGAGATATATTGAGAACTGCTTAAGAGATACCTTTGGCTTCAGAGGTACACCTATAAAGCTTGTTATCCGTCAGCGTGGAGAAAGCGAGGAAACCAAGATATGACAATTATTGAGGTTTTAAAATACGGATTTTTCGGACCTATGCCCGAAAAGCCTGCTGAGCTTCGTCTTATGGTGATTTTTGCTTTGGTTACTGCCTTGGCAGCATATTTGCTTGGCAGTATTAACTGGGGTGTTATCCTTTCTCATGCCTACGGTAAGGACGTAAGAAACTACGGTAGCGGTAATGCAGGTGCTACAAATATGATGCGTACCTTTGGTAAAAGAGCAGGGGCTAAAACCTTTGCACTCGACTTTTTGAAGGCTGTTATTGCTACATTTATAGGTAGAATTTTCTTGGGCTTGGACGGTGCCTTTATTGCAGGATTTTTCTGTATTCTCGGTCACGCATATCCTATATATTTTCGCTTTAAGGGTGGAAAGGGCGTTGTAGTTATTACAGCTACATGTATGTTTACTGACTGGCGAGTATTTCTTATAATGTTTGCAATTTATGCCATTGTACTCGTAGGATATAAGATGGTATCTCTTGCGTCATGTCTTGTTGCAGCTCTTTATCCCTTAGTGCTTTATCCCTTTGTAGGTCCACGTCTTGGAGTTATTTTTGCATTTTTGTCCAGCGTGTTTGTTATATATTTGCACAGAGAAAATATTAAGAGAATTTATCATCATACCGAATCAAAGGTTAATTTCAGTAGAAAAAAGCCAAATAAGACGGAAAATATTCCTACACAGGACGGAGAAAATCAATGAGAACGGTTAAAAGCGATGTTTTAGAAAGCTTATGTGATTTATTTACTGAGCTTTACGCAAATAAATATCTAAAAAAGGCTATTTTATCTAAGCCCGATTCCGTTGACGAAATAAAAAGTGTTATTACATTAAAATCGGTAAAGGGTGTTACAGTTCTGCAGGTAGAAACCTTTTCCAAGGATAATAAGGCATATCACCGTAACATAAGAGATAACATCCGTGCCGAGATGAGAGAGCTTTTTTATAAGCATTCCCAAATTAATATTATTTCCTCGGCAGGTGATTGCCAGTATATGAGGGCAAAAAGTGGTAAGGAAACCTTGATTGGTGCCACTAGAATAGCTCAGAATATTAAAAACGGTAAGGCGACTGAGGTAAGGGCAGAGAATAATAATAAAGCAAAAAATTATATTCTCGCAGGTGATGAGGATTTTCTCAAGAAGCTTGGCGTAAGCGATGAAAACGGAAGAGTAAGAGACAGAATGCAGTCAAAATTCCGTCAGATCAATAAGTTTCTTGAGTATGTTGAGTCTATAACAGATAAGCTTCCTAAGGACAAGCTGAATATATATGATTTGTGCTGTGGAAAAAGCTATTTAAGCTTTGCAGTTTATCACTATTTCAAGAGCATTCGCAAGGTTGACCTTAAAATGATTTGTATTGACCTTAAGGCTGATGTAATTGAATATTGCTCTAATGTGGCAAGTCAGCTTGGCTTTGACGGTATGGAATTTATCTGTATGGATATAAATGCGTATGAAATGGTTGATGCACCTCACCTTGTAATTTCACTTCATGCCTGTGATATTGCAACAGATATTGTTCTTAATAAGGCAAGTGAAAACGGTGCGCAGGTTATTTTGTCAACTCCATGCTGTCACCATGAGCTTAATCACACAATAAACTGTGGAGCATTGTCATTCATAACAGAGCATTCTATGTTAAGACAAAAGCTTTGCGATGCGGCAACGGATGCCTTGAGACTTTTAAAGCTCGAGTCTGAGGGCTATGATGTAAGCGCAGTTGAGCTTATAGATCCCGAGGATACGCCGAAAAATATTATGCTTAAGGCGATAAAAAAGAAAAATCCTGATTTAAGCACTCTTGCTTCTATCAAGGAAAGATATATTAGCACACGTAAATTTTTGTTAGGAGAGGAAAAGAAAATGGGACTTGATGTAATTGCAGAAATATCTCATAAGTACGGCGCCGACGCAAGATATGTCTTAGCTGGTGGTGGAAATACATCTTTTAAAAATAAGGAAAATTTATACATAAAGGGCTCAGGTACAGCACTTGCTACAATCACTTCCGAGGGCTTTGTAAAAATGTCACGTGACGGACTTGCAAAAATTTGGGAGAAAACATATCCGAAGAATAAGGATGCAAGAGAAGCAGAGGTTCTTAAGGATATGATGGATGCAAGATGCGAGGGAGAGGAAAATAAGCGTCCCTCAGTTGAAACTCTTTTACATAATTTATTTAAGCAGCAGTATGTTCTTCATGTTCACCCCACTATTGTAAACGGTGTGACCTGCTCACAAAATGGCAAGGAAATAGTTGTTGAGCTTTTTGAAAATGCTATTTGGGTTGAGGAAACAGAGCCCGGATATGTTCTTGCAGCTAAATGCAGAGATATGATAAATGCTTATGAGAAGAATACAGGCAGAGATGCAAATCTTCTTTTCTTACAAAATCACGGCATTTTCTTTGCAGCAGATAGCCAGGAGGGAATAGATCAGCTTGTTGCCTCTGTAATGGATGTGCTTGAAGAAAAAGCAGTTATTAAGCCAGACCTTACTGTATTAAAGTATAAAAAGCCTGAGACTGTTGACATGCTTAAGGAGTACATTGCTGAAGCATACGGTAACGGTGCTGTGGTTGAGTACACAGCTAATAAGGAAATAAAGAAGCTTTGTGCATCCAAGGATGATTTTAGTGTGCTTATGCAGCCTATGTCTCCCGACCATATTGTTTACTGTAAGGCAATTCCTTTGTTTATTGAAGATTTTAACAAGGATGCTATAAAGGCGCAGTATGCAGAATTTTTAAATAAGCACGGTTATTTGCCTAAGATAGCATTTGCTAAGAATGTCGGTATGTTTGCTATCGGAAATAACGAAAAGGATGTAAAAACTGTTACAAGTGTATGGCTTGATGCAGTTAAAATCTCCGTTTATGCAGAGAATTTCGGTGGAGTTAGACATATGGCTCCCGATATGGTTGACTTTATAGTTAACTGGGAGGTTGAAAGCTACCGCAGTAAGGTTGCTATGAATAATGGAGGCAACAAATGATAGTCGGTATCTGTATAGGTGCAGCAGTATTAATTCTTGCTGCAATTATATACACATATTATTTTAAGCTTGCTTTTGCACGTAAAAAGCCAAAGGCCGGCAAATTTTCCTTTGCAGGAAGCGATGACGATGAGCATAAGAGAAAAATCAAAGAAGGTAGAGAATGGTTTGAAAGCCAAAGCAAAGAGGACATTTATATAACCAGCTATGACAAATTAAAGCTACATGCTTATTATATAAAGACTACTAATCCTACAAATAAGGTTATTATAATGTTCCACGGCTACCGTTCCTCATACAAGGACTTTTCCTGTGCCTTTCAGTATTATCACGAGCTTGGATTTGATATGATCGTTGTGGATCAGCGTTCTCACGGCTTAAGCGAGGGTAAAATTATTTCCTACGGTGTTAAGGAAAGATATGATGTTGTATCCTGGCTTGAGTATGCAAAGGAAAGATTTGGCAGTGAGTTTGCTTACTATCTTGACGGAATTTCCATGGGCGCATCTACTGTTATGATGGCTTCTGACATTGTAAACGGTGTTAACGGTATTATTGCCGACTGTGGATATACATCCCCTAAGGAAATTATTATTCAGGTGGCAAAAGGCATGCACGTACCTAAGGTTTTCGTTCATCCGGTAGGACTTATTGCAAGAATATTCGGTGGCTTTAATTACAAATACAGCGCTAAGGATTCCTTAAGTAAAACTAAGGTTCCCGTAATTTTTATTCACGGCTTAAGTGATGATTTTGTTCCGTCCTATATGACTGACGAAAATTACGATGCCTGTACATCTAAGAAAACAAAGGTTTTGGTTGAAAATGCTACTCACGGATACTCATTTTTATTTGATGAAAAGAGAGTAAAAGAGGAGCTTGAAAAATTTATTAGTGAAACCCTATAAGGAGTTACAATGGAAAAAATAGCTAGCTTTACTGTTAACCACGACACAATAGAGGCAGGACTTTATATTTCACGCATTGACGGTGATATTGTTACCTACGATATGAGAACACGTAAGCCTAATATGGGTGATTATATGGATAATCTTACAATGCACTCTGTTGAGCATATGTTTGCAACTTACGTAAGAAACTCTGAAATAGGAAATAAGGTTATATATTTTGGTCCTATGGGCTGTCAGACAGGCTTTTATCTTCTTGTAAGAGATGAGTCAAGCGACAATGTGCTTAAGGTGATTAAAGACGTTCTTAAAAGAATTATAAATCACGAGGGAGAGATATTTGGAAATAAGCGTGAGGAATGCGGTAATTACAGAAACCTCAATCTAGATGCTGCGAAGCTTGAGTGCGAAAGATATCTTAACTGTCTTGAAAGTATGGAGGTAACATTTAAATATGAATAATGTTATCGGTATTATTGGCGCAATGGAAATAGAGGTTTCAGGTCTTATTTCCGAAATGAAGGATGCAAAATCTACTGTATACGGTGGAATTACCTTTACTGAGGGTACACTTTGTGGCAAGAATGTGGTAATCTCCAAATGCGGTATAGGTAAGGTTTTTGCCTCTATGTGCGCACAGACAATGATTTTAAAATATTCCCCCGATATTATTATTAATTCCGGTGTTGCAGGTGCATTATCTGATGAGCTTTGTATAATGGATGCAGTAGTTGCAACCTCAGTTGTGCAGCACGATATGGATACAAGTCCGTTAGGCGACCCTAAAGGTCTTATTTCGGGCATAAATGTTGTTTATGTAGAAAGCGATAAGGCTGTGTCTGAAAGGCTGTCTGAGGCTGCAAAATCCTTGGGAGTTAACACTGTTAGAGGTGTGATTGCATCAGGAGACCAGTTTATTGCAGATAAAACAAAAAAGCAAGATATATCTACTTGCTTTAATGCTTCTGCATGCGAAATGGAGGGTGCTGCCATAGGTCAGGTATGTTACGTTAATAAAGTACCTTTTGCAGTTATGAGAACTATTTCTGACGGCAAGGGCGAGGCTCTTGACTACCAGACATTTGTAGTTTCTGCTGCAAAAAAATCAATGGAGATTATAAAACAGTTTTTAAATAAATAAAAAGCAGGCAATTTGCCTGCTTTTTATTTATTCTGTTTATAAACCTCAAAGGCTATAATTGTTGCAGCCGATGCAGCTGAAAGAGCAGCATCAAATGATCTTCCGTAGTCAATACGAACTATTTCATCAGCCTGTGCTATAACACTTGATGAAATGCCACGCTTTTCACCGCCTACAATAAGGAAAATCGGCTTTTTTAAATCGGAATCGTAGATGCTCACAGAATTTTTAATATCTGCGCATACTACCTTATATCCTTTTTTCTTAAACAAGCTTACATACTTATCATCTGCGATATATGTATTAACCCGTTCACTTGCTCCGGCAGAGGAACGGCATACTACTCCTGCAGCGCTAAGCCAGTTTCTTTCAGATAAAATAATACCGTCAACACCGGATGCATAAATAGAACGTAGAGCATACCCGAAATTATACGGGTCCTCAATACCCTCAATCATAACATAAAAGCCATTATTTACAATATCATTTTCCGTTAATATCGGGTAATTTCGTTCTTCACAAAGGGCGATTATTCCACCATGAGAGCTACCTATACAGATTTCTGATATCTCATCTTCATCGGAGAGAATCACATCAAAGCCAAACAGCTCACCCATTTTTCTAAGGTAGCCAAGCTCTTTGTACTTTGACTTTTCTTTATTCTTATCAAAAAGAATTTTTGTGATTTTGCGTGCGTTCGGTATATTTTCCTTAAGATTATCAATGATTGCACGTATTGAGGTCATACCCTCAAATACGGTAGAACTGGCAAATCTTGATTCCTCTTTAATCATTCTTCTTCGTTCTTGTCAGCAGAGAGAATACCCTCATACTTTTTACTTTCGGAATGAGATTTTAAACGGTAGGTAGCGCAGAGAACAAGATATGCACTGATTATTGAAGAGATTGATGCAAAGAAGGAAGAATCCTTATCTCTACGGAAAAGACACGCAAGAGCGGCCATTAAGAGAGATACAGTTTCGATTGCTATAAGTAAATCGTATTTGATAACCTTAGCCTTTGCTAAAATTTTTTTGATTTTTATTTTGCAAGGGCAATCATTTTTTTGAGTTTTCTTTGAGATACGCATTGATAAATTCATCTATATCACCATCCATTACTGCTTGAATATTTCCGTCCTCGTAGCCTGTGCGTGTGTCTTTTACAAGTGTATAGGGCATAAATACGTAGGAACGAATCTGTGAGCCCCATTCAATATTTGTTTTGTTACCCTTAATGTCCTCAATTCTGTCAAGCTTTTCACGTTCTTTTATTTCCATAAGCTTGGATTTTAGCATTTTAAGAGCTGTTTCTTTATTCTGAAGCTGGCTTCTTTCTGTCTGACAGCCAACTACAATACCTGTGGGAATGTGCATAATTCTGATTGCTGAGTCGGTTTTATTTACGTGCTGACCACCTGCACCGGATGAACGGTGGGCAGTGATTTCAAGATCCTCATCCTTAAGCTCAATTGAGTTGTCGTCATCAAATTCGGGCATAACCTCAACGGAAGCAAATGAGGTATGACGACGTCCTGATGAGTCAAAGGGAGAAACTCTTACAAGACGGTGTACACCGTTTTCACTCTTTAAATATCCATATGCATTTAAGCCCTCAATAAGAACAGTAGCACTCTTCAAGCCCGCTTCTTCACCGTCAAGCCAGTCAATAAGCTTAACATTGTAGCCGTGCTTTTCACCCCATCTGGTATAAAGACGGTAGAGCATAAGTGCCCAGTCCTGAGCCTCTGTTCCACCTGCACCGGGGTGGAAAGAAATAATAGCATTGTTTTTGTCATATTCGCCGGAGAGGAGAACCTCAATACGCATCTGCTCCTCATCCTTCATAATTTTTTTCTGATCCTCTAGAATTTCATCTGTCAAGGATTCATCGTTTTCCTCAATAGCCATTTCTGCCATTACGATAGCATCCTCTAAACGGTTTGCCAAGGATTCATATCTTTCAATTTTGTCCTTGGACTGTTTTATTTTTTGAAGAACCTTTGTAGAATTTTCCTGGTTCGACCAGAAATCGGGATCAAAGGTCTCTTTTTCAAGAGTGGCAACCTCTTCCTTTAACGCCTCAATTCTGAGAGCATTGCCAAGCTCCACAATATTTTCACGAAAATTTTGCAATTCGTACTTTGCGTTTTCAAGTGCGATAATCAAGTATTTTTCCTCCAAAATGTTTGTCATAGCAATTCATTTTATATTATAACATATTTTAAATAAAAAACAAACACTTTTTACTAAAAAATGAAATATTTAATCAAAATATTGAAAATATTTTTTTAGTGTGGTAAAATATACTCAATAAGAAACGATTTTAAGGTGATGTAAATGAAAAATAAATCTAAGAAAAAAGTAATTAAGCCTGCGAATCCTCTAAATGTTTTTTTAGTTTTAATTGCTGTTTCAATTATTGCAGGAGTAGTGCTTATAATACTTAATCAGCATTATAGCTTTGATGGAAAAGAGAGATCTGTTATTGAGGATTATGATATACAGGTTGTTATAGATAATGTAAAAATAGACGATTATAACAAATTTATTGTTGGTGACGAATTTGTAATATCAAATGAAAATACTGTTCTGGGTGTTGTAAGTAAGCAGCCTTTTTATGCAGATAATGTAACAGGATTTTTTGTAATTTTTACAGTCAGAGGAAGCTACGATGCAGAAAATGGATTTTTACTTAATGGAGATAAGTATATTGCGCCGGGTATGAAATTTATGATACATGGAAATAACTCTACACATCAGGTTGAAATTTATTCTATAACAAAATCGAAAAATGAAAAATAAAAAGAAGTGGTTTGCCACTTCTTTTTTTCGTTTACTAAAAAATTTTATAAAACAACAAATAGCAATATATAACTTAAAAAGAAACTAAAAAGAGGCAATTTAATGCCTCTTTTTTTGTTATAATACTTCGACACCGAGTGTTACATTTTCGCCGTTGATGTCCCACACCTTAGAATGCTTAACATCAGCGTCATATACAAACTTGTCACCAAGAACAACCTTGGCAATCTTAGCTTCGTTTTCCTTAACGTAAGATACAATCTTATCATTTCCGGATACTGAAACTGCGATATGGTCTGTTACGTTGAAGCCGGAGTCCTTACGCATTGTCTGAAGCTTACTGATAAGCTCGTTAACGTAGCCCTCCTCTATAAGCTCATTTGTAAGGTTTGTATCGAGAGCAACTGTTGTGTATCTGTCAGAGAGAGAGCAGTAGTTTTCCTTCTGCTTGAGCTCAATCAAAAGATCGTCAGCTGTGAGAACGATTTCATTTCCGTCAATATCAAACTTAAGTGCGCCGTTTGCATCAAGCTCAGCCTTTGCCTTATTTCCATCAAGCTCTGTAAGAATTGTTCTGATCTTACCAAGGAACTTACCGTACTTAGGACCTACAGTCTTAAGCTGTGGCTTGAATGAATAAGAGGAGAATTCAGACATATCCTCAACAAACTTAACCTCTTTAATGTTAAGCTCATCCTCAATGATTTCAAGATAGAAGTCAGAAAGCTCATTTTTAGCCTTTACAAACATTGTTGCAAGAGGCTGACGGTTCTTAAGCGCGGCATTGTTTCGTGCTGCACGGCCCATTACAACTATATCAAGAACCTCCTTCATATCTTCCTCAAGCTTTGTATCAATAGCATTGATGTCACAAGCAGGGAAGTCACAAAGGTGAACGCTTTCTGGAGCATTCTTGTCAAGGTTGCAAACAAGATTTCTGTAAATATCCTCAGCCATAAAGGGAATCATAGGTGCGCTAACCTTTGCTGTGGTAACAAGAGCTGTATAAAGTGTAAGATATGCGCTGATCTTATCATCTGTCATATCCTGTGACCAGTATCTTTCACGGCCTCTGCGTACGTACCAGTTAGACATATCGTCAACAAAGGATTCAAGAACCTTACATGCTTCGGGAATCTTATAGTTTTCAAGATAATTATCAACGTCCTTAACCATAGAATTCATTCTGGAAAGGAGCCATTTATCCATTACTGTAAGCTTTGCATCCTCAAGCTTGTAATTAAGGGGATTGAATTTATCAATATTAGCATAGAGAACATAGAACGCATATGTGTTCCAAAGTGTACCCATGAACTTACGCTGACCTTCAATTACTGCCTTACCGTGGAATCTGTTAGGCAACCAGGGAGCAGAGTTAGTGTAGAAATACCAACGAATTGCATCTGCACCGTATGTTTCAAGCGCTTCAAATGGGTCAACAGCATTACCCTTGGACTTAGACATCTTCTGTCCGTTTTCATCCTGTACATGACCAAGCACGATAACGTTTTTATAGGGAGCCTTATCAAAGATAAGAGTTGAGATTGCGAGGAGAGAATAGAACCATCCTCTTGTCTGGTCTACAGCCTCGGAAATAAAGTCTGCAGGGAACTGTGCATCAAACAAATCCTTGTTTTCGAAGGGGTAGTGATGCTGTGCAAAGGGCATTGAACCAGAGTCAAACCAACAGTCAATAACCTCAGGTACACGGTGCATTTGCTTTCCACACTTGTCACATTTAATCGTAACAGCATCAATATAAGGTCTGTGAAGCTCTATATTGTCAGGACAGTTGTCGGACATAGATTTAAGCTCCTCAATAGAGCCGATAGAATGCTTATGTCCGCATTCACATTCCCAAATATTAAGAGGAGTACCCCAGTATCTGTTACGGCTGATGCCCCAGTCCTGAACGTTTTCAATCCAAGCACCAAAGCGTCCCTTACCGATAGATTCGGGAATCCAGTTAATAGTATTATTGTTCTTAATAAGGTCATCTCTTACAGCACTCATCTTGATAAACCAGGACTCACGTGCGTAGTAGATAAGGGGAGTATCACATCTCCAGCAGAAGGGATAATCATGCTCAAACTTAGGAGCATCAAAAAGCTTGCCGCTTGCCTCAAGATCCTTAAGGATAACGGGGTCAGCCTTCTTTACAAACATTCCTGCATAGGGAGTATTTTCAGTCATTTCGCCCTTACCGTTTACAAACTGAAGGAAGGGAAGGTCATAGTTTCTGCCAACCTTGGAGTCATCTTCACCGAATGCGGGAGCAATGTGTACAATACCTGTACCGTCAGCCATTGTTACATAGTTATCGCATGTAACAAAGTGCGCCTTTTTACCCTGCTTTTCACAAGCTTCCTTAGCAAAATCAAAGAGAGGCTCATATTCAGCATACTCAAGCTGCTTACCTGTAAATCTGTCTGTAATTTCATAAGCCTTTTCGCCATCCTTGGCAAGAGGAGAAAACACCTTATCAAGAAGTGCCTCAGCCATATAGTATACCTTACCGTCAACAGCGTTAACACGGCAATATGTTTCGTTAGGGTTAACACAAAGAGCTGTGTTAGAGGGAAGAGTCCAGGGTGTGGTTGTCCAAGCTAAGAAGTATGCATCCTCATCAGCCTTTTTGAATCTTACAACTGCAGATCTTTCCTTAACAGCCTTATATCCCTGAGCAACCTCGTGAGAGGAAAGGGGAGTGCCACAACGGGGGCAATAGGGCACGATTTTAAATCCCTTATAAAGAAGACCCTTGTCCCAGATCTTCTTAAGTGCCCACCACTCAGATTCAATAAAATCATTATGATATGTTACATAAGGATTATCCATATCAGCCCAGAAGCCAACAGTAGAGGAGAAGTCCTCCCACATTCCCTTATATTTCCATACGCTTTCCTTACACTTTCCGATAAAGGGATCAAGACCGTACTGTTCAATCTGCTCCTTGCCGTCAAGACCGAGAAGCTTTTCTACCTCAAGCTCAACAGGAAGACCGTGGGTATCCCAACCGGCCTTACGGGGAACCATATAACCCTTCATAGTTCTGTAACGGGGAATCATATCCTTGATTACACGTGTAAGAACGTGACCTATATGAGGCTTACCGTTAGCTGTAGGAGGACCGTCATAGAATGTATATGAGGGGGCATTTTCACGCATTTTAATGCTTTTTTCGAAAATACTGTTATCCTTCCAAAACTGTTCGGTAGCTTTTTCTCTTTCAACAAAATTTAGATTAGTAGAAACCTTGTCGTACATTTCATTTTTCCTTTCTGTAAATAAAAATCTCGTCCTGTAGAGAACAGGACGAGACCTAAGCATTCGTAACCACCTATTCAACATACATAGCAATATGTGTCTCCTGTAACGTAGAGAAAACGTCATCAGCTACTACCTTCACTGTGCAACTCAGGAGTGATATTCACATAATCTTAGTCATATCGGGCTTACACCGTCCCCGACTCGCTGAAACTTTAGGATTAAGCTACTGTCTCCGTCAATGTCTTTTATTGGTTTTGTTTATTATATTATAGATTGTAGCATTAAATTGGCGATTTGTCAACTTAAAAAGCCAATTTTTCTTCAATGTAGGATTTAAGATCGGCAATAGGAAGTCTAACCTGCTCCATAGTATCTCTGTCACGAACAGTTACGCAACCGTCATTTTCTGACTCAAAGTCATATGTGATGCAGAAGGGAGTACCAATCTCATCCTGACGGCGGTATCTCTTACCGATAGAGCCTGTTTCGTCGAAATTAACACAGAAGTGCTTAGCAAGCTCATCGTGAACTGCAATAGCCTTATCGGAAAGTTTCTTTGAAAGAGGAAGAATAGCTGCCTTGATAGGAGCAAGAGCAGGGTGGAAACGAAGAACGGTACGAACATCGTTTTCTCCAACGGTTTCTTCATCATATGCTTCAACAAGGAATGCAAGAGTTACACGGTCAGCACCAAGTGAGGGCTCAATAACGTAAGGAACAAACTTTTCATTTGTCTCAGGGTCAAAGTACTCAAGATTTTCACCGGAGAGGTTAGCGTGCTGGCTAAGGTCATAGTCAGTACGGTCTGCAATACCCCAAAGTTCACCCCAACCGAAGGGGAAGAGGTATTCAAAGTCTGTTGTAGCCTTTGAGTAGAAGCAAAGCTCCTCAGGGCTATGGTCTCTTAAGCGAAGGTTTTCTTTCTTCATACCGAGGTTGTAAAGGAAGTTAGCACAGTAATCCTTCCAGTATGCAAACCATTCAAGGTCTGTACCGGGCTTACAGAAGAACTCAAGCTCCATCTGTTCAAATTCGCGGATACGGAAAATGAAGTTACCGGGAGTGATTTCGTTTCTGAAGGACTTACCGATCTGACCAACACCGAAGGGAAGCTTCTTTCTTGTTGTTCTAGCGATGTTCTTGAAGTTTACGAAAATACCCTGTGCTGTTTCGGGACGGAGGTAAAGCTCTGATGCAGAGTCTTCAGTTACACCCTGGAATGTCTTAAACATAAGGTTAAACTTACGGATATCGGTAAAGTCGCCGCTACCACAAGAGGGACATACAATCTTCTTTTCCTTGATGAAGTTGAACATTTCCTCGTTGGACATGCCTGCAGGATTGAAATCGGGGTCATTTGCTGCAGCCCAATCCTCGATAAGCTTGTCTGCACGGTGTCTTGTTTTACACTGCTTACAGTCCATAAGGGGGTCAGAGAAGCCACCAACGTGACCTGAAGCAACCCACACCTGAGGGTTCATAATAATTGCGCTGTCAAGGCCTACATTGTACTTACATTCTCTTACAAACTTCTGCCACCAAGCCTTTTTTACATTGTTTTTGAACTCAACTCCAAGAGGGCCGAAGTCCCAGGAGTTAGCAAGGCCACCGTAAATTTCGGAGCCGGGGTATACAAAGCCTCTGTTTTTGCACAAGGCTACTACTTTTTCCATTGTCTTTTCTGAATTAAGCATACTAAAATCCTTTCATGTATGTTTGTGATAAATAATAACTTAAAATATTATATAATAAATTAATGTTAAATGCAAGTATGAAATTAAAAATTAAAAAATATTGTACAAGTTATCCAACTTTTTATATATTATAATACTATAAATTTATGTAAAACAGAAAAAATCAAGAAAAGTATTGATTTTTATTTAAATCTTTGTTATAATACATCATGTTAATTAAGGAACGTCAATCACTAGAGGAGAAAATATATGATATCACGCGATATTACAATTGTAAATGATGTAGGACTTCACGCAAGACCCGCAACATTCTTTATCCAGAAGGCAAACTCATACAAGGCTACTATTTGGCTTGAAGAGGGTGGACGTAGAATTAATGCTAAGAGTTTGCTCGGCGTTCTTTCTATGGGTATCATCAAGGGTACAACCATCACACTTATTTCCGATGGCTCTGATGAGGTTGAGGCTTTGGACGGACTTGAGAGCCTTATCAATACCGGACTCAACGACTAATTTAATAAATAATGTGGCGATAGTTTTTTTAACTGTCGCCTTTTATTTCAAAGGGGGAGAATTATGGAGGATAGACTCAAATATCTAAGAGAAAAATCGAATAATTTGCCCCGTAGGCCTGGTATTTACATTATGAAGGATCGAAAGGGAACAGTTATATATGTTGGTAAATCCCGTTCTCTTAAGGACAGAGTATCTCAATACTTTCATCTTTCAGCCGATGCAAATCTGAAGACAGTAAGAATGGTATCACAGGTATACGATTTTGAAACTATTTTTTGTGATACCGAAATAGAGGCTTTAACTCTTGAAAATGTTAAAATAAAGCAATTTACTCCAAAATATAACATTCTTCTTAAGGATTCCAAATCATATCCCTATATCAAGGTGACAATGAATGAGGAATATCCCAGAATTTCTCCTACAAGAAAACGTCTTTTAGACGGTGCAAAATATTTTGGTCCTTACTCAGGAATGTCTGTGGTTTACAATGTTATAGGAGTTCTTGAAAGATCCCTTGGTATTCCTATGTGTAAGCGTAGCTTTCCAAGGGATATCGGTAAGGAAAGACCTTGTATATACAAGCAGCTTGGCAGGTGCGTAGCTCCGTGTGACAATAGCATATCACAGGAAAGCTATTATAAGCTTATGCAATGTGCTGCTGCCATCTTAAGAGGTAATACAAATGATGCAGTTGCATCATTAACAGAGCAGATGTATTCCCACGCAGAAAACGAACGCTTTGAAGAGGCGGCAAGATGCAGGGATGCAATAGAAGCTATGAAACGCTTAGGTGAGGGACAGAAGGTTGTAGGCTCCCCCGATGATGAATATGATATAATCGCATCATATACAAATGATTTGAGCACCTGTATTTCTGTATTCTACATAAGGGCAGGTGTTATATCCGACAGTGAAAACTTTATATTCGGTGCATCGGAGCTTGCTACTGTTGGCGACTATGAATATATGCCGTCATTTATCTGCGACCTATACGAAAAGAGAGAATACATTCCGTCTGAAATTCACCTGGCATTTAATCTTGAGGAAGGCGACAGGACATTAACCGAGGAATACTTAAGACTTGTTGCAAAGAGAGCTGTTAATGTAAAAATTCCTCAAAAGGGTGAGCATAAAAAGCTTTGCGACATGGTATATTCAAATGCTAAGGAGCAAGCTAATCAGTACAAGGTTAAAGCAGAGCATGATACAAAAACCTTGGCTAAGCTGTCAACTATGCTGTCACTTGATGCATTACCTGACAGAATTGAGGCATATGATATATCAAATCTTGGTAGAGAGCATATTACCGCGGGAATGATCGTATATGAGAACGGTAAGCTTCAAAAGAGCGATTACCGTGTTTTCAAAATAAAAAATCAGGATGGTATAGATGACTATTCTGCTATGAGAGAGGTAATAGAACGTCGATTGAACCATTTAAATGACGAAAACGGGAGCTACTCAAAGATACCTGATTTAATACTGCTTGACGGTGGTATGACACACGTAAGCGCAGTTAAAGAGGTCCTTGATAGAATGAATATCTATATACCTGTATTCGGCATGGTTAAGGATGAGCACCATAAGACACGTACAATTGTTACAGAATGTGATGAAATCAGCATCGCAAAGGAGCAATCTGTATTTGTATTCGTATACAAGCTTCAGGAAGAGGTACACAGATTTACGGTATCCAAAATGGATAACGCGAAGAGAAAAACACTTAAAAAATCCTCTCTTGAAAGGATTAACGGCATAGGTCCTGCAAAGGCAAAAGCGTTGCTTGCACACTTTAAAACTATATCAGCATTAAAAAACGCAAGTAAGGAAGAGCTTATGAATGTTGTCAGCTCCAGAGATGCAGACAGCATAATAGAGTATTTTAAAGAAAATTGAGGTAAGATATGAAAATTATTACAGGAACTGCAAAGGGAATGAATCTTGAAACATTGGAGGGTGAAGCAACAAGACCTACCTCCCAAAGAGTTAAGGAAGCGGTTTTTTCAATGATTCAGTTTGATATAGATAATTCAAGTGTCCTTGATTTGTTTGCAGGAAGTGGTCAAATGGGACTTGAGGCGCTTAGCAGAGGTGCCAAAAAGGCTACATTCTGTGATTCCTCAAGAGATGCTATTGATATTGTTATGCGTAATGCAAAGAAAACAAGACTTTTTGATAGATGCAGAATATCAACCTGTGACTATAATCAGATGATTCGTGGAATTGCCGGTAAGGAAAAATATGATATTATATTTATTGATCCTCCTTACAAGGATAAAATAATCCCCGATGTTTTGAAGAAGATTTTGAAGGCAGACATTATGTCTGACAACTGTATTGTTATTTGCGAAAGTGGAGTTGAGGATATATTTAGTGGAGATGAAACACTTAAAAGTAATTTTGAGGTTACAAAAATTTCAAAATATTCTATTAGCTACATTACAGTTTTAAGAAACAAAATGGAGAATAACGAATGAAAGCAATAATGACAGGAAGCTTTGACCCTATTACCGTTGGCCATATGGAAATAATCAAAAAAGCGAGTCAGTTTTTTGAGGATTTTTATGTGGTTGCATTGATAAACAGCGAAAAGGAATACACCTTTACTCTTGAGGAAAAGAAAGAGTTTCTTTCTTTGGCACTTGCAGATATGCCAAATATCAAGGTGGACGCATATGATGGCTTGACTGCAGATTATATGCACGATCACGGTATAACAAAGATTATTCGAGGTATCAGATCAAGCAGTGATGAGGAGTATGAAAAAAAGCTTGCTTCACTTATGAAGGCATATGATCCTGAGTTTGAAACGATTTTTATAAGAAGTCACGGTAAATTCAAGCATATCAGCTCCACAATGGTGAGAGAATATCTTAAAAATGGAGAGGATGTCAGCGATTTGTTACCTGAAAAAGTGGTAGATAAGATAATTGAGGTATATAATTCAAAGCTCGATAAATAAAATATTTTGGGTGGATAGTGAAGGCTATCCACCTTATTTTTTTGTCAATTTTACACAAGAAATTAAAAAAATTGTAAACTTTTTTGAAAAAACATAAAAAAATTTTTAAAAAACTATTGAAATTTTAAAATCAATAGTATATAATAAAACCATAAAAGTGGTGAAAAGTGGATTAAAAACGGTGAAAAGTGGTGAGAAAGGAGGAATACCGAATGCTTTACGGCAGATATGAGCATACAGTAGATGCTAAAAACAGAATGTTCGTTCCCGCTAAATTTAAAGACGAGCTCGGTAATTCTTTTAAGCTCACATATAACGACTTCAATAAATGTATTCTTGTATATTCCGATTTGGAATGGGCAAAATACGAAGAGAAAATCTCACAGCTTCCCAGCTTGAAGTTTGACGATTTTATTAGAGCAATTTATTCCAACACCGTTGACGTTCAGATAGATTCTCAGGGAAGAATCGTAATTCCTTCATTCCTTAAGGACAAGGTTGACATTGAAAAAAATGTTCTTGTTATGGGTGTCGGCACACACATTGAAATATGGGCTCAAGAGGTATATGCCGAAAAGAGCAAGAGTGTTGACATGAATAAGATCAAGGAGCTTATGATGGAGCTTGGCTTCTAAGAGGAGTAGATGATGGAATTTTCACACTATTCGGTAATGCTTAGCGAGTGCATTGAGGCACTTGATATAAAAGAGAATGGCATTTATGTAGACTGTACAGCAGGCGGAGGCGGACATTCTGAGGAGATTTTAAAAAGACTTACAACAGGTAAGCTTATTTCAATTGATCAGGATGATGCTGCACTTGCGACATGTAAAGAGAAGTTTGAAAAGTACGGTGAAAGATCCATTCTTGTTAAAAGTAACTTTTCAGAGCTCGAAAGAGTATTAAATGATTTAGAAATTGTTCATATAGACGGTGTCTTAATGGACCTTGGTGTCTCGTCTCATCAGCTTGACACTCCGTCGCGTGGGTTCTCGTATAATAGTGACGCAGAGCTTGATATGCGTATGGACCCACGCTCCCCTTTCTCAGCATATGATGTTGTTAACACATATAGCGAAGGTGAGCTTAAGAAAATAATATTTGATTACGGAGAAGAGAAATTTGCTCCCGTAATTGCAAAAAGAATTGTTGCAGCAAGAGAAAACGGTCCTGTTGAAACAACTCTTCAGTTAGCTTCCATTATAAAAGCTGCAATTCCCGTGGCAGCAGCAAGAAAGGAAGCCCAGCATCCTGCAAAAAGAACATTCCAAGCAATAAGAATAGAAGTAAATCATGAGCTTGATGTTATAAATCCCGCAATAGAAACAGCAATATCCAGACTAAATGAAGGTGGTAAAATAGTAATAATGACCTTCCACTCCCTTGAGGATAGACTGGTTAAAAACAAATTCAATGATTACGCAAAGGGTTGTACATGCCCACCCGATTTTCCCGTTTGCGTATGTGGAAATAAGCCTAAGCTTAAGGTTATTACCAAAAAACCAATTACAGCATCTGCAAAGGAGCTGGAGCTCAACAGCAGATCTAAATGTGCAAAACTCAGAGTGGCAGAAAAAATTTAAACTTTACGGAGGACAGTACAATGTACGGAACTATCAGAAAAAATTATAGCGCTAGAAGAGCATCCGATGTTTCGGATAATGTTGTAGAGCGTTCTTATAGAGAAAAGGTAAAAAAGGAAAAAAGAAGAAATAGAGTTGAAGAGGATCTTCAGCAGACTCGTTACATGAAGGTAGATTATACTACTGATATGTATAAGGCACGTACAAATGAAACACCTGCATACAAGGAGCCTAAGAAAATCTTCAAAAACGAATTTCCTGTTGCATCTGTTATACTTACTATCGTTATCACTATGATGGCAATGGTATTTGCATTTGGCTTTGGTGGTATTTAAATGTAAATTAAAAATAAAACGCACTTTGATTTAAGTGCGTTTTTCTTTTGACGTGGATATCACACGTCTTTTTTTTATGTCATAAGACCTCATTCTTATAAATATATTAAATTGTAGAAAGTTTGAGGTAATTATGGCATCAATATCATCAAAAACAGCTAGAAGAAGTGTTTTTCTTCTTTTGTTATTTTTAATTTTCGCATTAATTATTTTATTTGCATTATTTAAGCTTCAGATTATTGAATATAACGAATATCAGAGGTACGTTATAGACCAAATAACTGTTGAGACTAATGTAAATCCATTGCGTGGTAATATTCTTGATATAAACGGCAAGATTTTAGCTACCAATAAAACCGTCTGGGTGCTGTATCTTTGCCCGAAAAATATTAATAATCCTGAATTTATTGCTAAAAATCTATCTGATATTACTGGTATTGACTATGATATTATTTTAAGTAAGGCATTAAAAAAAGGGTATAAGTATCAGGTTATTAATAATTCGATTAACAAGGAAATATCGGATAAAATAAGAGTATTTATAAATGAAAACGAACTTGAGGAGCAAATTAAATTAAGTGCAAGTGCAAAACGGTATTATCCATATTCAAATCTTGCCTCCCATACAATAGGCTTTGTAAATGCTGACGGAGAAGGAATTTACGGTATTGAAAAGGTATATAACAATATTCTTGAGGGCACAAACGGAAGATATATAACAGCACAGGATGCAAAAAGTAATGATATGCCTTTCCAATATGAGAAATATATAGAGGATGAAAACGGATATAACTTATGCACAACAATTGATTACTATATTCAGTATCAATTAGAGGTACAGCTTGCTAACGCAGCAATAGAGTCAGGCTCACAAAATAGGGCTACAGGTATAGTTATGAACCCTAAAACGGGTGAAATATATGCCATGGCAACATATCCATCCTTTGATTTGAATGATCCGTATACCTTAGATGATTTATCAAATGAAAAATTAAAAAATTTGAAGGTTGGAACAAAGGAATATAGGCAAGAGTATTTGAATCTTTTGTTTACAATGTGGGGCAATAAGGCGGTATCAGAGCTTTACGAGCCGGGTTCAACCTTTAAATTATTTACAACATCCGTTGCATTAGAAACAGGAGCAGCAAATCTTCATAGCCAATTTAACTGTACCGGTTCATTAAAAATTGATGGATATTACAGAGCTATAAGCTGTCATAAAAGAAAAGGGCACGGTTCAATTAATTTCTCTGAGGCGCTTCAACAATCCTGTAACCCTGCTATGATGACACTTGCGATGAGGATAGGCAGAGAAAATTTTTATAATTATTTTAAAAGCTTTGGATATACTGGTAAAACAGGTATAGATTTACCCTCTGAGGCAACCGGATATTATCATTCATTTGATAATTTTTCAAATGTTTCCTTAGCTGTTTATTCTTTTGGTCAAACCTTTAAAACAACAGCAATACAACAGTTAAGGGCAATATCAGCAGTTGCCAACGGTGGATATCTTGTTACACCACATTTAATTCACAGTATAGTAGATAATGATGGGAATACCATATATGAGTATGAAACTGAGAAGAGTGAACAAATAATAGATGATGAAATTTGCTCTACAATTTCACAAATATTGAAGGAAGGTGTAGACGGTGAGGGTGGCGCTAAAAATGCATATGTGGCAGGTTATAGCATAGCAGCTAAAACGGGAACATCGGAAAAGAAGGACAAATATGATTCGACAGGTAATACATCGTATAGAGTTTCTTCGTGTATAGCATACGCGCCGAGTGAGGATGCACAGGTAGCTGTGATAATTCTTGTTGATGAGCCTACGGTTGGCAGTAAATACGGTAGTGTTGTAGCAGCGCCTTATGTATCCAGACTTCTTGAGCTTATTTTGCCTTATATGGGAGTTAAGGCAGAGAATAATGGTACGGATAACAAGCAGATACAGGTGAATAATTACACAGATTTATCTGTTGATGAAGCTATAAAAAGGCTTAAAAATGATGGTATCAGTTATGAAATAATAGGTAATGGAGATAAAATATTAAATCAGTTGCCTATGTCGGGCAGCTTTATATATGAAAAGACGGGAAAAATTATACTTTACACAGTTGATGCTGATGAAAGTATTAAGGTAAGTGTAGTTCCGGATTTAATAGGAAAATCACCACAGGAAGCAAATATTTTGCTTTCTTATAATAATCTAAATATAAAAATAGAAGGAAGTATAAATTTTAAGGTTGGTGATAGCGTTAAGGTTATTTCTCAATATCCACAGGCAGGTGTGCAGCTTAAGTCAGGGGATGTTGTAACTATACGCTTAATGCATACAGATGAAAAGGAGTAATATGAAGCTTTTCGATTTACTGTCCGGAGTTGAAATAATTCAATCCAAAATGGAGAATAAAGATATTAAATATATCTGTTCTGATTCGAGAAGAGCAGAAAAGGATTACATATTTGTGGCATTAAAGGGAGAAAAAAGAAACGGTAATGATTATATAAAGGAAGCAATTAATAATGGCTGCTCATGTATAATAACCGATGATAAAAATTCCTTTTATGAATATGAAAATACGATATTAACTCATAACGCACGAAGAGCATTGTCAATTCTATGGAATAATTATTACGGAAACCCTACAAGGGATATTAAGCTTATAGGAATAACGGGAACAAATGGTAAAACCTCAAGTGCTTTTTATGTATATACAATTTTACGTGAGGTACAAAAAAGAGTAGGCTTGATTTCTACCATAAAATGTCTTATAAATGATGTGGAATACGGATATGGAAGCGGAGGAGAGACATTAGACATCGTAGCAGCTATGACCACACCGGATCCGGAGTTTCTATATAAGATTTTTTATGATATGAAAAAAGCAAATGTAGAGTACATAGTTATGGAGGCATCATCTCATGCACTTGAGCTGTCTAAGTTATATCCCTTGGAATTTGAAATCGGTGTTTTTACAAATCTGTCAGAAGAGCATTTAGATTTTCACAAAAATATTAACGATTATTTTTTATCAAAGCTTAAGCTTTTTTATAACTGTAAATATGCAGTTATCAATTATGATGATTCTTATGCAAAGCAAATTTCACGGTATATTAACAAAGATTTTATAACCTTTGGGAAAAATGAAGAAAGCACCTTTAAAATATCAAATATTGTCAAAAAAACAGGGGGGAGTGTCTATAATTTGATTTATAAAGATGAAATTATAAATGTAGAAATCAGTATAGACGGTGAATTTTCAATATACAATTCCTCTGTTGGTGTTATTTGTGCATATCTTTCAGGTGTTGATATAGATGGCATCAAGAGTGGAGTAAAAAAGCTTAAAAATATTTGTGGCAGAATTGAAAGAGTCAAGGATAATATTTATATAGATTATGCACATACTCCTGTAGCTATGGAAAATGTACTGAAAACAGTCAGACAATTTTCAATGGGTAAGCAAATTATTGCGTTGTTTGGCTGCGGTGGTGACAGAGATAAAAGTAAAAGACCTAAAATGGGTGAAATTGCATCACGTCTTGCAGATGTAACTATAATAACCTCTGATAACCCTAGAAGTGAAAATAAAATGGAAATTATAAATGATATAAAAAGCGGCGTAAATGAAAATACTGTCTTTTATATAATTCCAAATAGAAGGGACGCAATTGAGTTTGCTTTGAAAATGATGGATAACCATATATTGTTGTTACTAGGTAAGGGGCACGAAAAATATGAGATAGATGTAAACGGTATGCATTCTTTTGACGAAAGAAAAATCATAGATGAGGTTTTAAAATATAATGATTACCTCATCTGAATATTCTGTCTCAGAAATTGCATCTGTTATAGGAGCAGAGAATAATAATGAGAATTTTACTGTTGACGGCATAGGCTGGGATTCCAGAGAAAGCTTTAAAAACTATTGTTATTTTGTTTTCAAGGGTGAAAATTTTGATGGTATAAGCTTTGTTTCACAAGCTATAAAAAACGGTGCCACCTTAATTATATCTGATAGATATGTTGAATCCAATGTGCCGATACTGTATGTAAAAAATACAAAGGATGCCTTATGCAGATTAGCAAGGTACCATAAGGGCTCAACAAAAATTATCGGTATAACAGGTAGCGCTGGAAAAACAACAACAAAAGAAATGATAAAAAATGTTTTAAGCACTAAATATAGCGTTACTGCTACTTTGAATAACGAAAACAATGAAATAGGTGTGGCAAAAACCCTGTTGTCAATTAAAAAAGAGGATTTTTGTGTTGTGGAAATGGGAATGCGTAAAAGAGGAGAAATAGAATATCTTTCCTCTATGTGTAATCCCGATATATCTGTAATAACAAATGCTTTAAGTGCACATATTGGTATTCTTGGTTCAAAGGAAGAGATATTTAAGGCTAAAACGGAAATTCTTAAATATACAAAGAAAATTTCTATCTTACCTAGTGAAGACAGGTTCAAGGAATGTGAAAAATTTTCAGCTGTACCGATTTTTGTAGGTGAAAATGGAGATGTTTCCTTTAAAATTCTTGAAAAAAACATTAACGGATTAAAATATATTATTAAAGATACCTATGGAGAAAATGTATTTAATATTCCAACCTTCACAATACACAATGTGTATAATTCAATGTTTGCATATACTATTGGCCGAATATCTTCCATAGATATAGATTTAATTAAGAAATCATTTGAATCCTTTGTAAATATAGGTTATAGAGATAAGGTTGAAATAATAAATGGAATAACATTGGTTGTAGATTGTTATAATGCATCTTACGACGGTATGAAATCTGCGCTTGATGGTTTTATCAGGCTTTGCGCGATGCAAAATTTGAGACCAAATATTTTACTTGGAACAATGTATGAAATAGAACCAAATGAAAAAGAATATCATTACAGAATAGGGGAGCTTGCAAGGGATTTAGATGTTCAAACCTTGCTAACGTATGGTGACTTTGCTGAATATTATACTGACGGATTTATGGGCGGAGAGATTTTTGATGATAAGAAAAAGATTGCCAAATACATTATTTCAAATTTCGGAAATAATGATGCAGTACTGATAAAAGCAGGCAGAAGGGATAAGCTGGAGGAGGTAATATTTGAAATGAAAGAGCTGGTGAAATGAACTTAACATTTATTTTTGTAATTTTTACATTGTTAATAATGTTTTTTACGGTGATAGTATTACGTAAGCTTATTCCTTTCCTTACATCGAAGCATATAGGTCAAAAAATACTTGATATAGGTCCACGATGGCATAAAAATAAGGAGGGAACACCAACAATGGGTGGTGTTTCCTTCATTTTTGTAGGCTTGGTTGCCTTCATTATTTATATCATTTCATATTTTAAGGTAATGGATTCAAGAGAGATATTGCTTCTTATAAATATAATGGTATATTCATTATTGAATGGAATGATAGGGATAATAGATGATGTGGCAAAAATCAGAAAGAAGAGAAACGAGGGCTTAACACCAATCGGAAAATTTGCTCTTCAGTCGGTTTTTGCAATATTATTTCTTATATCATTACGGATTTCCGTTGGAATTGAGACGGTACTGAAAATACCATTTACCAATGTAGAATTTGAAATAGGCTTTTTGTATTATATATTGGCATTTTTTATGTTGTGTGGAATAGTTAACAGTGTTAATCTTACCGACGGTATTGACGGTTTGGCTTCAACAATTGTTTTTACAATAGGATTACTATTTACAGTTATAAACATTGCATATTTTGAAAATTATGTCTTGACCTTTATCAGTGCGGTGCTTATAGGCTCTGCAGTGGGCTTTTTAAGCTATAATTTTTATCCGGCAAGAATATTTATGGGTGATACAGGCTCTCTTTATTTGGGCGGTATTATCGCTGCCTCATCATTTCTTCTTGATAACATACTTCTTGTACTGATCTATGGATTTGTATTTGTAATTGAGGCTCTCTCGGATGTTTTACAGGTAGCTTATTTTAAAATATCAAAGGGAAAAAGGCTTTTTAAAATGGCACCGCTACATCATCATTTTGAGAAGAGTGGTTGGAGTGAAATTAAAATAGTGACTGTATTCGCATTTGTAAATGCTATATGCTGTATTATTGCATTTTTGGGATTTAGAGTATGAAACAAACAAATCTATGCTACGGAAAACAAAAATTTACAGTTGAAAAAAGACATATAATTCAGAAAGCTACTATTGACTTTTCCTTTCTTTTAATTCTTATAGTAATACTGACAATAGGGACATTAATGGTGTATAGCGCGGGGTATCCATATGCCACATCACATTATGGAGATGGGGCATACTACATAAAAAGACAAGTAATATTTCTTGTTATTGGAAGTTTAGCTATGCTTACGTTAAGCTCAATTCCAACAGAATTGTATAAAAAAACATCGCCGTATTTTTATGGAATATGTGTTATACTTCTTATTTTAGTTTTATTCGGTGGATTTTCAGAGGGCGTTGCAAAAAGATGGTTGGGAATCCCCGGTACACCCTTATCCTTTCAGCCATCTGAGCTTATGAAGCTTGGAATAATATTGATTCTCGCTTGGTATACTGACAAAAAAGCAAAAGAAGAAAATGGATTAGTAAAGGATATAATAATTCCAGGAATATTTTTATTCGGTGCGTGTGGTCTTGTTTTGCTTGAAAAGCATTTGTCCGGTACTATCATCATTGCATTAATTGGCATTGTTGTTTTATTTATCAGTGGAGCAAGTATTAAAAAAATGTTAGTTGTCTATGGTATAACCGCCACAGTAGGAGCAACAGTGTTTTTGCTTACAAATAGCTATGCTATGAAAAGAATAGAATCATTTTTAAACCCTAATGCAGATGTATTAAGTGATAAATGGCAAACAACCCAAGGTCTGTATGCAATAGGCTCAGGAGGTTTTTTCGGCCTAGGATACATGAATAGCAGACAAAAATACAGCTATGTATCGGAGCCTCAAAATGATTTCATATTTACTGTTTACTGTGAGGAAATGGGATTTATAGGTGCATTACTTTTGATTTTTCTTTTTATTTTATTAATATGGAGAGGATACGTAATAGCTTTAAATACACCTGATATTTTTTCATCACTTGTTGCATTCGGTATAACAAGTCAAATTGCAATACAGGTACTTTTAAATATGGCAGTAGTAACTGACCTAATACCGAATACCGGTATATCTCTTCCGTTTTTCTCATACGGAGGTAGCTCTCTAGTAATACTGATGTGTGAAATGGGAATAATACTTTCAATATCAAAACGCGCAAGACTTAAAAGTAGGAGAATAATATGAGATTATTGTTATGTGGTGGAGGTACAGCAGGTCATGTAAACCCTGCGTTAGCAATTGGAGAAACGGTGGAGAAAAATATCCCTAATTCTGAAATTGCATATGTTGTAACGGAAAAAGGTATTGAAAATGTGCTGGTGCCATATAAAAAATATGTAATCAAGGTGAAGGGCTTAAAGGGAAAATTTAAATTATCTAATATAAAAGTGATTTATTTGCTTTTAAAAAGCTTTCGTGATTGCAGAAAAATAATAAATGAATTCAAGCCGGAAATAGTTGTCGGTACTGGTGGCTATTCTTGTTTTCCCGTTATATATACAGCTCATAAAATGGGAGTTAAAACTATTATACATGAATCTAATGCTTATCCTGGAAAGACAGCAAGAAGCTTATCAAGGTATGTAGATAAAATTCTTGTTAATTATGCGGAGAGTAAAAGCTATTTTGGAGATAAAGAGAAGATAGTGGTAACCGGGAATCCCTATTTAAAAGGATTTTTAAGTAATCAATCTGATATAATAAGGAAACCGGATAAAAAAATAATATTAATATTTGGTGGCTCTCTTGGTGCAGAAAAGATAAATGAATGCGCATATAAAATTTGTAAGGAGATTTTACAAAAAAGAGAGGATGTAAAGCTGATTTGGGGATGTGGAAAAAGAGAATATAACAAATATAAGGCTATTATTTCTGAGCTTCGATGTGAGAATATAGAGCTTAAGGATTATATTGATAACATGCCTGAGCTTTTGAGCTGTGTTGATATTGTAATTTGCAGATCAGGTGCAATAAGCGTTTCGGAAATGGCTTTTAAGAAGAAATGTACAATTTTTATACCATCCCCAAATGTAACAGATAATCATCAATATAAAAATGCTAAGGTTTTAGATGAAAAATCAGCTGCAATACTTTTGGAAGAGAAAAATCTTGATAATATTACCTCAATACTTACTGAGCTATTGGATAACAAGGAGCTAAGAATGAAGCTAGAGAGAAATATTGAAGGGTTTTGTGTAAGAAACTCAAATAAAATAATTTTTGATGAAATAAAAAAAGTCAGCATGGGCTGACTTTTTTAATGCATCTTATTTAGGAAAGATGTAACATTATCAGAGGTGTTTTCAACCATCTGTTTTGCTTTTTTTACTACGGTCTTTTTGTTTGTAACAACCATTGTAACAGCTGTTGCAATCATTGCTCCAACTGCCATGCCTTTAATTACGCCACTTGATTTGTTATTCATATTTTACTCCCTTGCATATTTGATATGGCTATTATTAACATCTAAAGCAGAAATAATACAAAAAGTAATTAATTAATTCGATTATTTTAGATTAGATAGCAAATAATAATTAAGCAAAAGCGAGGTGATAATTTGCGAATAGCAACAAAAATTCTTTCAATTATTTTTGTTATATTCATTATGATTTCATCATCCTACGCATCTGAACCGATAAGATGGTATTTTAAGAAAACAACAGATCATACTCAACCCGTGCTTGATACTTATTTAGTAAGAGCAGGGGAGCATAAAAATCTGATTTGGATAGACAAAAATAATTCTTCATTTGGTAGTGAAAAAAAGAAAATATATCTTACCTTTGATGCGGGATATGAGGATGGAAATGTAGAAAAAATATTAGATGTATTGAAAGAAGAAAACGTTAAGGCAACATTTTTTATACTCGAAAATCTTATTACATCCAACAAGGAGCTTGTTGGTAGAATGATTAGTGAGGGACATCTAATCGGTAATCATACTTGCAGACACAAGAATATGAGCAAGGTGGCAGATATAGAGCTTTTTCGTAGAGAGCTTAATAACTTGGAGGAGCTTTTTTACACAACATTTGGTGTAAGAATGTCGAAGTATTACAGGCCTCCCGAGGGATGCTTTAGTATGGATAATTTGGAGTGGGCAGAGCAGCTTGGATATAAAACAGTAATGTGGTCCTTTGCCTATGCAGACTGGGATTGTAATAAACAGATGGCAGAGGAGAAGGCATTCAAAAAAATCATTGACGGACTTCATAATGGAGAAGTAATATTGCTTCACCCGACATCTTCTACAAATGCCAAAATTATGAAGCGCATGATTTTGGAAATGAAAAATCAAGGCTTTGAATTTGGAACGGTAGATGAAATTGAGAATTAATAAAATACTGAAAACCCTTGTGTTTATTGGGTTTATAAGCATAATATGTTGTAGTTTTATTAATTTTGCAAGTGCCGAAAATAAGCTTGTTTTTAAATCCAATTCTAATGATCAAATGAAAATTGCAATTACATTTGATGATGGACCTCATCCAAAAAAAACGGAAAAAATTTTAAATATTCTTGATCAATTTGATGTTAAGGCAACCTTCTTTGTAATTGGTGTGAACGTAAATAATTACCCTAATGTTATTAAAAAGGTTTTGTCAAATGGACATGAGTTAGGTAACCATACCTATTCTCATAAGGTACTGAAATCAGTAGCAATAGATAAGATACAAAGTGAGCTTTATGATACTGAAGATGCACTGTACAAATTATGTATGTATAAGCCGACATTATTAAGACCTCCTTGCGGTCTTTACGATTCCAACTTGGTTAAGGTGGCAAAGGAGAATGCATATAAAATTGTACTGTGGACAGTCGATACAAAGGACTGGGCGCATGAATCGGTTAATAGTATAGTTAAGAATGTTTTGGAAAATGTTAAAAGTGGAGATATTATATTATTTCACGATTATATTTCAGGGGTAGATAATACACCGGAGGCGTTAAAAATTATTATACCGAAATTGCAGGAAATGGGCTATAAATTTGTAACTGTCAGTGAGCTTTTGCAATCATAAAAAAATGGACCGACTTCGGTCCATTTTTTTATTATGAGTTAATTTCTGCTTCCTCAATTCCGTCAGCTAATTCTTCGATAGTATCCTTTGGCTTGTTTTTCATTTGCGGGTCTATCATATATTTTTTAATGATGGGATATGATGCATAAACACCGATCATATCAAAGATTGCGATTGTGATTATAAAGGGAAGTATAATTCCTATGGGGAGGAATATCATACATAATCCATAGTTGAGAAGAACTAGTGCGATGCTTCCGAAAAACGCAACAAAGTTTCTCTTTACGCCGAGAATTACAAAGTAAAATGCGTTTTTAATAATTTTACCTGAGGAAAGATTGAAGGTAAATATCATTGTAAACATATAAGGACGCATAAAGAAGTATACAATGCAAATTACAAGAGTAAAGAAGAACATAAAGGAGTTCATTGCTGAAATGGTATAGTTGTTAATAAGGAATGCCACGTTATAAATGTTTAACGCAATAAACACAAAATCAAGTATGCCGAAAATCAAGCATTTTTTAACGTTCTTTTTTATAATGTACCATGCATCGGAGAAGGGGAATACTGCCTCACCCTTCATAAGATTTCTATATACATAGGTTGTTCCTACCTTTGCAAAGCCCCATGTAAACACAGTAAGTAAGCCCAAAACGAAGAATATGAGAGTAGGTGTATTTATCGCACTTATAGTGGTGTGTACTCCGTAAACTGACAAGAGTGACATGATTGTAGGATTAGAATCAAAAAGCATTGCACCGTTTAAGGACATAATTGATTGATAATAAGGTGCAACCGATTGCTGTGTAAGAATACCTGACATAGCAATAAGAAGGAATATAAGAGGGAAGTTGGCAAATATAAAGAATATATTGCAGCTCATAAGCTTACTAAGCTTTCTCCAAAGAAGCTTGAAAAAGTTTTTAAAGGAGGGCGTATCTGCAGCAATAAAGCCGTCATCATCAACACCCTTTGTTTCACGGTTATAATACCAGTCAAAGATGTTGAACTTCTTTTTCTTTGGAGCTTGCTCTTCCGATTCTTCGGTGTATATTTCGTCGTCGTAGTTTTTCATTGTTTATCTCCGTTAACTTAGCTTTGAAAGCTCTTCGGCTCTTTCGGTACATGCTTTCATAGCCTTATAAATAATTTCAGTAAAATTGTTTTCTTCAAAAACATCAAGAGCGCGCTCAGTAGTTCCCTTAGGGGACTTAACCATATTTATAAGCTCATCAGGGCTTCTGCCGTCCTTAAGGAGCATTGTGGCAGAGCCAATTATGGTTTTACATATGATTTCAAGTAAATCATCACCCTTAAGACCAAGCTTATGCGCTGCATCAAGCATGCTCTTAGCAAAAAGATATACGTAAGCTGGGGAGCTGCCGTTTACAGCTGTAATAGCATTGATTTCTTCCTCCTTAAGTTCTGAAACATAGCCAGATGATGAAAACAGAGAAGAGGCGAAATCAAATTCTTCCTTTGATACCTTTTCATTTTTACATATAGCAGTAACGCCTTGACCTATCAGTAATGGAGTATTGGGCATTGTTCTTACTATCTTTGCACCTTTAAGAACGCTTTCAATAGTAGAAATAGGCGTTCCGGCACAAATTGATATAAATACCTTATTTTTATAGTTTGTGTTCTTTATTTCACAAATAACTTCTTTAACTATTTGAGGCTTAACTGAAATTATAACATAATCTGCAGAATTTACAGCATCAATAATTGAATCAGCCTTTAAGCAGTTAATGTCAAATTTTTCATATTGCTCCGGATGCTTATCAAAAAGAATTATGTATTTTGCATCAACCACATTTTTCTTGATAATACCTGCAGCAAGTGCAGAAGCCATATTACCTGCACCTATAAATGCAATTTTATTCATTAAAACTCTCCAATTATATTGAATTACTATTGTATTGTATCATAAATATTTCACAATATCAATAAAAGAGTAAAATAATTTACAATTTTCTGTTGACTGAAAGCAAATGATATTATATAATATAAAATAGTTCCGATATTTCAACTTTAGGGTAGGTATCGGATTTTGTATTTGAATGGAGATTAAGAATGAGACTTAACTTTCTTACAAGATTGTTTACCAAAATACCCACCCTTGAAACTGACAGGCTCATTTTAAGAGAGCTTAAGAAATCAGATGTCAAAGATATGTATGAGTATTCGGTAAATCCTAAAACTTCTGAATTCTTATTATGGGATGTACATAAAAGCCAGGAATATACCAAAGAATTTATTGAATATGTTATTGGAAAATATAAATCCGGAGAATATAATGATTGGGCTTTGGTTTATAAATTCAATAATAAAATGATTGGTACCTGTGGATTTACCAAAATAGATGACGAAAATAAAGTCGCAGAAATTGGTTATGTAATAAACCCTGATTACTGGAATTTAGGTCTTGCAACCGAGGCTGCCGAAATAGTTATGGATTTTGCTTTTGACACTATGAAGCTGCATAGAGTAGAGGCGAAATTTATGTTTGGTAACGATGCAAGTCTGTCTGTTATGAAAAAGCTTGGAATGAAATTTGAAGGATACCATAGAGATGCGCTTTTCGTTAAAGGAAAGTATCGAACAGTCGGGTATGCCTCCATTTTGAGAGACGAATACTATCAAAGAAAGCAAAATCACTAATAAATTGTCGTTTTTTGTGAAATATACATTGTAAATGGATGTAAAAATCGTAAAAAATTGGACAATATGAATAAAAACCTCTTGAAAATCTGTATTAAATATTATATAATTAATATGTAGAAATACAATCAAGGGTGTTTTATTGAAAAAATTTCCTTGACAAAAATTCAAATAACTCATTTTCATCTACGCAATACTGATGATAGTGAGTGAGAAAGGATAGAGATAGCTTATGTACAAGAAAAAAGAATGTGTTGCAATGCTTTTGGCTGGCGGACAGGGAAGTCGTCTTTATACACTTACCGAGAAGACAGCGAAACCCGCAGTACCATTTGGAGGTAAATATCGTATTATTGACTTCCCAATGTCAAACTGTATTAACTCAGGTATTGATACCGTAGGTGTACTTACACAGTATCAGCCCCTTGTGTTGAATGAATACATTGGCAATGGACAACCGTGGGATCTTGACAGACTTAACGGAGGTGTAATGGTTCTTCCCCCATATCAGGGAAAGAAGGGCGCTGACTGGTACAAGGGTACTGCTAACGCTATCTATCAGAATCTTGGATTTATTAATAGATACGATCCTGATTATGTAATTATTCTTTCAGGTGACCATATTTATAAGATGGACTATAATGCTATGCTTCAGGCTCATAAGGCTACTGGGGCTGACTGTACTATTGCAGTTTTGGAGGTTCCTCTTTCTGAGGCAAGCCGTTTCGGCATTATGGTTACCGACGAAACAGGAAAGATTACAGCATTCCAGGAAAAGCCTAAGAATCCTATCAGCACTAAGGCTTCAATGGGTATTTACATATTCAACCGTAAGGTGCTTGAGGATTATCTTATTGCTGACGAGAATACTCCCGGCTCAAGCAATGACTTCGGTAAGAATATTATTCCTAATATGCTTAACGATGGCAAGAAGATGTTTGCATATCCCTTCGTAGGATACTGGAAGGACGTTGGAACTATTGACAGTCTTTGGGAAGCAAATATGGACCTTCTCGGAGAAAACCCCAACTTTAATATTCATGATAAGAATTGGAGAATCTTCTCACGTAACTATGCTGAGCCTCCACATTTTGTAGGCGATGATGCTACAGTTGTTAACTCTATGATTACAGAGGGCTGTGAGATTGAAGGTGTGGTAGAGAACTCTGTTCTTGCAAACGGTGTTATTGTTGAAAAGGGTGCCGTAGTTAAGGATGCTGTTATTATGAGTGGTGCCGTAATTAAATCCGGTGCAAAGGTAATATATTCAATTATAGATAGCAATACTGTAATTTCTTCTGGCGCAGTAGTTGGTGAAGATAAAGCTACAGCTAAGGGTATTGCAATTGTTGGTAGCGACCTTACAATAGCTGAGGATCTTAAGATTGAGGCTGGCGCAATGGTTAATAGTGATTATGGTGACGGTGTTACCGTCAATGCAAACTAAGGAGGCGAGATTATGTCAGTAGCAGGAATTATTTTTTCAAATATACATGATGCGAACCTTCCGGAGCTTACAAGGAACAGAACTCTTGCTTCAGTTCCATATGGATGCAGATACAGACTTATTGACTTCGCCCTTTCTAATATGGTTAACTCAGGTATTAGCAATATAAGCGTTGTTACACATTATAACTATCAGTCACTTATGGACCATATCGGTGCAGGTAAGGACTGGGATCTTGCAAGAAGATCAGGAGGTATCAAGATTCTTCCTCCGTTTATTACATCCTTTGCAAATAATGCTTCAAATCAGTATAATTCCAGACTTGAGGCGCTTAAGAGTGTGAACTATTCTGTAAGCAAGATTACTGATGACTACGTTGTTCTTTCTGACTGTGATGTAATTTGTAATGTTGACCTTAATGATATGATAAAGAGTCATATTGATAACAAGGCAGATATCACAATGGCAGTTAAGAAGGTATATCTTGATAAGGTATCTGCAAAGCGCAATGTACTTGTTGATTCCGATGATGACGGAAGAATTACAGATGTTAAGGTATATCCCACATCCTTTGAAGGATATTCTGATATTGAGCTTAATATTATGGTTATGAGCAGAGAATATTTACAGGAGGTAGTTCTTGATTCTATCGCTCACAACTATACAAGCTTGAATAAGGACATTATTCTTAAAAATCTTAACAGAAGAAACTTCAGAGTGTATAGATATGACGGTTACTTTGCATGTATTTCTTCACCGGAAGATTATTATAAGAGTAATATGGAGCTTTTACAGGATAAGAGCATAAGAAAGCAGCTCTTTGGTGAAAAGAACAGACCCGTTCTTACCAAGGTACGTAATTCCGCACCTACATACTACAGCCCCGATTCCAAGGTTAAGAATTCTATGATAGCTGACGGATGCCAGATTTTGGGCGAGGTAGAGAATTCCATTCTCTTCAGAGGCGTTAAGATTGGTAAGGGAACTGTAGTTAAGAACTGTATTCTTTTCCAGGATACATTCACAGGCGAGAATGTTAAGCTTAACTGTGTAATTGCAGATAAGAATGTTGTTATCAGAGATAATAAGGTTCTTTCAGGAGATGAAACATTACCCTTCTATCTTGCAAAGGGTAAGATGATTTAAGGAGAATATATGAAGATACTATTTGTTGGCTCTGAGGCTATTCCTTTCATATCAACAGGTGGTCTTGGAGATGTATTAGGTTCATTGCCTGCAGCGATAGCAAAAAACAGTCCGGAAAATGATGTAAGAGTAATTTTGCCTCTCCATAAGGCGATAAAGGAGAAGTTTGGTGCTTCCTTAACTTTTGTTGGAGAAACAACTGTCCATTTATCATGGAGAAATCAGTATTGCGGTCTTTATTCATGCGAGCGTGACGGTGTAATATACTACTTTATCGATAACGAATATTACTTCAACAGAGCTGAAATATACGGCAATTATGACGATGGAGAAAGATATTCATTCTTCGGTAAGGCTGTACTTGATATTATGCCTCTTGTAAACTTCTATCCGGATGTTTTACACACTAACGACTGGCAGAGCGCAATGAGTGTAGTTTATTTGAAGAGAAAATATGCTTCAAATTCTAATTATTCAAAGATAAAAACAATTTATACTATTCACAATATCGATTATCAGGGTGTTTACGGTATGGATATACTTGATGATGTATTCGGCCTTGATACTTGGGGTGACCGTGGAATTATGGAGTATAACGGTTGCATCAATCTTACAAAGGGTGCGCTTGTTTGTACAGACAGAATTTCAACAGTAAGCCAGAGATATGCAAATGAAATTCAGACAGAGTTCTATTCAAGTGGACTTCATCATGTTCTTCATATGTATTCCTCAAAGCTTTCCGGTATTGTAAACGGTATTGATGTTGATTACTATAACCCTGCTAATGATGAGGTTATAGCTTGTAAGTATTCCACCGATGATATGAAGGGTAAGGCTGTATGTAAGAAGGAGCTTCAAAAGCTTGCCGGATTACCAGAAAAGGCTGATATTCCTGTTGTATCTATGGTTTCAAGACTTGCTTCACATAAGGGCTTTGATCTTGTAAAATATATTCTTCACGAGATCGTTGAGCTTGGTATTCAGTTTATTTTGCTTGGTACCGGAGAAGCAGAGATTGAAGAATACTTCAGAGAGCTTCAGGCTCGTTATCCTGATCAGGTTAAGGTTTTCTTTGAGTTCAATAAGGACCTTTCAAAGAAGATTTATGCCGGCTCAGATATATTCCTTATGCCATCTAAGAGCGAGCCCTGTGGCTTAGCTCAGATGATATCATCAAGATACGGTACAGTTCCTGTAGTTCGTGAAACAGGCGGACTTTATGATACTATTAAGCCGTATAACAAATTTACAGGTGAGGGTAACGGATTTACCTTTGCCAACTACAATGCGCATGAAATGAAGGATGCGGTTAAGCGCGCTGTAGAGCTTTACAAGGAAAAGAAAAAATGGAAGGCCCTTGTTAAAGCAGTTATGGACGTAGACTTCTCATGGGATGCTTCAGCTGAGAAGTATATGGATCTATACAATAATGTGTCTGGCGAATATTAATTATTAGCGGCTGTCCCGCAGATTTTCTGCGGGACAGTAGTTATTAATTGATAATGCAAAAAATGTTACTTTACGTCGGCACTCGCACTAGAATAGGAGATTTTTCAAACAATGAATCAGATTTTGACCAAACAGACAATTAAACAGGCACTTGAAAGTAAGCTTTCAAGATATTTTGGAGTAACCCCTGAGGATGCAAATAAGGAGCAGGTATATAAGGCTACAATTCTCTCAGTAAAGGATATACTCACTCAGAAAAGATCAAATTTTAAGCACAAGGTAAGAGATGAGCATGCTAAGAAGGTATATTATCTTTGCATGGAATTCTTGCTTGGACGCTCACTTAAGAATAACCTTCGTAACCTTGGTATAGCAGATGAATATACCGAAATTCTTAAGGAATTTGGATTTGATATTGAAGAAATATATGAAATGGAACCCAATCCGGGTCTTGGAAACGGAGGTTTGGGTCGTTTAGCAGCTTGTTTTATGGACTCATTGACATCTCTTAACTATCCTGCTGACGGTTTTTCAATTCTTTATCAGTACGGTCTTTTCAAGCAGAAGATCATTGACGGTAATCAGCTTGAGCTTCCCGACGAATGGTTGCCGGGTGGAGAAGGCTGGCTTGTTCCCAGATCTGATAAGAAATTTACAGTACGTTTTGGCGGTCGTATAAACGAGGTTTGGGAAAATGGCCGTCTCGGTATTAAATACGAAAATTACGAAGAGGTAGAGGCAGTACCTTATGATATGATGATTTCAGGTGCTGACGATGCTGTTAACAGACTTCGTCTCTGGAAGGCTCATGATATTACACACTTTAATATGAATCTTTTCTCACAGGGACAGTATGTTAAGGCTATTGCACAGACATCAAGCGCTGATGTTATTTCTAAGGTTCTTTACCCCTCCGATAATCATACAGAGGGTAAGCTTTTAAGACTTACACAGCAGTACTTCCTTGTTTCTGCATCACTTCAGAGCATTATCAGTGACCATCTTGCAGCATATGGCTCACTTGCTGAATTTGCAGATAAGGTGGCAATTCATATTAACGATACACATCCTGCACTTTGCGTTCCTGAGCTTATGAGAATCAAGTCGG
>JAZQKP010000035.1:0-109232 GCA_045542275.1 Eubacteriales bacterium | reverse complement strand
GCACCAAACTCGGGAACGAACACAAGCATATACAGGACAGCACCGACTCCTTCAATGATCAGCGTTCCGAACAGTACGTTTTTGACGAATTTCGCAAGCCCAGACATCGTATTGAGATTGAAGGCATCTTGAATGAGTAATCGGTCGCCGATGCCCATTTTTCTATTGAGAAGAAGCATCAGTCCCGACATAATGGTGATGATACCAAGACCGCCAATCTGTATGAGAAGCAGAATGACAATCTGCCCGAACACACTCCATGTGGATACCGTGGGAAGCGTAACGAGTCCCGTCACGCAGGTGGAGGTGGTTGCCGTGAAAAGCGCATCGAGATATGGCACGGCTTCTCCGCTTGCAGAGCTGATTGGCAACGCCAAAAGTCCGCTTCCTATGAGAATGGTAACAAGGAAGCTGAGCAATATGATCTGCGTGGTTGAAAGCATGAATTTCCTTTTCTTAACCATAAGATTTTCCTCTAAAAAGCATAAAGGAACCAACGTCCTCTGCAGTCAGCTGGTTCCTTTTATCATCGTTATTTTTATAATTATATCATATTTTGATGTTTGTGTCAATAGTTTACACAACAACTACCGTCGCTATCTACAGGACAAATTGGAATTTGTTAGTTAAGCGTAGAAGGGACATCTTTTTTCAATGCATTGATTGTTTTGTGCCGAATGTACACACTTAATTTTATCAAGCTCCATTTCAACGCCAAGGTATTCCTTTGAAAACTCCACGGCTTTGATGATGGATATGTAGGAATCGCGCTTACAGCAACGGGGGCCGCCGACTTCACCAACTGCACCAAGTGCGGAAGATGTCATCTTATTTGATAATCCCAACGCTTCGTTTGCAAGAGGTGTCGAGCCTGTCACAATAGACACGAACATTCCGGCACTCACGCCTGCACCGCAAGCTCCCCAAAATCCGCAAGCACCGCCGGGAACTTTTCTTCCACGCACCTGCATCTCGGAGAGTGCTTTTACAAGATCAATATCACCGCCTGCGTTCTTATATGCAGTAAGCAATGCCGAACCTACCATCACGTGATGTTCGGGGCCGTGCATATGGCAGAACGGCAGAGCCATCAGCTTTTGAATGATCTCGATAGGATTCTTCGAGCTTTCCGCAAGGCATACGCCAATAATACTGTCCATTCCTTGCGTGTGGCATTCGTTACATACGTAATGACCGTTTACGCAAGCTGTTTTGCTATTTTCTTTTTTGTGGCAGATGGCGCATTCCATCAGCTCATCATCTTCTAAATATTTCAGCGGCGCACCGCAAATCAAACACTCATCTTTCATTATAAACCTCGTCAAATTCTTATTTATTGTTCTGCTTATTATCGGTTTCGCCTTTGTATCACAAAGGTGCAGGGCAAAGCTCCTACTCCTAAGATTGTACGCATTCAAAGCCTCCCTTGTGCAAAGGGAGGCTTTTGGTTATTTATTGAAAAGACCAAGTATTATGGGGAGGAAATATGTTGCTGCAACGGCAATTACTACTGCCAGAACAAAGGCAAGCACTACCCATAAGAAGCTTACCTTCTTGGGATAACGGTGGAGTGCCTTCTTTGCGTTTTCCTCTGTGCAATAGAATTTCGCCCTTGTAAAATCAGCAGGGGGCTGCTTTTTAAAGGGGTTCTTTTTTTCAGGCTGGGCTTCTACAAGTGTAGCCTTAACCTCGTCCTTGTCCTCAGCCTTGCTTTCTTCAGCTATAGCATCAAGAACGGAGCCCTCTTCCTTATCTGTTATTCTTGGAAGAGTGTCGCCTACACAGGAAATAAGACGTCTTAAGGTTGAATTGTCCCTTAAAAGATATCTGTATAGCCAGTTATTGCGGCTAAGCTCATCAAGAGTCTTTGCGTTTTCCTCGCCGACTGCCCTTTTTGCGATTCTGCGAACAAGCTTTCCGACTACATTCTGTAAGAACCAGTAGGCAAAAATTGCGAGAAATACGCCTGCTGCAATAGAATAAATCGCCGCCTTGAGGGATATAAGTCCGCCAAGGGACGCTGTGTTATCAAATAAAAGCATATCTTACTCCTCGGTAATTTTATTACCGCAAAGCTTAACAAGAATGTCCTCAAGGTCCTCGTTGTCAACGTACTCAATCTGCACCATACGGCACTTACCCTTATTCTGAATTTTAATCTGCTTACCTGTAAGTGTCATTGCTTTTCTCTCTAAATCCTTGATATAGTCAACAACTAACTCCTCGTCAACTGTATCCTCGTCCTCTCCCTTGAGAGAAGCCTCGTAAATTTTGTTGAGTTTCTTAACAAGTGCCTCTGTATCACGTACAGAAAGGGAGCGAATAAGGATTTTGTGGGCTGTGTCAACAATTATTTCCTTGTCCTTAAGGCCGAGCAAAGCTCTTGCGTGGCCGGCAGAGATATCTCCGGATCTGAGAAGCTCCAAAACCTCATCGGGAAGGTCAAGAAGACGCATGGTGTTGGCAATTGCGCTTCTGGACTTGTTTACCTTAGCGGCAACCTCCTCCTGAGTAAGGCTGAATTCGTTCATAAGTGAGGCATAAGCCTGTGCCTCTTCGTATGCGTTAAGGTTATCTCTCTGTACATTCTCAATAATTGCGATTTCGGCTGCCTTAAGCTCATCGGCCTCCATAACAATTGCGGGGATTTCGGTAAGACCTGCCATTTTGGATGCTCTCCAACGGCGCTCACCTGCAATAATCTGATAAAAACCGCCTACACTCTCACGAACGATAATAGGCTGAAGTAATCCGTGCTCTGAAATAGATGCAGAAAGCTGCTCTAAGGATTCCTCGTCAAAATATTTTCTCGGCTGATCGTTCTTAGGCTCGATTTCCGAGATTCTTATGGTACTTACACCATCTTTTTTAGCTGAAACGGCTGCAACCTTTTCAACCGGGCTGTAATTGTCGGCAAAAATGGACTCAAGTCCCTTGCCAAGACCTCTTTTAAGTGCCATATTTTAAACCTCCTCTTAAAATAATTCTGTTCTTTCTAAAATTTCTTTCGCTACGTCCTCGTATTCAAGGCTTCCCTTTGAATAACGTGCGTAATAATAGATAGGCTCACCGTAGCTTGGCGCCTCACTTAAAGCAACACTTCTTGAAATTTTTGTTCTGAAAAGCTTCTCGTCATAATACTTTTTCAGCTCTGCATACACCTGATTTGACAGCTTTAAACGTGAATTAAACATAGTAACAAGAATTCCCACTACAAAAAGTCTGGGATTATAGTTATTTTTAATACGTTTTATAGTAGACATAAGCTGAGATAAGCCCTCAAGTGCGTAATATTCGCACTGTATGGGCAAAATTATGCCGTTGCTTGCAGTAAGCGCATTGATTGTGGTAATTCCTAAGGACGGTGGGCAATCTATAATAATGTAGTCATATCTTCCGTCTTTTTTAAGCTTGTCTATCTGTTCCTTAAGAAAATATTCTCTCTCTTTTTCAGATATAAGCTCAAAATCTGCTGCTGCCAGAGATACATTTGATGCAATAACGGACAAATTTTTGTATGATGTGGGAATTATTGCGTCAAAAATATCGCATTCACCGATTAAAACCTCGTATGAGGTGTAAGTAGCCGTGCTTTTTTTCACACCAACGCCACTTGTAGCACTTCCTTGAGGGTCTAAATCTATTAAAAGCACGTTTTTCTTTAAAACGGCTAAATATGTAGCAACATTTACTGCGGAAGTAGTTTTACCTACGCCACCTTTTTGGTTGGCGAAAGAGATAACATAAGACATCGTTTTACCAACCTTATTATAAATTTTTGTAATAAAAGTATATCATATTTAGTCAATTAAATCAATACCAAATATGTAAATTTCAAAAATATTTTGTTTCACGTGAAACGTTGTGAAATTTTTGCATTAAAATTGCTTCACGTGAAACAGAGCATACAAATTTTAATGTGAAGTTTGTTTATCGAAATATGTCACATTTTGTTTTATAAAACCCGAAAGTTTTCCACACCCTAAATTTTTTAACTCATTTTACACACAGAATATACTTGATGATTTAAGCTCTAAAAATTAATAAAAAACGCCAAAAACCCAATAAAATCAAGGGTTTTTGGCATATTGCGATGTGTATTAGGGTTTTCAACAACCGTTTGGTTACCCCGTGGAAAACTTTGTGGACAACTTTTTTAAAAATCGAAAAATGTCGCATTTTGCGAATTGTTTCACGTGAAACAATTGCAATTTGTATAATAAATTTTTGTTTCACGTGAAACATTATGCTTCAATAAGAGCCTTATCCTTTGGAACTAAAATTGTCAGCTCCACATAGTCATCGTTTTCAACACGTCTGCTTTTTATATTGACACCGGAGTTTTTTACGTTTTCAATTGCTCGGTCGATAGCGGAATAGAAAGAACGCACGTCTTTATATGAATTTTTTCGCCTTGTTGAATGATTTTCATCTTTTATAACGATTTTTTCGATTAAATCCTCTGTTTTTCCCACATTTAAGCCTTCTTCAATGATTTGGTCAAGAAGTTTTTCACGCAGAGTAGTATCATATACTCTGAGTAATGCTCTAGCGTGGCGCTCTGTAAGGTTGTTTTTAAGAATTTTCTCTCTTTCGGAGCTTGACAGGCGAAGAAGCCGCAGCTTGTTCGCTATAAAGGACTGACTGTTGCTTAATTTTTGTGCGATTTCCTCTTGGGTAAGATTGTATGTATCAATTAATGTTTCAATTGCATGGGCTTGCTCAAAAATATTGAGGTCCTCACGAATTAAATTTTCGATTATTGAAATTTCTGCAGATTTTTCCTCGTTTATATCCATTATAATACAAGGAACATAGTCCATTCCAAGCTCTTTTGCAGCCCTCAGACGTCTTTCGCCGGATACAAGCTCAAATTCTTCACCGATTTTGCGTACTGTAATGGGCTGAATCATTCCGTATTGGCGAATACTGTCTGCCAGCTTGATTATTGCATCATCGCTGAATATCTTGCGTGGCTGATTTGGATTTGCGCTGATTTTCCTTGTTTCGATAGAGAAGATTACGTCACCCTTTTCCTCGGGCGCCTTCTGATAGTAAATTTTCATATTCCTCCTTTGGCATTTTGCCTTTTCTTCGGGTAACCCCTGTATTTTTCATTTCCGACCCTATTTTACCATTTCCCGACCGTAAATATTGTCTTTTTGCGCTGATATAAAATGGAAATAAATGGAAGAAATGTAAGCTATATGTCAATTCGGAAAGGAATTAATAGTATTAAATACTTATCTGTCGGTAAAAATATAATAAAAGGAGTATATATATGATTGAAATGATAGAAAATTTTCGTTCCTCTCCGGAGCGTACTCATATTAAATTAGGCTTTATGTCCTGCATCAAGGTTACTAACGGTCAAAGAGGGAAAATCGCCAAAAACATGGCTTTTGGGGGCTATACAGGCAGCAAAAGAGGGTGCTACATCTGTAAAAAGGAGATGGATATGCTGCTTTGCGATATAGTAGCAGCTATGGGCTTGGCGATTTTGGGTGCTTTAGCTATAGTCAAGCTTGTTTCTGCCCGTTCTGACAAGAAAATGTGCTGTGACGGGGACGAATGTAAGGAATAACTATATAAATAAGGAAGAAAACCGGTTGTTTCACGTGGTGGAGCAGCCGATTTTTATTTTTTTCAAAAATTTTTTTATTTTTTTGAAAAAAGGTATTGACAAAATAGATTTCTTCTGCTAATATAGTAATAGGAATTATTACTGATAAGGAGACCAAACATGAGAAACACGCATCAGCGTGAAGAGATTCTTTCCTTCCTGCGTTCAAGGCGTGCTCACTTCAATGCGGTAGAAATCTATGATGCCGTAAGGTTGAAAATTCCGAATATAAGTCTTGGTACCGTTTACAGAAACTTAGGTAAGCTGGTAGAGGACGGAGAAATCATTACCGTAGAGACGGAAAACAGAAGCATTTACTATGACGGATATGTAATTCCCCACACGCACTTTGTGTGTAAGTGCTGCGGTATGATTTATGACTTCAATGAAGAAGAGCAGAACTTTAAGTCAGTAAGGGAGCAAGGCTTCACAATTGAAAAGCATCGCACAGTCCTTTACGGCGTGTGTGCAGAATGCAAAAAAAACAAATCAAAATAAAAAATTATGTAATATAAAAGGAGTAAATTATTATGGCAAAGTATGTATGTTCAGTATGCGGATATGTTCACGAAGGAGACAGCGCACCCGAGAGATGCCCTCAGTGCAAGGTTCCTGCAGAGAAGTTTAATCTTCAGGCAGAGGGTAAGGTTTGGGCAGCAGAGCACGTTGTAGGCGTTGCTCAGGGCGCAAGAGAGGATATTATTGAGGATCTTCGTGCTAACTATATGGGCGAATGCACAGAGGTTGGTATGTATCTCGCAATGGCTAGAGTAGCTCACAGAGAAGGCTATCCCGAAATCGGTCTTTACTGGGAAAAGGCAGCTTGGGAAGAGGCAGAGCATGCTGCAAAGTTTGCAGAGCTTCTCGGTGAGGTAGTAACAGACTCAACAAAGAAGAATCTTGAAATGAGAGTTGACGCTGAAAACGGCGCAACAGCAGGCAAGTTTGACCTTGCAAAGAGAGCTAAGGAGCTTAACCTTGATGCTATCCATGATACAGTTCATGAAATGGCAAGAGATGAGGCTCGCCACGGCAAGGCATTTGAGGGTCTTCTTAAGAGATATTTTAAATAAGTCGTTAAAAACGGCAATGAATTGCAGCATTTCGGTTGCATGATTTGAGTAAAAAACTCATAAATCATCTTTGCCATGAATTGCTCTGCAGAGCATAAGGCTGTAATTCAAATCATTAAAATCAGTTAATCACGTAGCGAAAGCTACATAGAGTTTCCAAAGCTCAGATAAATCTTGTTCACAAAAAATCTCCAAAAAGCACTCCGTCGGCAAAAATCCGACGGAGTGTCTTTGTTTTATCAACTTCATTTAAGAATGGCCAACTCAACATTTCAGAGTTTGCAAGAGTGTGTGGTATAAGCAGACCAACAATTTATAGATACATTGATTTAGTAAAATAAAAAAAGAAAAGAGCAAGATTTTCTTGCTCTTTATGTTTTTGAGGATGCTTTTTGTTCAATAATTTTTGTTGCTCTTTTTATCCAATCATTTGCTTCTTCGTCTGTCATACCAATATTGTAATATGAGGCCAAAATTGATAGTGTTAGATTTGGATTGAATGAAAGAAGTTTCGCTTTGTTTCTAACAAAAAGTTCACTTATTATTTTGATTCTTGCTTGTCTGCTTCCTAAATGAATTTGGCAATGACAATTAGGACATAGAGGAATTATATTGTTTGGAATATCCAAGTTCACATTACTGTCAAAATAATATTCTTCTTGCCTATTCATAGGCACTATATGATGTCCTTCAACATAGTTGTGCAAATCAGCAGATTCAAAATAAAAGTGTTTTATGTCATCACAATCACAAACATATTGATATTGCTCTAAAACAAAATCCCTTATTTTCTTTTGAGTTTTGTATCTCTTTCTTCCTGTTCCATCAAGTGCCTTTTCAGGCTTTCTGTTGATGTCATAAATGTCGCTTATTTCGTCATCACTATCAACTGTGTCTTCGTCTGTTGGAACAACAACAAGGTTTTGTTTTATAATAGTTTTAGAAATGTGGTCAACAAATTTTTTCAAGTTTGCCAACTGATTATCTAATTTTCCTATTTTTGAAACAACTTTATCTATATTGTATTTGTAATCGTTTTTTCCTGAAAAAATCGCAGAAAGAAATCTAAAACAAAAGGATTTGGGAAACTCCCCCTCCCATTGAGAGAGTTCACAATAACCATACAAGGTGTCTTTTTCTAAACGCAAATACTCAACTTGTGCATTTGAAAGAGCCTTTTTTTGCAAGAAATCAGACATATCCATATATTCTGTAAGTGAATTGAATTTTGTGTCTGTGGATAGGTTCTTTATAGGAAAGAAAGGAATAACATCAAATCCCAAGGTGTTTAGGCTATTTATGTCCATTTGCATTTTGTTGTATTTGATGTCTACTTGGTTTTCTTTGTTGATTTTAGAAGTTAGCAACACTATTTTTTTGTATTGTTCGTCAAGCAAGAAGTTTACATCTTCTTCCATTTGATTGCAAATCGTTGGCATAAGACTTTGTTCTATAACTACATTACCAACCTTTGATAAAATGGGTGTAAAGAAAACACACACTTTTTTATATGGAGAAACATCTCCATCAACAAATGCCCCATATTGACTATATGTGGTTTTTTCTTCTTGAGAAACAGGAAATCTATAATTTGATATTTCTAAAAAACTAAATTCTTCGTTTAGTTTTTCTATGATTGCTCTCAAAAAATCGTGTGCTCCATTATAACCATTTTCGTGAAGAACAGGGAGGTTTTTGGGATTGCTCAATGCTTTGAAAAATGATTCTTGAATAACAAGTTTTTGATTCATCAAGAGTTCCTCCAATCAAAGTTTGTAACAACAACTTCATCTCTGCTATTTTTAGAACCAACATTATCTATATTTTTGACAATAAAATTATGTGTTTTTATCCACTCTACCAACAAATGATTAGTTGTATCATTATGATAGAGAACATTTGAAAGAATGAATTTATATCCTTTTTCATTCAAAATAGTCATAAAGTCCAAGAGTTTTGTTTCTTCCTCTGCATTCCAACCAACAAAGCCTCTTTTTCCATCATTGTATGTTGCACTTGTTATAAAGTAAGGGGGATCAAAATAGAAAACTGTGTTTTCGTCAAAATTATTTATATCAAAATCTTCATAAGAACCATTGATCAATTCAAATTCTGTTGCTCTTGGAATGAAATTTAGTATTCTTTCTGTTAGAGTTTCATTGTATGAACAATTTCCAACAGGACAGTTGAACTCTAATTTTGAGTTGAACCTCATTTGGTTTTGAAAACAAAACATATGCAAAACAAACAATTTATAAATATCTTTGGTTTTGTTATAGTTTTCTCTCAACGCAAGATAACTTTCTTTATCACCTTTTTTTAGGTCAAACTCTCTGATTATAGATTCTACTTTGTTTATAATTGTTTGTTTGTCAACATTCAAAAGCAATTCAATAATTCCAAAAGTATGAGGTAAAAATTCATTGTAAATAACTTTATCTGCAACAACATTTATTCCAACATTGAAAGCCCCACCCATCATATCTATAAAAGTTGAAATATGTTTTGGAAAAACCTTTGAAAGTTCTTCAAAAATTCCATATTTACTTCCTGTGTAATTCAATGGCGATTTGATTATTTCTAAATTTTTTTGGAAATAAACAACTATTTCTTTTAGGTTAGCACCTTTTTGACTTGAACGAATATTTTTATATTCTCTGTAAGGGAACTCATAAATTTTCACTTTGCCATCTACTGCAAATTTTTCTGCCAATGTTCTTATTTCTTCAACAGAAACAAGACCTTGAGTGCTATAACTCAATATTATATGATTGAAGTTCGCTTGCCTAAACAAATCCTCAAGATTCTTGAGTGCGTGTTCCTTTTTTGTATATCTTGATTTGTTATGAACTTCTTGTCTTCTTCCTGTTTTTCCTGCTATTGTTGGGTAATCATACTTTGATATGCTTTCAAGCAAATGATACGCAGAACTATAATCAGTTATTGTATAAGGAGGATCTATGTATAAAATATCTCCCTTTATTTCTCTTATTAGTTCGTTGCTATCTTTGTTATAGATAACATTCTTTCCCATAACTTTTTTGTTGCTCATAGAAAGAGGTTCTAATACAAAAGGTTTGAGGGCTCGTTTGTCCCAATTCTTGAGAAAGGCTTCGTATGTTCCTGTTGTATTAGAAACGCCCATTACACTCTCAAGGAGGGAGGCCACAAGAAAATTCTTTTCTCTTATATCAATAACCAAATCTTTGTAAAGTTCTTCTATTTCAATTCTTATTCCATCTATTTTTATTGCGTTTTCTGTTGAAAAGAATTGTCTGTTTCCTTTTGGGGAATAATTATTTGTTATAAAATATTGAGAATCATAACTATATTCTTTGTGGTTGAAATAATCAAAGGGATCAACCCCAAATTCTTTTTTGAAATCCACAAATTTTGGAACAGAACTATTTTCAAGTTTTGCTTTACTAATGATAGATAAGCATTGTAAAAAGTCGTTTGAGATTATGGAAAATCTATCCTTGAAAAAATCTCCTACTGTTCCTGATCCTGCAAACAAATCACAAAAAGTAGTCCCATTTATCTTGCAATCATCTATAACAAATTCGATGTTTTCAAGCATTCTCGTTTTATTTCCTAAAAAACGCATAACAGTAACTCCTCCTCTCAAGTATATCAATTTATTATAACATAATTACTTTGGATTTGGTATAGTTTTTTATTATTATTGTTGAAAAATGAAAAATAGTATTATATTTTTGAAAGTTCACTTTCAAAATTTTCAAAATTATATAGAAAATTGAATTAGTTTGTGATATTTTGTGATATAATAATGTCACCACAACAAATTACCATCTCTAATAAAACTACGCAGAGGGGATACTTTTGGTAAAAAGGTATCGTCTCTCTGTCTTGATACTCTGCGTAGTTGAGGGAAATAGTTGTGGTGACTTTGAGTGACTTTGCTTTTTTTGTGCGTTCCTTGTGAATAGAGTTTCCAAAGCTCAGATAAATCTTGTTCACAAAAAATCTCCAAAAAGCACTCCGTCGGAAAAACCCGACGGAGTGTCTTTTAATACTTTTCCACCCTTTTTATAAAAAACAGGGGTTAGTCTTGCTTTTTATGTGGGTCGGGTGTAAAATAAATTTATAAGACTGCCTTAAGGAGCTAGGTATGAAATCATTTTTGCACGGTGAGATAAACGAATTTATAGATTGGCACGATACGGACGGGAATATTATCAACGCAAGTGACGGTGGAATTATATACGCAGAGGGAAAATATCACTGGTACGGTATGGCGTTTCGCCCCTTGCCTATGGACGGCGGTCCCAATGGGGGGCAAATGACGGATATGGGCGTTGTAATGTATGAGTCAGCCGACCTTATGAATTGGAAATATGAGGGCGTAATTTTAGAGGTCAGCACCGAACCCAAAAGTGAGCTTTTTGCTCCTCTCCGATTTGAAAGACCTAAAATAATCTACAATGACAAAACAGGCAAGTATGTGTTGTGGTGTCATTTTGTAAAGTATCCCGGCAATCACGGCACAGGCGTTGGCGAGTGCGATATGGGACTTGCCATTTGTGACAGCGTTAACGGAAAATATAAGTGGCTTGGCTTTTCACGACCTATTGATAATCGTGGCTGGGTGCGTGATATGACAGTCTATAAGGATACAGACGGAAGCGCCTATTTGATTTATGACCGACATACAAAGGAAATAGAAGAGGACAGATGCTTGTATGTGGTTAAGCTGAGTGATGACTATTTGTCCTTTACAGATACCTATAAAAGAATAGACTCTGCCCCTTGGCGAGAGGCGCCTGTGGTAGTCTTTAAAAACGGATATTACTACATTGTAACATCGGGGCTTACAGGTTGGCAAACAAATCAAGCAAGGGTCTTCAGAACAAGATGCTTGCTTGACGAATGGGAGGAAATAGGGGACCCCTGTGTAGATGATTTTACACATACCACCTTTAATACTCAAGGCTCGAACGCTTTTTCGGTAGTTGGTACGGACACACAGATTATAATGCTGGAAAGGCATAATACGGAAAATTTCTTAAAAAGCTCATATGTCTGGCTGCCCGTAGAGTTTAACAAGGATAACACAATTTCCCTGCGCTACAAAAAGGAATACAGCCTTTAATGAATACACAAAAAACCACGGACACGTGTCCGTGGTTTTTGCTTATTTAGAGTGCTTTAGCTTGATTTCCGAAAGAAATGCGCCACTTAGGACTAGGATTGCGCCTACAATTTCAAGTGCGCCTAGGCGCTCACCCAGGATAGCAAAGGCAAGAATCAATGCAAGAATGGGGTCTATGTAGCTGAAAATAGCGGCGGTGTGGGCCTTAACGTCCTTAAGAGAGGAGAAATACATTACATAAGCCACACCTGTGTGGATAATTCCCACAGCAAGAATAAGTAAAATAGCAGGGAATTTAAACATTTCCTTGGTGACTGTTTCCGTAAAAAGCGTATACGGTAGCGTAATTATCATACTTATGGCAAACTGAGTAATAGTTCTGTCATAGGCAGAAACGTCCTTGATTTTCTTGTTTATAAAGACTACGGTGGCATAGAGAAGGGCTGCGCCGATACCGAGAATTACACCTATAAGGCTACCACCCTCAGCGCCGGATACCACTCCGGAAACAAGAACCATGCCGGATAAGGCAAGAACAATGCCAACTACCTTTTGCAGATTCAGCCTTTCCTTTAAAATAAGGGGAGAAAGCAAAACTATAAACACAGGAGCAAGGTAATAGCAAAGTGTAGCTATTGAAACGTCTGTATATTTGTATGCTTCAAAAAGAAGCACCCAGTTTGCACCAAGACAAGCGCCGGAAAGAATAAGTGGCACAAGATTTTTCTTAATGCTTTCAAAATTGAATTTGTTTTTACCGAAAATAACAAAGGGCAAAAGGAATAAAACACCGATAGAAGCCCTTAAAAATACCAAAAATCCCGAGGGGAGTGTAAGATATTTAACAAAAATACCGATACTGCCGAAAATCGCCATGGAGCCACAAAGCTTCAGCTTGGCAAATAGCTCTTTTTTATCCATACGTCCCTCCTAAATTAATATAAGGCTATTGTATCACGATGTAAGCCAGATTGCAATAGTTTTGTAAAGTAAAAAGGCAGCACTCACAAGAAGTACTACCTTTTTATATGGCGCATAAACCTGAATATTACGAAAGAGCTGCGGTGTTAATCACTCGCCTTATCATATCCTCAACCGCTTTACAGGTGTTGACGGTTTTCAAATTAATGTGAGGAAATTTTTTCTTTCCAAGAACGAAAAGCTCGTGGGCGAAGCCTTGACCGATTTCATCAACATCGGAGAAGTCTAATTTAATATCAGTAAATACAGATATGCTTCCCAACAATCGCCTTGCTTCAGAACGAGATACAGGGTTTCCGCCCGAAAACATATGAGCAATAGGTATAGTAGTTTTTACGAAACCTTCATCAACCGGGGCAAAGGTGTTAAAAACCTCGGATAATACCTTTTTAGTATTATTGTTGAGTGTCATACTTACCAGAGTTCCCTTATCCATTTTCATAAAATTATGCAAATTTTCATTCTCCATTTGCAAGGATGAAAAATTATTTCTGGTGAAAAAATTATCATCCGAATAAATAACAAATTCATCCATAATATGTGAGGTGAAAAAAATACCCTCACCCGTGTGATATTGTTTTGCGGTTGTAAACTTTCCTGCAAACAAAAGGGATACGCATTCGCTGAGAGAAATTGTTTCGTTTTTGCTTTCCTTCATAAATCTTTGAATGTTTTTGAAAATACCGATACCATTATCACTTATCAGAATTCGAGTTTCAAGATAATTTTGGAAAATACCTACAGAAATGCTTTCGGCTTCTGAATGTTCAATTGCATTGTTCATCATTTCAGTAAAAGCATAATTCCATATGGAATTTACATTTTTTTTGAATTGTATGTGCTTAGATATAAATTGATTGTATACATGGTCTTCGCCAAGCGTTCCGTCATTTTTGAAAATATAATGATAAAAGGCTGTTCGAAGAGTGTATTCGCCTTCCTTTTTTTCAATTAATCCATCAATTTCCATTTGTTTTACGTAATTATACACGCTGGATTTACTAATATCAAAGGCTTCAATTGTCGCTTTTACATAATCTTTTCTTTTGCTTTTAATAAGACGTAAAATGTAATTTTTAACTTTTTCTTGATTAACAACCTTCATAATTTCTCCTCCATAAAATGCAATCGTATAAACATAATAACATGATTTCTAAAAAATGTCAATATTTTTCCAAATAAACTTGATTTTTTTCCAAATAGATTTTTTTATTTGGAATAGAAAAAATTTTTTCATGCTTATTATATTCCAAAGCACTATAAGTTTTTCAACAATCTTTAATTATTAATAAAAACTCCTTCGGTCATCGGCTAAAGCTGTTCCCCGAACAGTTTCTTAACGCCTGGGTTCGAATCCTCTCGTACCTGTGTCAAAGGAAGAGGGATTCGTTCTCGTCTGCGGACTCGGTCAGGGTTGGCTCTACAGTCCCCCGGACTGTATTCACTACCAACCCGTTCGAATCCCTCTGTTTCATTTATCGGGAAATAAAAAAGGTAGCACTCGTATTGAGTACTACCGTTTTTATTTGGCGCAGGAAGAGGGATTCGAACCCCCGTGACTTTTGGCCTAACGGTTTTCAAGACCGCCTCGTTGTGACCGCTTCGATATTCCTGCATATTTAATGTAATCTTTTGCGTTAAATATGCAGGCTCATTGAGAAGTGGCTTGAAAGCTTGCCTTTCAATTCGCTTCGTATACAAGGCAAAGGTCGTTGTCTGCTTGCAAGCATAAGACCTGCCGTAGTACAAAACGAAGTTTTGCTATTCCTGCATATATTTTGCCTGTATATAATAACATAAAAAAATTTAAGTGTCAATACATTTTTTGAAAATATTTTATGTAGGTGTAGAAATATTTACTATTGTATAAGCCACCGTGTAAAAAATTCTTGTAATTGCAATATGGCTATGATATAATTAAAAGGAAGATGCCAAATACATATTAAGGAGTAGCTATGAAGAGAGAAAATTACATTTCATGGGACGAATATTTTATGGGAGTAGCTGTGCTTGCTGCCATGCGTTCCAAGGACCCCAGCACACAGGTAGGCGCTTGCATAGTTGACAATGAGAACAGAATTTTATCAACAGGATATAACGGATTTCCCAGTGGCTGCTCCGATGATGAGTTTCCTTGGGAAAGAGAAGGGGGATTTGGAGATACAAAGTATCCCTTTGTAGTTCATGCGGAGCTTAACGCTATTCTTAACGCAAGAGGCAAAAACCTTACAGGCTCAAGAATCTATGTTGCACTTTTCCCCTGTAATGAGTGCGCTAAGGCAATTATTCAGGCAGGAATCAAGGAGGTTGTATACCTTTCCGACAAGTATGCAGCTACCGACGGCACTCTTGCATCAAAGAGAATGCTCAATGCTGCAGGTGTAACTCTTACTCAGCTTAAGCCTAAGACAAAAGAGCTTATTATCAACCTTACAGTTGAAAAGTAAAACAAAAAACAGCCACTTGGCGCACTTGCAATAAAGCAAGTGCGCCAGTTATATTCGCCTTCGGCGAGTGATATTGCTTCGCAGTTATATACGACCTAGGTCGAGTGATATTTGCTTCGCAAGCTTTTGGGCGAATATAATATCACTGCCACCATCGGGAGCAATATCACTGCGAGTGAAGCGAGTAATATCACGTCAAGCGGAGCGACGACATATCACTTTAGTTACATTTGTGTCTACAAATACAGCACTTGTCAAAAAAGGATAGAGAATGTAAAAATTCTCTATCCTTTTTCTATCTGTATAGCTTTTTGCTCAATCGCAGACGCCACCGGCTGTTTTTCTTTTATAAATTATAGTCCTTAAGATATTCCTTAGTGTTATCAACCATTTCGTCAAACATCTTTTTTGCATCGCTTAAGCTACATGTAACAAGGGGGTCGGATACGAATGATTGGAAGATTGCATCAAGGTCACGGCGTGAAATTGCATCAAATACAGCCTCCTGCTCGGTGCAGACACGGGAAATAAGGGGGAGAATCTCCTTAGGAATAGGTCCTGCCATAACAGGTCTTAAATCGTTATCACGGAATACTGCGTTAGTTTCAACTACTGCGCCCAAGGGAAGATTGGGAATCTGACCAACGTTAGGAAGGTTTACGTTAGTTACAAGGTCGCCAAGACCGAGAAGAGCACGCATCTGAAGAACGCCCTCTTCGCCTGTGTTCCAAAGATCGGGAGTAATCTCACCGTTAACAAGCTCACGGCTTTTCTTAAGTCTGCTCTGAAGATCTTTCTTACGCCAGCTTACAGGAGTGAGAGCAAATTTCATTTCAAGAACACGCTCCGGGCTTTCAAGATACCACTTACCGGGGCAGAACTCGGCAAGGTGACGGTCGCCTGCTGCGGCAATATATCCGTACTTGCGGAAAAGCTCCATCTTAATCTTATCTGCGCTTGCAAAGTGGTTGTTCATCCAGTTGTTGTCGCTGGGTCTGGGAAGACCGTCTGCGTATTTCTCGCAGAATTGCTTATAGTAAGGGAACAAATCAATTCCCTCATAGGTTGCTTTAGTAAGCCATGTAAAGTGGTTTACAGACACAGGGTTAACGTGAATTTCCTGTCTTTTCACCTTTTTACCGAAATATTCCTCAACCACACGCATAAGAATGCCCTGTGTGCCGAACACCTCATGGCAGCAGCCGAATGCCTTGATTTCGGGGAATGTGTTATAAAGAGTCTTAACGCAGAGGGTCATAGGGTTAGTGTAGTTGATAACCCATGCATCGGGACAGTATTCCTTTATGTAGTTTGCAATAACCTCAAACATAGGTATAGTTCTCATAGCACGAACAATACCGCCTGGGCCTGTGGTATCGCCAACAGACTGATAAATGCCGTATTTTTCGGGAGTGTGAACATCGGATTCCATTTCATCAAAGGTGCCGGGGAGTATGGAAATAACTACGAAATTTGCGCCTGTAAGGGCTTCCTTGGGGGATTCAACTGCGTGGTATGTCCACTTTGATTTTGTACCCTCAAGAGTGTTATAAATGTTGCCGATCTTTTCATTAGCCTTGGCAGCCTCAAAATCGATGTCGTAAAGATAAACGTCACCGCTTAAGTCACCTGCAGTAGCAAGGTCACTCATAAGTCCCCACGCCCATCCACGTGAGCCACCGCCGATGTAAGCTATTTTAAGCTCTTCAACTTTGTTATCAATATATTTCATTTTTATTCTCCTTTGAAATATTTTCTAAACTAAGTATAAGATTTTATCAATAAAAAGTCAATAGATATAAAAGAAAAAAGCCGAATTTCTCGGCTTTTTTTCTTAGTCTGTTATTTCAAAATCTCCACAGAGAAGAGTAGTTTTTTCCTTGGTTACCGTAAGGATACCGTCGGTAATATTGGCAATCAAATCGTCGCCGTCGGGAGTGGTAATACGCATTGTGCCTCCCTTTACAGATGTTATAAAGGGTATATGGTCGGCACGTACACCGAGGGAGCCCTCGGTGCCACGGACGGAAATTTCAAGCACCGTTTGTGAAAAAACGTTACCGTTTGGGGTAGATGCTACAAATTCAAAGGTTTTCATGCGCCAATACCCTTAGCCTTTTCTATGGCCTCATCAATTGTACCCACAAAGAGGAATGCGCTCTCAGGCAGATTATCGTGCTTACCCTCAAGGATTTCCTTAAAGCCACGAATAGTTTCGGAAAGGGGCACATACTTACCCTCAATGCCTGTAAACTTTTCGGACACGTCAAAGGGCTGAGAGAGGAAGCGCTGTATCTTTCTTGCACGTCCTACAAGAAGCTTATCCTCATCAGAAAGCTCATCCATACCCATAATTGCGATAATATCAAGAAGCTCCTTGTATCTCTGAAGCACTCTTTGTACCTCTCTTGCAACGTAGTAATGCTCCTCACCTACAATCTCGGCATCAAGAATACGGCTTGTGGACTCAAGAGGGTCAACGGCAGGGTAGATGCCCTGTGAGGAGATAGCTCTTGAAAGAACGGTGGTTGCATCAAGGTGGGCAAAGGTAGTGGCAGGGGCAGGGTCGGTCAAGTCATCGGCAGGAACGTAAACAGCCTGAACCGATGTGATTGAGCCACGCTTGGTAGAGGTGATTCTCTCCTGTAAAGCACCCATTTCCGTAGCCAGAGTAGGCTGATAGCCTACGGCAGAGGGCATTCTTCCAAGAAGGGCGGAAACCTCGCTACCTGCCTGTGTAAATCTGAATATGTTATCAATAAAGAGAAGCACGTCCTGATTTTCCTCATCACGGAAATACTCAGCCATTGTAAGACCGGACAGGGCAACTCTCATTCTCGCCCCCGGAGGCTCATTCATCTGACCGTAAACAAGGGCAGTATTGGAAAGAACTCCCGACTGCTTCATTTCGTTGTAAAGGTCATTACCCTCACGGGTACGCTCACCAACGCCTGTAAACACGGAAAGACCGCCGTGCTGCTTGGCGATGTTATTAATAAGCTCCATAATAAGAACTGTTTTACCAACTCCGGCACCGCCGAAAAGACCTATCTTACCACCCTTGGAGTAGGGGCAAATAAGGTCGATAACCTTAATACCTGTTTCCAAAATCTCGGTGGACGTGGATAATTCGTCAAAATCGGGGGCGCTTCTGTGAATGTTCCAGCGCTCCTCGGACTTAACCTCGGGGCCGTTATCAACGGTGTCGCCAAGAACATTGAATATTCTGCCAAGGGTGTCACGTCCCACAGGCACGCTGATAGTTCTGCCTGTATCAAAAACGGGCGTTCCACGGCGAAGACCGTCGGTAGATGCCATAGCGATACAGCGAACAACATTGTCGCCTATGTGCTGTGCAACCTCAACAGTAAGGGTCTTATCCCCCTTTTCAATAGTTAATGCGTTAAATATAGCAGGAAGCTGTCCGTTTTCGAAGCGTACGTCAACTACAGGTCCCATAACCTGACTGACCACGCCTGTATAGCTCTTTGCCATAATAACCTCCTTTAAATCATATAAACTGATGTAACATTAAACGTTGGCAAAGCCAATATATCACTTCCCAAAGGGAAATATCACATGGGCAAAGCCCATATATCACGTAGGAAGTACATATAACTGCGAAGCTTAAGCTTCGCCATCGCCACTTCCTGCCACGATTTCTGTAATTTCCTGTGTAATGGTACCCTGTCTTGCACGGTTATACTTAAGCTGAAGCTCGTCTATCATAGTAGCGGCATTCTTGCCGGCAGAGTCCATTGCGTTTCTACGGGCAACGACCTCACAGGCAAAGCTTTCCTTAATACAGGAATAGAGAAGTCCTGCAACGTAGGTTGGTACGGAGGATTCAAGCATAGTAAGCTCATCGGGCTCAAAAATAGCCACGCTACCTCCCGTGCTTTCCGATTTTTCAAGGGGGAGTATCCATTTTATGTCGGGATACTGGGTAATCATAGATTTGTATCTTGTGTAGATTACACCGATTTTGCCGTACTTGCCCTCTTTAAATTCCTTGCAAAGCTCCTTGGCAAGAGAAAGAGTGTCCTCATAGGAAATATGCTCTGAGGAAATAATCTCCTTGCCGAATCTTTCACAGGGCTTTTTGCCGATGGGGTGAAAATCTGCGCCTTCGTAATCCCTTGCATAGCGAAATACATTTGAATTGTAGCCACCTGCAAGGCCACGGTCACCGGCTATAATAATAAGCTTGATTTTGTCGCTTTTCGGACACATGTAGGCACTTTTTTCGCACTCACGTGAGGATAAAAGCACATTTACAATAGACGAAACGCTGTCGGCATACTCAAGGGCATGCTTGGAATTAAGCTGCGCTTTGCGTATTTTTGATGAAGCAACAAGGCCCATGGCCTTTGTAAGATGCTGAGTAGACCGTACGCTCTTTATTCGGGTACGTAAGCTTTTAATATCTGCTCCCATACCTACCTCGCAAGCTCACCGTGGATAGCCTTGAATTCATTGAGAACAGCCTTAAGCTCCTCAACATCTTCCTTTTCCCAGCTACCGCCCTCAATTCTCTTAAGCCAGGAGGAATACTCATGCTCAAGCTTTTCGTAAAGGCGCTTTTCGTAATTTTTAACACCCTTTACAGGAATGGAATCAAGATAGCCGTTAATTACAGCATATACAATAGCAACCTGACAGCCTGCACGTACAGGGGAGTTTCTGCCCTGCTTAAGCACCTCAACTATTCTTTCGCCAAGGGCAAGACGGCGCTTTGTATCTGCATCAAGGTCAGAGCCGAACTGAGCAAAGGATTGAAGCTCTCTGTACTGAGAGTAGAGCAGCTTTAATTCACCGGAAACCTTTTTCATCGCCTTAATCTGTGCGCTGCCACCAACACGGGATACGGAAACACCGGGGTTGATAGCCGGCATAATTCCTGCATTAAACAGCTCTGTTTCAAGGAATATCTGTCCGTCTGTAATTGAAATTACGTTAGTTGGAATATAGGCAGAAACGTCGCCTGCCTGTGTTTCGATAATAGGAAGGGCAGTAATTGAGCCACCACCGTACGCCTCATCAACGCAGGCAGCTCTTTCAAGAAGTCTTGAATGGAGATAGAATACGTCGCCGCGATACGCCTCTCTGCCCGGAGGACGTCTTATAAGAAGGGAAAGGGCACGGTATGCAACTGCGTGCTTGCTAAGGTCGTCGTAAATAATCAACACGTCCTTGCCCTTTTCTCTGAAATATTCAGCCATTGCACAGCCTGAATAGGGCGCAATATACTGAAGGGGCGCACTTTGTGACGCTGATGCGGACACAATAATTGTGTATTCCATAGCGCCGGATTTTGAAAGCTCATTTGCCAGCTGAACAACAGATGTGCTCTTTTGTCCGATGGCAACGTAAATACAGATAACGTCCTTGCCCTTTTGGTTGATTATGGTATCTATGGCAATTTCGGATTTACCTGTCTGTCTGTCACCGATTATAAGCTCACGCTGACCTCGTCCGATAGGAATCATACTGTCAATAGCCTTGATTCCTGTTTCAAGAGGCACGCTTACGCTTTTTCTTTCAATAATACCGGGGGCGTCTGCCTCAATAGGCATTGTTGCGGAGTAGCTGATATCGCCCTTACCGTCAATAGGCATACCAAGGGCATCAACAACTCTGCCAAGAAGACCCTCACCAACAGGCACGGAAACAACCCTGCCTGTTCTTTTTACAACTGAACCCTCGTGGATAGCGCCTGCGTCGGAAAGAATAGCCACAGACACAGTTTCTGTTTCAAGATTCTGCGCCATACCGTAGCTGCCGTCCTCAAACTCAAGAAGCTCACTTGACATACAGCTGCTAAGACCGTAAACCTTGGCAATACCGTCACCAACAAGGATAACAGTACCCGTTTCCTTCATTTCCACACGGGATTTATAGCTTTTTATTTGCTGTTTAATTATGTTACTGATTTCTTCGGGTCTTGATTTCATGCTTTTATCACATCCTTTATTTCCCGAATTTTTGTTCTGAGACTGCCGTCCATTACGGAGTCCTTTGTTCTTACTATCATTCCACCTAAAATGGACTTATCAATTTTACAGATAAGCTCCACTTTAACGCCATAGCGCTGCATAAGTGTGGAAATAAGTCTTTTCTCCTCGCTTTTTGAAAGGGGAGAAGCTGTTGTTACCTCTGCTACGATGAGCTTACGTGAATCGTTATAAAGCCTTTCGTAATCCTCAAAGCAGAGGGGAAAATCCTTTATACGTCCTCTTTCGCAAAGGAGCTTTAAAAAGGATACAATATTTTCGTTAAGAAAGGGAGAGAAGGCAGCATCAATTATATCAGCCTTTTCCTCCTTTGTAATAGCAGGGGAGCAAAGCAGCTCCACGTACTCGGGGTTTTCGTCAAATTGCTTTTTGATTAAAAGCATATCCCCGTAGTACACGTCCTCGCTTTTTTCCTCACAGGAAAGAAGAAAAAGCGCCTCTGCGTATTCAGAAATAACACTATTCTTCATCGCTTGTATCTCCTAAATCGGATATAAACGAATCGATAAGCCTCTTGTGGTCGTCCATATTAAGCTCTCTTTCGATAAGCTTTTCGGCGAGGGCACCGGACACATCTACTATCTGCGCCTTTATTTCGTCCTCTGCCTTCTTCTTTTCAAGCTGAGCTTCATTTTTTGCCTGTCTGATAATAGCTTCAGCCTCCTTGGTTGCGTCATCTACTATCTTTTCCTCACGGCGCTTAGCGCTTACTGTTGCGTCCTGAAGAATTGCATCGGCAGTTATATGTGCCTCACTCAGCTGCTTTTCAAGCTCTGCACGGGTAGCTTCAGCCTCGGCACGTGCGTTTTCTGCCTCGGTGTAGCTTGAATCTATCTTGTCCTGACGGCTTTTAAGCACGTTTTTTACAGGCTTGAACAGGAACTTCTTAAGTATCAGAAAGAGAATAACAAGGTTTAATAGGGAAACCACAATTTGCCACAGATTGACTGAAATGATTTCCGAGGTCTGCATATAGTCCTCCTATTAACCGATTGTACGTGTAAGAATGTTTACAAGCATGTTGGGTGCAACAAAGATAAGGAGAATTGCAATAACAAGGGCGTAAAGACCTGTTGTCTCGGCAACAGCACAGCCCATAAGAAGTGTAGAGGTAATGGAGCCCTTTGCCTCAGGCTGACGTCCGATAGCCTCACATGCCTTACCTACTGCGTTACCCTCACCGATACCGGGACCGATACCGGCAATCATTGCCAAACCTGCACCAAGGGCGCAGCAGCCTAAAATAATACCAATTGCAAGCTCTAACATTTATTTTTCCTCCGAAATTTGATTTTTATTTTTAAGTTTTTTCTTAGCTCGTAGCTTTTCATATAGGTCGATATTGAATGCTCCCGAAACGTAGAGCATAGTCAGCATAGCAAAGATGTATGCCTGTAAAAGTCCGCTGAACACGTCAAAGTAAAGTGACAGTACAGCCGGCAGACCCACCTGTAAAAGTGGAATATCTGCAAGAAATCCCGGCGCCCAGCCAAGGACAATTGAGCTTAAGCCCTGAAGCGCAGTAGCAATCAGTACACCGATTACACCGCCGGACAGCACGTTTCCGTAATGACGGAACGCCATGGAAACAGGTGTTGCCACCTCACTTATCACATTAAGGGGGGATAAGAGGGGAACAGGGTCACCGAAGCTCTTAACATAATTAAGGGGTCCGCATTTAAACTTATAATAGGTAATCAGTCCAAACACAAGAATTGCCCAGCCTGCCACAATGTTAATATCCGAGGTCGGTGGGAAAAGACCGAAAAGGGATAACAGGCTTGAGAAGGCGGAGAGGGCAAGTATTGCTGCGATAAAGGGACCGAAGGAGCCAAAATACTCTCCCATGCTGTCCTTTACAAGTCCCTCTGCCTTTTCCACTATCATTTCGGCAAAATGCTGTCTTTTAAGCTCCGGATTTTCCTTAAGCCCGTGTGTCATATAAAGGCACAGGAAGAATACGGAAATTATTACACAGGCTGAGTTTACCTGTGCCTCGGTAACAGGAAAGTCCTGTATGGGCATAGGAATAGTGAAATATATCAAGGCACCTGTAATCTCCACTCCGTCACTTGCGGGAGTAGTAAGGACAGTCAGCACTATGGCTGCTGCAACGGGGAGAATCATACCTATAATAAGCAAAATATCCACCGCTAAAAATTTGCGATTACTCTTGCTCATTCTCACCCTCCTCTGCGTCGGTATTTGGGGACACATCATAGCCCTTAAGTCTCATAAAGAAGGGGCGAATCATAATTGCGATTCTGGGGAAGAATATAGGGATAAGTGTTGCCCATATGTTAAAGCAGGGAATCATAGGAAGCGCACCAAGAAGAGCAACCAGAAATACAAAGAACAGTCTCAATGCCTGTGACATTCTCATAAGAGTTTTCCGGTATTTTTCATCATCGGACTCAAGGGCCTTAGTAACCGTAAGGCCAAGGAGGAAGAAGTTAAGAGTTCCTGCCCCTGCGCTTAAAAGGTTTCCCAAAAGAACAGTGTAGTCCCATTTTCCGATAATAAGGAAAACAGACTGCATAAGTGCGCTGAAAATAAGTATCCACGCACCGATATATCTTGTCTCCTTGATTACCGTTTTGTCAACTTTTTTCAATTTTATCACCTCAAAAAAGAGTTTATAATATAATGATATAATATTTACAAAAATTTGTCAAGTTTTTCCGTATTGGAAGGCTCTTAAAATTTAAAATTCATCTGATACAGACACTTTTATACGTAAAACAGGCTCAAAAGCTATTATTCCCCTTGTTTTCTGATTAAAACAGGTTATAATTTCATTGTAAATTTTGAGTATGTATGTTTACATACAAACAAAGAAAAAAGCCCTGAAAATCAGGGCTTTTATTTAAATTTTCGCATTTTTGGAAATTAAAATTTCTTGTAGCCTGTCTATGCTGATTCGGTTAACGGGTAAGCTACCCTCACAGCTAAGAAATGCGGCAGCACCGGCAGCCTCACCAAGTGAGCAGCAGCATGGCATAATTCTTAACGACGCCTGTGCCTCGTGGTCAGCGCTTATGCATCTGCCTGTAACGATAAGATTTTTGCTGCCCTTGGGAATTAAGCAACGGTAGGGAATAGAGTAATATTCTCCCTCGGGCAAAAAGTAATGGCTTGTGCCGCTGCCGTCGGGACTGTGAATATCAATATCGTAATTGCAAAGGGCAATTCCGTCATCAAATTTTCTAAGGCAGACTATGTCCTCTCCTGTAAGGGTATACTCACCCTCAATCATACGGCTTTCCCTTGCGCCTATACGAATTCCCGTTGATAAAAGGGAGCAGCCCTTAAAGGACTCAAAATTAGAGCGCAGAAATTCCATAATTTCATACACCTGCTCACGGCCTGTAATCTCAGCCTTAGTAAGCTCATCGGCATCGGTGGGGTCAAGACCTATAACACGTGTTGAATTAAAATGGAGAATACCTTTATTTATCGTATCAAAAATCAGAAGATTTTCCCGTGGATTAGTAATCTTTCCCTCTGCCTGAAGCTTTTTCCACATACTGTTTATAAGGGGAAGCTCCTTTTTGTAGCTGTCCGTATCCACATTGCAAAGACGGAAGCAAAGGGTCATAGGCTGACACTTGTTATCCTTTTCTCTGCCTACACGGTAGGAAAATCCACTAAGGAAAGCTATATTGCCGTCTCCCGTAGCATCAATGTAGCACTCAGCAGAGTAGTTAGAAATACCGGAAATATTTGATACACTAAGGCTTAAAACCTTGCCGTTTTCCGAATTTACCCCCACCACGTGTGAGTTAAACAGAAGCTTTACCCCAGATGAGATACACATTCTGTTAAGCAAAAGCTTTAAGCTTTCTTCGCTGAAGCATTCATCCCAAGGGGCAGGAGTATGGTTAAGGCTTCTAAGTCCCTCAAGAATTTCAAGGTACAAGCCCCCGCTTAAGTCGACCTTTTCCTTAGTTACAGGGTCAATAGTGGAATTTGCCATAAAGGGCATAACCAGGTCAAAGGCGGCAGCTCCACCAAGACAGTTGTACCCCTCTATAAGTAAAACATTTTTATTAAGACGGGCAGAGGAGATAGCGGCGCATACACCGCTAAGCCCTCCACCGACTACAATTATATCATAATGATTGCTTTTCATAGGATATCTCCCTTAAAGCTCAATTGTTACCTCTTTTGCATTAAGCATAAGCTGTGTGCCAAGGCTACAGCTCTCAGCCTCTGCACCCTTTACGCTCTTGACGGAAGCAATATTGCGAAGCACAACTTTTGCATTATTTGGCAATTTGTCAAGGAAAATACGTAACGTATCACCGTTTTTCTGTACACTTACATTTAAAACAGCCTTGGAATCCGTGCCGTAAACTGTAACCTCTGCCTTATCCTTTATATTGAAAAGGTGGAGAGAGATACCGTCTGCATAGTCATAATCGGGACGGGTAATATCCTTACCCATAGGCAAAATAGTATTTTCTCTTACATAGAGTGGTAAAGAGAAGAAATCGTAGGTGTCATTGTACCATTTTCCACCGTCACGTGTTTCGTTTGTAATAAGATGGGTCCATTTTCCCTCAGGTAAATAGTAATCTACATTGCCGTTTTCCTTAAATACAGGGGCAACAAGCAGACTGTCACCAAGCATATACTGTCTGTCAAGATTGTGACAGTTAAGCTCCTTTTCAAATTCAAGTACCATAGCACGCATAACGGGTACGCCTGTCTTACTAGAATTTACCGCAAGGGAGAAAATATAAGGCATAAGGGCGCATTTAAGCTCTGCAAAGTGCTTTGTAACCTCACACGCCTCCTCACCGTTTTCCTCACCCTCCTTGCTAAAGAGCCAGGGAACTCTGTATGATGTATCGCCGTGGAGTCTTGAATGGGTGGACAAAAGTCCAAAGGCTACCCAACGCTTAAACAAATGATGGGGGGCTGTGTTTGCAAATCCACTTATATCGTGGCTCCAGAAGGAGAAGCCTGACATACAAAGGGATAAGCCACCACGAAGAGATTCTGCCATGGAGAGATAATCGGCTGTACAGTCGCCACCCCAGTGGACAGGGAATTTCTGTCCGCCTGCTGTGGCACTTCTTGCAAAGACGATTGCCTGATTTTTACCCTTGGTCTCCTCAAGCGTTTCAAACACGCACTTATTATAAAGATAGGTATAGTAATTGTGCATACGTACAGGGTCATTTCCGTTAAAATAAGACACGTCTGTGGGTATTCTTTCGCCAAAGTCGGTTTTGAAGCAGTCAACACCCATTCTGACAAGGGTACGAAGCTTGCTCTGATACCACTTATACGCCTGTGGGTTTGTAAAGTCTACAACTCCCATGCCTGCCTGCCATCTGTCCCATTGCCAAACATCACCGTTAGGCTTATTTAACAGATAGTTATGCTCCATTGCCTCTTTAAAGAGGGGAGATTTCTGACCGATATAGGGGTTAATCCATACACAGATGTGGAGATTTTTCTCCTTCATGCGCTTAAGCATTGCGTCAGGGTCGGGGAACATAGCCTTGTCCCAGTCAAAATTACACCATTCGCTTTCCTTCATCCAGAAGCAATCGTAGTGGAACACGCTTAAGGGAATGTCTCTTTCTCTCATTCCGTCAACAAAGGAGGTAACGGTTTTCTCATCGTATGAGGTGGTAAAGGATGAGGTAAGCCAAAGTCCGAAGGACCAGGCGGGAGGTAATGCGGGATATCCGGTTAAGGCGCAGTAGCCGGAGATAGCTCCCTTCATGCTGTCGCCACCGATAATCATAAGGTCGATTTTCTCACCGGGAACAGACATCTGCACACGGGAAACCTGCTCGGAGCAGACCTCGTATGATACAGGACCGCTATCGTTTACAAATACGCCATAGCCCTTATTTGAAAGGTAAAAGGGGATATTCTTGTATGTAAGCTCGGTACAGGTGCCGCTGTCCTCATTCCACATATCCACGGTTTGTCCGTTTTTAACAAAGGGGGTAAAGCGCTCGCCAAGGCCGTAAATCTTTTCGTCGATATCAACGCTGAGATGGGCGTTCATATAGGTTTTGCCGTCCTTTGTTACGTGGGAGATGTAGCTTCTGTCCCATTTCTTTGCAAAGGAGGTTAAGTATCTGTCCTCATAGTAAAAATCAAATGTAGCAGGGTTTTTGTTTATCTCAATACGCATTTTTCCGTTTAAAACGGTAAGGGACGTGTCTGTTTCCGTAACAGAAATAGGCTGAGGGTCTGTTTCAAGCTGAAAGCTCGGCATTTTTGCACGGGAGCCTGCGTGGTGACAAGCCTCTATGCGAAAAATATCCTTTCTGGGAGCAGAAATGTAAATTTCAATTGCAGGATCCTCAAGGGATCTTCTGTTTTCGTTGTAGCCTACGGTAAAGAGATAAAGACCGTTATTATCGTATTTTGCCTCACGTATCTGGGCAACCTCTCTTGTCCATGTGTTTGGTAAATCTACCCATGCGCCATAACGTATTTTCATAATTTTGTTCCTTTCTGTATCTGGCTTTCGCTGTTTTTTTCTTAAGCGTTATTGAATGAGCATTGCGTCTTTGATGTATACGGGATATATGATTTTAATGAATTGACGGCAAGCCGTCATGAATTGAAACTACGTTTCATGATTTCTCGTGCTTTGCTCTCCATGATTTGAATTGCCCTGTTCTCAATGCCGAAGGCAATTCATGCACCATAGGTGCAATTCATGGCGCAGCCAATTCATGCCCATCGGGCAATTCATTGCATGCTCATTGAATGAGCATTGCATCTCCAAAGGAGAAGAAGCGATATTTTTCTTCAACTGCAACCTTATAGGCATTCATTATATTTTCCTTGCCTGCAAGGGCAGAAACAAGCATTAAAAGTGTGCTTTCGGGCAAGTGAAAGTTGGTAATCAATGCGTCTATTGCCTTAAACTTATAACCGGGATAAATAAAGATGCCTGTGTTTGTAGCAATAGGCTGAACAATGCCGTTTTCGTCCGTAGCGCTTTCAAGAGTGCGACAGGAGGTGGTGCCCACTGCAATAATTCTGCCACCCTTTGCCTTGCGCTCATTTATAATTCTTGCGCTCTCCTCCGTAACGGTTATAAACTCGGAGTGCATAATGTGGTCAGTAATCTTGTCTGCCTTTACGGGACGGAAGGTGCCAAGGCCTACGTGGAGCATTACAGGTACGATTTTAACACCCTTTGCTTCGATTTTAGCCATAAGCTCCTTTGTAAAATGAAGTCCTGCCGTAGGTGCGGCAGCGGAGCCGTTTTCTCTTGCGTACACAGTCTGATATCTGTCCTTATCCTCCAGCTTTTTTGTAATGTAGGGGGGCAAGGGCATAGAGCCGATAATATTTAAGACCTCATAAATGTTTTTATATTTTGTCTTGTCATAGGAAAAGGAAACTATGCGGTTTCCGTCCTCCACAACGTCATCAACTGTGGCAGTAAGAATATCGCCGTAACGGATAGTGCCACCAACCTTTACCTTTTTGGCAGGACGGAGCAGCACCTCCCACTTGTCGGACTCAAGCTGCTTTAAAAGCAGAGTTTCGATTTTTGATGCCTCATGTACAAACTCCTCACCCTGTGGACGGATTTTTTCACCGTAAATTCGTGCAGGGATAACCTTGGAATCGTTTATTACAAGGGTGTCGCCCTCCTTAAGATAGTCGATTATATCGTAGAAGTGCTTATGGGTAATCTCCCCATTCTCAAGGACAAGAAGACGGGAGTGGTCACGGGGCTCCATAGGAGTCTGGGCGATAAGCTCCTCAGGTAAATCGTAATAGAAATCGCTTGTGCGAAGATTAGTTTCAGGCAAGGTGTTTTTAATCATTTTAGTTCCTTTTCTGTGTCAGTTATATATATTTGCGAATATTTTATAGTAAGAATATTACACATTTAGTATACAATAATATTCTTTTGTTTTCAACCGAATTTTCGCAATTTTGAAAGGATTTCATATGAAAAGCATAAATGAGGTATTTACAGGCTGCGCCACAGCCCTGGTTACACCCTTTACAGAATCGGGTGTTGACTATAAGTCCCTTGGCGCACTTATAGATTGGCAGATAGAGATGGGGGCAGATGCCCTTGTGATTTTAGGCACTACGGGAGAAAGCGCCACCATTGACGAATATGAACGCAGAGAGCTTATTTCCTTTGCAAGGGAAAGGATAAATAAAAGAGCTCCCATAATAGTGGGAACAGGGTCAAATTCAACAAAAAGGACACAAAATTTCACATACGATGCCGAAAAATACGGTGCAGACGGCATTTTAGCTGTCACACCATATTACAATAAGGCATCAATTTCGGGGCTTATTCAGCATTACAAATCCGTGGCAGAAGCAACCACTCTGCCCGTAATTTTATACAATGTTCCCTCACGGACAGGGCTTGATATGGGTACTCCCACTCTTGAGGGGCTTTACGATACAAAAAACATAGTGGCAGTTAAGGAGGCAAGCGGCAGCGTTACAAGGACGGTAAGAATTCTTAGCGCCTTTGGAGACAGATATACCGTATATTCTGGCTGTGATGAGTTGATTTTACCTATTCTTTCCATAGGTGGCAAGGGTGTAATTTCTGCGGTTTCCAACATAGTACCAAGAGAAATATCCACACTCTGTCGGGAATTTTTTAAAGGAAACATAAAAGAGAGCGCCAAAATTCAGCTCTCTCTTTATAAGCTTATAGAGGAAATGTTTGCAGAGGTAAACCCCATTCCAGTAAAAACAGCCCTTTCCTTAATGGGCAAATGCACCGATACCTTCCGTCTGCCCATGTGCAAATCCACACGTAAGGGTCAAATTGAAGCTGTTCTTAAGGAATACAAGCTACTTTAAAATAAAAAGGACTGATTGTGTCAGTCCTTTTTTCGATATGTCAGCTTGCTGACTCGATATATTCTCGATTTTCTCGAATTCGATATATTGTCGCTTCGCAACAATACGATATGATATAGCCTGTGGCTATATCGCTAACAATTTGCATAAGCGCAAATTGTTAGTCATCGCAGCGTCTTAAGGAGATTATAAAGGGGTAATCCCTCATAATTCTTGTAAGCTCGGCAGAGCGATGCTCCTTTTCTGTAAGGAGGGTAGCGCTGTAAATCAAGCGCTCATTCTGTCTTGTGATAAGCAAGCTGTTAAGCCTGTCAACACCGAATTCCTTTTTGATAAGGGCGTTTTCATCGTCTGTCTGGTAGAAAACGATTTCAATTGTAAACTTAAGCTTGTGTCTGAAAATTTTGAAATTAGTGTGGAAAAGAAGCTGAGCCGTAATCATAATAGCTGTTGCGGCAATAGCAAGTATGTAAAGTCCGCCACCGCAAGCCATACCGACACCTGCAGTCGCCCAAACGCCTGCCGCAGTTGTAAGACCCTTGGTCTCATGCTTACGGTAAACGATAATACCTGCACCAAGGAAGCCCACGCCGGTAACTATCTGGGCTGCAACTCTTGCAGTATCCGCATCGGTAGGAAAGCCGTAAATAGAAACAAGCATCATAAGAGCAGAGCCAAGGCAAACGATTGTATGGGTACGAATGCCTGCCTCCTTATATCTTCTTTTTCTTTCATAGCCTATGGCAAAGCCGAGAAGTGAAGCAAGCACCAGCTTGAAAAGGTTCATAAGCTCTACGCCTAAATTAAGATTAGCAAAATATTCCTTCATATTGCCTCCTTAGAGTGGTTTTTTACTTATTTGTGAGTTGTTGCGAGGGTATTTTTCCGGAGTATGTGTCTGTTTTTTAATAATTATGATAGTTCTTTCAAGTACTTCGTCACCGTTTGTAAGGGTGTAGTCAATCACCTTTTCACAGCTTGCGCCAAGCAAGGAAATAGCATTTTCAGCCTCGCAAAGCTCCTCTTTTGTGGTACGTGATTTCATAGCTATAAATGAGCCACCCACCCTGCAAAGAGGGATACAAAGCTCACAAAGAAGATTAAGTCTGCCAACAGCACGGGCGCAGACAACATCAAACTGCTCTCTGTAGCTTTTATCCTTGCCAAGCTCCTCGGCACGTCTGTTTGATACGGAAATGCCGGAAATGTTAAGATACGTGGCTGTATTTTTAACATATTCCACCTTTTTGGTAACGCTGTCAACGCCAAGAACCGTAATGTCGGGGCGAAGAATGGAAATAGGGAAGGTGGGGAAGCCTCCACCACAGCCGATATCGGCAACCTTAGCGCCCTTTGGCAGATAAGGAACGATAGCAGAGGAGTCTACAAGGTGCTTTAAAATAACTCCCTCATCATCTCGAATGGCAGTTAAATTAAGGGTCTCATTGATTTTAAGCATATGTCTTGCAAAGTCCTCAAGACGTATGGCGCTTTCCTCATTTATAAGTCCGTATGTGGCATCGTTCATATCAGCCACAGCTATTAATCTATTCTGAAAGTCTGTCATTTTTTAATCCTTATTTGTTAATTCTTCAAGCCTTGTAAGTAACGATTTAAATTCCATCGGCAGCTCTGTTTCAAAGTGCATAAGCTCCCCCGTTACAGGATGGGGGAATGTAAGCTCTCTTGCGTGGAGACACTGACCCGAAAGGAGTGAGGCGTTTGCCCTTTCAAAGGGAGTCTTGTTGCCACCGTAAAGGGTATCACCCATAATGGGATGACCTATATGGCTCATATGAACTCTTATCTGGTGAGTTCTGCCTGTTTCAAGCTCCATTTTCGCATGGGTAAAGGATTTATACTCACACACGGTGGAGTAGTGGGTAATGGCCTCTCTGCCACCCGGTACAACAGCCATTTTCTTTCTGTCGGCAGGGCATCTGCCAATGGGGGCATTTACAGTACCCTTTTCCGATTTGAAATGGCCTGTTACGATTGCGTGATATACTCTTTTTATACCGTGGTCCTTAAGAAGAGAGGACAAAAACAGATGTGCGTCATCGTTTTTTGCCACCACCAAAAGACCTGATGTGTCCTTATCTATTCTATGCACAATGCCCGGGCGAATAACACCGTTTATTCCCGAAAGGCTGCCCTTACAATGGTACATAAGTGCATTTACAAGAGTTCCAGACGGGTTACCCGGTGCAGGATGCACCACCATGCCCGAGGGCTTATTTATTACAATAATATCGTTGTCCTCATAGACAATATCAAGGGGGATATCTTCAGGCTCAGCGTTAAGCTCTGTAATTTCCTCATCCTCAATTTCGATTTCGTCCCCTAAGCGAAGCTTGTAGTTTTTGTTAACCACCTTGCCGTTTACGGTAACAAGACCGTTATCTATAATGCTCTGGGCGTGGGAGCGTGTAATCATCTGAGACTCAGAAACGTACACGTCCAGCCTCTTTTTTACGTCAGCTGTCTCTATTTTCATTGTTTTCGGCAGCCTTAGCCTTCTTTTCCTTCATTTCCTTAACGAAATCAAGGATAAAGCCAAGAATTACAACGCCTGCACCTACGCATACGCAGGAGTCGGCAATATTAAATACATAGAAGTCAATAAATCTGCAATCAATCATATCGACCACGTAGCCAAGGAAAATTCGGTCAATCATATTACCGATGCCACCGCCGATAATAAGGGCGATGCCTATTTTTGTAAGCATTCTTTCCTTGCAGAATTTAAAAAGGTAAACTAAAAGTCCACCGATTGCCACAGTTGAAATAATCATAAATACCCATCTGTGGTCAGCAAGCATACCAAAGGCGGCGCCCTCGTTACGAATATAGGTAAAGTGGAAAATATCCTCAATTACAGGTACAGTCTGTCCCACGCTCATAGTGGAGGATACTATTATTTTTACTACCTGGTCAATCAGGATTGACCCTGCAATAATTGAAATAAGAATAATTAGCGATACCATAATTCCTCCTTAAACGAATAGGAACAAAACCCTTGAAAGCACACTTAAAAGAATAATCAGCACAAGGGATGAAAAGTCAATAGGACAGGTACGGAACACCTCAAAGCGAAACAGAAAATCGCGAATGGGGCGCAAAATCGGCTCTGTCATAATAAAGCATATCTCATATACCTTGGAGTCCCTTGAGTAGTTGGTCCAGGATAGCAGGCCTCTTGCCAACAGAAGCAGGGAATATACGGATATAAGAGATGATAAAACTACGGCTACTATCAGCATCAGATAGTAAAGGAGTCCTCGTCGCGACTCTTTTTAAAGATTTCGCCGCTTACGTCAACGTCACCGGGGGCGATAAAGTAGGAGTCCTTTGTTGCCTGCTTGATATTTGCGTGGAGGGCGTATGCAGCACCGCTGATAAAGTCTATCATTCTGCGAATAAGCGCAGTATCTGTACCCTCAAGGTTTAAAAGAATTGTTTTTCCTGCGGAAAGATGGTCAACTGCCAAAAGAAGCTGCTCAAAGGAGGAGGGCTTAATTACCTTAAGCTCAATATTGCTGCCACCCAAGGCTACGCTTGCATTGTCGTCAGTCTCGTTTTCGACGATATCGTCCTCGTAATCGTCCTCGTCATATCTTCTGAATTTACTGAAAAGTCCCATTTAAATATACTTCCTTTCACCGAAAATTGCGCTGCCTACTCTTACCATATTAGCTCCTGCCTCTATGGCATATTCATAGCTTTCGCTCATACCCATTGAGAGCACGGCATCGCTGTCATTTTTAAATAATCTATCAAATATCTCCTTTGTAAGGGAGAAATATTTCATGTATTCCTCTTTGGTATTACATCTTGGCGCCATAGTCATGAGCCCACGCACACGCACATAAGGCAATCCCTCAAGGCTTTTAATAAAGCTGTCCACGTCCTCGGGCATAATTCCACCCTTAGCCTCCTCACGTCCGCTGTTCACCTCAACAAGCACGTCCATTACCTTGCTTATTTTAGCGCAATGCTTGTTTATTTCTTCAGCAAGAGAGTAGCTGTCAAGGGAGTGGATAAGGTCCACCTTATCATAGATGTATTTTACCTTGTTTTTCTGTAAGGTGCCGATAAAGTGAAGCGACGCATTCTTATCAAGAAAATCGTACTTTTCACACACCTCGTTTACCCTGTTTTCGCCAATCAGCTTGGCACCAAGGGATATAAGATAATTTATATCCTCGGGTGTCTGGGTCTTAGTGGCAATAAGCAGAGAAACCTGTTTATTTTTATCAAGCTCCTCAATTCTTTTAAGAAGCCTTATATAATTTTCCTTTAGCTGTTCCTTAGTCATAAAGCATCTCCAAGAATCTCACAGGCAACCTTATAGGCGTCCTCCTTATCTACACAGATAGGAATGTAGCCCTCCTTTTTCTTGAACCAGGTAAGCTGCCTTTTTGCGTAGTGACGTGTGGATAATTTAAGCTGAGCGATACAGTCATCAAGCTGTGCCTCTCCTCTGAGATAGGGCAGCAGCTCCTTGTAGCCGATAGCAGCGCTTGCAGTAGGTGATTTTTCAAAAACCCCCATACCGTATAGTGCTTTTGTCTCCTCTATAAGACCGTTTTCAAGCATAATATCAACACGCTTTTCTATTCTTTCATAAAGCAGGTCCTTATTTTCACAGGTAAGGAAAAACACCGTTGCATCATAAGGGGACCTATGCTTTTTGTTTTCCTTATCTATTACCGATTTTTTCTTGCCCGTGCATTTATAAATTTCAAGGGCACGGATTACTCTTTTTACATTGTTACAGTGGATTGCCTCGGCGCTTTCAGGGTCAATTTCATATAAGAGAGAATGAAGCGCCTCATTGCCCTTTTCCTTAGCGTATTCCTCCATTTTGCGACGGTAATTTTCATCTGCCACCGTTTCCCCAAAGGATGAGATTTCAAGCACGCTGTCAAGATAAAGCCCTGTGCCACCGCAAAATACAGGTAGCTTGCCACGTGAGGATATATCCTCAATTGCCTGACGGGCAAGAATGGCATAGTCCGCACAGGAAAAGCTATCCTCGGGGTTTCTTATATCAATCAGATGATGTGGCACGCCCTCAGCCTCAGCCTCAGTAATCTTGGCTGTGCCGATATCCATTCCTCTGTAAATCTGCATAGAGTCGCAGGAGATAATCTCTCCGTTATATTTCTTTGCCAGCCGTACGGCAAGAGAGGACTTGCCAACTGCGGTTGGGCCTACAATACCGATAACTCTCATAGATAGAATATCTTTTCAAGGGAACGGCGAAGCGGCTTGCAGATAGCCACGATAATAATTGACATTCCGATGAAGAAGAATGTAAAGAGAGTGTAGTAGGACCAGATAAATCTTATGGAATTAAAGAAGGTGTGGCGAATAAGGAACTCAAGAAGCATTGAGGCAACGCCTGTTCCTATAAGTGAGCCGCCGATGGTGTAAAGTCTGCCACGTCTTACGTACCTGTTAAGTGTAACCACGGTACAGGTAATAAGCGCTGCAACAAATACAACAGGGCAGGCAAAGGTAAAGAACCACTTACCCTCTGTTTTGTAGCAGATATAAAACAGTAATGCTAAGATTCCCGCAAAATCACAGGGTACAAATATAACGGGATTAGGCTTTTTAAACCAGGCGGGCAAAATTGCAACAATGTAAGCAAGTAAAAGTGAGCTTACGGCATAGCCCGACCAGGCAATATGGGAATGTACAGTCAGGTCACACACCAAGCAAAGAGAAATAGCAAGGACAAAGACTGCTGTTATTACAAAAAGTATACCTGTTTTATTAAATTCAGTTGGGGGAGTGTCTGCCTTTGGGAAAATAGATGTATCCTCCTTGTCGGTTACGAAATCAGGGTGAGTAACCTTGGTTTCGCAAAGGGGACATTTTTTTGTTCCGTCAGCAAGCTCCACACCGCATTTTACACAGTACATAGCATCCTCCTATCTTGCGTTGCTTTCTACAATGGGGCGAATACCAAGCTCCTTAAGAACATCGTAAAATGCCTTTTCAAGCTTAGGCTCCTTAATGTTTCTTATGAAGTTAAGGTACATTTTGTCCTTGTATGTTACAAGGCCCGTGTTGTAAGGCGCATTTGCCTGTACGCCAAGGACAAAGCCCATTCTTGATACATACCTTTCCATTTCGGGCGGCAGCTGACACACTCCAAGATTGGAAAGGGCAAGGCAGGACTTCTTTTCGCCTACGGCGTTAAATACCATTTTCATTACAAAATTCTTTATAAACAGGGGCATAAGCTTAACTATAAGCAAGCTTTCGTCTCCTACATTTTTAGCTATTTTAGCCTGCATCTGCTTAGGTGTGTTCTGCAGCTGCATCTGGCTCTGCACAAGGGAGCAAACCTCATCAAGAGTATACTCACCGTATCTTGGGTCAATGCCGGGAGTAATATACAAAACAAAATTGCGAAGTGACTCCGACGGCAGCATCTTACGTAAATTTACTGGGATAAGCACCTTAAGGGGCTTTCTGCGCTTAGGATTTTTTACCTCTTTTTCCTGAAGACGCATAGCAGCCATAATCATAACCGATGAAAGAAAGGCAGTAACGGTAACCTTACGCTTTTTCGCCTCTGCAACTATGTCGGCAGAATTGAAAATAAAGGTGGTGTTTGTTACGTAGCTGTCAATTTCCTTGGTGCCTGTAATCTTAAAGGCGGTGGTGTCGGCTCTTGGCGATTTAACCTTGCCTGCGTACTTAAGAAAGCTGTCCTCAAGCTCAGCGGGGGTAGGCTCATCAAGAACATTAAGCATTCCGTATCCGTCGGGAATAGTCTCACCGTACTTTAAGCTTATATATTCACGCAAAAGAGTTTTCAGAAATACAAGTCCGCCGTTTCCGTCGGTAAGTGCGTGGAAAAACTCCACAGCGATACGCTTCCTGTAAACTATAACACGCATTGCGCATTTTCTTATATCGTCAAATACCATTCGGGAGAGGGGGTAAGGCCTTTCGTCCATAATATCGGGGGCCTTTGGCACCTCCTCAATATAGTACCAGAACATTCCTGTCTTAAGCCTTACGGCAATAGAGGGGAATCTTCTTACCGTAATGTCAAGGGCGCTTTGCAAAACCTCCTTATCCACATCCTCTGTAAGAGTAGCGGAAAGACGGAACACGTTTGTCCAGTTTCTTCTTCTTGCAGCGGGATAAATCTTTGCTGCGTTATCAAGAGTCATCCAGTGCAGCTTCCTTGCGGGAATCTTGGACTTTATAAATTTGGCAATTCGGTTAAAGTCCTCCTTGTCCTCCTCAAGGCCGTAGAGAAGATAGCCGTGCCACTTGCGCTTTGATACATACACTTGACTTTCACACCCGTATTCACGAAGCTTAGCGTGGAAAACCGTGGAGTCATCAAGCATTATTTCATCTCCACCCACAAAGATAACCGACGGGGGCATGCCTGTTAAATCAGCATATATGGGAGACACCTCTGCCTTGGCTTTAAGGGCGATATCTTTTGCTATATCCTCGGGGGTAGAACGGTATTTTTCATCACCGTTATCCGTGTCCTCACCGTAAATGTAGCAGTCGGCAAACTTCTTAAGACGCTTAAGGGTTATGGACGGGTCCTTTTTACGGTTAGCTTTATAGCTTCCGCCGGACATGGTAAGGTCGGTCCATGGGGAGATTGCTATTATACCCCGTGGCAGCTCTCTGTTAAGTGACTTAAGACGTAAGCAAAGAGAGTAGCAAAGTCCACCGCCTGCGCTTTCTCCCGCAAGAATAATTTCACTGGGAGAATAGCCGAGAGATATAAGGTGGTCGTATGATAAAAGGGCGTCGTCAACAGCCTTTGGAAAGGGGGCTTCGGGTGCTAAAGCATAGGCAGGGGCAAAAACCTTAATGCCTATACGGGAGCAAAGAACAGATGAAAAGCCCTTTGCGTAAACCAAACCGCCGCATACATATCCGCCACCGTGAAGGTAGAGAATAATTCCGTTTGAAAGCTGATCGTTTGGGGTAAGCATACATGCGTCCATGTCACCAAGCCTTATATCCTCATAGGAGACTGTGCTTTTTACAGGACGTGACATAAGTCTGCCAAGGGTGTTTTGTCCCTTGCGTGACAGCTCAATAGAGCATTCTGATACAACAGGCCTGAAAATAGCCAATTGTGAACGCAAAAATTTTGCTGATAGCTTCATATGCTCACCTCCGTAAAGTTAGTCTATTATATTATTTTAACATATAATACGCCCACATTCAAGTAAAAAACGTATTTTAATATATTATTAACTTTTTACGTTACGCAAAGCACGGAGTGACCTTGACAAAGTGATGGCAAGATGATATACTTAATAAAAGTCTTGTGAAAGGGGAAAATGTATAGTGAAAGCATTTTTAAAGGGCTATTATCCCTTAATAATCGCCACCCTGTGTCTGATTTTGTGCATTTGTGTTCTTATTCCTCTTGGCATAAGAGAGGAAAAATACAGAGAGATTTACTACGATTATTCTGCCACGGTAGATAAACAGGGAATTTACCTTGAGGGCTACGAATGGGACGGAGACAGAATAGTATGTAAAAGCGAGGACGGCTATATTTATCTGCCCGTAACCGATGAGGAAATCAATGATGTTGCAATTTACTTTTCCAAGGGATATAAGGGAAATTGTGACGTAAAGCTTGAGTACGTATGGGAAAATTCCGTACAAAACGGAGAAAATTACGTTTCCTCCTCCTTGAAAAACGGAGACACGGAGCTTTATTTCTCTCTTGATAAGGGAGTTTATAAAATGCTCAGATGTCATATTGACGGCTCCTTTGAGATTGAAAAAATAGTTTTATCCCATATTACAAGCGAAAAAATCGCCACAAAAGATGTAATAAATTACAGGCTTCTTATAATCGGCATAACGTCAGGTCTGCTCTTGTACGGAGCATTTACCACCGTGTTTATGATAAAAAAGAAGAAAAAATAAAGAAAAAACCCGACTGAGTGTCGGGTTTTCATATTTTTAGCTTAAATTACTTCAAGAACTTAATTCTGTTGAGGGCTACGATAAATCCAATGAGTATGCCCATTACGATAAAGATACCCAGCATACCGAGGCCCATATATTTAAGTGATTCTACAAATGCCTGAAAATCCATAATTTACCGCCTTTCATTATAGGAAGAAGTTAAGGATAAGACCGCCTGCGATAACAGAGCCGATCTGTCCGGATACGTTAGCGCCGATGGAGTGTACGAGAAGGAAGTTCTGATTGTCCTCCTCAAGACCGATCTTGTTAACAATTCTTGCAGACATGGGGAATGCTGAAATACCTGCAGCACCGACCATGGGGTTGATCTTCTTTCCTTCGGGCAAGAAGAGGTTCATAAGCTTTGCAACCATAATACCGCCAAAGGTGTCGAATACGAAGGCGAAAAGACCGAGTGCAAGGATAAGAAGTGTATCAAGGTTTACAAACTCTTCAGCTGTCATTGTAAATGCAACGGTGATGCCGAGGAAGATTGTAATAAGGTTAGCAAGCACCTTCTGTGCTGTTTCGGAGAGTGAATCAAGAACTCCGCACTCACGGATAAGGTTACCGAACATAAGGAAGCCTACAAGTGCAACGGCACCGGGGGCGATAAGACCTGTGATAACTGTAACGAGAATGGGGAACATAATTCTTGTGAACTTGGAAACGCTGGAGGGGTTGTAGGGCATTCTGATACGGCGTTCCTTCTTAGTTGTACAAAGCTTGATGATAGGAGGCTGTACAACAGGTACAAGTGCCATATAAGAGTAAGCTGCAACTGTGATAGGACCAAGGAGATGTGGGGCAAGCTGAGTTGCTACTACGATAGATGTAGGACCGTCTGCCGCACCGATAATAGCGATTGATGCCGCTTCCTTAAACTCAAATCCGAAGAGAGCTGCAAAGGAAAGTGTCATAAAGATACCGAACTGCGCTGCCGCACCGAAGATCATAAGCTTCGGGTTGGAGAGGATAGGACCGAAGTCTATCATCGCACCGATACCGATAAAGAGAATCAATGGGAAAAGCTCATTTGCAATACCTGCATTGTACAAGGTCTCAAGAACCTCAGATACACCTGCAGAGCCTGAGTTGTTGGGCAGGTTCATAAGGATAGCGCCAAAGCCCATGGGGAGCAAAAGCGTAGGCTCCATTTTCTTCTTGATAGCAAGGAAAATAAGAATGCCACCGATTACCCACATAACAAGCTGCTTACCGAAAAGCGACCAGTCCATGTTTAACAAGTTGTCGAATAATGCTTCCATAAAAAATCCTTTCTTTTTATGCTTTAAATAAAAAGACCCTTAACAAAAGAAATCCTCTTGTTAAAAGTCTCGTTATAAACCAAGGTTCACGACATATCCGGGCAAGGCCGTACTGACGAATATGCCGACACAGCAAGCTGTGCAAACTACTCCCTTTTAAAGATAATATTCCGTTTTCGTTAAACTGAGTCAATTAATTATACAATATTTTCGAATATTTTGTCAATACAAAATTTAATAATCCCGTAAACTGTGCTTTATAATATATTTCCTTATTGACAAATCAATAAAAAAATGGTAAAATGCTTACACAATTAAGATACAGTTTCCGGAGGTTTTTTCAATGGATGCAAAAATAACAGAGCTTAAGAGAATAGCTGCTGATATCCGTCTTGGCATTGTGGAGGCGGTTCACAGCGCTAAGTCAGGTCACCCCGGCGGAGCCCTTTCCTCTGCCGACATTCTGGCATGTCTTTACTTTTCTCAGATGAGAATTAACCCAAGTAACCCACAGGACCCCGACAGAGACAGATTTGTTCTTTCCAAGGGTCACTCCTGTCCCGGCCTTTACTCGGCACTTGCGTTAAGAGGCTACTTTGATGTTAAGGAGCTTAAGGGCTTCCGTCATCTTAACTCTCTTATGCAGGGTCACCCCGATATGAAGAATATCAAGGGTGTTGATATGTCCGCAGGCTCACTTGGACAGGGAATTTCCGCAGCATGCGGTATGGCGCTTGCCGCTAAGATAAGCAACAAGGATTACCGTACCTATGTAATCATCGGTGACGGCGAGAGCCAGGAGGGTCAGGTATGGGAGGCTACAATGTTTGCCGCTCACTACAAGCTTGACAATCTTTGCCTTATCGTAGACAATAACGGCTTGCAGATTGACGGCAGAGTTGCAGATGTTATGAACACTATGCCCTATGAAAGCAAGTTTGAGGCTTTCGGCTGGCACGTAATTACTGTTGACGGCCACGATATTGAGGCTATCCTTAATGCGCTTAAGGAGGCAGAGACCGTAAAGGGTCAGCCCACAGTTATTGTAGCTAAGACTATAAAGGGCAAGGGCGTTTCCTTTATGGAGGATCAGGCAGGCTGGCACGGTAAGGCTCCTAATGATGAGCAGTACGAGCAGGCAGTAAAAGAGCTTACAGAATACAAGGAAAGCTTGAATTAAGGAGGCAATTATGGCAGATAAAATAGCGACAAGAGAGGCCTACGGCAGCGCGCTTGCTGACTTTGGTGCCTTAAATCCCGATGTTGTAGTCCTTGATGCAGACCTTGCTGAGGCTACCAAAACAATAATGTTCAAAAAGAAATTCCCCGAAAGATTTTTCGATTGCGGTATTGCAGAAAACAATATGTTCGGCGTTGCCGCAGGTCTTGCTACAGCAGGTAAAATCCCCTTTGCCAGCACCTTCGCTATGTTTGCGGCAGGCAGAAGCTTTGACCAGATAAGAAACTCTATCGGTTACCCCCACCTTAATGTAAAGATTGGCGCAACCCACGCAGGCATCACCGTAGGTGAGGACGGCGCAACACACCAGTGCAATGAGGACATCGCCCTTATGCGTACAATTCCCGGTATGGTTATTATTAACCCTGCCGACGCAGTAGAGGCAAGAGCAGCGGTTGAGGCTGCAATCAAGTATGTAGGTCCTGTTTATATGCGCTTCGGACGTCTTGCTGTTTCCGTTATTAACGATAAGCCCGATTACAAGTTTGAAATCGGTAAGGGTAAAATGCTTGCAGACGGCAACGATGTTACTATTGTTGCAACAGGCCTTATGGTTGAGCAGGCGCTTATCGCACGTGAGATGCTTCTTGCAGAGGGCATCAGCGCAGCGGTTATCAATATCCACACAATCAAGCCTCTTGATAAGGAAATCCTTATTGCTGCAGCTCAGCAGACAGGTGCAATCGTAACCTCCGAGGAGCATAACGTAATCGGTGGTATTGGCAGCGCAGTTTGTGAGGCGTTGGCAGGTGTTTGTCCCGTTCCCGTAGTTCGTCACGGTGTTGAGGACACCTTTGGTAAGTCTGCTCCCGCCAAGGAGCTTCTTGAGTACTACGGCCTTAACGCAGCAGGTATCTGCGAAAAGGTTAAGGTAGCCCTTTCAATGAAGATAGGTGACTAAATAAGATAAAAATCCCCGACACGCGTCGGGGATTTTTTTGTTTTAAAGAATATTATTTGCAACCTCTTTAAGCTTAGCGCAAAGCTCCGGGCTTGTTTCCTCAGGCTCATATTCAACCTTTGTTACATCATTGCCTGTAAAGAACTTGTAAAGGGTAAGACCTGCTAAGTATCTTCCGTAGTCAAGGGAAAGGTGGAAGCCGTCACGGTTAAGATTAAGACCGCCCTTTGATGTATCAAATTCGGGAATGTCACGTGCCTTTTCGATTGCATCACCTGACGGAATAACGGGGAGGTTATATTTTTCTGCAACCTTGGATGTTGTATCAACGATTGCGTTGTACATCTTCTTTCTGTCCCAGTCGTAGTTGGCAAAGCCACCGTGGGTGCTGTCGTCAGAGTATGCCCATGTTCTGTGGAAAACTATCTGCGCCTTGGGACATTTTTCCTTAAGGTAGTTAACAAGGAATTCTGTAAAGGGCTCATAGCTGTCGGGCATGCCGGAAAGCTGGCTTACCTGCTGAATGGAGATATAGTCCCATTTCTTTTTGGTAAGGGCATCGTTAATAGATGTCATCTTAAGCCTTCTGCCGTTTTTCTGATATTCGTAGTAGGGGTTGGCCTCCTTAACATTGTTTACGTGTGTTTCAAGGGAGCAACCGCCTATGTAAAGATTTCTTACAAAAATTTCGTCATTGGATATCTGATGGAGATATCTTGTTGCGTCCTGTGAAAAGCTGTTACCGATAAATAATACGTTCATAATCTCGCCTCGCTTGATTTAATTTATACTTTGATTTTATCACCATAACGAAGAAAAGTCAATAAAAAAAGCGAATATGGGAATTTTGTATAAAATAATGAAAAATTACGAAAATCGTAATAAATTGTTCAAATCTATTGCATTTATTTAAAATATATAGTAAAATAAATGTATCATTTGCAGAGATTTCGGATATGGGTGTATTGCGCTCATATATATTAATAAATGAACAGACGTTCATATGAGGTTGAAATGGCAAAAAAGAGCTTCAAATTTAAGTTATTTGGCTCCATATTCTTTGTTGGAGTTATTGCGCTTCTTTCATGGTTTCTGCTTACCGAGGAGAATATAGCTATTTTAAGAAGCGTTTTTATACATGATATGACAAACGAACAGATACAAGACAAGCTTAGTGACCTTGGTATCCGTGGATATATTACAATTTCCGTTCTTTCAATGCTTCAGGTGGTGCTTACCTTTGTTCCCTCTGAGCCTACACAGGTCCTTGCCGGACTTGCCTTCGGATTTTTCCCCGGTCTTGCTGCCTGTCTTGTGGGTGTGTTTATTGGAAATACAATTATCTTTATTCTTTACAGGATTTTCGGTGACAAGCTTAATGCCTACTTTGACAAGGAGCTTCACCTGAATCTTAATAAGATGAGCAACTCCCGTCTTATTACCTTTGTTATTTTACTGCTTTATATCTTACCTGTAATTCCCTACGGTATGATTTGCTTCTTTGCGGCAACCATGCGTCTTAAATTCCCCAAATACACCTGGGTAACCCTCCTTGGCTCTGTTCCGTCGGAGGCGTTCGGTGTTATTCTTGGTCACGCAGCCCTTGCTACCTCCTGGATTCTTTCTGTTTCCATCTTCGGTGTAATGGTTATTGCCCTTATAATTTTCTTTATCAAGAAGAAGGCGGTGTTTGCGTACTTTAACAAGGTAATAGACAGGGCAAGAGAACGCTATTCCGATAAATTTACAGTTAAGCAGTATAAAAGCTCAGCTCTTAATCTGCCCTACGCTGCAAGCCGTGTGCTTTTTGCAGGCAAGGTAAAGATTAAGTACACCTATAAGGTTGATGTTAATGAGCTTGAAAGACCCTGTATTGTTTTATGTAATCACGGTGCGTTTATTGACTTTGCATACGCAGGCACAATGATTCGTAAGCTTAGTCCAAACTTCGTGGTTGCAAGACTTTATTTCTATAAGAGACTTTACAGAAACTTCCTTCGCAGCTTCGGCTGCTTCCCCAAGAGTATGTTCTGCGCCGACCTTGAAAGTGCCAAGAACTGTCTACAGGTTATAAGACGCGGAGGCGTCCTTGCAATGATGCCCGAGGCACGTCTTTCCACCGTCGGCAAGTTTGAGGACATTCAGGAGGGAACATATTCATTCCTTAAAAAAGCAGGCGTAACCGTATATTCAATCAAGATAAACGGTGATTTCTTTGCTAAGCCCAAGTGGGGCGACAAGCTTCGTAAGGGCTCTTACGTTGAGGCTGAGCTTGATACACTCATTGAAAAGGAAGAGCTAAGCTCCCTTTCCTGTGAGCAGATTAAGGAAAGAGTAGAAGCAAGACTTGTCTATAATGAATTTGAATGGATTAAGGAGCATCCCGAAATCCAGTACAAGTCAAAGACTCTTGCCAAGGGACTTGAAAATGTTCTTTCCCGTTGCCCCAAGTGTGGCGAAAGATATACCATCAATACTAAGGGAATGGATGTCTACTGCGAAAGCTGCGGTATGCGTGCAACCCTTGACCGTCGATATTCCTTTGTAAATTATGAGCCCTTTGCCAACTTTGCCGACTGGTATGAGTGGCAGACTGCCGAATACAGAAAGGAAATCGCCGCTGACCCGAGCTTTGAATTAAGAAGCAAGGTAATCCTTAAAAACAGCGACAAAAAGGGAAAGAAATCTCTTTATGTTGCAGGTGAGGGCGAATGTGTTCTTAACAGAGATGGTCTTACATACACAGGCACTCGTGACGGGGAGGAGGTAGTTAAGCACTTCCCACAGAGTGAGATTTACCGTATTCTCTTTGGCGCAGGCGTGAATTTTGAAATTTACGAGGGCAAGGAAATTTACTTCTTTGTTCCTGAGGAAAAGAGAAGCTGTGTGGACTGGTACATTGTAAGCGGACTTTTAAAGGAGCCTGAGCTTGCATCAGTATCTGTACCCGAGGAGGTGTGACAATGGATAAAGCTAAGGAGAAATCCTTCTCAAACATTGGACTTCGTTCATTTATAATCGTTATTTGCTTACTTACCGCTATTATCATAATAAGTGGCGCCCTCTCTTATTTTGTACCTCAGGGCAGCTTTCAGTATGATGAAAACGGTGTTATAATCCCCGACAGCTATGTTAAGGGAGAGGTTAAGGGCATTGCCATCTGGCGTGTAATCACTGCACCCTTCCGTGTTTACGCATCGGAGGATGCGCTGACAATCATAATGATAAGCATATTTTTGCTTATTATGAGCGGTGTATTCAACATTCTTGATAAGACAAACGGAATTAAGGTGTTTATCGGCAGACTTATCCACAGGCTTGCCAACAGAGGCGGACCTGTTGTCTGCATCTGCGTTCTTATCTTTATGCTGTTTGGCAGCTTCTTCGGTATGTTCGAGGAGCTTTGTACGCTTATTCCTCTTATAGTAGTTCTTATGCTTTCTCTTGGCATGGATACTATGACAGGTCTTGGCGCTTGTATGCTGGCAGCCTGCTTCGGCTTTTCTGCCGCAATTACAAACCCCTTCTCAGTTGGTCTAGCCGCTGAGCTTGTTGGCTCTACCACCACCGACGGAATGTGGTTAAGAATTGTATTCTTCGGCATTGTATATTTTGTCCTTTGCACATTTTTGATGATTCACTTAAATAAGATAGAGAAGGACCCCACAAAATCCCTTACCTACGAAAGTGACCGTATAAAAAGAGAAGGCATGGGCGCAATAGATACAGGGGCTATTGAAAACAGCGATAAAATATTCAAGGTTTACTCCGTATTCTTCGCTGTACAGATGGTTGTTCTTGTGCTTATTGCAGCAATAAGAAGTATATCGGGATATGCAATTCCTATCCTTTGCGTAAGCTTCCTTGCAGGCGGACTTATCTGCGGTATGATGGTAAGCGACGACAAAAAGGCTATACTTAAGCAGTTCTTAAACGGCGCAGCATCTATGCTTCCCGCTGTTGTTATGATTGCTATGGCGTCCTCGGTTAAGCTTATTATGACCGAAAGTGGAATTATGGACACCATAATGAACGGTGTTATCAAGGCGCTTGACGGTAAGAGCAGATTTGTTTGCATACTTCTTATTTATGCTCTTATCCTTTTCTTACAAATATTTATAGGCTCAGCATCGGCAAAGATTATGCTTGTTGTTCCTATTGTGGCACCTATTTGTGCAACTCTCGGTATTTCTCCTGCCCTCTTTATCCTTGCATACTGTATGGCAGACGGCTTTACCGACGTTATTATCCCCACAAACCCTGTGTTGCTTGTGGGACTTTCCATGGCTAATGTGTCCTATCCCAAGTGGGTAAAATGGACGTGGAAGCTTCAGCTGATAGTATTTGCTATGACAATAGGTATTCTTTTCTTTGCCAGTGTCATCGGCTACTAATAAAAAATTAAGGAGAATTTAATTATGATTTCTTGCAGAGAGCTTCGCGCAAGAGCAAGACAGACTCTTGGCGGTAACATTTTTAAGCCTCAGTGGCTTTTCGCACTTCTTGTAATGCTTATTGTAAGCCTTGCAACCAGCCTTGTTTCCTCAACAGGAATCGGCGCACCCGTTGTATTTGTATTTACAGGTCCTATTTATGTAGGCTTAAACGCATACTTCCTCAGCCTTAACCGTAGGGCAAACGCACATGAGGATATGGGCACTATGTTTGACGGCTTTAAGAAGGAGCTTGGTAACAACATTGTTACAGGCTTGCTTGTTAATGTATTTACATTCCTTTGGTCCTTGCTCTTCCTTATCCCCGGTATTGTAAAGAGCTATTCATACGCAATGACATACTACATAAGAGTTGACCATCCCGAATATACAGCAACAGAGGCTATTACAAAGAGCCGTGAAATGATGAACGGTCATAAGGGTAAGCTTTTCTTGCTTGACCTTTCCTTTATCGGCTGGATTATCGTAGGCGCACTTTGCTGCGGTATCGGTACACTTTGGGTTGCACCTTATATTCAGGCAGCAAAAACAAGCTTCTATGAGGAGCTTAAGGCTAAGGCAGAGCCTGTTGTTCCCCCTGTTACAGAGGAAGCAGCCACCGAGGAAGCTTCCGTAGAGGAGACACCTGCTGAGGAAGAGACAAAAACCACAGAGGCATAAAATATAAGAGTATAAGAGGGGCTGATTCTCAGCCCCTTTAATTTATAAATATTTTAAATAAATAACTTGACAAACAAAAATCATTCTGCTATAATACAATAGCAAATGCTACTGTGGCTCAGTTGGTAGAGCACATCCTTGGTAAGGATGAGGTCACCGGTTCGATTCCGGTCAGTAGCTCCAAAAACAAAAGCACTTCGTGAGAAGTGCTTTTGTTTTTGGAACGATGTGTTCCGCTTGCGCGGAACGAGATGTGCACTTCGTGCATGATGTTTCCTTCGGAAGTGATGTGCGCTTCGCGCGTGAGGATGCGGAACACATCACATCACTTTGCACCGCAGGTGCAATACATCACTGAGCGTCAGCACTGCATCACTATGGCGAAGCAATAACATCACTCTTTACAAAGGTCCAATTTATGCTATAATATAATCGAAAGCGAGGTGCTCTTATGGCTGAATCCAAACTCCGTGAATTATCAATGGAATTTTCCGTTGATATTATTAACCTTGTCAAATTCTTAAAATCTAATCATGAATCCGTAATTGCAAATCAGATTGGCAGAAGTGGTACGTCGATCGGTGCAAACATACACGAAGCGCAGTACGCCCAAGGCAAAAAGGATTTTATTTCTAAACTTGAAATTGCGCTCAAGGAAGCGAGTGAAACAGGATATTGGCTTGAACTTTTACATAGAACGAATTATATTGATGCACAGCAATATAAGATTTTGGCCGACAAATGCGCCACACTTCGCGTAATGCTCGTTTCTTCTTGCAGAACGGCAAAATCGAACATTGATAGCAAATAATTTTTAAAACTTATCTGGACTTATGATTTCCTTTCGGTATAATGGTGTTTACCATAAATCGAAAGGAAGTTTTTATATGGAATACGACTTTGACACGCCTCATCACTCTTTACAATCAGTACAGATTATGCTATAATGTGGTAAGCAACAAATAATAGATTGACACCCTATTATTGAATATACTTACGAGCAACTGTTAGTGTAGGGGCTCTGCCCAAATCAAGTCCACCGGCTCACTGGTGGATTTTTGCTTATTGGAGGTAAAAATGTCACAAATCAGCGAAAATCCCTTTAAATATAGCGATACAAATAAAAGATACCACACCTATGATTACTATCTGCGCCACACCTTTGGCAAAAAGTGTGCAAAGATAACCCTTGATGCAGGGCTTACCTGTCCTAATATTGACGGCAGCCGTGGAGTCGGTGGCTGTATATATTGCAGAGGGGGTAGCAGAAGTCAGGGCTGCAACGGCCTTTTACCCCTTAAGGCTCAGTATGAAGGTCAGATAAAGCAGGTTAAGGGCAAGTGGGACGTTGACAGCTTTATACCCTATCTTCAGGCATATACAAATTCCTACACCTCATATGATAATTTTGAAAAGCTCCTTTCGGAGATTTCATCCCTTGAGGGCGCTGTAATGATAGATATTGCCACCCGTGCCGACTGCCTTGAGAATGAGAAAATCGCACTTCTAAATAAAATCTCACAAAGCATTCCCGTAACCGTGGAGCTGGGACTTCAAAGCTCAAGTGATGAAACGGCAGAGCTTATAAACCGTTGCCACACCTATCTTGAATTTACCGATTGCTTTGCAAGGCTGAGAAAATATGCCCCTAAGGTAAAAATTGCCGTCCATATAATTGACGGCTTGCCAAGGGAAAATAAAGAGATGATGCTTAAGACGGCGAAGGATGTTGCCGCCCTTAAGCCCGATATTGTAAAGATACATCTGCTCCACGTAATAGAGGGCACCGTCCTTGCATCAATGTACAAATCGGGTGAGTACACACCCTTGATAAAGGAGGAATACGTGGACATTGTCTGTGACCAGCTGGAGCTGTTTCCTGCCGAAACGGTAATAGAGAGGGTAACGGGTGACGGAGCAAGGGATAGCCTTCTTGCGCCCCTTTGGAGCCTAAAAAAGGTATCGGTAATCAACGATATTGACAAGGAAATGTACAAAAGAAGCACATATCAGGGCAAAAAATGCGCCTTTTAATATAATATAAGCGATTTGATTTGACAAAATGCGACGTTTGTATTAAAATATAAGTAACAAAACTGAAATGGAGAAAATTATGAAACTCAACTACAAACGTACTATACTTGTAGGCTTTGCTTTCTTCCTCATCAGCGCATTCTGGCAGGCTTACGACACAGTCGTACCTCTTATTATGACAAATAAGTTCGGTATGAAGCAGCTGTCCTCAGGCATTATTATGTCACTTGACAATATTTTTGCAGTATTTATGCTTCCTATCTTCGGTGCAATCTCCGATAAGGTAAAGTGCAAATACGGCAGACGTACCCCCTTTATTTTCTTTGGTACTATTTTTGCCGCTATTCTTTTTGTTGTTCTCGGCTTTATAAATACTATCGGTGTATTTGTAATAGTTCTTCTTTTCACCCTTATGGCAATGGCAACCTTCCGTTCCCCCGCAGTTGCCCTTATGCCTGACGTAACAGTTAAGCCCTTACGTTCAAAGGGTAATGCTATTATCAATCTTATGGGTACAGCAGGCGGTATTATCGTTCTCGGTCTTGGTATGGTTCTTAAGACAGACACCCCCGGTAAGACGGATTTCGGCGTTTATATCGTTACAGTAGCAGGACTTATGATTGTAGCACTTATTGTATTCCTTCTTACAGTAAAGGAGCCTAAGTGGGCTAAGGAAATGGAGCTTGATACAGTTAAATACTGTATTGAGGAGGAAGAGAAAAGTCCTGACGGCATCAAGAGAAATCTTAACCGTGCAGAGCTTAAGTCACTTATCCTTATTCTTGCGTCAGTAGTTCTTTGGTATGTAGGCTACAACGCAGTAACAAGTAAGTATTCCGTATACGCAACAACAGTTTTGCAGGTTCCCTATACGCTTACACTTATGATTGCACAGGCAGCAGCGGTAGTTGCATATATTCCTGTTGGTATGATTGCATCTAAGTTCGGCAGAAGAAAGACTATCCTTGCAGGTATTATTATGCTTACAGTAGCCTTTGGCTCAGCTGCATTTATCAAGGCAGGCACACCTGCAATTGTAATGTATCTTCTTTTCTGTCTTGCCGGTATCGGCTGGGCAACTATCAATGTAAACTCATTCCCTATGGTTGTTGAGCTTGCTAAGGTTGGCGACGTAGGTAAGTATACAGGCTTCTACTACACAGCATCTATGTCAGCCCAGATTGTAACACCTATTCTTTCAGGCGCACTTCTTGATGCTTGCGGCTGGTGGATATTCTTCCCCTATGCAGCTGTATTTGCAGGACTTGCATTTGTAACTATGTTCTTTGTTAAGCACGGTGACGCTAAGCCCGAAAAGGTAGGCGCACTTGAGGCTCTGGGAGGAGCAGACGATTAATGAATCCCATTTACATAGTATTAATAGTAATCGGCTCACTTTTACTTCTTGGACTTATTTTATATCTTTTCGCTACTAAACCGAGAAGAAAAAGAAAGGAAGCAAAAAAATTCCTTGGTGTTAAGTATGCCCACCGTGGCTTGCACAGAGAGGGCGCTGAGGAAAACTCTATGACCGCCTTTAAAAACGCAGTTGAAAACGGCTACGGTATAGAGCTTGATGTTCGCTTTTCCAAGGACGGAGAGCTTGTGGTGTTCCACGATGCAACTCTTAAAAGGGTTTGCGGAGTTGACAAAAGAGTAGTTGACTTAACTGTATCGGAGCTTAAGGAAATCAAGCTTGGCTCAACGGAGGATACAGTTCCAACCTTTAAGGAGGTTTTGGAGCTGGTAGACGGCAGAGTTCCCTTGCTTGTGGAAATAAAGCAGGATATGGGAGAGGGCGACGTAGCAACAGCTGCCTGCCGTATGCTTAAGGAATATAAGGGTGACTATATGATAGAGTCCTTTAACCCCTTGGCAATCAAAACCGTTAAAAAAGAGCTTCCCCATGTAGTAAGAGGAATCCTTTCCGATAACTATATGAGAAACGAATCAATGCGTAAGCCCCTTTACAGATTGCTTAAAAACCTTATGCTTAATTTCCTTTGCCGTCCCGATTTTGTGGCGTTTAACCACTGGGAATTAGAGCACGCATTTACAGTAAGGCTTGTAAAGAAGCTTTATAACCCGCCTCTTTTCGCTTGGACTGTCCGTAGTGCAGAGGAGGAAAAGAGCTGCTATGATAAGGGATTTGATGGCGTAATTTTTGAAAACTATCTTGCCTAGGGATGCTGCAACAGGCACAGAACGAAGCAGACGTGATTTTCAACGCTAAGGCATCGCAAACCAAATAAAAGGTATAATGTAGAGATTTTGCAAGAGATTGCAAAATCTCTTTTTTATGTCTGCTTCTAGACGTGATTGCTACTCTACCGTACGCAAGTACGCCGACGTGTACGCACTCACGCCTTCTGCACCCGTTTCGCAATCCCTAGGAAGCTGCAACAGGCACAGAACGAAGCAGACGTGATTTTCAAATACCAAAACCATAACATATCATAAAAACAAGAAGCGACCAAGAGGTCGCTTCTTTTGTTTTGTGAATAGGAATATACTTAAAAGTGCTGCAAAGCAGTAAGTTTACATGGCTTAGTTGTGCAAAAACACGAAAAGCTTTAGAAAAATGGGAAAAAATCAACACTCTTTTGTTTAAAATGCCAAATTTTTGGTGAAAAATTATTGACAAACACCTAATTATATGGTAATATTATACTGACGAATTTTTGGAGGTTGCTAACATGGAAATAGCTATTATTGCAGATGATACCAAAAAAGAGCTGATTACACAGCTTTGTATAGCCTATTGCGGTATACTTAGTAAACATTCTATTTGTGCTACCAGCACAACCGGCGCTTATATTTCTGAAGCAACCGGATTAAAGATCGAAAAGCTTTTGTCGGGCACCCACGGTGGTGAGCAGCAGATTGCATCAAAAATTGCCTTTGATGAAATAGACGTTCTTTTCTACTTCCGTTCTACTATTCCTCATAAGGGAGAGATGCTTGATGCAAGAATGGATATAGAGCAGAATCTTCTTCGCCTTTGTGATGTGCATAATGTTCCCGTTGCGACAAATATTGCTACTGCAGAAATTATTGTTACGGCTCTTGACAGAGGAGAGCTTGATTACAGAAACTTTATCAATCCTCGCTCCGAATACAATATCAAGAGAAGAAATCTTAAATTCTAAAGAAAAAGACAGAGCCAAGCTCTGTCTTTTTGTTTAAGTAAAAATAAAGAAGAAAAAAGCGACGCACAGCGTCGCTTTTAAATTATTCGATATCCAATGTGTTAAGCAATTCCTTAAGGTTTTTAAGCTCTTCTGTAGTAAGAGTAATACCCTTACCGAGCTTTTCGTGGCCTTCCTGCCATGCGCGAATATCGTAAATAGGCTCACGGTCATTCCAGCTAACGAGGTTAACTTCCTTGATCCAACCGCTGTTGCTTTCGGAAATAGTACCGAAATTTTTTACGATCTCAAATTTGAACTCGGGCATTTCTAATCCTCCTGTCAAAAATAATACAGATGAAGCCTTCCATCCTTTACAAATCACATTGTAGCATACTTTTATTTAAATTGCAATATATATTTTATATTTTTATTATAATATTTATATAATGTATATGAAGAAAAAGAGCAGATACAGCCGTATCTGCTCAGTTTTTTAGAATCCTAATTCTTCATTAATAATAATAACCTTGATTCTGTCCTTTATGGTGGTAAATCTTGTAAATACCATATGACAGCAAATGGTGTTACCGGGTATCATACAGTTTTCACAAAGTCCACTTTCAGCGCAGGGAGTAGCACGGTTAAGTCTTTTTGCGTTTTTAACACAGGCAACAGACTTAATTCTTGCAACTGCCTCCTTTTTATCCTTAACAAGCTTGTTTATACCGATTGCAAGGATAACCGTGTCGGGGCCGTAGATAAGTGCGCCTAAGCGATTACCGTTGCCGTCAATGTTAACAAGCTCGCCGTTTTCACAAATTGCGTTGGAGCTCATCATAAAAACATCGGAAAGGAGCGCGCGGCGCTTAGCCTCATATTGCTCCTTAGGAGTTTTCTCCTTGTAGGCATCAAGGACATTGTAGCCGTTTAGCTTATCAAAAATGCCGATTTCCTTAAGGGTCTGGGAGCCGCCGAAGGATATTTGCATATCATTCATAAGCTTACCCTTTTTGGCTCTCTCATCCTCAATAATAGAGAGAATTATTTCACACGCCTCATCCTTGTTCTCTGCGTAATAGGGGTTAAACTGCCTTTTCGCAAGAGAATCAAGCAAAGCTTTTATTCTTTTGTCCATAATCAGCAAAGCTTGTCAGCTGTCTTGCCAAAGATAGCTGTTGTCTTCTTTGACATAAGTGCAAACGCATTAACAACAAATATTACAAAGCTTATTGCAACTAAGATATAGTCAAATATTGTTAAAACACCTGTGAAGTTGCTGTACGCTGTTGTGGTAGAGCCCATAAATGCAAAGATGGGAGTTGCAATAGCGCGAACAGCTGTCAAAAGTGATTTAACTACTACGCATGTGCCGAGTACAAGAGAGTTAGCTACAACTGTGTGTGTAACAAGTCTTTCGGGCTTGATTACAAGAACAAGTGCAATAGCAATAGCTGCAAGCACGCAGGAGCCGTATGTGCTGATAGAGAAAACAGCAAGTGCGATTACAGCAAGGGCAGCTATAAGAATGTTCTTCTTGCCTGCCTTAACCTCCTCACTTTCCTCTTCTTCCTTCTTAACCTCGTAGTCATTGGAGCCTGAAAGGAAGGATGCCATTGCCGCATCTGTTTCGTCCTGCTCAGCCTCAACCTCTTCAGTAGCCTCAACGTCTTCAACTACCTCTTTGGCTGCTTCCTCAGTAGCAACAACCTCTTCGGTAGCCTCTACCTCGTTAAGCTCTTCGTTTGTGTATTCACGATCCATAGTTTTTCTCCTTTCTGGATTAATTAAAATCTACAACATCAAGAGGCTCTCTTGTCTTGTATGCGCCTCTTGTAAAGTCGGGCACGCTCTTTGGCATACCGCCCTCTTTTATGGACTCCTCGGAAAGCGCGGTAACGCTCATCCATACTGCCGCATCGTAAACGTCAATAGGCATTTCACGTCCTGCCTTAAGACGGTCAACGAAATCACGGAATTCAAGATAGTCCATTCCGCCGTGACCTGCATCAAGCTGCTCCTGTGTGATTTCAGCCCACATGGAGGGAAGCAGATCCTTATATTTTTCAGCAGAGTTCTTATATTCGTCAATGTATTCAACAGGTGACCAGAACTCCTTCTGTCCGTCGAAATAAACAGAGTTAGAGGACTGCTCAAACATACCCTTGGAGCCTCTTACCGTAAACTCACGTGCGTAGGAACGGGGAAGAGAGGTATCAAGCCTTATAAGAATCTGCTCACCGTTTTCACAGGTGAGAATTGTGTTTACAATATCGCCCTGAGCAAACTTAACGCCGATAAGCTCAGGATTAATATTATCCTTGTTGTTTTCAACGTACTGCTCCATACCGCAGCTGCCCGACGCAACGGAAACAAGAGATGTTATTCTGTTGCCTCTGTTGATGTTAAGAATCTTGGCAATAGGACCAAGCTCATGGGTGGGGTAGTTCTCGCAGTTTCTTGTAAGGTAGTTACGAAGCCTGTAATGACGATTTTCCTTACCTCTTGTAACCTCACTGCGAAGGTCGTGGGAATAAGAGCCTGAGCAATAGATGATTCTGCCGAAAAGACCCTTTCTTGCCATTGCAGTAGCAAGAAGCTCATCTCTGTTGTAGCAGCAGTTTTCCATAAACATGAAGGGAACTCTTGTCCTTTCCCAGGTGCCTACCAAATCAAAGCAATCCTGTACGCTGTAAGCGCCGCCAACCTCAAGGGCAACAGCCTTACCTGCGTTCATTGCATCAATTGCAATAGGCACATGCATCTCCCAGTCTGTGGAGATAAGCACAGCATCTACATTATCAAGGGCTAGAAGCTCCTTGTAATTTGTTGTTTTAAAGGGAGTGAAGCCCCTCTTTTCCTTAGCCTTATCAAAAGCACTATCAGCTCTATCCTCATACTTGTCGCAAACGGCAACAACCTCAACATCCTCAAGAGAGAGGAGAATTTCAAGCAGTCCCCAGCCTCGACAGCCGTGACCGATAATACCAAATTTCACCTTATCCATAGTATTCTCCGTTAATATAATATAGCAGTTACCTTAAGTATAACATAAAGATTTTCTAAAATCAATATGACTATTGACATTTTAATGAAGGAATGTTAAAATTCAAATAACAATTAAAATAAGGAGAAAAATATGAAAAATAAATCGCTTATAAAGGCGCTCAGAATAGGGGCTGTTGTTATTGCCTGCTTACTCTTTGTGCTTTATTTTATCTATTTTGGAGAAAAGGTGCTTTTCGCAAGATTTTTCCTGAATGCAGACAGAGAAATGAGGACTCCCGGCATCTCTGAGGGCTACGTTCCGCAGGGCTTTGATTACCTTGAGGATGAGGAAATTTTTCTTGCAACAGGCTATATGAAGGATAAATCACCCTCAAGAATCTATATTCTGGACAAAAACGGCAAAATCACAGATATGGCAGAAATGAAAAAATCAAACGGTAAGGACTATACAGGTCACACAGGCGGAATCGCAAGATTTGGTAACTTTGTCTACATCTCCGGTGGAGACGGCTGCGACGTATTTTTACTTAGCGACCTTCTTGATGGTGACGGGACCGTGACTATGGTGGGCGAAATAAAGACGGGTAATGACCCTGCCTACTGTAAGGTCTTTGACGGTAAGCTTTACGCAGGCTCCTTCTACTACACGGAGGGTGGCTACGACAAAAACAATCAGTTTATGATGACCACTCCGGCAGGGGACACAAATACGGGAATTATTACAGTCTGGTCACTTGATCCTGTAACAGGACTTGCAAAGAGCGATGCTCCCGATATAATGTATTCCACCACCTCAAAGGTACAGGGAATGTATATGGACGGAGACAGGATATATCTTTCCACCTCCTGGGGACTTACCGTATCCCACCTTTACACCTATACGCTTGAGGGCGATTTGATAGGGGATACATACGATTTTAACGGCACAAAGGTTCCTCTTGTTTATCTTGATTCAAGTTTGCTTACAGATGATTTGAGAATGCCGCCCATGGCAGAGGAAATAGTAGTGCTTGATAACAAAATCTACGTTATGAATGAGTCTGCATGTACAAAGTATATCTTTGGTAATCTTACATCGGGCAGACATATTTACGCATATGAGCTTGACAACTGAAAATGCTTGAAAAATAACCGATAGGAGAGAATTCCTGTCGGTTTTTTCTTACTTTTGTGTAAAATGAAAAATAATTCGGAAAAGTGAATTATTATTCATTTTTGTTTGATGAGATATTAACAAAGTGGGGGTACGTGTCACAGAAAATCGTACACGTGGTGGCGCTTTTTTACAAATTTATGCAAAAAATTGGTCAAAAAATGTTGACACACTAAAAAATATATGTTAAAATTAATCATAACTATTTTGAATTTACAGGATTTTAGCCTATTTTGGCTATTCCTTGGTGATATATATGGAAATTTTAATAAAGGTTTTAGTGTGCCTTCTTGCAGGCGCAGGTGCCGGACTTGGCACCGGATTTGCAGGAATGAGCGCTGCGGCGGTTATTATCCCCGTTCTCGTTGGCCTACTTGACATGGAGCCCTACATGGCGATTGGTATCGCCCTTGCCAGCGACGTTTTAGCCAGCGCTATAAGCGCAATTACTTATAAAAGAAGCAAAAATACAGATATAAAAAACGGAATGTTCCTGTTTATTGCGATAATGGTAGCCACGGTTATAGGTAGTATAGTAGGCAGATATCTGCCCGACAGCTTCCTTGGCTCTGCCAGCATTATTTCAGGTATAATTTTGGGTATAAAATTCCTGATTAAGCCCGTTTTGGTGCCGAAAATTGCATTTTCCACCATTAAGAGAGGAACATTTATTACATACAGTATAATTGCGGGTACAATGATTGGCTTTATCTGTGGCTGTGTCGGCGCAGGCGGCGGTCTTGCTATGCTGTTTGTGCTTACCTCTGTCCTTGGCTTTGATCTTAAAAAGGCAGTTGGTACCAGCGTATTTGTAATGACCTTCTCAGCCCTCATTGGTGCAGTATGTCATTTTGCTGTTGGCTCAATACCCGATCCTCTTGTACTTATTCTTTGTATTATCTTTACCCTCGCATTTGCCCTTCTTGCAGCGAAGATTGCAAACAAGGTAGATCCCAAAACCCTTAACAGAATTGTAGGTGTCCTTCTTCTTGTTACCGGTCTTGGCATCGGAACAATTCAGCTTTTCAAATACTACATATAAAGCTAAGCCGAGCGTCGCTCGGCTTTTTCTTTTTCTTAAGTTAAATTAAAGTAGACGAAGTAGAATAATGTCAGTATGGCAATTATGATAGTATAATTTGTGTACAATCCTATAACTTTGTGCAAAATTATATAATTTTAGTAATAATTCTGTTGATTTATTTAAAATAATATGTTATACTTTAAAAGTCTACAAAATCGTATGATACAAAAAAGAAAGGAAAAACTATGGTAGAAATTAAAAATCTCGTTAAAAAGTACGGAACAAAGTATGCCCTTGACGATATTTCTTTTACTATAAACGACGGAGAGATTGTTGGCTTTCTCGGCCCTAACGGCGCAGGTAAGTCCACGACTATGAATATTGTAACCGGTTATCTGGCTTCAACATCAGGTACCGTTGTTATAGACGGCAAGGATATTTTTGATGATCCTATTGAAGCAAAGAAGCTTATCGGCTACCTTCCCGAGCAGCCTCCACTCTATATGGATATGACAGTTCAGGAATACCTTGAATTCGTATTCGAGCTTAAGAGCTGTACTCTTAACAAAAAGAAGCATATTGACGAAATATGCGTTATCACAAAGATTGACAGCGTAAGAGACCGCCTTATCCGTAATCTTTCAAAGGGTTACAGACAGAGAGTGGGCATTGCACAGGCAATCATGGGCAATCCTAAGATCATTATCTTTGACGAGCCCACAGTAGGTCTTGACCCCAAGCAGATTATTGAGGTAAGAAACCTTATAAGAAACCTTGGTAAGACCCACACAGTTATTCTTTCCACCCACATTCTTTCCGAGGTACAGTCTGTATGTAACAGAATCGTTGTTATCAACGCAGGAAAGATTGTTGCTGATGAAAAGACAGAGAACTTAACAAAGACAATTACAGAAAATGCACGCTACAGAGTAAAGGTATCCGGTCCTCAGCGTGAGGTTGCACAGGCGCTTCGCAACGTGCCCGGTGTTCTTATGGTGGATTCTCTTAACGAAAGAGATGCAGACGCATTCGTATACATCATCGAAAGCGCAGGTAATGTGGACATCAGAAAGAAGCTTTTCAGAACTCTTGCGGACAGAGATTGGCCTATGCTCGGTCTTGAGCCTGTTGGCGCAGACCTTGAGGACATCTTTATTAAGCTTACAGATAAAAAGAAGAAGGGAGATAAATAATAATGTTGGCTATATTCAAGCGTGAAATGCGCTCATACTTTACAACAGCTACAGGATATATCTTCCTTGCTGTATCTCTTGCCCTCTTCGGCGCTGCCCTCGGTGCTACCACACTTCTTCAGTCCAGCTCCGATACAAGCACATACTTCATCTTCAAGCTTGTTATCCTTGTAGTAATTCTTCCTATCCTTACTATGAAGATATTCAGCGAAGAGAAGAAGACAAAGACAGAGCAGCTTCTTCTTACAGCGCCCGTTTCCATTCCCAAGATGGTGCTTGGTAAGTATCTTGCAGCTCTTTGCATGTTCCTTATTGTTATGGTTGTTTCCATGGTTAACTACATTCCTCTTTATCAGTATGCGGTTAAGGACTCCATCAACACAATGCCACCCAGCTTTACAATGATTCTCGGCTCTACCTTCGCCCTTATCCTTGTCGGTATGAGCTTTATCGCCATCGGTATGTTTGTATCTGCTCTTACAGAAAACCAGTTTGCAGCAGTAGTTATTACCCTCGGTATTCTCGTAGGCTTGCTTTGTATCAGCATCTTTAACAGCTTTATAAGCTCCGCTGCTATCAAGACAATCCTTGACTTCTTCAGCATTTATTCCAGATTTGGCAATTTCACCTACGGTCGCTTTGACTTTGGCGCTTTGCTTTATTACATTTCAATTGCAGGAGTATTCGTATTCCTCACAATGCGTGTGTTTGAAGCACGCAGATATCGCTAAGCGAAAGGAGAGACAAAGATGAAAAACGGATTTATGAAGTCTTTTTCAGACTCTAAAAATGTAAAATATACAACAGTAAATGTTGCATTCTGCGCTCTCATTATCGCTATTGTAATGATAGTTAACGCTATGCTTACGGTATTCACAGAGAAGTTCAACTGGTATGTTGATATGACTGACGAAAAGATCTTTACAATGTCAGACGATATGAAGACAGCCCTTGACGAAATGTTTGAGGAAAACGATGTGGAGATTGAAATTATCTTCGCTGCTCCCTACGATACAGTTAAGGACGCATTTGCGACATCATCAACCTCAGGCTCTATCGGTTACGTTAACGCAACAGCTGAGGATCTTGCTCTTAAGTATGACAACATCAGCTTAAGCTACCACGACATCAGAAAAGAGTATAACTTCTACAAGGAAAACTTCTATACCGATGCAGGTACACCCCTTTCACAGAATGTAGTCATTATTGCAAGAAAGAATGCAGACGGCACATACGGTGAATACAGAGTTCTTCACTATCAGTCCTTCTACACCTTTGACTACAGCACAGATACCCTCTATGCTTACAACGGTGAAATGGCATTCACATCCGGCATTCTCAGCCTTGTTCTTGATAAGGCACCCACAGTATACTTCACAATAGGTCACGGTGAGACAGCCTTCAAGTCATGGAGCGATAAGAGTGAGCCTATCAGCGCAGAAACAATCCTTACATCAGAGGATATCAATCCCGATGCTAAGGCGCTTATGCAGCTTTTCGTTGATAACGGATATATGGTTAAGCCTATCGACCTCCGTACAGAGAACGTTCCCTCTGATGCACGTGTTATTGTAATCAATCAGCCTGAATTTGACTTCTCAACAGACGAAACAGCTAAATTGAGAGCATATTACAGAAATTCCGGTACAGTATTCTGCTTCGCACCCTACAATGCAGACCTTTCCAATCTCTATGAGTTTGCAGAGGCACAGTGCGGTGTAACAGTTAACCCCATCTTTACAGGTGCTCCTGTAAAGGACCCCTCTACACTTCTTGCTAATAAGGATTCCTTCCTTGGTACAGTTCCCGATAACAACGCAACCTCACAGTACTTTAAGACTATTAAGGACTTTGCCTCCGCAAAGGCTATTATCAGCAATGCTGCAACACTTACTCTCAATCCTCTTTACAACAATGACGAGGGATACGAGGAGAAGGACTACACAATGTATGCAATGCCTCTTATCACCACAAGCGCTAATGCAGAGCTTGACGGCGTAAAGGGCGTGTACAACCTTATGACAGTTACATCTGCGGTTGAGACTAACAAGATCAATATGAGACACAGCTACTCATACTTCCTTATGTGTGCTGTTTCCGATTTCGCATCTAACGAAAATCTTACAAAGAGCAATGCGGCAAACGGCAAGATGATGGATGCGCTTATCCATACACTTGCTGCAAGAGAGGATACACCCTCACTTGTAAATATCGACTTCAAGACATTTATCAACTATGACCTTGAAATCACACAGACACAGGCTAGAACAATTACAATTCTTATTTCCAGCGTTCTTCCCGTGGCTTGCATTATTTACGGTGCAGTAACAATTCGCAGGAGAAAACTCAAATGACAAAGAATAAAATTGTACTAATATCACTGGCAGTTCTTCTTGTTGCCCTTGTGGTAGTGTACTTTGTAGTAGTTGCACCCCTTCTTGATGATGATATAGAATCACCTGAGCCTCAGGACGGAGAGGGTATATTCAATAACAGACTTACTGTTTATGCACCCTTAGAGAATGACGCCATTGTTTCTGTTCATATCAAGAATACAAAGAGTGAGTATGAGTTTGTTCGCGAGAAAAACTCCAAGGGCGAGATGACAACTAAGATTAAGGGCTATGAAAAGCTTGCCTTTGATGAGTCTATCTTCAGCTACATTCTCTCCTATGCCACAGCTCCTCTTTCTGCAGATAATACCCCCTTCAGAAATCTTACGGATGAGCAGATGAAGGAATACGGTGTAACCCCCGACACCTGTCAGGCTACAATGACCGTATATTACAAGGATGCAGACGGATCTACAAAGAGCCATGTATTAAGAATCGGCTATGCCACATTCACAGCTAACAGAACCTTCTATGTTGCCATAGACGGCAGAAACAGCGTATACAGATTTTCAAGCGCTGCTGAGGGCTCAATTCTTCTTGGCCTTAATGAATACATTTCCCCCATTATTTATGCGGGATATGCAACCTCCTCTGAGGCAATGATAGAAATTACACATTTTTCTATCACACAGGGCTATCTTAAGGGAGAGCTTAAGCCTATTATTTACCTTACAGGTACACCTGCAACTAATGCAGACGGCACAGAAAGTACAAGCTATACCTGCCATGTATTCGATGATAAGGGTAACATTCTTAAGAGCACAGCGGCAGACTCCGACTATGTAGTTAACGCAATCGACCTCTTCTATACAAGCTTCCTTGGTGACCTTGTTGTTGCAATTGACCCAAGCAAGGAGCTTCTTAAGGAGTACGGTCTTGGCGATGACGATTTCCGTTATATTATCAACGCACGTGATAAGAACGGTGATGAAATCAGCTCCTTCTTTATCAGCGCGCCTAAGACAGACCCCGAAACCGAGGAGGTTTACTACTATACATTAGCATATCAGGCAGGCACACCTCTTCTTGTAAGAATACCCAGAGAGGCATTCGTTCCTCAGAATCAGTTTAAGGATATTGAGTCCACTGTATTCAGTGAGGAATCTGTTCTTAACTGGGCAGCTACCAACACAGTTGGCGCAGGTCTTAGCGAGGCTATTAAGCCTGACGAGCAGTATTCCGGTGTTAAGTCCGTTACCGTAAAGGCTCCTATCGGCACCTGGAAGGACGGCAAGCTCCAGAATGACGGCGGCATGTTCCAGGATACCTACTATACAAACTACGTTCACGAGGCTACCAAGGATATTGATATTCTTATGATTACCAGTGCAAACGGCAGCTATCAGGACGAAAGAATGGCGACAGGCAAGGAATTCAACAAGTTCTATTACCAGCTTATCGCACATCCTATCCCCTCTCGCTTTAACGCAATGACAGAGGCTGAAATCGCAGAGAAGGCAATAGATGCAAATCTTCTTTTCACACTTTACGTTGAGCTTAACGACGGCAGAGTACAGCTTCTTGAATACTACCAGATTTCCTCTGAGTATGTTATGATGAGAAATACTATGGGCAAGACCGTTAACGGCGCAGTAGTAATGGAAGAAACAAAAACAGTATTTGATACAACAAGAGGTCAGGTTATTGACTATCTTCAGGATTCACTTATCAAGCTTGTAACAGGCGTAAGGATTGATAACTAATTTCGTTTTATATAGGAGATAAAAAATGGAATACAAATACGGTTATTTTAACGAATCGGGCGATGAATTTATTATCACCTCTCCCGCAACTCCCCGTCCCTTTGACAACTTTCTTTTCAACGATTCCTGCTATGCAAACGTGCATCAGACAGGTATAGGCTGCTTCGATTACCAGATTGACGGTAAGGAGGGCATTCAGCTTTATACAGGTGTAGGCCGTATCTGTGACTACGACGTATTCGGCAAGGATCACCTTTACAACCGTCTTGTTTACATCAGAGATAATGAAACAGGCGAGTTCTGGACACTTAACTGGGAGCCTGTGTGCCACCCCTATCAGTCCTACAAGTGTACTCAGGGTATGGGCTACACACTTATTGAAAACAAGACAGCCGACACTCTTGCTAAGATGAGAGTATTCGTGCCCGTAGGCAAGGACGCTTGCGAGCTTTGGAAGCTTTCTCTTAAGAATGAGGGCACAAAGAAGCGTTCATATTCTATCTTCACATATAGCCAGATTCAGTTCAAGTTCAAGTGGGGCTTTGACAGCTACGGTGACACCTTCTACCGTGCTACTCGCTTTGACGAAAACGAGAATACCTTCTATATGACAAAGCACCCCTTCATTAAGCCTCATAACTATCTTACAGCATTTATGGTAGCTGATAAGAAGATTGTAGGCTCTGACGGATGCCAGAACGCATTTGTTGGTGATTACGGTACACTTTCCGCACCTCAGGTTGTAAGAGAGGGTGGAGCTAAGAACTCTATCGGCTCAGCTAACGCAACTATCTGCTCACTCCAGTTTGATATGGAGCTTGAGGTTGGCGAGGAGCAGGATATTTCCCTTATCCTCGGTATCGGACAGGAGGAAAAGGACTCCGTTCCCTTTAAGGAAAAGTATCTTCTTAATCAGGAAAAGTACTTTGAGGAGGTTAAATCCTACTACAAGGCGCTTTACACACAGAATCACATTACCACAGAGGATGAGCATCTTGACCGTCTTATCAACTTCTGGGGCAAGCACGCAACCAACTTTGGCGCAACCTGGTGCCGTTGGGGCTACAACGGATACCGTGACATTGTTCAGCACGGTTTCGGCGTAGTTGCATTTAAGACAGACAGAACAAGAGAGATTCTTAAGGAGGCAGTTGCTAATCAGTACGCAAGCGGTATGGCTGTTCGTGGCTGGAACCCTGTTGATACTAAGCCCTACTCCGACTCAGCTCTCTGGCTTGAATTTACACTTACCGCATACCTTCGTGAGACAGGCGATATCGACTTCTTGAATGAGGTTGTTCCCTTCAGAGATGAGGGAGAGGCTACTATCCTCGGTCATATGGACAGAGCACTTAACTTCCTTGAATCCAACAAGGGTGAGCATGACCTTCTTCTTATCAAGTTCGGTGACTGGAATGACTCACTTACAGGCGTAGGTAAGGAGGGTAAGGGTGAAAGCGTATGGCTTTCCATCGCTTATGCTCAGGCACTTCTTGAAATGGCAGAGCTTGCTAAGTTCATGAAGGATGAGGCTAAGGAAAAGGATTACCTTGCAAGACGTGAAGCAATCGTTAAGGCTATCAATGCTAACGCTTGGGACGGAGAATGGTATCGTCGCTGCTACACAGACGCAGGCAAGCCTCTCGGCTCAAACGAAAACAAGTACGCAAAGATGTTTATGGAGCCTCAGTGCTGGTCACTTATTTCAGGTGTGGCAAGCGAGGAAAGAGCAAATACTCTTATTAAGGCTATGGATGAGCATATGGCAACACCTGTTGGTTATATGCTTCTTACTCCCTCATATAAGGAATTCGATTCCACAATCGGACGTATCTCCTCTATGGAGCCCGGCATCTGCGAAAACGGTACAATCTACTCACATACAAATATCTGGATGATTCTCGGTCTTCTTAAGTACGGCAAGGCTGACCTTGCATATGAGCTCTTTAAGAAGATTGCCCCCGGCTACATCGAGGGCGATAATGCTGAGATCAAGAACAAGTGCTTACCCTTTATGTTTGCTAACTGCTACCTTGGTCCGGAGCATAAGAACAGCGCATTCCAGATGGAATACAGCTGGATTACAGGCTCTGTTGCTTGGTACACCAACACAATGGAAAGCTATATGATGGGTATTCGTCCTACATACGAAGGACTTGTAGTAGATCCTCATCTTCCCTTTGCTAAGGGTACAATGAAGCGTAGCTTCCGTGGAGCTACATATAATATCACTATTGACAATGCAGACGTTAAGTACAAGGATATGACAGTATCCGTAGTAGTTGACGGTAAGGCTATTGACGGCAATATTATCCCTGCATTTGCAGACGGTGAGCACAACGTAACCGTTGTAATTAAATAATCAAATAATCAAAAACCGCGTTTCGTAAAGAAGCGCGGTTTTATTATTTGATTATAACGGTTACGGGTGAAATTTTACCTTCGGTAAAGTGAAATTGCTTCACAGTGAAATTCACTCCGTGAGTGAAATTTTACCCTCGGTAAAGTGTAATAAAAGTAAGAATTTTATAGGTTGTCCTATCATAAGACAAAACGTTCAATACACACAGTGTCCAGATGACGTTGTCCTATCATAAGACAATGACTGTCCAAAACGTCTACATTATAAGAGAATAATAAAAAAGTCGCTCGGTTGAGCGACTTTTTCTTTAGAATATATATGTTCCCTTGGCAACCTTATGCTCCTTGCCATCAATTATAATTGTGGCAGGGACGGGAGTTGTGATTTCATAGCGCACCTTATTTTCAAAATGATACCATTTTGAGATAATTGTGCCATATCTTGTATCAATTCTTGCGCTTAGGTGGTCAAGCTTATCTGTGGGAATAGGGGAAATAAGCACCTCCTCAAAGCCGGGCTTATCCTCAACGGTGTGGATACCGCAAGCCTCAATATAAACCCAGTCGGCAACGCTGCCGTAGGCATAATGGTTAAAGGAATTCATTCTGTAGGACCAGAAATCCCCATCCTCATTCTTACCGTCCCAATGCTCCCAGATAGTAGTTGCGCCCTGCTTGACCGAGTAAAGCCAGGAGGGGAACTGCTCCTGTAAAAGCAAATCATAAGCCACCTGGGCATAGCCGTTTTGTGACAAGGCGTGGAGAAGATATGGCGTACCTACAAAGCCTGTTTTAAGCTTATTTCCGTTCTCCTTAATCATAGTGGCAAGCTGCTTTGCTACGGATTTTTTATCGGTAGCAATATCAAAATAAAGGGCAAGGGCGCATTCGGTCTGCGTCTTGTATTCCGTAAATGTAGCTCTTATTTTAGCAAGAATCCTTTCATAAAGGGACTTGTACTTGTCCACATTCTTGTTAAGAATTTTGCCCACCTTATAAACAAGGCTTGTTGAATGGGCATAGAATACAGAGGCGATAAAGTCCTCATTTGAAGAACCACGGTAGCTGCCTGCAGGGGCATCAAGACCAAGCCAATCGCCAAACTGGTCACAGCCTGTCCAAAGGTATTTTGTTTTTGTGTGGTCGGTAATATACTTAATATATTTACACATTGATGTGTACTGGCGCTTAAGAATATTCTTGCTTCCGTAGGTAAGATACATCTGATAGGGAATAATAGTAGATGCATCACCCCATACAGCGCCCGTATTTTCCGTAGTGGACCAGTCCCAACAAATAGTCTGTGGAATTATATTCGGAATGTTACCTTTCTTCCCTTGGTCAAGTCTTAAGTCGGTGAGCCACTTGGTAAAAAATTGCTCCACATCATAGTTATATGATGCTGTTCGCGAAAATACGGTGGCATCTCCTGTCCAGCCTTGACGCTCATCTCTCTGGGGGCAATCCGTTGGAACATCAAGAAAATTACCCTTTTGACCCCAAACTATATTAGAAAACAGCTGATTAAGCAAGGGGCTTGAGGAATGTAAATATCCTGTGCGCTTAATATCAGAATGGACAATTATTGCTTTTATATTATCCGGTGTAATTTCACAGGGGAATGCGTCCACCCTCATATAGCGAAAGCCCCAGAATGCAAGACGTGGCTTGTAGCAATTATATCCGTCCTTGCAGATATATTCAAATCTTGCCTTGGCATCACGGTAATTTTCGTTATAGAAATTGCCATGCTTATCAAGGACCTCGCATACGGTAAACTCAACTCTGTCGCCCTTTTTTGCATTTACCCAAAACTCAAAATAGCCTGTAAGATTTTGACCGAAATCAATGATTGTATCTCCGTTGGGAGCCTTAAAAATACTCAAGGGGCTAAGGCGCTCCTGCTCCTTAATATAAACGCCCTGCTGCTTAACTACATCTACCCTTGGCGCATCATTGTATGCTACGGCATTTACATAGCTGTCCTCAAAATTAGCATCAACTATTTCACCGTCGTAAAGCTCTGCATAGCGCACCGTATCTTGCTTTACAAGCCAGCTTTCATCAGTAGAAATAATATCCCTTTTACCGTTTTTGTATTCGATTATAATCTGCGCCTTAAGGGCTTTTTTCTTTTCGGGCCCACCCTCATCGGTGCCGAAGTTGATTTTACCCTTGTACCAGCCGTCAGCCACAGATATTTCAAGCAGAGAGCCGTTACGTACAGATTTTGTAATATTGTAGCTCTGGCATTGCACCCTTTTTCTTGATGTAAAGCCGGGCGCTAAAATAAAGTCACCTATACGCACCCCGTCAAGTGTGGCATAGTAAACTCCAAGGGTGGTAATATTAAGAGTAGCCCTCTTAATCTCCCCCCTAGTATTAAGCCTCTGCATAAAGCACACAGGCTCATAAAGCTTATTTTCGGGATGAATTATCCATTTTACATTTTCAAGCATTATAGTGTTGCCCCCGATTCCTTGGATTTTTCAATATAAACCTTAAGCAGCTCCTTAGCTCCTGTAAGCAAATGGTCGCCGGATTTGGTCATTAAGCAGATAAAGGGGTTTTTGCCAACGCCCATTATCTTTATTTTGGATGCGTCCACCTTGGACATAAGATAGAGAGTGCCAAGGTCGATTTTGTCGGGATAGAAGCGAATCTGGTCACGCATTTGCTCCACCTTTTTCACCCTTGCCCGTGATGCGTATGCTTTTACAAGAGATGCTGTAATAAGTGTCATTGCGCTTTTCGGTATCTTACCGAATCTGTCCTGAAGCTCAGCAATAATATCATTATAGTCCTCATCGTTTTCAATGTGGGCTATCTTTTTGTAGATATCCATACGCTGTGCGCTGGAACGGATATAGCTTTCGGGTAAAAACGCATCGGAGGAGAGAGAAATGGTAGCCTCAAATTTTTCCGGCACGGAAATTCCCTTTTCCTCAAGAACGGCTTCATTAAGAAGCTTAACATAAAGGTCATATCCGATTGCCTCCATATGCCCGTGCTGAGCAGCGCCAAGAAGATTACCTGCTCCTCTGATTTCAAGGTCACGCATGGCAATCTTGAAGCCTGCGCCAAACTCGGCAAAGTCACGAATTGCGTCAAGTCGCTTTTGTGCGATTTCAGTCAGCGCCTTACCCTGTCGGAAGGTAAAATATGCATAGGCACGTCTGTGGCTTCTGCCTACACGTCCACGTATCTGGTGAAGCTGAGACAATCCCATTTTATCTGCATTTTCAATAATAAGTGTGTTTGCGTTTGGAATATCAATTCCCGTTTCAATAATAGTTGTGCTGACAAGAATATCAACCTCACCCTTAACAAGGTCAGCCCAGATATTTTCAATATCCTCCCTATCCATTTGTCCGTGGGCAACACGGATACGTGCATCGGGGAAGTGGCTTCTCAGCCTGTCGGCAATTCTATATATATATTCAGTATTATTATAAAGGTAGAAAACCTGTCCGCCACGGTGCAGCTCCCTACGGATAGCATCGTTCAGAATATTTTCGTCATATTCAAGGACATAGGACTGTACACCCTGACGGCCACCCGGTGCTTCATCAAGGACGGACATATCACGGATACCTCCGATAGCCATGCTGAGCGTACGGGGGATAGGTGTTGCGCTAAGGGATAAAACGTCCACATCAGGCACCAATTTCTTGATTTTCTCCTTTTGCGCCACGCCAAAGCGCTGCTCCTCATCAATAATAAGAAGGCCAAGGTCCTTAAATTCCACGCTGCCACCAAGCAGCTTATGGGTGCCGATTATAATATCCACATCGCCACGGCGAAGCTTACGGAGAATCTTTGCTTGATTTGATGGGGTTACAAATCGGGAAATCATTTCAATATTAACACCCGTTCCCGCAAATCTTGCACACGCAGTCTGGTAATGCTGCATGCAGAGAATAGTGGTAGGCACAAGAATGGCAACCTGCTTATTGTTTGCCACAGCCTTCATGGCTGCACGAAGGGCAACCTCTGTCTTGCCGTAGCCTACATCTCCGCAAAGGACACGGTCCATAGGATATGGCTTTTCCATATCACTCTTTATTTCGTCGATTGCGTCCTTCTGACAGTCTGTTTCGTCAAACTCAAAGGAGGAGTCAAACTCTCTTTCAAGTATTCCGTCGGGAAGAAAAGAGAAGCCGTCAATCCTCTGTCGTCTTGCGTAAAGGTCGATAAGCTCCTTTGCCATATCCTTAACGGCAGCCTTTGCCTTGGACGTAGCTTTTTTCCAGTCAGCCCCACCCATACGGGACAGCTTAACCTCGCCGTCCTCATTTTTGGCACCGATATATTTTGAGACCATATCAAGCTGGTCAACAGGTAAAAACAGCTTATCATTGTTTGCATACTCAATAGTTATATAATCTCTGTATGCACCAAGGGCGCAGAGATTTTTAATACCAAGATACCTGCCTATACCGTAGGATGCGTGTACCACATAGTCGCCAACGTTCAGGTCTGCGTAGGAGAGAATTTTTTCTCCCGCATTCTTTGCAAACTTCCTTGTTTTCTTTGTTTTTACATTAAGTCTCTCCGACCTTGATGAGAGAACAAGGAGGGCAAATTTGGACAAGGGAAGCTCATATCCTTCGGGAAAGCTGTCACAAAGGGCGCATACGTACCCTGCCTTTAGCCCGTTTTCCTCGCTATACTGATAGGAACGGACGGAATATTCGTTTAAGGTCTTTATTGCACCCTTAAGCTCTGTTTCCGTTCTGCAGACAAGGGCACAGGCATATCCGTCCTCAGTAAGAGCCTTAAGCTCATCAACGGCAAAGTTAAGAGAGCCGTCACGAAGAGTAAGCGCCTTAACCTTAAAATCATAGATGCCACCGCACTCCTTAATGTGTGTAACGGTATATCTGTCAATGCATACGGCTATGTGAGATGAAATAAAGCTCTCAATTTTTTCGGGAACAGCGCCGAAATCAGCCACGTCCCCCGTGCAAAGTCCGTTTTCAACCAACGCCTTGGATGCAATAAGGGAAAGCTCATAGCTTGTTTTTGCCTTTTCCCTGATACCTGCAATGTCCGATAAAATGGCACAGGGGGTGCTATCAAAATAGTCAAGCAGACATTCCTTTTTCGGATAAATAACAGAAATGAACTTATCATAAAAGGACAGAGATGTGCCGTGCAGAGCAGAAAAGCGCTCACGCATAAGCTCGGCAGTTGTCACCTCGCTTGGAGAATTGTCAAGGAGAGTGTCGATAATTTCGATTATTTTGGCGTTTGCTTCCTCATCTGCGATTATTTCCTTTGAGGGGGTAACGGTAAAGGAGGTAACATTTTCGCTCATTCGCTGAGTAAGAGGGTCAAAAACTCCCATTCTGTCAATTTCATCGCCGAAAAGCTCTATACGTATAGGAAGATTTTCACGCTTTTCACCGTTTAAATAGAAATCTCCGCCTGTAGGGAATATATCAACAATACCGCCACGCACGGCAAACTGTCCTGCGCTTTCCACCATTTCACAAATCTGGTATCCTGTTTCGGTAAGCTTTTTTACAAGCTCCGTAATATCAACGGTAGTTTGCATATCAATATGGAAGGTGCGCTTTTCAAGCTCACATCTTGGCATAGTGTACTGTAAAAGGGCATCGGGAGTTGTTACCACGCAGTCAAGAGAGGAGGAAAGAATACCGCAAAGCGCCTTAAGCCTGTCATACTCAAGCTCGTGGGAGGAGGTCATATCGTAGTAGTTAAAATCCCTGTAGGGATAAAATGCGGAATTAAGGCCACACTTAATAATAAAATCGTTAAGCCTGTTTGCCTCTCTCTGCTCAGGCACCAGAAGAAGAGCGGTTTTGTGATATCCGCTCTTTATATGTGTTATAAGTGAATAAATCAGGGCAAAGGCAGCGCCACCGCTTACTCCGTTTACAAGTAACGGAAGCTTTTTTCCGTCCTCGTAAAGCTCATCAAGTCGGCTGACAAGCTCTCCATATTCCTTAGTTTGTTTTATTGGGTCAAGAAGTATTTTTGTATTCATTCTATCTCCTTTGCAAGGACTGATAGGGCTGTCTTAAGACAGCCCTTATATATAACGCCAAATAGGGCTGATGCACCCTTAGGGGATACTCCAGTCCGTCGGTTTTTTCTTCATTATATCCCCTTTAAAAATTTTTGTCAATAGATTTTAATAATCTTGACAATTAAATACGTATATGTTAAAATAACTTGTAAAATAAGGTCGGCCTATGTCAAAAGGCAAATCGAAAGGGCAGACCGAGGAGAAATATGAAGCTTTTATCATTTAAGAAAACAAAGGCCTTCTGGCTTTATTATGTACTTGCTGCAATCTGCCTTATGGCAGCTGTAGTATTCGCACCTCTTTGGAGTGGAACAGATGTATTTTTCAAAAGCTGGGGCGCAAAGGCAATAGACCTTCTTATCGCAGTTCTTATTGTTGTATATCTTTGCACCTATCTTGTTAAAAAGGTGGCACGTGGAAACGGTGTAATCAAGATTCTTACAATTATTGAGTTTGCACTTCTTGCACTTATCGCTCTTGGCTGTGTGCTTTCACAGTTCAAGGTTGTAAATCTCGGTGGCCCTTGCGAAATCGTTGGCGCTATTATGTGGTGCCGTGGCACAATTGAGGTATTCCGTGCATACTATTTCAGAGGCAGCAACACAAAATATCCTCTTTGGGCAGTTGCCGTAGCAGTAGCGCTTATCACCTTCGGCACATACCTTTTTGTTAAGCCCCTCTTTACAGCTAAGCATCTTCAGTGGGTTCTTGCCGCAATTATGCTTGCAGCTATGATTATCTGCATCTATGCAGCTATCGTAACAAAGCCCGCTTCTAAGAAGAAAGCAAATTAAGAAAGAATTCTAAAAGCCTTGACATCAGCGTAGTGCTTTCAAGACACTACGCAGCGATATAAATCCCTTATGGGATTTACGATATACGCTGATGCGTTCGATATGTGCTTACGCACTTGATATGCTTACTTTGTAAGCGTGGATTTATATCATATCGTGTTTGAGCAAAGCGAAAACATATCGAATTTGCCTAAGGCAAATATATCGAGCCGAGCAATGTGAGGCATATCGTCAATTGAATAATCGCATCTGCGAACACAAATGCATTGTTTGTAAAATAAGGGACAGAAAATGTAAAAGCATTCTCTGTCCTTTTTTGTCGTCAGGTATGATATTCTATTAAGCTTTAGGCTGTCCCTAGAAGCACATTTTCAAGGCTTTTTTCTTTATTCAACTGCAGAGCGCACCGTGGCAATGCAAACGCTTCGATCGTCCTTTTTCATTCCTCTTTCGTTACACCTTGCAAGGATTTTATCGGGCAGAGTGTCTGAATATTCCTCAGTAGAGGAGAGAAGAGCGCTTATCCACTCGGCATCTCTTTCGTCCTGACACACCCCATCGCTTACCATAAGGACTATATCGTTCTCCTGCAGATTAAAGTCCAGCTGCTCGGCATCAAGATTTTTCATAATACCGATGGGAGCAGTCTTTGAGTGGAGCTTAAATACTCTGTCCCCACGCTTAACAAAGGAGGGGGCAGCCCCACTCTTAATAAAGCTACCCTTGCCGGTAGCAAGGTCGATTTCAAGCAAATCCACGCTTGATGAGCATTCAAGGCTTTTATTCCTTATAAAGCTGTTTGCCATGGATAGAGAAATTTCCTTGTCGGGGTTGGAAATAAGGAGCTTTCTTATAAAATCTGCACACATTCTTGATGTTACAGATGCCTCCTTTCCTGTGCCCATTCCGTCACAGATAAGCATATAAAATTTGTTGTCAGAGGACAAAAAGGTGGACACAGTGTCGCCGTTTTGCTCCTCTGTATCTGTTTTACCCGACGATTTTGAGCTGTCAACCTCGTATTTATTTGTAGTTTCTGAGGTCATAATCGCGTAAGGTGAGCTGCCCTCGAAAAGAGGAGGAGTAATTTTGCACATCAGTGCTTTTTCAAGGGTGGAAACAAGGGTGGGAGTGTTGCATTTGGAGCTTTCCATATCCACACCTGTGGCGATAATTCGCTTTTTTGTGTCACCGAACACCCGAACATTACCGTAACGAAGCCCAATTACATCAAGGGCACGGCTGACCTTGTCGGACATTTGCTCATCGCAGTAGTCATCGCTATCAATTTTGCAAATGGCAGAATCTATCATTCTTGAAATATTTTCATAATCCTTGCCGCTGACCTCAAATTTATCGTTTTTAATAAGATTTTCGTCCTCATCTCTGCATTTTGCATTGATTTTTTCAATTATTGTATCAATATTCGGGCAACGGTGCAGGAATTTTTCGTCAATATCCGATTTTGTAACGCTTTTGTTGTAATAGGATGCCACACTCATTTTGTCAATGTTTTCCTTGGTGGTGGCTACATCTCTTTCCCAGCAAATAGTTTTTTTGGGGCAGGAATAGCAGTTGCTTTCGCAAATACGCAGACAGCTGTCATATCTTGTATCAATGCTGACAACTCTTTCACTGTTACCGAAATCGTAGAGCATCTTTGATATTTCCTTTAAGGATGCGCTGACTCTTTTAAAGCTTTCCTTAGTGTTGGTATCTCTCTCACGGGATAAAACCTCACGCACTGTCACCTTGTCGGCGCTTTCCGTTGCAAAGGTAGGACGGGGCAGCACCTCAAAGCGAAGAATGGGATACATAATAAGAGAGGAGAAAAGAAGCTCCGGCACAAGATAAACTATCGCCTCATAGCCTGATGTGAATATCCCATAGCCTACGCTGACAATAAAAGCGCACATTATGGCAAGATAGGTAGAAAATCGCCAGAGAAATCCTGAAATCAGAGACGCAATAGCGAAAATAGGGGAAAAGGCTATTTTTTGTGCGATGCCGAAAAGTGCGCCCAGTGCTCCGCTTTTTGAAGGGGAAATATTTTTTGATGCGTAGAGAATAATTGAATAGGAAAGTATCATTGAAATATCAAGGGTGAAAAGCTCAATACCCTTAAGGGCATACACAACCATAAAGGCAAGGGCGCATATCCCTATAAGAAACAAAGAATCCTTTTTGCTTTCGTAAACACCGCAAAGTGCAATACACATAAGTGCAGCTACAACGGTAAAGAAGATGAGAACAAAAATTTCATAGTATGAAAAATCGGCACGTAGAGTGGAGTAAATCCCTATTCCAAGGGCGCAAAAGGCGCAAAGAGAAACACGTACGCCCACATTTTCCGTAAAAAATGAGAATAAAAGCTCCCGTCTGCCCTCCATATTAAGCCCCGATTTTGAATGCTTGTCCCAATTCATAAGAAGAGAGGCTGCCACACGCAGGGCAAGAAGGGCTGACAAGGCGATAATGTAGGTTAAATTTGCGTCCATTCTGTAAAGCACGGCAACAATGCTCCCTGCGTAAACAAAGGGTGCAAAGGATTTACAGGACGCGACAAGGGCGATGCCAAAGGGGTAAATATCGAAAATAAATTTAATAGGTGTCAAGAAAAAGCCCAGCGCAAAGAGAATACACTCTGTTAAAATCATTTTAGCTTCAGCCTTGTATTTAAAGCCTGCCACCTTTTTTCTGAAATTTAAAGCTTCCTTATTCATAAGGCCTCCTGAAGTTGCATATATTTTCCTAATTATACAACCGTCAAACCGATTATTTTGTCGCTTTACGCTCTTGTATTTTGGCTTTTTTACGGGATAAGCGTGGATAATTCCGAAAAATAGAAGTAAGTAATCTGTTTTTAAAGAAAAAAGTAGAACGATTTTCTTGAATTTTTACATCTTATGCGATAAAATAAAGGTGTTAATCAAGGATAAGGAGGGCGAAGATGAAATCAGCATGCTTTACAGGCCACAGGGTAGTAGGCGATGACCTTGATAAAAACCGTTTGATAAGATGTATAGAAAAGGCGATAAAGCAGGGCTGTGACACCTTTATCTGTGGGGGAGCCCTTGGCTTTGATATGCTTTCTGCACAGCTTGTGCTGAAATTCAAGGAGATATATCCTCATATTCAGCTTCATATGTATCTGCCGTGCAGCAATCAGTCGGAAAGATGGAGCCTGTCACAAAGACGGGAATACAATAAAATTCTCGCAAGGGCAGACCTTGTCGATAAGGTTGCAAGGCCTTATTACGACGGCTGTATGAGGGAACGAAATTATAAAATGGTAGACGCCTGCGACCTCTGCATATGCTACCTGAACAGCCTTGAAAGAAGCGGAACGGCGCAAACCGTAAGGTATGCCAAAAGGCGTGGACGTATAATTGTTAATGTATCCACTAAGGGAGAGGACTTTTTGGATAATCTACATACCGAATAGTGAATTTATATGCAACTTTCACAAAAAAATATACAAAAAATTGTTAAAATTGCAGATTGATATTTAAAATCGTGTGTGATATAATAGAGTATATTTTTTTAATATTAAGGAGAAAAGATCACAATGAAAAAGACAATTGCTAAGGTTTTGTGCCTTGTTCTTGTTTCTGTTATGGTAGTTGCTTGCTTCGCTTCCTGCGGTGGTACAGTTAACTATGCTGAGAACAACACAACCATTAAGATCGGTGTTTCCGGTCCTCTTACAGGTGGCGCTGCTATGTACGGTGTCGCTGTTAAGAACTCTGCTCAGCTTGCTATTGACGAAATCAATAAGGCAGGCGGCGTAAACGGTATTATGCTTGAGCTCGTTGCAGCTGACGATAAGCATGATTCCACACTCGTTTCCACAACATACACAACACTCTATGAGGGTGGCTGCCAGCTCTTCCTTGGCACTGTAACAACAGCGCCCGGTATCCAGTTCAAGAGCTATGCACTTGAGGACGGTATCTTCTACCTCACTCCCTCTGCATCAGGCGACGATATTCCCTCCAAGGACGGCGGCTTCCAGATGTGCTTTACAGACTCTAACCAGGGTACAGCTTCCGCTAAGTACTTCAACGACAACTACACAGGCAAGAAGGTTGGTATCTTCTATAAGGCTGACGATGACTATTCTGTAGGCATCAAGAACAACTTTGTTGCTAATCTCGCTTCCTCCTTCGGTACAGTTGTTGAGGCTTCCTTCACAGGCGATGCTGCTATGTTCGACTCACAGATCACAACACTTAAGGATTGCGATATCATCTTTATGCCTACATACTACGATCCCGCTTCTCAGTTTATGAAGCAGGCTTTGGGTAAGGTAAAGGATAACGCTATTTACTTCGGTTGCGACGGATTTGACGGTATTGACGCAGTTGACGGCTTTGATATCAAGTCCATTCCTCAGGAGGTTTCCTACCTTTCACACTTCGATTCCACATCTACAAGCGGCCCTGCTGCTGACTACATCAAGGCATATCAGGCTAAGTATCCCAACCAGCCCCTTAACCAGTTCGGTGCTGCTGCATACGACTGCGTATATGCAATGGTAGAGGCGCTTAAGGCTTCCGGTGAGGAAATTTCTGCTACAATGTCCGCACAGGATTATTCAGAAATCCTTCTTAACCAGTTCACAAGCGATTCCTTCGTATTCCACGGTGTAACAGGCGAATGCAAGAACGGTAATAAGTCTGACATTTCCTGGAACGAGGACGGTACAGTAAATAAGGTTGCTGTTAAGTACGTTGTTAAAGAATTAGGCGCTAACGGCTAATTAAACATAGGTTGCAATTGCCGACGCATTCACGCGTCGGCAATTTTATACAATAATTCGCATATGCGAGAGAGAAGTTAGGACATACAAATGGAATTTATTACGATGATAATAAACGGCTTAAGCATTGGCGGTACCTATGCTATGATAGCTCTTGGCTACACAATGGTATACGGTATTGCAAAAATGCTTAACTTTGCCCACGGTGACGTTATTATGGTCGGCGGATATACAATAGTGCTTTTCTTCCCCATTAACCCTATTGTAGGTATTATCGCCTCCATTATCTTCTGCGTTATCGTAGGTATAGTTGTTGAAAAGTCTGCGTATAAGCCACTAAGAGGCGCATCTCCCTTGGCAGTTCTTATTACAGCTATCGGTGTAAGTAAGCTTCTTCAGAGTGCGGCGCAGATATTTATCGGCTCAGAGTCCAAGGGTATTACCTTTAATCTTGGTGATATTAGTCTGGGCTCGGTAAAGATAAGCGTGCTTACACTTATCACAATACTTTGCTCCTTTGCCGTAATGGTTGGACTTACACTTTTTGTTAAGTACACAAAGACAGGTAGAGCTATGATTGCGGTTTCTGAGGACAGAGGCGCAGCTCAGCTTATGGGCATTAATGTAAACTTTATAATCATGATAACCTTTATAATCGGCTCAGCCCTTGCTGCAGTTGCCAGTGCGTTCCTTGTTTTCAAGATTCAGAACGTTGGCCCTGTATTCGGTGCTATGCCCGGTATCAAGGCATTTGCCGCTGCGGTAATCGGTGGTATCGGCTCTATTCCCGGTGCTATGGTTGGCGGTATTGTGCTTGGCTTTATTGAGGCTATCTGCGGTATGATACCTGCTATCACACCCTACACAGACGCAATTGAATTTGCAATTCTCATTATTGTGCTTCTTGTTAAGCCCACAGGCTTCCTCGGTAAGAAGAGAAGGGAGAAGGTATAATGAAAAAGAAATTAAGAAGCTTTACAAAGCATTATCTTAACTATGCTGTAATCGGCTTGGTTCTTGTTATATTTACTGTTCTTTCCCTTGCCACACCTATGAAGGCATCAACAGCTCTTCTTTTCCAGAAGATTACAGTTGCTGTTATTATGGCAGTTTCATTAAGCCTTGTAGTCGGCTTCCTCGGTGAGCTTTCCTTGGGTCACGCAGGCTTTATGAGTATAGGTGCATATCTTGGCGGTAAGGTTGCCCTTGTTCTTATCGAAAGCGGTAATCTTAAGGCTAGCAACATTCTTGTATTCTTGGTGGCGCTTTTGGTTGGCGCACTCTGCGCGGCCCTCTGCGGATTTATCGTAGGCTTTGCGGCTCTTCGCTTAAGAGGTGACTACCTAGCCATCGTTACTCTTGCCTTCGGTGAAATCGTAAGAGTTATCTTTACAAATACATCGTCAAGCTCCTTCGGTGGCGCTCTCGGTCTTCAGAGCCCCTCCTTTGCAAAGAAGCAGACATATATTCTTGTAATTATCGGCTTTGTTCTTATTCTTCTTACCCTGTTCGTAATTCAGAACCTCTTAAGAAGTAAGACAGGTAGAGCAATTACAGCTATTCGTGACAACGAAATCGCAGCTAAGGCAACAGGTATTGACGTAACAAAGCATAAGCTTATGGTATTTGTTATCTCCGCTGCCTTTGCAGGTATTGCAGGCGTGCTTTTCAGCTATGCCAACTCTCCTGTTAAGGCTGATACCTTTGACTACAACTATTCAATCGAAATTCTTGTTATGGTAGTTCTTGGCGGTATGGGTAGTATTAACGGCTCCATTTTGTCAGCTACACTTATTACAGTTCTCAACGATAAGCTTACTGTATATCTTACAGGCGACAACGCAGTGTTCAAGGACCTTTTCTATGCACTTATTCTTATTCTCCTAGTTATATATAATAATGCACCTGCGCTTAAGGGCTTCAGAGAAAAGTACAATCTTAAGAACCTTGTAAACAAGATTGTAAAGAAGAAGCACGACCCCTCCGAAATTACAGGAGACGCTGCACGTTGGGATGTTGTACCTACCAAGATTGAGATGAATGAGGTTCTTTCCACAGACCTTGTGGTTGACAGAAACAACCGTGGCGATGACAGCGCAGATATCCGTGAAAGAGGAGGTACTAAATAATGGCTAAATTCATTGACAGTATCAAGTCCTTCATTGATAAGAAGCTGCCTAAAAAGGTGGAGAGAAGAACAATTGAAGCAGAAAATGTTCTCGAAACAGAAAATCTTGGCATCTCCTTTGGCGGTCTTAAGGCTGTACAGAATGTAAACCTTAAGATTAAGAAAAACGAAATTTACGGTCTTGTTGGACCTAACGGTGCAGGTAAGACCACAGTATTTAACCTTCTTACAGGCGTATATCAGCCCACAGAGGGTACATTTTACCTGAACGGTGAGGAGCTTAGAACTCTCCCACAGGAAGTAATCAACCATAAGGGTATTGCAAGAACCTTCCAGAACATCCGTCTTTTCAACAACATGAGTGTTGTAAGAAACGTAATGGTAGGACTTCACAATCAGGAGGAGTACAAATGCTCCGTTATTGAAAGCGTTCTCAGATTGCCAAGACACTTAAAGGTTGAAAAGGCGATGAGAGAAAGGGCAAAGGAGCTTCTTGATATATTCGGCCTTAAGGAAGAAAGAAACAACCTTGCATGTAACCTTCCCTACGGTAAGCAGAGAAAGCTTGAGATTGCAAGAGCCCTTGCAACAAATCCTAAGCTTCTTCTCCTTGACGAGCCTGCGGCAGGTATGAACCCCAATGAAACAGAGGACTTAATGAACACAATTAAGCTTATAAGAGATAAGTTCGATATGACTATTCTCCTTATTGAGCATGACCTTAAGTTCGTTTCCGGCCTTTGCGACAGAATCACAGTTCTTAACTTCGGTACAGTTCTTGCCGAGGGTACAGCAGATGTGGCGCTTAATGACCCTGAGGTTATTAAGGCATATATCGGTAACTAAGGAGGATATGATATGGCACTTTTAGAAGTAAAAAGCCTTGATGTGCATTATGGCGTTATTCAGGCTATCAAGGACGTATCCTTTGAGGTAAACGAGGGCGAGATTGTAACCCTTATCGGCGCTAACGGTGCAGGTAAGACCACCACTATGCAAAGCATAATGGGACTTATCCATCCAAGCCACGGTGAGATTTATTATAACGGACAGAAAATCAACGGTATTCCCTCACATAAGATAGTTAAGCTCGGTATGACTCAGGTTCCCGAGGGAAGAAGAATCTTCTCTGAGCTTACAGTATATGAAAATCTTCTTATGGGCGCATACACACGCACCGATAAGGAGGGTATCGAAAAGGATTTTAAGGATATATACGCGCTTTTCCCCAGACTTGAGGAAAGAAAGAACCAGATTGCAGGCACACTCTCCGGTGGTGAGCAGCAGATGCTTGCCATGGGCAGAGCGATTATGAGTAAGCCTAAGCTTCTTATGCTTGATGAGCCCTCAATGGGACTTTCTCCCTTGCTTGTTGATCAGGTATTTGAGATTATCAAGCACTTCCACGAAATAGGAACTACCATTCTTTTGGTAGAGCAGAATGCCAATAAGTCACTTGCTATCTCCGACAGAGCCTACGTGCTTGAAAACGGCAGAATAGTTCTTACAGGCACAGGCAAGGAGCTTCTTGCCAGTGAGGAAATCAAGAAGGCTTATCTTGGCGGTTAATTAAAAGGTGATAAAATGAAAGCAGTAATTACAGTAATCGGTAAGGACAATGTAGGAATTATCTCTGCTATCAGCGCAGAATGTGCTAAGAACAATGTTAATATCGTAGATATTACACAAAGCGTTCTTCAGGATTATTTTGCAATGATTATGCTTGTTGAGATTGATAATATGAACGTTAAGCTCACAGGCTTTCAGGACGCCCTTGACCTTGTTGGCAAGGAGAAGAATCTTGAAATCCGCGTAATGCATGAGGATATCTTCAACGCAATGCACCGCATTTAAGAGGTGGCGAGATGATTAATACAAAGGACATTCTTGAAACCATAAATATGATACGTGAGGAGAATCTTGATATCCGTACAATTACTATGGGTATCTCCCTCCTTGACTGTATTACAGATGACCAGAAAAGACTTGAAGCAAAGATTTACGATAAGATTGCAAAAAGCGCAGAAAATCTTGTTTCTACAGCCGTAGACCTTGAGCATACCTACGGTATTCCAATCATTAACAAGAGAATAAGCGTTACTCCCATTTCCTTGGTGGGAAGCAATATCGGTGTAGACGGCTATGTACGTCTTGCTCAGGTTCTTGAAAAAGCAGCCAACGATGTAGGTGTAAACTTTATCGGTGGCTTTGGCGCTCTTGTACAAAAGGGTATGACTAAGGGCGCGCATAATCTTATAGAGGCTATTCCCGAGGCGCTTGCTACCACAACAAAGGTTTGCTCCAGCGTAAACGTGGCATCAACCAAGGCAGGCATCAATATGGACGCAGTTAAGCGTATGGGTGAAATAGTTAAGGAAACAGCTATGCTTACCAAGGACGCAGACTCCATCGGCTGCGCCAAGCTTGTTGTTTTTGCAAATATTCCCGAGGATAATCCCTTTATGGCAGGCGCAATGCACGGTATGGGCGAAAGCGATACGGTTATCAATGTGGGAGTTTCCGGCCCCGGTGTTGTGGCATCTGCAATTAAGCGAGAGGGCTTTTGCGATTTTTCTCAGCTTGCTGATGTTATTAAAAAGACAGCATTTAAGATTACACGTGTGGGTCAGCTTATTGCCTATGAGGCATCTAAGCGCCTTAACACACCCTACGGTATTATCGACCTTTCTCTTGCGCCTACCCCGGCTATCGGTGACAGCGTTGCTCATATTCTTGAGAATATGGGACTTGAGAAGTGTGGCACTCACGGCACAACAGCAGCCCTTGCTATGCTTAATGATGCAGTTAAAAAGGGTGGAGTTATGGCATCAAGCCACGTAGGCGGACTTAGTGGTGCATTTATTCCCGTATCTGAGGACGCAGGTATGATTTCCGCTGCAGAGTGCGGTGCGCTTACTATTGAAAAGCTTGAGGCTATGACTGCGGTTTGCTCCGTAGGTCTTGATATGATTGCCGTTCCCGGTGACACATCTGCAGCCACAATCAGCGGTATTATCGCTGACGAAATCGCAATAGGTGTAATCAATAATAAAACAACTGCTGTTCGTCTTATCCCCGTTATCGGCAAGGGCGTTGGCGAAAGCGTTGAATTCGGAGGACTTTTGGGTCATGCCCCCATTATGCCTCTTAATAAGTATTCCAGTGAGGATTTTATTGCCCGTGGAGGCAGAATCCCTGCTCCTATACATAGTTTAAGAAACTAAAGGAGATTTAAAATGGCTAAATTAGATACAGTTTGCGTACAGGGTGGCTACAATCCCAAAACAGGTGAGGCAAGAGTTACCCCTGTTGTAAAAAGCACAACCTTTGTATACGAAAAGGCAAGCGAGCTTGCAGACCTTTTCGACCTTAAGGCAGACGGCTACTTCTACACACGTCTTGCCAACCCCACAGTTGCCGTATTTGAAAGCAAGCTTGCAGAGCTTGACGGAGGTACAGGCGCAATCGCCTGTGCATCGGGCATGAGCGCAACACTTCTTACCGTGCTTAACGTATGTAATGCGGGAGATAATATCGTTTCCTCAAGAGCAATCTACGGTGGAACATATAACCTTTTCTCAATTACCCTTAAGAAATACGGTATCGAGTGCAGATTCTTTGACCCTGACGATTCACAGGAGAGCATTGATGCTCTTGTAGACGAAAGGACAAAGATTATTTTTGCTGAAACTATTGCAAACCCCACTATCGTAGTATTCGATTTTGATAAGGTTGCAGAGATTGCAAAAAAGCATAATGTTCTTTTCGTGGTTGATAACACACTTGTTACACCTGTTCTTTTCAGACCCAAGGAATTCGGTGCTAATATTGTTGTATATTCATCATCCAAGTATCTTGACGGACACGCAGTTGCTCTCGGTGGCTGTATCGTGGATTGCGGTAACTTTGATTTTACCGCTACCGAAAGATATAAGGAGTTCTTAGTTCCCGACGAAAGCTATCACGGACTTGTGTACGCAACCCTCGGCAATACAGCCTTCGGCGTAAAGTGCAGAGTACAGATGATGCGTGACCTTGGCGCAATTATGAGCCCTGAAAACGCATTCCTTACAAATCTGGGTATGGAAACACTTGCTCTCCGTATGGAGCGCCATAGCGAAAATGCCGCTAAGGTAGCTAAGTTCCTGTCAGAAAATGATAAGGTTGAGTGGGTAAAGCACCCCTCACTCCCCACAGATAAGTACTACGACCTTGCTAAGAAATATATGCCAAACGGTATGGGCGGAATGATGAGCTTCGGTGTAAAGGGTGGCAGCGAAAAGGCAGCCGAATTTATGGAGAAGCTTAAGATGATTAAGATTGTTACCCACGTTGCAGATGCTCGCTCCTGCGTGCTTCACCCTGCATCAACAACACACCGTCAGCTTTCAAGCAAGGACCTTGAGGCAATCGGCATCAAGGATAATCTTATCCGTCTTTCCGTAGGTATTGAAAACGCTGAGGATATTATTGACGATATCCGTCAGGCACTTGAAAATATATAAGCTAAGCTCAATGAATTGACACCCTGTGTCATGAATTGATGCAGGCATTATGAATTGCGTTCCGCATGAATTGACACTGTGTGTCATTAATTTGAGAGGTTAAATTATGCCAATTATTATTCCACACGATATTCCCGCCTATTCCACACTTTACGGGGAAAACATATTTGTTATGGACCACGAAAGGGCGCAGTCTCAGGATATCCGTCCTATTGAAATCGCCATAGTAAATCTTATGCCCACAAAGATAGAAACGGAAACTCAGCTTATAAGACTTCTTTCCAATTCTCCCTTGCAGATTAAGGTAACGCTTATCGGTACAGAGAGCTACATAGGAAAGAATACTCCCTTACAGCATCTTCACAGATTTTACCATACCTTTTCCGAGGTAAAAAGCCGTCGCTTTGACGGTATGATTATTACAGGCGCACCTGTTGAAACCTTGGAGTTTGAGGAGGTTAAATACTGGCAGGAGCTTTGTGAGATAATGGAGTTTGCCAAGACCAATGTGCAAAGCACTATGTTTATCTGCTGGGGCGCACAGGCAGCGCTTCATTACTACTACGGTCTTAATAAAATAGGACTGGAAAAGAAGCTTTTCGGTGTATTCCCCCACACAAAGTACGTAATGTATGACCCTATTTTAAAGGGTACAGATGAGGAATTTTTCATTCCCCATTCACGTCACACCACCATTACAATGGATGAGTTTAAAAAGGCTGACGACCTTGTTATCCTTGCAGGCTCTGAGGAAATCGGCGCATCTATTGTTCGCTCCAAGGACGGACGTCGCATATTCCTTATGGGACATATGGAATACGATAAGTATACCTTGAAGGCAGAGTATGACAGAGATATGGCTAAGGGACTTTATATTGAGCCACCTAAGAATTATTTCAGAGATGAGGCTAAGACCAAGGTGGTACAGAATTGGCATTCAACAGCCAACATTATCTACTCAAACTGGCTGAACTACTATGTATATCAGGTAACCCCCTTTGACCTTAGTAAGCTTCAGTAAGGGCTGCTGCAATAAGCACAGACTAAAAAGACACAGTAAATAGAAAAATTGACACGGCTATGCCGTGTCTTTTTCTTTTGCAAGGACTTGACCAAAAAATTTGCAAATCCTATTGACAGCGTAACAATGTTATGCTATAATGTAATCGTAACAATGTTACGCAACGAAAGGAGCAGCTATGGAACAGGAATTAATATCAAAAAAGGACCTGCTTGAAAGATATGGGATTTCCTACGGTGCCTTGTACCGTTGGAAACGAAAGGGGCTTATACCTGAGGATTGGTTTATAAAGAAATCCACGGTTACAGGTCAGGAAACCTTTTTCCCGAAATCTCTTATTTGCGAAAGGGTTGAGCTTATCATAAGAGAAAAGGAAGAAATCTGTCTTGACGAGCTGCTAAAGCAGTTTAACAAAGAAACAAGGGCAAGACCCTCAGTTACCGTTAAAACAGCCCTGGGCGCTAAGAAATACTATTTAAGTGAAATAATATCAGTTGTTCTTGATAAGGGTGAGGAAAAGCAGGATATAACAGAAAAAATACTTAAAATCTTAGAGGAGTAAGGAGATAAATATGGATATGAAAATAGCGGGAAGCGGTAATATCCCTTCCGGAGAATATGAAAGCGTAAGAACGGCGGGTAGCGCACGCCTTTGCGGACTTGTTCGTTGTAAGGATTTTTCCAGTGCAGGCTCTGTACACGGAGAAGCAATAGAGTGCGAGAATGAATTTAAGACAGCAGGTAGCGGTCACTTTGAGGGCGCCATAAGTGCAGGTAGTGTATCTACCGCAGGCTCACTCAGATGTGATGGCGATATTATTGCAGACGGTACATTAAAAACTGCAGGAAGTGCAAGATGCGGAGGCAGCTTAAAGGGCGCTGATATTTCCTTATCAGGCGCTGTAACCGTTGTAAATGATGTTGAGGCAGAGAAGATAAAGGTAAAGGGCATAATAAATTGCGAGGGACTTATAAATGCCGAGGAAGTGGTTATTTATTACAGCGATTCTATGGATATTGGCAGCATCGGTGGAAGTAAAATACTTATTGTAAGCGAAAGGGAACGCAATAAGAAAAGACATTCTGTTAATGTTAAATCATCTATTGAGGGCGACAAAATAGAAATCGAGGGAGTAAATACTCCCCGTGTGTCCGGCAAAAGCGTAATAATCGGTGATTACTGCGATATTGACCTTGTTCAGTATTCCGACAAATTTGAGGCATCTTCCAAGGCAAAAATAAGAACAGTAGAAAAAATATAAGAAAAACCCGACTGTGTGTCGGGTTTTTCTTTATGTTTGTTACTTTATAGGCAGCTCGATTCCGTTTTCGGGATACCAGCTGAATGTAACTTCTTTGCCGTTTATGAGATATTTCTCGGGACAGGTTGTTTCCATCCAGTCAAGGGGGATAAATTCGTCCTTTTGCACGGATGCAGCCTTAAATGCAACCTTTAATTCCTTTGTTTGCTCCTCGTTTAAAATTCCCGGCTTACAGGAAACGAAAAGGGAGGAGGAGCTAAGAGAAAGTGCCTTTAGCCACTCGCGGTTAAGGGACCAGTCAATTGCGCCTGTAATACCTACACAGTCTGCGTCAGCACCGAAAAATGCGTTGTTCTGCGCCACACGGAAGGCAAGAGTGTTTACACCCATCTTTGCGGTTCTGCACCACTCAAAGCCGCTTGTATCATCGCCCGTTCTGTTAAGCTGATGAAGTCCTGCACAAAGGTGACCGATAGCGTTACAGCCTATAATTACAGCCCCATGGGAGCTATCCTTGATTACCTTGTAAAAGCTCTTTACTATTTCAGCGCTTGTTTTTGTCTTATCGTAGAAGCTCCAGTTGTCCATTGCAAGTCTGTCCTCAATCTGGAAGCCCCATCTGCCGAAGATATCAAAGGTGGAGAAGTCATGCTTAATAAGCTTATATCCCCAACCAACAATACGCTCAGTTGTTTCCTTAACGTAGTTAAGAACCTCAGGATGCGATGGGTCAAGCACCTTTTTTGAATGTGCAAGATACCATTCCTCAGGGAATGTATCAACCTTTCTTGGCTCATCGTCACGTCCGTTAATAAGGTAACGCACCCAGATACCGGGACGTACACCCTGTGCAGATATCTCCTCTGCGGTCTTTTTTATATCGGGAAATCTTTCGTTTCCTCTGTCCCAGGGGGCATCGCAGGAGTTAGGCTGCCAGCCGTCATCAATTACCATATAAGGAATGTTTTCGCACTCAGCGCACATTTCCTTAACGAATTTTGCATCTGCGATTATTTCATCGTGGGAGCTTTTTCCGTATGCGTAGTACCAGTTATTGGAGCCGTATACCACGTGGTCGGGAAGATATGGATTAGGTGACATAACAGAGCAGAAGCTCTTTACTGCCATAAATGCGCTTACATCTCTGTATTCCTTGAAATATACGGTAGCGCATTCAAGCTCACGTCCGTTTAGCATAACGCCGTTACCGCCGTTACGGATATCAAGCCAAAGGGTAATGCCCTTTGCATCATATTGCCAGAATGCCATAGCATTCGGCTGAACACCTACGCCAAAGCATTCGATATATCTGCCCTTATAATCAAGATTTGTATCACTTCCGTCAGATACAGCCATATACCAGGGCATACATCTTTCATTTCTTATGGAGCTCCAGCTAAGGTCACCGTAGCCACGCTCCCAGGCGTCGCCAAGGACCTTTATGTCCTTACGCATTTCGTTGTTCCAACGAAGACGTACATATCTTGCCCCCTTTACGTAGGAGGTTGCATAAACTGTAAGCTCATCGTTATGAAGCTTGAATTTTACATAACCGTCATCACAGGTGCAGCTATCCTTTGCAAAATCAAATCTTGCGCCATCAAGATACAGGGTAGTGTAGTCAGGTGTTCTTAATTTCATATATTTCTCCTTTAGTAAAATCAGGTGTAAAGGCGCTTGAGGCTGAGGAGCGCTCCTGTAAATATCCGTCGTAGCCAAGCTCTATAGCGCGCTTAAGCACGCTTTCATATTCAAAGGTGGTCACCCTTCTTTTAAGCTCAGTATATTCTCCCTCATAAAAATCGGGAGTGTACTGGCTCATTAAGGATAGCCTTATATTACTTACATCACATATTTCAGCCACGTTCTCAAGGATTTTTATACTGTCCTTGCGACAGGAGGGCAGAATAAGGTGGCGAAGTATAATGCCTTTTTTGATAATACGGTCATTATCAAAAATACATTCGGGTGCAATTTTCAGCATAGCCTTAAAGGCTTCTATGGCTTTTTCGTAATAGTCGGGAGCCTTGGAATATTTATTTGAAAGCTCAGATGAATAATATTTCATATCGGTAAGAAAAACATCCACGTATCCCGACATTTTTTCAATTTCCGATATCAGCTCATAGCCACCCGTGTTATAAACAACAGGGATTTTCAGCTTCGGACGTATTAAGTCAATAGCATCACGTATCTTGTCTGCATACTGAGTAGGGGAAACAAGATTAATATTGTGAACGCCCCTGTCCTGAAGCTCAAGCATAAGGGCAGCAAACCTTTCGGTAGTAATTTCCTGTCCCGCTCCACCGTGGCTTATTTCCTTATTCTGACAGTATACGCATTTTAAGGGACAGCCGGAAAAGAAGATAGCGCCGCTACCCCTTGAGCCACTTACACAGGGCTCCTCCCAGTTATGTATCATTACCTTGGCTATTTTTATTTTGTCTCCCGACAGGCAATAGCCTACGGAATTACTTCTGTCAGCTTCGCATTTTCGAGGGCAGAGAGTACATTTCATCGTATCTCTCCCACAGTCAGCTTTATAAGCTTATTTATGCTGTCGGGCTGCTCCTTAGCCTCATGGGCAGCCTTATTTCGTGACACATATCCGCACTTTCTGCATTTATGTATAATTACATATCCCTTTTTAGGGTCGGGCTCTACACGGATAGGGTCCATAACCCCACCGCAATCACTTGCTCTGTCTCCGGGCATAACGTCCACGTGCTTGGAGCAAAGACATTTTGGACAATGATTTCTTGAGGTGTAGCCAAGGGGCTTTACCTCATATCCGCAGTTTTCACATGTAAAGCCACTATCGTTTTTTGTAAATCTCTTATTTTCCATTTATTTACCTACACAGAAGCGAGAGAATATCTCACTTACAATTTCTTCACTTGTTGCCCTTGCATCTATCATATCAAGCTCGGAAAGAGCAGACTCAAGAGAAAAGCATACAATATCATTTGTTTCGCCAAAATCAAGGGCACACTTTGCCTCCTTAACCTTGTCAAGGGCAAGGGAAAGGGAGGACATCTGTCTTGCATTTGCAATAACAGCATCGTTTGAAATATCTATTTTATCAAGCTCATACATTGTGTTAAGCACACGGGCTAAATTGTCAAGTCCGCTTTCATTTTTTGCTGAAATCTCACATACGTATGGGAACTTTGCGTTAATATGAGCTAAAAACTCATCGGAAACAGCTCTTTTCTTGTCCCCCTTGTTAAGCACGGCAACAGCGCTTTTTCCCTCGATACTGCGAATAAGCTCATAGTCCTCCTTGTTTTCCTTATCGCTAAGGTCAAAAACACAGAGAACAAGCTCAGAGCTTTCTATTTTTTCTTTAGCACGGCTTACACCGATTTTTTCAACAGTATCCGTAGTTTCACGAATACCTGCTGTGTCGGCAAGGCGAAGAGTAACATCGCCGACTAATGCAGTATGCTCAATTACATCACGTGTTGTACCTGCAATATCCGTAACTATTGCAAGCTCCTCACCGGACAGCGCATTGTAAAGCGAGCTTTTTCCTGCGTTGGGCTTACCTACAATAGCTGTGCGAATTCCCTCACTTACAGCCCTTGATGCACGGTAGGTGCTCTTTAGCCTCTCAAGGTGGGAAAGCACATTTGATAGTGTAAGGCTCATTTTATCTCTTTCGTTATCCTCAATGTCCTCATCGGGATAATCTATTGTAGCATAGGAGCGAGTAATAAGGTCAAGCATAAGCTCACGGATATAGGCAAGCTTTTTTGAAAGAGTGCCTCTTGCACCCGATGTTGACAGGCGAAGCTGAGCATCATTTGTCGCATCAATAACCTGTCCTACTGCCTCAGCACGGGAAAGGGTAAGCTTGCCGTTTATATAGGCACGCCTTGTAAATTCTCCCGCCTCAGCCATTTTAGCTCCGCATGAAAGCACAGTTTCAAGGACAGCCTGAGTTACGTAAAGACCACCGTGACAGCAGATTTCAACCACGTCCTCCCCCGTATAAGAGTTGGGCGCTTTAAAATAGGTCAAGGTTGCATCATCTATAATAATTCCGTCACGCAAAATATTACCGTAGTAGCATTTACGTGGTGTAGGGTCAGACAGCTCCTTGCCCGATATTAAGGTAAACATTCCCTTTACTATGCTAAGGGCGTTATCTCCCGTTATTCTTATCATTGCAACGCCACCCTTACCACGTGCTGTGGAAATTGCAGCTACTGTATCGTTACGCATAGGCTCACCTCTTTTCTTAAATAATTTTACCATACAGGACAATTATTTTCAATAGAAAATATATTATAAAAATAATAAGTTGACATTTTAAATAATATATGGTATACTTGCCAAGGCAGAATAAAGGAAGGGAGAACGGTATGGCAATTCATCTTTACGATAAATTTAACTACGGCAAGCTTATAAGATTTGTGCTTCCGTCTGTTATTATGATGGTATTTTCATCTATTTACGGTGTGGTTGACGGGCTTTTTGTGTCCAATTTTGTAGGCAAGACAGCCTTTGCATCGGTAAATATTATTTTCCCCTTTATTATGATTATCAGCACCATCGGCTTTATGATAGGTACAGGTGGCAGCGCCTTGGTTGCCAAAATTTACGGTGAGGGCGATACAAAAAGAGCCAACCGTGTATTTTCCTTTTTGGTTTATACCACTATTGTTCTTGGGGCACTGTTTTCAATTCTCGGTATTATTTTTATCCGTCCAATCGCTGTTTTACTTGGCGCAGAGGGGGAAATGGTTGATATCTGTGTCACCTACGGCAGAATTATTTTAAGCTCACTTACCGCATGGATGCTTCAAAACGTATTCCAAAGCTTTTGCGTAACGGCAGAGAAGCCAACCTTTGGACTTGTTATTATGGTGGCGGCAGGCGTTACCAATATGCTGCTTGACTTTCTATTTATTGCAGTATTCAAGTGGGGAGTTGCAGGTGCTGCCCTTGCCACAGCGTCAAGCCAGCTGGTGGGCGGCTTAGTCCCCTTTATCTACTTTGCATTTCCTAATAAAAGCATACTTAAGCTTACAGGGTGCAAAATAGATTTAAAGGTTCTTTGTAAGACCTTTACAAACGGTTCATCTGAGCTTATGACCAATGTGTCTATGTCTCTTGTAAATATCCTTTATAACTATAAGCTTATGCAGCAATTCGGTGAAAACGGTGTTGCAGCCTACGGAGTTATAATGTATGTTGCCTTTATTTTCATATCAATTTTTATAGGCTATTCCATAGGTACAGCTCCCATTGTCAGCTACAATTACGGCGCAAAAACAAATGATGAGCTTAAAAACGTATTTAAGAAAAGCCTTGTTATAATAGGCGGCTGCGCCATAGTGCTTACATTACTTGCAGAGCTAAGCTCACCCCTGTTATCAAGTATATTTGTGGGCTATGATAAGGAGCTTTACGAGCTTACCCGCCGTGCATTTTCAATTTATTCCATTTCATTTATCTTTGCAGGCTTTTCAATATATGCGTCCTCATTCTTTACAGCATTAAATGACGGACTTGTGTCGGCAATCATATCCTTTATGAGAACATTTGTATTTCAGGTTGCATCGGTGCTTACAGTTCCGCTTATTCTTAAAAATGACGGCATATGGTTTTCAATTGTTTTGGCAGAGCTGCTTTCTATTATTACAAGTGTCATATTCCTTATTAAGCTTAAAAGAAAATATCAGTACTAATAACAAAAAACTGCGACACGTGTCGCAGTTTTTTGCTTTCTCCGAGAGAAAGGAGAGGAGATTCTTATATGAAAGTAACACAAAATTCTTGTTTTAGCAGCTAATTAAGCTGTTTAGAAGAAGGGATATAGGATTTACAGCTCCCAAATAAGAGCCCTGCTTGACACGGACATAGTCCTCACAGCTAAGGCTGATAGGCTCAATCCCGTCATATAGCTCCTCCTCATCATTTACCCTATCTGCAAAGTAGCCGTAGTACACGTCTAAGCAGTCACCCTCAAAAAGCTCCTTCCCATTTTCACAGTGTAAATAATATTCGCTTAAATCCTTCATTTGCTTCACCTCTTTCTTATTGATTTGATTATATCAGCTAAGGTCTTTAAAGAGGTAACTTTCAAGGTGACAATTAAAAAAGCCGACAAGCGTCGGCTTTTATTATTTGTTTCCAAGACAGCTAAGACCCTGTGCATACAAGGCTTCATTTATGCTGTCAATATCGTAGTTTTTCCTTTTGATTGATTTCAGTATTATCCTGTCAAAATCAATGGATGGGGACAGAATGTAGCCCGCAGAGGCAAGAAGGGTATTTGCCTTGTTTATATCAAGCTTCAAGGCTATAATAAAAGCGCAAATGCTTGATTTTGACGGCTTATAATCAGGTAAGCATTTAATCTTTGACATCATTTGTCTTGGCAGACCTGCCTTTTTGTACACCTGGGCATCGCTTAAGCCACTTTCGTCTATGTAATCAAAAAGTAAATCGCTAAAGGTCCTTTCATATTCAAGCACCTCAGCCTCATTGGAAATTTCAATGCTGCCACCAAAGGAATTATATTCCATAGCCTTCTTTACATTAGAGGTGGTAGCGCCCTTGCCCTTACCTACAATAAGCATATCAGTGCTTTTTGTTACCCCACGCTGAACGGTTCCGCCACGGTCGGTAATATATTGCATAACAGCGCTCTTTTTTCCGTAAGCAAAGGAGCCACTAAGGCATATTCTTTTTCCTGCAAGAGAGATTTTTTCTTTGGGGAGCGTGGGAAGAAGCTGATTTATCTCAGCCCTTACGACCCGTGCCTCCTCTAAGGAAAGCTTACCGTCCCAAAGGGCTGTTTCAACTATAGCAATAATCTTGTCAAATGGGTGATGCCCTGCAAGATAGGAGTTGCTGTACAGCCACGTCCTCAGCCTTTTGCACTCATCAACGGTAATCTCATCATCTGTAATTATTCCTCTTATAATTCCATTAAGAATCTGGGTGGAAAGAGCAACCGCAGAGGTATTTACAACATCAAGCTGCTGCTTTACCGTAGATGAAAGAGCGCTAATTTCACCTATACCGATAGAGCCGTTTTGCGCTATTTCATCTATAACATTTATAATTTTACCGATATCCTCGCTATCCTTATAGGGCGCAAAGGAATCTCGCCATTTAATTATATATTCAATTTCCTTTTTCGACACCTTACCGTCCAGCTCAAAGCCACGGAGCATACCGTATAAGCCGTGGATTGCTTCCTTTAGCGCCTTGTCCGACATTAAATCAATATTTGCGCTTTCTCCCTTGGGAGAAAAAAGCTTGATTTCCTTTTCGATGTCAAAGGGCGCATAGGCTGACAGCTTATCAAGAAGGTCAGAGGCGGAGCAAGCATCATACAGAGGATTGTGGCTTTTAGGAATATCAATGTTGAAAAAATTGCAAAGGGTTGGCAGAGAGTAATCCTCTACTAAAAATGAGGGTATTTTTTCTCTTGACAGCCTGTATGTGCATACATAATAAATTTCGGGAGGGGTAATATTGTAGCGCACAAGTCCACGGTATAGCGCATCAAGGTCTGCCGCTGCCACATTGTGACCTATTACCACCGAATTTGTAAAATACTTTTCAATTTCCGGCCACACCCTATCAAGAGTAGGTGCGTCCTTAACCATATCATTTGTAATGCCGTGTACACGAATACAGTTTTCGTCAAAGGTATCCTCAGGGTTAACGTAAATACAAAGTCGAGCTTCGTTTTCACCTGTTGTAAGCGCCCTTGAAAGAATACCTATCTGACAAATCGACTTGCTTCTTGTGTTGGCATATTCCACATCAAAAAAAGTTACCTTCATTTTTTATCCTAATAATACATCAAAAGTAAGCATTACACAGAAGCCAACAAGTAAGGCATAGGTTGCTCCTCTTTCGCTTCCGTGGGCGTGAGTTTCGGGAATCATTTCGTCGCTGATTACGTAAAGCATAGTTCCTGCCGCAAAGGCAAGGGCAAAGGGAAGAATCACCGATGCCACGCTTACTGCAAAGTAGCCGATAAATGTACCTACCACCTCAATAACACCCGTAAGTGCCGCAATGGCAAGGGTTTTTCTTCGGCTGACACCGGCTGCCAGCATAGGACCGATAATAACCATACCCTCAGGTATATTCTGAAGTGCGATGCCACCGGCAATTATAAGCGCCTGTGTAGTATCTCCCGAGCCAAAGCCCACACCTGCCGCAATACCCTCAGGAAGATTATGAATTGCAATAGCGGTTACAAACAGAAATACTTTATTTATATTTACAGCCTTATGGGGCTCAATATCCGGCTCTGCCATTTTATGAAGATGTGGCACCAGCTTATCAATAAGGTCAAGGCAAAGGGCGCCTACGAAAATACCTGCAATGGTAATAAGAATTCCGTATTTCCCACCGTACTCAAGGGATGGAAGCACCAGCCCCAAAACTGCAGCAGCCAGCATAACTCCTGCCGCAAAGGAGAGAACAATATCGGAAAATTTATGAGAAATTTTTTTAAATATAAAGCCGATTATAGCGCCGAAAAGTGTAGCACCGCCAACGCCAAGGGCTGTAAGTAAAACAAGCTTCATTTTTTCTCCTTTTAAATAGTCTTAATATCTATAATATGTGTTGATATATTTTTCGCTATATTAACATTATTTTATCACATTAATTTATGTATTTCAATATAAATAAATCAAAATATCCCCGACACGTGTCGGGGATATCCTTATATTTTGAAAACGCCTGTAACCTCAAGAACAGAGGAAACAAGAATTGCCACAAGACAGATTGGCGCTATATACTTAATAATTACGGAGAACATTTTCTTTGACTTAAAGGGTGCGCTTATTTCTATCTCATCGGAAATAGCCTGAGGCTTAATTATAAAGCCAACAAAGATAGATGTAAGAATAGCTGCAACAGGCATAAGAATGCTGTTGCTTACAAAGTCAAAAAGGTCAAGGAACTGCATACCGAGTATCCTTACTCCACCAAGAAGACCGTAACCTAAAGCAGAGGGTAAGCCAAGGATAAGGCAACATCCAAGAACTATAAGACAGGTAATTTTTCTGTCTATCTTAAACTTGTCCTGAATAATGGAAACAACGGTTTCCGCTAAGGAGATAGATGATGTAAGGGCGGCAAGAAGCACAAGGACAAAGAAAAGCGTACCTACTATCTGTCCACCAAGCATACCGTCAAATACCTTGGGAAGTGTTTCAAACATAAGGGATGGACCCTTACCCAGGGCATCCTTGTTTCCGCCGGAAAACACGAATACAGACGGTATAATCATAAGACCTGCAAGAAAGGCAATGCCTGTATCAAAAATCTCTATATGATGAATAGACTTTTCAAGGTTAACATCCTTTTTCATATATGAGCCGTAGGTAATCATAATACCCATTGCAAGAGACATAGAGTAGAACAGCTGACCCATTGCGGCAATAACCGTCTTTAAGGAGAAATTGGCAAAATCCGGCTTGATGTAATATACAACGCCCTCCCATGCACCGGGAAGAAACATTACATATACGGCAATGAAGATGGAAAGGATGACTAAGACAGGCATCATAACCTTACTTACCTTTTCAATACCCTTTTCCACACCGAGAAGCACAACTGCCATAGTAACTGTAATGAAAATAACAAACCAGATAATAGGCTGAGCTGTACCGCTTATAAATTCACCGAAGTAGCTGTCACCTGCCGCATCGTGGCCGTTACCTGAAATAAAGGCAGCGAGATATTTAATAACCCAGCCACCGATTACAGAGTAATAGGGCAGAATAAGTATGGGGATAATTGCATTAATGTAGCCGATAAAGGCAAACCTTTCATTAAGCTTTTTAAATGCACCGATGGCGCTGAGTCCTGTTTTTCTTCCAAGACCGATTTCAGCAACCATAAGGGCAAAGCCAAAGGTTACTGCAAGAATAATATATACAAGCAGAAATATACCGCCACCGTACTTAGCCGCAAGATATGGAAATCTCCATATATTGCCAAGACCGACAGCGCTTCCCGCTGCTGCAAGCACAAAACCGAGCTTGCCTGTAAAAGAGCTTCTTTTTTCCATAATTTTTCCTTTTGTTAAATGGGAATTACCTACTTATTATCCCACAATTTTCTTTAAAATACAAGAGCTATATTTCAATTATTTTATAGTATCCCTCAGTATGCTCACACATAGCGGGCAGCGTAATATAGGGAATACCGTCAATTACACAGTAGGCACCGTCGTGAAAGTGACCCTGAAGCACCATTTTCACCTTACCCGAGTCCTTGATAATTTTACGTATTTCATCTGCATTTTTAATAACGTGGCTATTATGAATATTTGGGTCAAGGTTTTCGTGAACCATAACAATACATTCCTTAGAGGAGGAGTCAAGTTCATTTTTTAAATATTCCACTTGATATGGTGGTAGGTTGGAATCTGTCCATTCAACCCCTGCTACATCAAATCTTTCCATGTCGGAGCGATAGTTGGCATCAAGAAGAATAATATTATATTTTTCTGTTTTAACTACACAGGGTGGCAGCTTTTTACCTAAAAGCTCTTCGATTTCCTCACCTGTTGTCATTAAATAGTCGTGATTGCCCGGTACAAGGTAGAAGGGAATACCGTAGGAATTAATAAGAGAGAGCATATATTTATAGTTTTCTATAATATCGCTTTTTGTATCTCCCTTAACGTGATCGGTAATATCGCCTAAGCAGAAGCAAATATCCACGTTATTTTCCTTAAAGGCGTCCATAGATGCCTTAACCTTGTTGTATGAGTCGGCAGAGCGTCTCTTGTGGCCGATTAATTCAGCCTTGTTATAATGGCAATCCGTAAAAAGACCGATTTTCATTCTATCTCCTTTTGTCAAGCACCGTTTGTACGTCCTTAAGTCCGTTTCTTACAGGGATAAAAAACAGTGCAAATAAAATAGCAGTTATTCCTGTGACAAGGCACAAAAGAGTGATAATTCCTTTTGCTCCGCCTATAAGAAGGGCAGAAAGGGACGCAAGATAAAGAACAAAAAACAGCAGCTGATAGATAAGCGAGGGACGTGCCCATGCTACAATTTTTGTACCCGTATCCGTTTTTTTCAGCCTTCCGCTGACAGTTACGCTTGCGCCGTGTCTGCTTTTGGCAAAAAGCTTATTCGGAATAGCCTTAAAGCGTGCTTTACTTACCGTGCCGATAAACAGCGCCTCGCTGTACATCTGTACACGGTATTTATTAGGCTCAGTGTATTTGTACATAAGCCCGTAAACCTCATCTATATCTTTTGACGTTTCGTAAGTACGTCTTAACCAAAGCATATTAAAGCTCCTCTTTTATAAACTGAATAACACCTGCGCTCCAGCCGTGACAAAGGCTATGGCGAAAGCCCTTATAGCAGTAAGCGCCAAAGTCACCGTGGATATCTCTTTCATTTTCCTTTGGGAATTCGTCAATACGGCAGGAATTAACTGCCCAATCCGTATCAAAATCCTCAAAGAAGGTGGTTGCACCCTTATCAAGCATTGTACCGTAATATTCCTTCATCATATTTATGGCACATTCCCTGTCAAAGGAGGCAACAGCCTTTAAAATGTAGTAGCTCATAAAGGTGGACATACCCTTTGCGCCACCGTTTACAAGAAGCGCCTTGTCACTTTCGTCAAGTCCAACGGCGAAGTACTTAAGTCCTGCCACCTGCTTACTGCATTTAACCTCAATTTTCTTAAGGAGTAATCGCCTTAATACGTCCTGTGCTAAGAAAATATCCTTTCCGTAAAGGGATAAGAGATTTATTGCCTTTTGCATAGCGATTATATTAATGGCACGAACACCGTTTTCCTCATCCGGCTGATTGCTTGTGGGCCAGTCCACAAATAAAAATGAGTATTTAAGGTCACCGTTTTCAGCCACGTGGTCGGATATTTGCTTAACCAAGCCTTTGAGGTAGTCTATCTGCCTATTTACGAAGGCTCTGTTTCCCGTTTTTTCGTAGTAGTCTGCAAGAATAATAATCCACCACATAGAGTACATAGGCATATTATTCATCCAATAAGGCAGAGGAGTTTGGCTTTTAATAAAGTCAAGGGAGCGCTCAAGCACCTTTGATTTGCCGTAAAGGGCAGTAAGGGCAAGCATTTCGGGATGACTGTCCCCAATCCACACAAGACGGTCACGCTTTACTCCGTCCCAAAGGTATTCCTGTCCTGCACAAAGGTCAATTGTGCGCTTTGCAGCCTCAAAAATCTCTTTTACAGCCACGTCATCGCCAGAATATTCATAAATTGACTTCTTTTTAAGAATATGATTTACGGCAATTACGCTTTTTAGCGTAGCATCTCCGTAAAAATCAATACGGACAAAGCGAAAGCCCGTGTTACCGAATACCATGTCGGAGTAATTTTGCAAATTAGTGTAAAAATCTCTGTTTGCATGGTCGTTTGTCGCATTCTTATGTCCACCGATATCGGAGCAGCATTCTGTAAGGCTTTCGCCGAAGCGAACTCTTATTTTTACATTCTCTGCAAGGAAAGTCAGTATACGTATGCCACCGTTCATCTCTTTTCCGTAGTCAAGGATTACATATCCACCGTCTGAAAAGGCGGCAGTTTCTCTTTCTGCAAGGCCAATCTGCATTGGCTGTTTTTTTATAAGATTATGGCAGCTTTCTACCTTAAAGCTATCCTTTATTATCTTAGGAAAAATATATTCTGTCATACTCTGCCCTTCCTTTTAACTATTTACTTTATTTTAACATAAAGAATACGCCATATCAAGTATTTCGCCTAAGTTTGCCCCGATTATTGACACGGGGTGGCTCTTTATGGTATATTAAACACAGAAAACAGATAGGAGATTTGCTATGCCTGAATTTCAGAATGCCATAAGAGTAAATCACAGAGGCTTCCTTGAAAACGGAGCAAAAAGATTTATTCTTACAGATAATAAAGCTGATTCAAATACTTTTTCCGTTGTGAATACCCACGATGTTAAGGATATAACCGTTTACGAGGGGGAAATGACCCCTGTATATGAGGACGGACATACATACTACGTTGGTGATTTTTCTTCCCTTACAAAAAAGGGCGACTATTATATTTTAGCAGGCGGATACCGAAGCCGTCAGTTTGTAATTTACGACGGAGCCTATGATATTTGCAAGAGAATTATGCTTGGCTACTTCACCTATCAGCGCTGCGGCCATCCTCTCGGCTGGAACGGCTGCTGTCACACAGATGACGGTTTTATCAAGGAAACGGGTGAGCATATTGACTTAAGCGGCGGCTATCATCAATCCTGCGACCTTAGAAAATCTCCGGGAGGAGTGTCTATAGGAGTACTTTCTATGCTTCGCTTCGCTATGAAGGACAAAAGCGAATGGAGTAAAATCCTTGTTGCCGACGAGGTGCGTTGGGCGCTTGAATACTATGTAAAGACTATTCAACAAAACGGGGCAATGTATAACACCTTAAATGAGCCCTTTGGTTGGGAGGGGCGCACCTTTTATGAGTCCCCTGCCCCATCCTCTGCCCAATGGAATGTAACATCAATTCTTGCTCTCGGGTATAGGTATTTTAAGGAGACGGATACGGATTTTGCTAAAAAATGCTTAGAAATTTCAATACGTTCCTACAATTTTCTGACAGGGCCTCTTCGTCCTGAGGGAATTTACAAGCACCCTGACAAATATCCAATGGGTATGGATCCCGACTTTTTCTATGATCAATGCAGAAAGGGCTCCACCTCGGATATAGCATATCAGATAAGCGCATGCTGTGACCTTTACCGCGCCACAAGGGATAATTTCTACCTTGAGCGTGTTAAAACGCTTATTTCTTCTCTTACAGAAAGCCTTGATAACGGATTTATACTTCTTCGTAAGGATAACCCCGAAAGAACTGTCAGCGGTTCATGTAGCTATACATGGCTTATGAGCGGAATTCTTTCACTTTGTGACGCCTATGAGGTGCTTGACGATTTTGACGGATTGAAGAACAAAATCATCCACGCCCTCAAGGAAATTTGCGCTTATGCAGACAAATCAGTGTGGAGAAACGTGGAAATCCCCTATCTTGATACCGAAATGGATGTGCCCGTGGGCCACGAAAACAAAACTCGCAAGGAGTGTATGCGAAATGTAAAGAGCTACGGCAGATATTTCTATTCCGATACAAAGACCTTTGAGCCAAGCTTTGCTTGTTATCTCGGTATTTTCCTTGCAAGAGGCTCCAAGCTTGTAAACGATAGCAGCTATATGGAATATGCCCAGTCTATTGCAGATAATCTGCTTGGTATGAATACTCTTGATTCAAGCAGAATTCAAGGTGTGGGCTATAACCAAAGACACCATACAGCATACGGACAGTTCTTCCCCTCCACCCCGTTTATTCCGGGGGCAGTGGGAGTGGGATATGACTCTGTTGACGTATATGCCCATCACGGCTCAGAATTTGATATGCCCTGTGTGGGTCTTTCCATGTATCTTTTGTCGGAAATCAGTGAAAAATAAAGAAAATCGGACACATGGTGTCCGATTTTTCTTATTTTTTAAGAATTCTCTTAATATTATTTGCAAGAAGCATAGAGCCGTATGCGTTAGGGTGAACTCCGTCGCTGAAGCATTCATCAACATTAGGCACAAGGGTAAATCCGTCTACAACTCTTACATTCGGATACTTGGCACAAGCGTCCTTAATTGTGTTAATGCACCACATAAAGCGAGGCCAGTCCACATTGTTATTGCGCCAGAGAGGTGTAACGGAAATTACGGGAGTGTTGGGATAAAGCTCTGTAAGTCTTTTATAAAATTCCTCAACTGCGCCCTTGTAATCATATTGCTCAATAGGGGAATCGTAATAGTTTGTACCAAGGAAGATTACAATTCTGTCAGGGTCAAAGCCCTCAAGCCTTGCAAGGTCACGGGGCTCATAGCGATAGCCTCCGATGCCTTGGCCCAAAAGGTTATAGCCTGTTTCTCTTGTAAGAATATTAAGGTATGCTGCAGAGGTAATATCAGGGCCTGCTCCTTGGGTAATTGAGTCACCTAGAATGTAAATCTTCTCCCCCTTATCCTTTACGGATTTGTAGCTGCCGTTTAAGGTGAAATTTTTAATGGCAAGCTCACTTTCGTTAGGCAAATAAATAGTCACCTTTTTTTCACCCTCCGGGAGAGAATACTGGATTTTACCCTTCAACGTGTCGTTTATTTTATATACTGAGGTTAAAACGCCGTCAATATAAAGGTCAACTGTGTTGGCTCTTTCGTGAGAATGGGAGGTCTTATATTCGAAGGAAATTTCTGTGGCATCTGTAATAAGCTCAAGACGGATACAGCCTGTAAACTTTGCTCTCATTCTCCAGCCCCAATCGTAGCTTTCCTCTGCCATAAAATCAAGCTGAGACTTGCTGTAACGGTAAAAGGTTACATATCCTCTTTCTTCCTTGTAGTAAAGAGTATTCTTTGCAAATTTATTAAGGGTTTTTGCTGTAAGCTTCATAAAGTATCTCCTATATTCTTTGGCGCTTCTATTTTGCTAAGCGCTTTTTTAAATTTAAATGTAAAGAGTATTGCGGTAAAGGTAACCGCAATTATATCTGCAATAGGCTCTGCAAGAAAAACTCCTGTTACCTTGTTTTCTGTAAGAGTTGGAACAATGTAAATTAGGGGCAGCAGCAATATAAATTTACGCACCACAGCCACAGTGACGGATGAGGCAGCCTCTCCTAAGGATACAAAGGTCATCTGACATGCCACCTGTATTCCGAAGATTAACATACCGGCAAAGTAAATTCTTAATGCCTTCGCTGCGTATTCAACCAGCTGTATGCTTGGTGTAAACATAGCTGCAAATGCTCTCGGAAAAAGCATTACCGCGCTCCACAGCGTAACTGAATAGATAAGGCAAGAGCAGAGCAACAATTTAAAGGTTTTTTTAACACGTACCGAATTTTTTGCGCCATAATTGTAGCTAAGAATAGGCTGTGCGCCCTGAGCAATGCCCTGTAAGGGAAGCATAGCAAACTGCATTACGCTTACAAGAATTGTCATAGCGCCAACGGCAATATCTCCACCGTAACAAAGAAGCGAGGAGTTAAAGCAGATTGAAATCACGCTTTCGCTTGCTTGCATAATAAATGTGGCGGTGCCAAGGGCAATACAGGGTAAAATAAGCTTATATGATACAAAAAGATTTTCCTTTTTTATCTTAAGCAGTGTTTTCTTGCCGAAAAGGAAGGAGAGAACAAAGATGCAGGAAAACAGCTGAGAAATAATAGTAGCAAGGGCAGCACCCTGAACTCCCATATCAAAGGCGTAAATAAACACAGGGTCAAGTATAATATTTGATACAGCGCCGATTATTACGGAAAGCATAGATATTCTTGTGAAGCCCTGTGCAGAAATAAAGGCATTCATACCTAGGGTAAGCTGAACGAAAAGGGTACCCAAGGCGTAAATACTCATATAGCTTGATGCGTATTCAATAGTGTTGTCACTTGCGCCAAAGGCAAGAAGCAAATCCTTATTCCAGATAAGCAGCACTAATGTTAAAATAACCGAAACAATAATTTGGAGGGTAAAGCAGCCACCAAGTGTTTTTTCTGCCGTATCCCTATCTCCCTTGCCCATAAAAATAGAAGCTCTGGGCGCACCGCCTGAGCCAACAAGGGCAGCAAAGGCAGAAACAATCATAATAAGAGGCATACATACGCCAACACCTGTCAAGGCAAGGTCGCCAACCTCGGGCATATGACCTATAAAAATCCTGTCAACTATATTGTAAAGCATATTTACAAGCTGAGCGACAACGGTTGGAATTGCTAATTTAAAAAGCAATCTTCCAAGGGGCGCACTGCCGAGAAAATCCTTGTTTTTATTCATATGTACCTCCTGTTCTTCCCTTAAATTATACTATTTACCCCTCAAAAAGTCAACATTGATGACCTATTAACTTATAAAAATCTTGCCATTTACGTAATAATATGGTATACTTGAAATATAAAAAGCTTTTACGAGGTGGAATATGGATTTTAATGTAAGTATATACGAAAACAGAAAGGCAAAGGGCTCACCCTTGCTTGTTGCTCACCGTGGTGTATGTGGCGCTAACGTGCCCTGCAACTCTATTGCTGCATATAAAATAGCTCTTTTACAGGGTGCTGACGTGGTGGAAATCGACGTTTCCAAGTCAAAGGACGGAAAGTTCTATGTTTTCCATCCGGGTATGGAGCATGTTTTCTTGAGAAGCGACAGAAGAATTTCGGAGATGGATTCCTCCGAGGTCGATGCACTTTTCCTTGTAAATCAGGACAGCGTTAAGACCAGCTACAAGGTGCCAACTCTTTCAGAGGTTCTTGCGCTTTTAAAGGATAAGGTATATATAAATGTAGATAAATACTGGACTGATGTTGAGGGTATTACAAATGAAATCCGTAAGGCAGGAGTAGAGAAGCAGGTTATTGTAAAAACCTACGTAGATGAAAAGAGCCTTGCGGCAGTAACTAAATATGCCCCCGACTTTATGTTTATGCCTCTTGTATGGGGTAAGGATACAGTAACCGATAAGCTTCTTGCAGAGGGAGTAAACGTAATCGGCGCTGAGGTGCTTTTTGATAAGGAAAGCTGCGAGTGCGTAAGCGATGAATATATCAAGTCTATGCACGATAAGGGACTTATGATATGGGTAAACTCTATTATCTATGATGAAAATGCAGTTATCTCCGCTCACCACACAGACGATGGCTCCCTCAGTGGCAATCCCGATGACGGCTGGGGCTGGATTATTGATAAGGGTGCTGATTTTATCCAGACCGACTGGTTACTTATGCTTAAGGACTACATAAACAGCAGAAAATAAAAATTGACCCCCGACAGAAGCTCTGTCGGGGGTGTTTTTATATCAATCGATAAATTGGAATTTATCTAACTAATGGACTTTACCATAATAGGCAATCCATTGCTTGCCACTTTCCCGTTTTCAAAATATCCACAATAAGACCAGAACTTCTGTGCAGGCCCATAAGCGGACACATAACAGTTATTTACATTCTTTTTGCTAAAGCGACTTTCGATATACGATACCAACTCTTTGCCGTTACCTTTCGAACGGTATGAAGGTATAAATCCAATCTCCAAAATTGTTCCGAAACCTGGAATTTCACTAAATTCAAAATCTTCAGTATCAACTCCCCATAGCGCAAACCCAACATAGACATTTTTATCTTTTGCAATGTATCCGTTAATTTCGTGGTTAATTACTTTTTCAAACATAAAGCGGATGAATGTATCTATTTCCTCTTGCGGTGTATCTGCATCTTCACCTTCTCTATAATATGCACTTGCCAATTCGTGAAATGCATTGTAATCATTCTCGCAAATTTCAATGTAGTCCATATCACATTTCCTCCGTCAAATTTTTATTTGCAATTCAGTTTTATAACAACTATGATAGGTTATCAAAGACAGCTTTTTTACTTGTATATTGCAAAAGCTACCTAACGTATGTTAGCTTTACGCTATCTCCTGCCTTTAATTCAAGGCAAACAAAGTTATCTCCGTGCTTACTTGCTTTTCCGCAAGAGGAAGTCAATTTATAGCCACAGGGTGCGCCAATATCCACTTTTTTACGGTTTTTAGCGCTTACTGTTACCTTAACCTCGCTTTCGTTCCACTCAATGCTTACAGAAAGCCCACCGCGAACCTGTAAATTAGTAGCCTTTCCACACTTCCATTCCTTTGGCAAGGCGGGAAGAAGCTTAATTTTATCAAGGTCGGAATACATAATCATTTCATATACTGCGGCAGTATAGCCCATATTTGCATCAATCTGGAAGGGTGCGTGTCCACCGTGTATATACTTAAGCGTAACACCCATATTGCGCCAATCGTTATGGTATGTGTAGAAGTTGTCACCTGTACAGAAGCGAGTAAGCAGGTCAAGACATTCCTTTGCACGTGCGCCATCGCTTAACCGTGCATAAATGTTAGCCATATGGGCAAGGCTCCAGCCGCTCTGGTCCTTAAGGCCGATACAAAGTCGCTTTTCAACTGCCACCTTCATGGCATCGTAAATTTTCTTGTTATCCTGCTCATTAATTTCAAATCCGGGGAAAAGAGCATAGATGTGGGACTCGTGTCTGTGCTGATAGTTATCCTTAAAGTCGGGATGCATCCACTCCTTGATAGCTCCATCCTCATTTATTTCGTATTCGGGAATGTCAGCTATCATTTTGCGCCACGTGGTCGCTTTTTCTGCATCAATTCCGAACTCATCGCACACGGAAATAAGATTTGTAAGAAGCTCCTTTACAAGGGCAAAGTCCATAGTTGCATTAATGCTGCAGCTTACCTCACCCGAGCCCTCATAATCACCGAGAGGACGGTTTTCGGGGGAATCGGAGGGATAGGACTTAAGCTTACCGTTTTCATCGTAAACAAGGAAGTCCTCATAGAACTGGGCTGCCTCCTTCATAAAGGGGTAAGCCCTTTCCATTAAGAAATCCTTATCGAGAGTGTATCTGTAATAGTCGAAATAAATTGCGCTTATCCAAGCAGAGCTACCTGTCCAGTAAAGAACGTGGGGCTGTAAATTATCCTTTCTTCCGTTGGAATTGTCCATAAATAAGGGAAGAAGAATACCACGGCAGCCGAAAAGTCGCATTGCGTTTTCTCTGTAATGGTCCTTGAACTTATCATAAAGGTTGAAAAGAGGCATAACCGCATCGACAAGACCGCCTGTGTACGCCTGCCAATATGCCATCTGGATATTTTCGTTGTTAAAGTAGGTACACGCCCAGGCAGGAGAGTAGGCTCCGTTCCATAAGCCCTGAAGATTTGCAGGGCAGTCGCAGCCGTGGGAGGAGGAGATAAGAAGATATCTGCCAAAGTCAGCCATTTTTTCAGCCACACGGATATCAACCTCGCCCTGATAGCTCTTTAAAAGAAGCTCCTCATTTGTAGCATTGTCCTTATCGGCGCAAAGCTCAATAGTTGTACCAAGGAAAAGCCTTGAAAATTCCCTTGAATGGCGAAGAAGGGCTTCATCAAATGAAAAAGTGAATTTGTCAACACCCTTTTTCATTTCTTCAATGTCCTGTGCCTTATCTTCTATGTTAAGGGCAATAGTAATTTCGGTAGCGCCTGTAACCTTAATGCTGTTATCAAGGGCAAGTGCGCCCTCCATATCTATTTTACGTCTCTTAACCTTATAAATATTTTCAGTCTGACCGTCGGTATAAACAAGCTTTATAATTCCCGAGTAGTCAAGCTTACCCTCTGTTTTACAGCGAGAGTAAATGTAGTCACCCTGGGAAACGCTGTAAAACTCATCGCAATTGCGATAATCAACCCAGTCAGCAAGGTCGTGGCGCTCAAGGGCGAATATCATATTAAAGGGGGAATCCTTCTTTATATTAATTAAAAGAAGATTATCTGCTTTGGATACAAAGGCGGTTCGCACCCATTTTGAGCCGTTATCCTTATAGGAAACCGTGCAAACTCCGTTTACAAGGTCAAGCTCACGTCTGTATTCTGTGGGGGCGCCGAGAGTGCCGAATATCATACGGATATCAAAAGCAGGATAGAATTTGCCCTTGGCACCGCTGTAGCCCTTTTCCCTTAAAGCCTTTGTGTAATAATTTTCAGCCTCAAGGTACCTTTTTTCGTCCATAAGACGGCGTACCTCCTTAAGGCTGTCAGACACATCGGGAATCTCCGTTGTTCTTGCGTAGTTAAAAAGAGATTCGTGATTTATAAGAACTCTCTCATCGTAAACGCAGCCGTAAACGGATGCGCCGATTCGTCCGTTGCCTATGGGAGTAGTATCGTTCCAGTTGGATGCGGGATATGTATTAATCAGCTTTTTCTCCATAAAAATCAGCTCCTCGACAGAATATTTTTATACTTAAAAATATTTTAACATATCTTGAAAGAAAAATCAATTTATCCATTGAAAAATTTGAAACATTGTGCTAACATAGGGGTAAAGTTTATTTTTAATACCAAGGTGGTAGTATTATGTTTAGCGAATCCAAGGATAAAGCTCTCTGGGAGCGTGTACGCACATCAGATGTATACGCAAGACACAGAAAGGAAATCAAGGAAAAGTATGATGCGCTATTCAAGGTTGCACCAAGACCGAGAAGCGCGCAGGAAATTATTGAAAACAAAGATCATCAGACATATTACCGTACAATAGGTCAGCTTCAGGCGTCTGCCCTTATGGCACTTATTTATCCTGACAATGAGGAATATTATAATAGCCTTGTTGATACTGTTTGGGCATACTGCAATGAATATTCCTGGGCGCCCCTTGGACACTATAATGAGTATTATGACAGAACCCCTGCAGATTATGACCCCGGTCTTATAGATATTTTTGCAGCATCTATTGCATTTTCTATGGCTGAAATCAAGTCACTTTTTGCTGACAGATTTCCGAAGCTTCTTATTGACAGAATGACAGCGGAGATTCGCCGTCACGCAATTGAGCCATTCCTTGAGAGAAGATTTTTCTGGGAGCATCATAACAATAACTGGACAGCTGTATGCGCAGGCGCTATCGGTGGTATGCTTATGTATGAGGCACCCGAAATCTTTATGCAGGAAAAGCATCGCTTTGATTCAGCAATGGAATGCTATCTTGCCAGCTATAAGGAGGACGGTATGTGTGTAGAGGGTACGGCATACTGGGGCTTCGGCTTTGGCTTCTTTGCAGCTTATGCTATGCTTCTTCGTGAGTTTACAAACGGAGAATGTGACTATTTCAAGCGTCCTCTTGTAAAGGCAATTTCCATGTATCTTCAGAAGATGATTCTTCAGAATAACGTTATGGCTATGTTCAGCGACTGTAATATTAAAGAGGGCTACTGGATAGGCCTTCCTCATATGCTTAAGACTATTTATCCCGACGATATAGAAAAGCTTCCCGCTGACAGAGGCACGATTATGGCGTATGTTCACCTTTGCTTTTCTCTTCGCAGCGTAGTATATTATAATCCCGACTTTGTTACCGACAAGCTGGAAAACAAGGTTTACCCAACCATTTGCTACTTTACAAAGAGAACAGACTATTACGGCTTTGCTGCCAAGGGTGGCAACAATGGTGAAAGCCATAACCACAATGACGTTGCGTCCTTTATTCTTACAAGAAATAATAAGGAGATTTTCTGCGACTTGGGTTATATAGGACCCTGTAATACTCCCGGATATCACGGAAGCAGAAGATATGAATATTTTAATCCGTCCTCATTTTCTCACAGCGTTCCATACTTTAATGGCAAGGGACAGGACGGCACCGATATGCGTGACGATGTGTTTACTGTCTATGACGAAAAATCGGAAACACTTACAATGGACTTTGCTCAGGTATATGAGGTAGACGTTCCTCAGCTTAAAAAAGCGACACGTGTCTTCACATTTTCCGATGATGTAATAACCTTAAAGGATAAATTTGAGGTAACAGAGAAGACAGAAATCGTGGAGCGCTTTGTAACCACCATTAAGCCTGTAATCACAGGTGACACAGTTACAGTTGATGACGTGCGTGTTTCTGCCTGTGGCATTAAGCCAAGAATTATAGAGATCCCCTTTGTAAATCAGCTCATGCAGGAAAACGGTACATACGATGATATCGCCTACTGCGTTGAATTCGTCCTCCCCGAAAACGAAACAGAAATCACCGTCACCTTCGATATGTCAAATCAATAAAAGAAAAAGACAGAGATACGAAAATGTATCTCTGTCTTTTTGGCGGAGTAAGTGGGATGAAAATCGAACAAAAAAAGCAACTTAAAAAAAATAGTGGCTTTAGTTTTTGCTTTGAAAGAATATTATATCCGCTATTTTTTAAGTAGCGGATATAATATTAAACTGTCAAACTATTTAATAGATATATTTTCAATGGAATAATACAAAATAGCTTTACTTTTAATTTTTACAAATAGTATAAGTCAAAGAAAAATTTCCTATTTTACAAAAATCATACCGCAGTTTTGTAAATTTACGCGATTGATGCCCTTATGCAATACGCCACTCTCATAGCACTCTCCGAAAATATTGTTAAGCTCATATTTTCTGTCCTTATTGACTTCTACAAAGATACCGTCATCGCCAGTGGAATTGAAAATATAGGCATTTTCATC
>JAZQKP010000034.1:0-109252 GCA_045542275.1 Eubacteriales bacterium | reverse complement strand
CGCTTAAAGCGCGGCTGTAATTTTATCAAGTTATTTAAAAACTTATGCAAGTTCTGCGAAGTACTTGATTGTACGAACCATCTGGCTTGTGTAGGAGTTCTCGTTATCGTACCAAGAAACAACCTGTACCTGATATGTGTCATCGTCAATCTTAGCAACCATTGTCTGAGTTGCATCGAAGAGAGAACCGTAACGAATTCCGATAACGTCGGAAGAAACGATCTGATCCTCGTTGTAACCGTAAGAATCGTTAGCAGCAGCCTTCATTGCAGCATTGATACCCTCAGCTGTGATATCTGTACCCTTAACAACTGCAACAAGAATTGTTGTAGAACCTGTGCATGTAGGAACTCTCTGTGCAGAACCGATAAGCTTACCGGAAAGCTCAGGAATTACAAGGCCGATAGCCTTAGCAGCGCCTGTAGAGTTAGGAACGATGTTCTGTGCGCCAGCACGAGCACGACGAAGGTCACCCTTTCTGTGAGGACCGTCAAGAATCATCTGGTCACCTGTGTAAGCATGAACTGTTGTCATGATACCACTCTGAATGGGGAATGCATCGTTAAGAGCCTTAGCCATAGGAGCGAGGCAGTTTGTTGTGCAAGATGCAGCAGAGATGATCTGGTCTTCCTTTGTAAGGATCTCATTGTTTACGTTGAATACAACTGTCTTAAGGTCGTTGCCTGCGGGAGCGGAGATAACTACCTTCTTAGCACCTGCGTTGATGTGAGCCATGGACTTTTCCTTTGAGCAGTAGAAGCCTGTGCACTCGAGAACTACGTCAACACCAAGCTCGCCCCAAGGACAATCTGCAGCGTTCTTTTCAGCGTAGATCTTGATTGTCTTGCCGTCAACTGTGATGCTGTTTGCTTCTTCGTCAACAGATACTGTATCAGCGAGAGCGTACTTACCCTGAGCTGTATCATACTTGAGAAGGTGTGCAAGCATCTTAGCGCTTGTAAGGTCATTGATTGCTACGATTTCGTAGCCTTCTGCTCCGAACATCTGTCTGAATGCAAGACGTCCGATACGGCCAAAGCCGTTAATTGCAACTTTAACTGACATGTTAAATTCCTCCGAAAAAATATTTTATTTGTGTATGGAATTATTCCATTCCCTACCAATTATATATTTTAAACCATTTTTTAAAAATATACAATAGTTTTTTTTAAATTCCTTCATTTTTTCCCTCTTGCATAAAAAATTTTAAGGTTTTTTGTTGATTTTTGGAAAAATAAACTAAAAATTCAATTTTCCCATATATTTTAGTTTGACATATAATAAAATCTTTGATATAATATGTCTGTGATACTTGATTATGTATGGTTGGAGGTACTATTTTGAAGGTTTTTGACAGCTTTTTAGGTAATGAAGAAATAAAGAAAACCTTGGGTAATGCCATAGCCAACGGAGGCTTTTCCCACGCATACATTATTGAAGGCGCTAAGGGTACGGGAAAGAAAACCATCGCCCGTCTTGCCGCTGCCGCAATTATCTGTAAGGACGAAAGCAATCTTCCCTGCGGTAAGTGCTTAAGCTGCAGAAAAATCCTTAATGACAACTGTGCAGATGTACGCTTTCTTGAGATAACAAAGGTTGAACAGGCACGTGAGCTTAAGGCAAAGCTTTATGATAGCTCCGTTGAATGCGACTACAAGATTTACATTATAAATGATGCTCATAAGATGAATTTAAGAGCGCAGAATGCCCTCCTTATTTCTCTTGAGGAGCCACCGAAAAATGTAGTTTTCTTTTTGCTCACCACCGATGCTGGTGCGCTGATTGAAACTATCCGTTCAAGGGCGCAGATACTTCGCACAAAGCGACTTGACGAAGAAACGATATTTGATTATATCAGAAAATACAGACGTGATATTACCATATCCGATGCTAACCTTAAGGAAATAATTGTTGCCTCTGCCGGCTCACTGGGATATGCACTTGATATGGCAGATACAAAAAGGTCTGAGGCTGTTATTTCTCAACGCTCCAAGGCTGTTGACTTTGTCTCCGCCATCTTAAGAGATGACAATGATGCTGTATCCTTTCTTTTTGGCTTGGCTAACTCCACAAGAGACGAGCTTAAGGAGCTTATATCCTTATCCCTTGATGTTCTTGGAGATATTATGGCTGTAAAAAAGGATTCAGGCGCCACTCTTTACTTTTTCTCCTCTCACGAAAGCGCAAGAGAGCTTTCCTCCAAATACAATATGTCACGTGTTATCAGTGTTTACAATGCGCTTCTTACTGCTCTTGACGATTTGAATTCCAACTCACAGCAGGCGCTTACACTGATGTCTATACTTACGAATTCCGTTAAGAAAGGAAATTAAAATGTCAAACGAAATTAACGAGCTTAATATAAATGCCGAGGAAACAACCGAGGTTGTTGGTATATGCTTCAAGGACGGTGGTAAGGTTTACTACTTTGCACCTAACGGCACAAATGCCAAGGTTGGCGAGTTTGCTATTGTTGAAACTGCCCGTGGCCTTGAATTCGGCAAGGTGGCTTGTCAGAATAAAGCTGTAAAAAATGACGATGTGGTTCAGCCTCTTCGCTCCGTTGTACGAATCGCTACACCTGATGATGTAAGGGTTAATGAGGAAAACAAGCGTAAGGAAGCCGAGGCTATGAAAATATGTCAGGTTAAGGTTAATGAGCATGGGCTTGAAATGAAGCTTATTGAGTCCGAATACACCTTTGACTGCTCCAAGCTTACCTTCTATTTCACAGCAGACGGAAGAATTGACTTCCGTGATCTTGTAAAGGATCTTGCATCCACCTTCAAGACAAGAATTGAGCTTCGCCAGATAGGTATAAGAGATGAAGCGAAATTTATGGGTGGTCTTGGTATTTGCGGACGTCCCTTCTGCTGCTCATCATTCTTGCCAGACTTTGTACAGGTATCAATTAAAATGGCAAAGGAGCAGAATCTTTCCCTTAACTCTGCAAAGATTTCCGGTGCCTGTGGCAGACTTATGTGCTGCTTAAGATATGAATACGAAACATATCTTCAGGAGGCGAAAATAACTCCTCCCGTAGACTCAACAGTAAAGACTCCCGAGGGTGTCGGTACAGTTGTGGAGGCTAACGCACTCCGTGGCTTAATAAAGGTTTCAATCAACGATTCCGTTAAGACCTTTAAGCGTGATGACGTTAAGGTAATAGCTCCTCCCAAGCCTAAAAAGCCTAACGGTGCTGAGGCTAAAAACGATATAAATGAGGCTGACGAGAGTCAAATATAAAATTATATATTGACAAATTCAAAATTTGTGATAAAATAAAGTTGTAAAAATCTAAGGAGGTACTTACAATGGCTTATAAGATTACTGATGAGTGCATCGGTTGTGGTGCTTGTGCAGACGCATGTCCTGTTGAGTGCATTACCGAGGCTGATGGAAAGTATGTAATTAACGCTGACGAGTGCGTATCTTGCGGCTCTTGCGCAGGCGCTTGTCCTGTTGGCGCTCCTGTTGAGGAATAATTCACACTTACATAAACATATAACGGAGCGCACGCGTGCTCCGTTATTGTTTTGATAGCTATTTAGGTACATATTATGATAAGAGAAGACGAAAGAATTAACGAAATTAACGATAATCTTAAGCTGATAGAAAAGAAAAACGGACTTACCTTCGGTACAGATGCTTATCTGTTATCTGCCTTTTTGCCTAAAAGGCAGAATCATGTGGGTGCTGAGCTGGGCTGTGGCACAGGAGTAATCTCTCTACTTGCCACCTCACGCAAAAAGTGTCGACACGTGTACGCTTTTGAGGTTCAAGGGGAGTTTTGCGACCTTACAGAAAGGAATGCCCATCTTAACTCATTTGAGGACAAAATAACAGTTATCCACAAAAATGTGCGTGATGCTATACCGACTGATACAAAAAATGAGGTTGATTTTGTATTTACAAATCCTCCTTATATGAAAACCGACTCGGGTAAGGCAAATATAAATGACGAAAAGAATATTGCACGTCATGAGGTGTGTGGCGACATAAATGATTTCTGTGCCTGTGCAAAAAGACTTTTAAAGCACGGCGGTAATTTTTATGTTGTGTACCGTCCCGACAGAATGACAGACCTTATCTGTGCGCTTAGAAATAATAATTTAGAGCCTAAAAAAATCACATTTATATACCCGAATTCAACCACTCCCCCCTGTCTTTTACTTGTTTCAGCCAAGCTTGGCGGTAAGAGTGGAATAACCGTGACTGAGCCTGTGCATATATACAAGGAAGGCACACAGGAATATACAGAAAAATTTGCAAAAATCTACGAAGATTGCAGTATGGAGTTTTAAAATGAGAAGCAGTGAGCCAAGAAATCTATCAAAAGAGGATAAAAATGTAATAGTAGGTGGAGTATTGTACCTTGTTGCTACACCTATCGGCAATCTGTCCGATATTTCGGAGCGCGCCCTCAAGGTGCTTTCCGAGGTGGACTTTGTTGCAGCTGAGGACACACGCAATACAGGCAGACTTCTTTCCTATTTTGGAATATCAAAATCCATGGTAAGCTATTTTGAGCATAACAAAAGAGAACGTGGAGAAATAATTGTAGAACGCCTTTTAAACGGTGAAAGCTGCGCCCTTGTTACGGATGCCGGCACACCTGCAATCAGCGATCCCGGTGAGGATCTTGTCCGTCTTTGTGCAGAAAAAAACATAACCGTTACAGCGATTCCCGGCTGCTGTGCCGTTGTAAACGCACTTGCTTTGTCTGCTCTTTCAACAGGAAGATTCTGCTTCGAGGGCTTTCTAAGCACAAACAAGGGAGAACGCAACGAAAGGCTTGAGGAGATAAAAGCCGATAGACGTACCACCATTTTCTACGAGGCGCCCCACAAATTAAGAAAAACCCTTGAGGATATTTACAAGGTGTTTGGAGACAGAAAAATCTCTCTTTGCCGTGAGCTTACCAAGCTTAATGAGGAGGTTATAAGAACTACCCTCTTGGGCGCAATTTCTTACTATGAAGCAAACGAGCCAAGAGGCGAGTATGTGCTTGTGGTAGAGGGCGCTAGCGAGGAGGAAAATGCAAAGAACGCTTTCTTTGTGAATATGACTCTTACCGAGCATCTTGACTACTATATTTCCCGGGGAATGTCAAAGATGGACGCAACAAAGGCTGTAGCCAAGGACAGAGGCGTTGCCAAAAGCGTTATTTATAACGAGCTTAATAAATAATTTTAAAATATTATAAAAAGCCCCTTGATATCAAGGGGTTTTTCTGTTAAAATAAAAGGTGATGATTTAATCACACAGGAGGTTCATATGAAAAAAGTTGCATTTTGCGGCGGTTTGATATTCAATTCAAACAGTGAAACCTTTGTCCAGGCAAATATTCTTTGTGAGGACGGTTATATTAAGGACATAACAAGAGATTCTATTCCCTACGACTACGAAATTATTTCCGTTGAGGGAAAATATGTTTTACCCGGTCTTGTAGACGTTCACACCCACGGTGTTGGCGGATACGACTTTAATTACGCAAATGACAAGCAGATACCCGAAATGTGCCATACCTATGCAAAGGCAGGTACCACATCAGTCATGGCTACTCTTGCATCTGATACAGTTTCCCACCTTATGAATTCCATATTTGCAATCAACCAGAACAGACTCCGTCTGCGTGGTGGATATGCCAATATTATCGGTATTCATATGGAGGGCAGATACTTAAATCCCGAAATGAAGGGCGCACATATGCTTGAGCTTCTTGCTCCCCCTGTTCAGAGTGAGCTTAACACCCTTGCCCTTGCAATGATGCCTCCGCCTATTCACTTCTCTATGGCTCCTGAGCTTCCGGGCGCTAAGGAATTTTTAAAGCTTGCCTCTGAGCTTAGCGTAACTGTAGGTATTGCCCATACAAATGCTACATATGAGGAAGCCCTTGAGGCTGTAAAAAACGGTGCCCGTTCATTTACACATACCTTTAATGCTATGACAAAGGTGCATCACAGAAATCCCGGTGCTGCCATCTGCGCACTCAACTGCAACGATGCATATGCAGAGATTATCTGTGACGGTGAGCATGTTCATCCCGCTATGGTAAGGCTTGCATACAAGTCAAAGCCTAAGGATAAGCTTGTGCTTGTTACCGACTCTATGTGCGCTACCTGTGCGCCTGAAGGATATTATAAGATTGCAGGTACTGATGTTTACGTTAAGAACGGACGTGCAGTTGACGTAAACGGCACTCTTGCCGGAAGCACACTTACAATGTTCAAGGCAATGAAAAATATGATGGCATTCTGCAATATTTCATTAAACGAAGCTATCAAATACGCAACAATTAACCCTGCAAGAATGGTAAAGGCCGATTTTGTGGGTAAAATAGCTAAATGCTACCGCGCAGACTTTATTACTGTTTCCGATATTACAAATCCCGAAATTGACAATGTATATATCGGTGGCTGCGAGGTCAAATAAGGAGAAATTATGTCTAAGGAAAAATTTTATTTAACTACTGCTATTGCATATGCATCAAGAAAGCCCCATTTCGGTAATACCTATGAGGTTATTATGTCTGACGCATACGCAAGATATAAAAGACAGAGAGGCTACGATGTTCGCTTTATGACCGGTACCGATGAGCACGGTCAGAAGATTCAGGACCTTGCAAAGGATACAGGCATTACACCTAAGGCTTATGTTGACGGTGTGGCTGGCGAGATTAAGGAAATCTGGGATCTTATGAACTCCTCCTACGATTACTTTATCCGTACAACCGACGATTACCACGAAACTGCTGTTGAGCATATCTTCAAGAAGCTTTATGAGCAGGGCGATATCTATAAGGGCTCCTATGAGGGCTGGTACTGTACCCCCTGTGAATCCTTCTTTACGGAAACCCAGCTTGTTGACGGTAAGTGCCCCGACTGCGGCCGTGAGGTTACAAAGACAAAGGAAGAGGCTTATTTCTTCAAGATGAGCAAATATGCCGACAGACTTATGAAGCATATCGAGGAAAACCCCGACTTCATTCAGCCTGAAAGCCGTAAAAAGGAAATGATAAATAACTTCTTAAAGCCCGGTCTTCAGGACCTTTGCGTTTCAAGAACATCCTTTAACTGGGGTATTCCCGTTTCCTTTGACCCTAAGCACGTTATCTACGTTTGGATAGATGCCCTTTCAAACTATATTACAGGTCTTGGATACGACCCCTACAATGAGGAGCAGCCCGAATTATTCAAGAAATACTGGCCTGCCGATGTTCACATTATCGGTAAGGATATTGTAAGATTCCATTCTATCTACTGGCCTATTATGCTTATGGCTCTTGATGTACCCCTTCCCAAGAAGATTTTCGGCCATCCCTGGTTTAATTTCGGTACTGATAAGATGTCCAAGTCCAGAGGTAACGTTGTTTATGCCGATGAGCTTGCAAAGAGATTCGGCGTTGACGGTGTAAGATATTACGCCCTTAGCGAAATGCCTTACGCAAATGACGGCAGCATCACATATGAAGCGATTATCACAAGATACAATATGGACCTTGCAAACAACCTTGGTAACCTTGTAAGCAGAACTATGGCTATGACAAAGAAGTACTTTGGCGGTGTTATCCCTGCTCCAACAGAGGAAACAGAGCTTGACAGAGAGCTTAAGGCAGCATGCGATACAGCATATACTAAGGTATGTGAGCTTATGGACGGCTACAGAGTGGCAGATGCACTTAGCGAGATTTTTACTATGCTCAGCCGTGCTAACAAGTATATTGATGAGACAACTCCCTGGATTCTTGCCAAGAGTGAGGAAACAATGCCAAGACTTGCAACAGTTATCTACAATCTCTTGGAGTCTATCCGTGTTGGCGCTGTGCTTCTCTCTCCCTTTATCCCATCTACCTGCGAATCTATCTTCAATCAGCTTAATACAAAGCTTTGCTCCTATGATGATGTTAAGTTTGGCTTGCTTGAAAGCGGTACACAGCTTGGTGAAGCAAAGATGCTTTTTGCAAGAATAGATGAAAAGGCTATGCTTGAGGAGATAGAAAAGGAGCGCTTGGCTAAGGAAGAGGCTGCAAAGAAGCCTGAAAAGCCCGTGGGCTGCGCTATAATTAACATCGACAAGTTTGCAGAGGTAGAGCTTCGCACTGCTCAGGTTATCGCCTGTGAAAAGGTTCCCAAGGCGAAGAAGCTTCTTAAGCTTCAGCTTGACCTTGGCTACGAGCAGAGACAGGTTGTATCCGGTATTGCAAAGTTCTATGAGCCTGAGGACCTTATTGGTAAAAAGGTAGTTATGGTTGCTAACCTTGCGCCTGCTAAGCTTTGCGGTATTGAAAGCAACGGTATGATTCTTGCCTCCGGTGAGGAAACCGTACGTGTAATATTCCTTGACAAGGATACACCTAACGGCGAAAGAGTAAGATAAAACAAAGGGTGTTGGCTTCAACACCCTTTTTAAAAAATGAGGAAATTATGAAATTATTTGATACACATGCCCATTGTGATGACTTAAGAATACAAAATGAATTTGAGGGTGGCACAGAGGGATATATTAAGCACCAAATCGACAACGGAGTTGCACACATTGTAAATATCGGCACTAATCTTGACAACTCCCGTGTCAGCATTGGGCTTGCCAAGAAAATACCGGAGGTATATGCATCCTGCGGTATTCACCCATACGATATACGCTTTTATGACGATGTTGACAATACCCTTAATCAGCTTGAAGACTTGCTTAAGGAAGAAAAGGTGGTTGCCCTTGGTGAAATCGGTCTTGACTATCACTATGAGGATAGCGACAGGGCTATGCAGATGGTTTATTTTGAAAAGCAGATGGAAATGGCAGCGCGACTTAATATGCCTGTTATAATCCATGACAGAGATGCCCACGGTGACTGTATGGAGGTTATACGCAAATATCCACAGGTTACAGGAATTTTCCATAGCTTCAGCGGAAGCGCTGAGATGGCAAGTGAGCTTGTTAAGGCAGGCTGGTACATTTCATTTTCCGGCACTGTAACCTACAAAAACGCAAGAAAGCCTAAGGAAGCCTGCGAAATCGTTCCCCTTGAACGTATTCTCATCGAAACAGATGCGCCTTATCTTCCGCCAACACCGTACAGAGGACAAATGAATCACCCTCATTATGCAATAAAAACTGCAGAGGAAATAGGCAAAATCAAGGGTATTTCCCTTGAGGACGTGGCTGAAATTACCTATAACAATGCAAAAAAAGTGTACAGAATAGACTAGTATATTTTTTCTGTTTTATAAATATACTGTATAGTACCAAATCTGTGAGGTGCTATATGAATAAGCAAAAAAGCTGCGGCTATATTCTTACCTATATTCTTCTTGTGATTTTAATTGTATTATCAACCCTTCTTTTCTCAACTATGTTTAACAGGCTTATAAGTGATAAAGAAAGGTCAACTCCCACGGTGAACAAAAACGACAAAATAACATATGTTATTGATGCAGGTCACGGTGGGGAGGACGGAGGCGCTATTGCCGATGACGGCACTATGGAAAAGGAGCTTAACCTTGAAATATCAAAAGCGCTCTCCCTTATTTTTGAGCTAAACGGGAATGATGTAAGAATGACAAGGGATACCGACACCCTTCTTTATGACCATTACGGTGACCTTGATAGCTACAAGGGAAAGAAGAAAATATACGACCTTAAAAACCGTGTAAGAATAGTCAAGGAATACGAAAGCCCTGTTTTTATCAGCATTCATATGAACAAGTTCTCCGATAAAAAATACAGCGGACTTCAGGTTTATTATTCTAAAAACAACGAAAATAGCCGACTTTTAGCAGAAAATGTACAGAAAAATTGCATAACGTATATGCAAAATGATAACAAAAGGGCTATAAAAGCATCTACGGATTCTATCTATGTTTTGACAAATCTTTCCTGTCCTGCCCTGCTTATTGAGTGTGGATTTTTGTCAAATGACAGAGAGCTTGAAAGCCTTAAAAGCCCTGATTACCAAAAAAGCATTTGTCTTATTATTGCGACAAGTGTCCTTAGTGGCAATGTTGACAAACTAAGCTAGCCATGATAGAATAAACTCAGAAATAAAAATATAAAGGAAATATAAATGAAAAGTAAAACTGTTTATGTTTGTACAGAATGTGATTACCAAAGCCCAAAGTGGCTTGGCAGATGTCCCTCCTGTAAAAGCTGGAATACCTTTACCGAAGAAACCTACACTCAGCCTGTTGAGGTAAAGAATAAAAGGACTGCCTTAATATCTGAAAGCGCTGATGCTGTTAAGTTTGAGGATATGGAGATTCCCGAATATATCCGTGCAGGAACAGGCATCGGTGAGCTTGACCGTGTGCTTGGCGGTGGAATTGTAAGCGGCTCCGTAATTCTTCTGGCAGGTGAGCCGGGTATCGGTAAGTCTACTCTTCTTATGCAGATTTGCGCAAGGGTGCCAGCAAAGGTGCTTTATGTTTCCGGTGAGGAATCCACAGGTCAGCTTAAATTACGTGCCACCCGTCTTGAGATTGAGGGCGCAAATACATATTTCATGACCGAAACAAATGTGGACAACATTATTGCGCAGACTGACAAAATAAGGCCTGATGTTATAATTATCGACTCTATTCAGACAATGTTCGACCCCTCCTCTGCCTCAATTCCCGGTAGTGTTAATCAGGTTAAGGAATGTGCAGTTAAGTTTATTGCCAAGGCGAAGAGCCAGGGTATATCTATAATTCTTGTGGGACACGTAAACAAGGAGGGTATTATTGCGGGTCCTAAGGTCCTTGAGCATATGGTTGATGCTGTGCTTTACTTTGAGGGTGAGCGTATGCAGTCCTACCGTATCATAAGAGCAATTAAAAACCGATTCGGTTCTACAAATGAAATCGGCGTATTTGAAATGACAGACCTTGGTCTTTGTGAGGTGCCAAACCCATCGGAGATGCTTCTTTCCGGTAGACCAACCGGCGTATCGGGAAGCTGTGCCGTATGTATAATGGAGGGCACACGTCCTATAATTGCTGAGGTACAGGCACTTGTTACTCCTACCAACTTCCCTGCACCGAGAAGAGCCACAAACGGTCTTGACTACAACAGAATGTGTATGCTTATTGCCATTCTTGAAAAGCGTCTTGGACTTAAGTTTTCTCAAACTGATATATATCTCAATGTGGTAGGTGGCTTAAAGCTTAGTGAGCCCAGCGTTGATTTGGCAGTTGCCCTTGCACTTATTTCAAGCATTAAGGATATTCCCGTTCCTCACAATGTTATTGCCATGGGTGAGCTTGGACTGGTTGGTGAATGCAGAGCTATTACCGACCTGCAAAAAAGGATAAATGAGTCCTACCGCCTTGGCTTTGATATTATTGCAATCCCTCAAAAATCCGATAAAAGTAAGCTTAAAATCCCAGAGGGCGTGTCTGTAATAGATATAAGAAGCGTATACGATGCTCTTTCTCTATTTAAAACAACAGATAATGACGAATAATAAAAAGCAGAAATGCGCTTTGCATTTCTGCTTTTTTCTGTAATTATTTCCAGTAATCAACATATAATAATAAAAGACTGATTTTACGGAGGTATTATATGTGTTCTATTTGTGGGATTGTAGATTTTAAGAATACAGCTGATAATACAGAATTAATTAATAAGATGAATAGCACAATGAAGCACCGTGGTCCCGATGAAAGCGACATATTTGTTGACAGACGCGTTGCATTCGGACACAACAGGCTAAGCGTTATTGATTTAAAAAACGGGCATCAGCCTATGAGTGTGGTCTACGGAAACAAAAGGTACACAATTGTGTATAACGGAGAGGTTTACAACTGTGCCGAAATAAAAAAGGAGCTTTCAAAAAGGAATATTTTCACCTTGACTACAAGCGACACCGAGGTGGTGCTTTACTCTTATATTGCCTTTGGTGAGGATTGTGTCCACCGTTTAAACGGAATATTTGCATTTTGCGTATATGACGGGGAAAGGGTCTTTGCTGCACGTGACAGATTCGGCGTCAAGCCCTTTTACTATTCGGTTACCGATACTACTTTGATTTTTGCGTCGGAAATAAAGGCTATACTTGCTCACCCCAAGGTAAGCTCTACTGTTGACCGTTACGGTCTTTGGGAGCTTTTATATTTAAGCCCGAACTTTATAGGTGGAAAGAGCGTTTTTAAGGATATTTGCGAATTATTGCCGGGGGAGTATCTGTTTTTTGACGAAAAAGGTCTTAAAAAGCGAAAATACTGGCGAATAAAAGCTATTCCCTATTTCAAGGATAAAAGCTATGCAATTGATGTAACAAGATACCTTGTATCAGATGCCGTAAAGAGACAGCTTGTATCCGATGTGCCACTTTGTGTGCTTCTTTCAGGTGGACTTGACTCCAGCGTAGTAACTGCTATAGCAAGTGACGAATATAAAAAGAAGAATATGACTCTTGACACCTATTCCTTTGAATATGAGGGGAATAAATCCTGCTTTGAGAATAGCCTGTTTCAGCCGGAAAAGGACGATGACTATGCTACCTTTCTTGCTGATTACCTCGGTACAAACCATAGGGTGCTGACTATCCCCACCTTAAGCCTTGCCGATTCTCTTAAGGAGGCAACCTTATACAGAGACCTGCCCGGTCAGGCAGATATTGACTCCTCACTTTACTATTTCTGCAAGGAAATAAAGAAAAATAACACCGTTGGACTTAGCGGTGAATGCTCTGACGAGATTTTTGGCGGTTATCCTTGGTTTTACCGACCCGAAATGCTATATTCCGACTTTTTCCCATGGATTCACAAGCCACGTTTGCGCCCTTCTCTATTCAAGGACGAAGTGTCAAATTCCGACACAGGGTACGATTATATAAGAGAAATTTACAAAAAAACTCTTGATGAATGTCCTGTACTTAAGGATGACAGCGACGAAATGAAAGCATCAAGACGTGCATCATACTTATCCGTGAATTACTTTATGACCTCACTTTTACAAAGGAAGGACAGAATGAGCATGGCAAGTGGAGTTGAAATACGTGTTCCCTTTGCCGACCACCGTATTTTTGAATTCGTTTTCAACGTGCCTTGGGAGATGAAATTTGAAAACGGTGTGGAAAAATCCTTACTCCGTCGCAGTATGGAGGATATTTTACCCGAAAAAATCCTTTGGAGAAAAAAGAGTCCCTACCCCAAAACTCATAACCCTCAGTATCTTAAGGAGGTTATCTCTCTGCTTGACAAATCCCTTAATGAGGGTGGCTACCTGTCTGAGCATCTTGACAGAAAAAAGCTTGATGATATTATTACATCGGGTGGCACCTGGTTCGGTCAGCTGATGGACACTCCTCAGCTTATTGCCTGGCTTGTACAGTTTGATTACTGGTCTAAGCAGTATAATATCAATTTTATAAATTGATAAAAGCTCTTGACTTTAAATTTTTATATGGTAAAATATAAAACAGTTTAAGGTCAAAAGAGAGGCAGATTATGTTAAGGAATAACTATAAGGCAACTATCGGCGCATCCTGTATAGGATATTTTACTCAGGCGATTCTAATTAATTTTGCGCCCTTGCTTTTTATCACCTTTCAAAAGGAATTCGGTATTACTCTTACTCAGCTTAGTGTGCTTATTGCAACCAACTTTGCAACTGAGCTGATTATAGATTTTCTCGGTACTAAGTATGTTAGCAAAATCGGTTATCGCCGTTCTGTAATTATTGCACAGGCTCTTTCCGTTATAGGTCTTTGTATGATACCTATGCTTCCCAAAATAATGGCAAGCAAATTTCTTGCCCTTGAAATTGCAATGGTATTCTGTGGACTTGGCGGCGGTCTTATTGAGGTGCTTATAAGCCCTATTGTTGAGGCATGCCCCACCAAGAAAAAGAGTGCTATTATGAGTATTCTCCATTCCTTCTACTGTTGGGGACAGATGGGTGTAGTGCTTATTTCTACTATTTATTTCCGTACAGTCGGAATTGATAACTGGGAATACCTTTCCTTAATCTGGGCAATTATACCACTTATCGACCTTATTCTCTTTATATTCGTTCCCATTAACACCCTTGTTGAGGAATCCGAGGAAAGCTCCTTTGGAGATTTGGTTAAGCAAAAGCTGTTTTGGGTGTTCCTTGTAATGATGCTTTGCGCCGGTGCTACCGAGCTTTCAATGAGTCAGTGGGCATCTGCCTTTGCCGAGGCAGGCTTAGGAGTTGAAAAGTGGATTGGTGACTTGCTCGGTCCTTGCCTTTTTGCAATCTGTATGGGCTTTGCACGTGTGTTCTATGCAGCAAATTCAAGCAGAATCGGGCTTAAAAAGGGAATATTTATTTCCGCAGGTATTTGTGTGATTTCCTATCTTATTGCCATATTCTCGCCCATTCCCATTATATCCCTGCTTGGCTGTGCTATGTGCGGTGTAGGAAGCGGAATGCTGTGGCCCGGTACATACAGTATAGCTACTAACCGCTTGCCAAAGGGTGGCGTACCTATGTTTGGGCTTCTTGCCCTTGCCGGTGACCTTGGCTGTCTTAGTGGACCTTACCTTACGGGAATGATGTCAACTGCCTTTGACGGAAATCTTAAATACGGATTTTTATGTAGCCTTATCTTCCCCGTAACTCTTATGATAATGGTGTTTATCCTTATGAAATTCTTTAAAAAGCCAGACAGCACAGATGTAAAATAAAATATGAGCAGATACAACCGTATCTGCTCTTTTTTTAATTTAATTTTCCGTATACCGAGCCACAGCCAAGCATCATTTCTATTTTCATAAGCCTGTTATATTTGGCCACACGCTCACTTCGACAGGGTGCGCCTGTTTTAATAAATGGGGCATTTACGGCTACGCTAAGGTCTGCAATTGTAGTATCCTCAGTTTCTCCCGAGCGATGAGAAATAATACACTTATACCCATGCTCCGACGCAAGTCTTATTACATTCAGAGTTTCTGTAAGAGTTCCTATCTGGTTTGGCTTAATAAGAATAGTGTTACCGATTCCCTGCTTAATGCCGTCATAAAGTCTTTTTTCATTAGTTACAAAAAGGTCATCGCCAACAAGCATTATTTTATCTCCAAGCCTTTCGGTAAGCTTTTTCCACCCCTCATAGTCAGTTTCCCCTATTCCGTCCTCAATAGAGATTATAGGATAATTTTTTACAAGGCCTTCATAATACTTAATAAGCTTATCCCCTGTATATTCCGTATTGGTTTTCGGCATTTTATAAATGCCGTTATCATACCATTCGCTTGATGCAACATCAAGTGCGATTTTTATTTCATCGGTTGAGTAGCCTGCCTCCATAATGGCAAGACAGATAAGCTCAATGGCTTCCTTGTCGCTTTCAAGATTAGGTGCGTAGCCTCCCTCATCGCCTACACCCGTTGAATAACCCCTCTTTTTTAAAATAGAGCCGAGGGTGTGGTAAATTTCACAGCCTGCCCGTACAGCCTCACAGATTGCCTTTGCACCCACAGGCACTATCATAAATTCCTGAATTTCAACATTGTTAGATGCGTGGGCGCCACCGTTTAAAATATTGAACATAGGTATGGGTAGCCGTCTTGCGTTAGCGCCGCCAAGATATCTGAACAGCTCCATGCCGTAATAATCTGCTGCTGCATGGGCAGTAGCTAAGGAAACGGCAAGGGTGGCGTTAGCTCCTATATCCTGCTTATTTCCACTTCTGTCAAGAGCAAGAAGTGCATGATCAATTGCACTTTGGTCATACACGCTTTTCCCCTCAATAACAGGGGAAATCATTTCTCTTACATTGTGTACAGCGCTAAGTACACCCTTACCCTTATATCTTGGGCTGTCCGTATCTCGTTTCTCGTGAGCCTCAAATATTCCCGTAGATGCGCCCGACGGCACACAGGCGCTTCCCTTAGCGCCACTCTCGAGAATTACCGTTGCCTCAACCGTTGGGTTGCCACGGGAATCTATTATTTCCCTTGCAGTTACCTTTTTGATTTTATCCTTCATAATTTCACCTCCGTACTTAGTATTGCAAGTATAAAGAAAAATAAAACGGCGAATAGCGAAATTTTGCTATTCGCCTTTCTTTATATAACTTCGATTTCCTTTGGAGCTGATATTTTATGTCCGCCATTATCTAATTTCAGAGAAATAGGACCAAATGGTGTGGATATTTCAAAATCGGCAAAATCAAAGGAATAAAGATTTGGACAGAGTTTTATTTTTTTGTAACCCGGCTCTACCATTTCAAAGCCCGAAAGCGCTTTTTTAAGAATATAAGCAACAGAGCCACCCCAAGCGTGAGAGCAATCCGAATTAATATATTCCCAAGCCTCGCAAAGACCCTTATCACACTTATTTATAAGACTTTCATATCTTTTTACAAGAGGTATGCCATATTTACCGAACAAGCCCTCATTATTAAGAGCTTCAAAAAGGAAGTGGTAAAAATAGGGCTGCATCTCCTCTTTTCGCAAATCCTCGGCTACGTACCCAAGGATTCGCGCTCTTTCGCTCTTGGGAGCTATGCCGTAAAGCACAGCAAGGGTGTTAGCCTGCTTAAGATAAAAGATTCTTTCAATGTTTTCGGGCAGCCACGGGCTTCCCTTTACATTGTCCGGTGTATTAAGGCCACCTATATAAAGTCCCTTTTCCTTATCATACAAATGCTCATTAATTGCATTTTTAAGCTTTTCAGCCTTTTTTAAACACATATCGGCACTTTTTTCATCATTTATCAAGGAAAACAGCTCTTTTCCACACAAAAGCGACTTGTAATAAAGCATACAAAGAACAGCTTGACCGAGAACCTTTGGTGGATGATGCAGACTAAATCCCTCGTTTCTGCCGTGAGACATTACCTCACGTGCATCTCCATAGGGGTCAGGTGCGTCCTTCATAACTATCCAGTCAACAAACATATAGTCGGGAGCCTTTTCTATCAGTCCGTTTTCCTCTGACATATAGGTGTCAAATAGGGAAAACAGACACTCCATGGCACCTTTTATATACTTTAGAAGCTCCGTCTTGCCTGTGTAAAGATAATAATCGTAAACCCATATAGGAAACATAAGGCTATATGAGGTGTGGAACATTCTTCCCTTTTGAATCTCCAAAAGCTGTGCTGTTCTGAAAATATCAAAGGCAGTTAAGGTGGGGTCATATATGTTCATATATTCCATTAACGCCTGAATGTAATAGTCGCCTGTACACGCAAGGGGCTCCTGATGTGTGGGGGAGTCAAGATGGGTGTTCTGTCTGCATATCTTAAGAGTGTGCATACATACATCATATATCCTGTTTACCGTTTCATCGGAGCATTTAAAACCTGTTTCATTTTTTACGGGATAATGAGAATAAAGAAGATATATATCGTCAATTTCCACATTGCCGTTATCAAGTGGCTCTACGGTAATTTCAAGATATCCCACACTTCTCATTCTCTGACAGGAATGGACAATATCCCTATCTGTGATAATTTCCTCTGTAATTCCACCTATTCCGTCAATTTCGGCACTAAAAATTTTAACACGTGCTTTTACGTCTGTTTTTATTGAAATTACGGGAAATGCGGAATAAATTTTATCAAAATTCAGTACCGTAGTGCTTTTTTTACTGCCATTTACTGTAATTTTGTCAAAATCCTCAGAATAAATGCGCTCCTCTGTAAGATGCTCAAGAGGAGATTTTTTCATATTGTGAATATCAGGAATAGCCTGTGCGTTAGAGTAAGGCAGTGGAGCTACCGTATAATCGGTGCTGTATATCCCAACTCTTTCGCTAAGCTGACGGCATATCCAGCTTTCGTCAGTACCGCCGACTGCTTCTCCATTCTTAAAAAGCTCAATATAAACACCGGGATAACCAAAGGTAAACTCATTTATTGCAGTATGACGCATTGTAACTATGGCCTTAATTTCCACGGGGGATGTGGCTGTAATTACATATTCATCGTAGTAGCAATAGTTCATTTTTTCCGTAAGGAAATCGCATCCCGGAGATGCAGGACCTCTGCCGTAAAATTCACCGTTTATATATAGCTCATATCTTGCATCTGCACAGATGCGAAGGATGTATTCGCCACTTAAGTCAAATACTCTTTTAAACTCTGCCATAGCAAAGCTATCATAATTTATTGAGAAAATATCCCCACGCTTGTTTTCGCATAGGTGGGGATATACTTCTTTATTTAACCAAATAAATTTCGCCATATCAGTTTTCAAGTAAAAGGTCATTTTCCTTTATCCAGCCAAGCTCACGGAAGAGCCAACCGATAAGGAATGAAAGTACTGCAGGAAGCACAATGCAGAGTAATGGCATACCTACCCATAAAAGTGCGCTGCTGTCTGTTGATGAAATAATTCCGATAGGACCTACAAGTCCGCAAGTGCCCATTCCTGCGCTGACCCCTGCACATTTAAGCTTAAATACCATAGTGGAAAGAGGTCCGCAAATTGCACCTGCAAGTGTGGGGGGAATCCATATGCGAGGATTCTTACAGATGTTACCCATCTGAAGCATGCTTGTGCCAAGACCCTGTGATACGAGTCCGCTGTATCTGTTTTCCTTAAAGGACATAGCGGCAAAGCCTACCATCTGGGCGCAGCAGCCGACTGCGGCAGCGCCTCCGGCAAGGAGGAAGCCCTCCTCTGTTCCGTTAGCTATTGCAACGGTAAGGGCCGATTCTGAGAATATCATGGCGCAGATTGCGGCACTGGATATGGGAAGTGTTAAAATCATACCCACAACCACGGAAACCACAACACCCATAATAAATGGCTGGAAGGTGGTGGCAGCTGAAACAAACACGCCAAGATAATACATAATATATGAAACAATGGGACAAATTACAAAGCAAGCGCCGAAGCCTACAAGAATTGTAACAATAGGAGTTACAAGAATATCCACCTTTGTTTTCTTTGATACGAATTTTGCAACCTCGCAGGCAATAATAACTGCGAAGAATGCGCCGGCAGGACCTGCGGAATAAAAAATGCCCTCAGCATCTCCCCTTGCACTTACTGCCCATGCAGAAATAAGACCACTGTTGATTACAGCACCGATGGCATTACCCATTGCGCCTACAACTGCGCTTGAAAGAACTACAAGCATATCTGCCTTAAGTGAAAGTGCGATTGCAACACCGATTGCCATACCTGTTGCGCCTGAAGCGAAGCCGGCAATCTGAACAAGGAAGTCAAGACCTGTATACTGTCCTACCGTCTTTATGATTGTGCCGATAAGCAGGGTAGCAAATAAGCCCTGTGCCATAGCACCCATAGCGGTAACAAAATATTTCCTTAAATAAACCTTTATTCTATCCATTTTGTTCCTCCTGCTTTTTTTGGGTATTATATACCTTTTGACTTTTTTTGTCAATAATTATCTTGATTTTTATTATAAGATGTATTACAATTTATATAACAAAACAGTAAAGGAGCTTACTATGGGCTTTTTAAGATTTCTTGAGGGTATAAGAAATCCTGTATGCGATTTTCTTCTCTCCCTTATTACTCACTTAGGTGAGGAAACTATTTTTATGGCTGCGGCTATTCTTATTTTCTGGTGCTTTTCCAAAAAGGACGGCTACTACCTTTTAAGCGTTGGCTTTGTGGGAACTGTGCTTAATCAGTTTTTAAAGCTGCTTTTCAGAATTCCCCGTCCCTGGGTGCTTGACAAGGACTTTACCATTGTGGAAAGCGCACGTGCAGAGGCAACAGGCTACTCCTTCCCAAGTGGACATACACAGAGCGCTGTCGGAAACTTTGGCGGTATTGCATACATTTACAAAAACAAAAAAGCAATATGGATACCCTGTGTGGTTATCTGTGTGCTTGTAGCATTTTCAAGAATGTATCTTGGTGTGCATACACCTCTTGACGTTCTTGTATCGATAGGTATTGCAGTCCTTCTTATTTTTGCAATAAAGCCCCTTATGGACAGAGCCTACGAAAACCATAAGATAATGTATATTACCCTCTCCTGTATGGCCGCAATGTCTCTTGCCCTTATCTTTTATGTGGAATTTTACAACTTTCCTGCTGATATTGATGAGCATAATCTTGCATCAGGCATTAAGAATGCGTACACTCTTTTCGGTGCTACTCTCGGTATGATACTTGCATTCCTCCTTGAAACAAAATATGTTAACTTCAGTACAGAGGGTAAATGGTATACTCAGATTATCAAGCTTGCAGTAGGTCTTGGACTTATCCTTGGTATTAAGGCAGGGCTTAAGCCTGTTCTTAACTTTATTTTCGCAGGACACGCAATTGCCCATTCCTTCCGTTATGCGATTATCGTTCTCTTTGCAGCGGTAGTATGGCCTCTTACCTTCCCACTTATAAGAAAGCTTGAAAATCTTAAAAAAGCTGAGAAAAAAGGTTGATTTTATATCACAAAATTGATATAATATAAATGAGCTTATGGCTACTAAAATCAAAGGAGATTACTATGGAACTTATTAAGGCATTTGACGAGCTTCCTCTTATTGCTAAGATTATCTTCGCGCTTCCTGTTCTTAACATCGTATGGGCTATCTACCGTATCGTTAAGGGCGCTTGCACAAGCAATGCAGTTATGCTCGTTGTAGGTCTTGTATGGATTTTCGCAGGTGCAACCATCTGTTGGGTACTCGACCTCGTATTCTTGCTTCTCGGCAAAGATCCTATCTGCACAAAGTAAGATACATAAGAAAATAACGCACGGTGCTACCGTGCGTTTTTCTTTTATCTTCTTCTTTCTCTGTCTTCCTTTTTGCTTTCGGGCATAAAGTGCTTAACACCGTTAATGCCGAGAATGTAGGATACACCTGCAACTACAAGTCCGGGGACTACTGTAAGAATATAGATTGCAGGGAACTTGGGAAGGGCTGCTGTAACTACCATATAAACTGCGTTATAGTAGTGAACAATAATCTTGAATGCACCGTGAATACTGTTAGCTGCTGTAACAGTATCGGGGGTGGTAAAGAAATATGTTACAAATGCAACAAGGGATAAAACAAGGTTAAGTGAGTTTGCAGCCAAAAATACAAGGAAGCCGTAGGAATTGCTTTTTTCCATTCTGCCACCGTCTATCTTTATCTTATCCTCATTACCCTTTTCAATAAAGAGTGTATAAACAAGGAACAAGTAGAATATGATAGTGAAAATGCCTGCAATAATATAAACCGTGTTGCCTATTCTGTGTCCTGCAATAGAAACCACAAGGGAAAACATCATCATTGCAATATGATACAAAATACATTTCCATATCATAGAAATATTTTCTTTAAAAAAGTTAATCATCACAATACCGCCTTAATTGTTTGCTATATGTATTATATATAAAAGAATAACAAATTTCAAGATTATCAGAAAAAATTTACATCTTTTATACAAATACCGATTTTTTTGTGCTAAAATTAACTTGATTGACATAGAGTAAAGGAGGAGAACATGGAAAAAAGCTTTAATGTGGAACAAATGCCTCAGCTTGTCCGCGATTTTGCTTCTTATAAGCTGACTATCCAGGTCTGCTCTAAGAAAACCGTGGACGAGTATTTGTCTGACCTTCGTCTTTTCTTTAAATATATCTACGCAAAGAGAAACGGGGTTGACTATCTTAGCGACGATTTTAACTACATAGATATTTCGGGGCTTGATAATGATTTTATCTTCTCTGTCACTACAAGTGAAATATACGATTTCTTTGTTTATGTATCAAACGACAGGCGCAACAAGGCATCTGCAAGGTCACGTAAGCTGTCTGCTATAAAGGCGTTTTACAAGTATCTTTGCCAGAAGCGACACCTTATGGATAAAAACCCTGCAATTGATATTGAATCCCCGAAAAAAAAGCAATCCCTACCTAAGTTTCTTACTGTTGAGGAAAGCGTAAGTCTGCTTGAGGCTGTGCAAAACGATAAGGAATCAAAGACACGGGAGAGGGACTACGCAATTATTACACTGTTTTTAAACTGCGGCATGCGTCTTTCCGAGCTCGTGGGAATAAATATAAATGACATTGACAGAGAGCTTCGCTCCTTAAGAGTGCTTGGTAAGGGCGCAAAGGAAAGAATTGTATATTTAAATGATGCGTGCAGAGATGCCCTTACAAGATATCTTAATATAAGACTTAGCGAAAAATACAGGGCTGTAAATATTCCCGCACTTTTTATAAGCAAGCAGTATAAAAGAATAAGCAACAAGACTGTACAGTGGCTTGTATACAAATATCTTGCCGCTGCAGGACTTGAATATAAGCATTTTTCAACTCATAAGCTCCGTCATACTGCGGCAACCCTTATGTATCAGACGGGCAAGGTTGATGTCAGGGTGCTTAAGGAAATTCTGGGTCATGAGCAGCTTAACACCACACAAATATATACTCACGTATCTAATAAGGGTATGGAGGACGCAATAAACGTAAACCCTCTTGCCAATATAAAATCGGGAGATAAAAACAAATAAACTACATTTTTAGTTTAGTCTGCTAATTGTCTTTGTTAATATTGCACAAATATTTACGTAAATCTCAAATTTATTTCTACACTTTGCTATATTGACAAGACAACAAAAAACCATTATAATTATTTAGGCGACTTTAAGAAATTTATTTATGTGTATTAAGGAGAAAAATCATGTTTGAGAAATTGAAAGACATTCTTGTTGAAGAGCTTTCCATCAATGCTGATGAAATCACAATGGAAGCTGAGCTTGCAAATGACCTCGGTATCAACTCATTGGAACTTGCTGACCTCGTTCTTCTCTGCGAAGATACATTCGGTGTAGAATTTGATGAAAACGATATGCACAAATTTATCACTGTTGGTGACGTTGTAGAATATTTGAACGAAAACGTTCAGTAATCAAATTACATAGAAAAAGGCAGGATTTGATCCTGCCTTATTTTATTTTTCGGTGTTCATAAGCTTAACGTATTCCTCAATGAGCTTAGCCGCGCCCTCCACACCAATCTTGGTGGTGTCAATCATAAGGTCGTAGTTTTCGCTTCTGCCCCATTTCTTTGAGGTGTAGTATCCGTAGTAGCTTGCACGCTTTTTATCAAGCTTGGTTGCCAGGTTCTTTGCCTCTCCTATGCTGATATCATTTTGCTTTGCAATAGTTTCAGCTCTCTTTTCGGGACTTGCATAGATAAATACTCTTAATACATTATCAAAATCTCTTAATACAAAATCGGCGCATCTGCCTATAAATACGCAGGAGTGACTCTTTGCAAGCTCCTCAATAATACCGGACTGCAACACAAAAAGTCTGTCATTAATGGGAGTATCATAAGGCATACCGTGGGTAAAGGGAACCATACCCATTCCACCCATTGCAATAGAATAAAGGAAGCTGGGTGTCGCCTTTTCATCTGTATTATGAAGCACCTCTGCGCTAAGGCCCGATTTTTCTGCTGCCATATTTATAAGGCTCTTATCGTGGTAATCAATACCGAGATTCTTAGCAACAAGCTCACCAACCTCACGGCCTCCGCTACCTACCTGACGTGCAATAGTAATAAGAATATTCTTTGACATAGTGATACCTCCATAGGTAAATTAAAGATAAGAAAAATGCTCTTCTAATATTATTTTATCATTTTTTGCACCGTTTTGCAATAAAAAAATTGATTTATAGCCTAAATTATGGTAAAATAATATTGTAGATATGACTAAAAGGAGGAGTATTATGTTAAAAATCGAACACGTGGACGTGCTTTTTTTGGAAAGTGACACGCCAAGACAGAAAAAGGACAGGGAGCATCTTGCGGGACTTAACCTCTGCAAGGAAATGATTAGCAAGTATTTTGGTGCTGAGAATCCTAAGTTTATTCTTAATGATTACGGTAAGCCCTTTGTGGATAAGGAAGGAATATTTTTCAACATTTCTCACTCCAAGGGTCGTGTTGCCTGTGCAGTTTCCGACATGCCTGTGGGCTTGGATATTGAAAAGGTGACAGAAAAAAACGACACCGATATCAAAAATTTTGCAAAAAGATACTTTGTCGAAAATGAGATTAAGCAGCTTGAGGGCGCAAATTATTCCTCTCTTGAATTTTATAAGATATGGACAAGAAAGGAAGCATACTCAAAAATGCTCGGCTCTGCCCTTTCAAGAAATCTTAAAATTGACACAACAGAGCTTGATATAGATACATACGTTGAGGGTGAATATATTTTCAGCGTGGCAGTAAACAAAATTTGAAAAGCTATTGATTTTAATATATAAATGATGTATAATATTAGCGATTAAATTTTGATCACTTATTATGAAAAAATTTTTAGTATATATAAGGAGTAATTAAAATGTTAGTTTCCGCAAAAGAAATGCTTGAAAAAGCAAAAGCAGGCAAATATGCCGTAGGTCAGTTCAACATCAACAACCTTGAGTGGACAAAGGCTATCCTTCTCACAGCTCAGGAGCTTAACTCTCCCGTTATTCTCGGTGTTTCCGAGGGTGCAGGTAAGTATATGTGTGGCTACGAGACAATCGTTGGTATGGTTAAGGGTATGATCAAGTGCCTTAACATCACAGTTCCCGTTGCGCTTCACCTTGACCACGGTTCATTCGAGGGCGCTAAGGCTTGTATCAATGCAGGCTTCTCCTCTGTTATGTTTGACGGTTCACACTATCCTATCGAAGAAAATATTGCAAAGACAACAGCTCTTGTAAACGCATGTGAGGTTCTCGGCATCTCTCTCGAGGCTGAGGTTGGCTCCATCGGCGGTGAAGAGGACGGCGTTGTTGGTGCAGGTGAGTGCGCTGACCCCGCAGAGTGCAAGATGATTGCAGACCTCGGTGTTACAATGCTCGCTGCAGGTATCGGTAACATTCACGGTAAGTACCCCGCTAACTGGGCAGGTCTTAACTTTGATGTTCCCGCTGCTATCTCCGAAAAGACATGCGATATGCCTCTCGTTCTTCACGGTGGTACAGGTATTCCTGAGGATATGATTAAGAGAGCTATTTCCCTTGGTGTTTCCAAGATCAACGTTAACACAGAGTGCCAGCTCGCATTCGCAGCTGCTACAAGAACATACGTTGAGGCTGGTAAGGACCTTCAGGGTAAGGGCTTCGACCCCAGAAAGCTTCTCGCTCCCGGCTTTGAGGCTATCAAGGCTACAGTTAAGGAAAAGATGGAGCTCTTCGGTTCTGTTAACAAGGCATAAGTTTCTGACCAAAGTCAGAAAAATGAATTGCAACTTAACAGTTGCATGAATTGACACTATGTGTCGTGAATTGCTTTTGCATGAATTGCGCATCGGCGCATATAGTATCAATTCATTCTATAAAAATCAAAAGAGATTTGCGTTTTTTTGCAAATCTCTTTTTTGTTTCCCCGTAGACAACTGTAACAAACTACTCATCCACCGCTATCGTGGTCCCCCTTCCCTCACAAGGGAAGGCTTAAAGTAAAAAGAGCTATGCGGTTGCATAGCTCTTTTAATTTTATTATTTAAGAATAAGCTTCTTATAGGACTTCTTACCTCTGCGAACTGCAAGGCCGTTTTTAAGCTGATCGGGAGTGTATACTGTCTTAATGTCAGTTACCTTTTCACCGTCAACGGTTACGCCGCCCTGCTCAACTGCACGGCGAGCCTCACTTCTTGAAGGAACAAGTCCTGCCTTAACAAGAACACCCATAATATCAAGTGTGCCGTTAAAGAGGTCTGCCTCTGTAATCTCGGCAACAGGCATATTTTCGTCGGAGCCTGCGGAGAAGATAGCCTTAGCTGCTGCATCTGCCTTAGAAGCCTCCTCTTCACCGTGAACAAGCTTTGTAAGCTCGTATGCAAGGATCTCCTTAGCCTTATTAAGCTGACTGCCCTCCCACTTTGCCATCTCATCAATCTGCTCAAGAGGAAGGAATGTAAGCATTCTGATACATTTCATAACGTCTGCATCGTTTACATTTCTCCAGTACTGATAGAAATCGAAGGGAGATGTCTTGTTGGGGTCAAGCCATACAGCGTTACCTGCTGTCTTACCCATCTTCTTACCTTGTGAGTCTGTAAGAAGTGTGATTGTCATACAATGTGCGTCCTTACCAAGCTTTCTTCTTATAAGCTCAGTACCGCCAAGCATGTTACTCCACTGGTCATTACCGCCGAACTGCATGTTACAGCCGTAATTCTTGAAAAGGTAATAGAAGTCGTAGGACTGCATAATCATATAGTTGAATTCAAGGAAGGAAAGACCGTTTTCCATTCTTTGCTTGTAGCACTCTGCACGGAGCATATTGTTTACTGAGAAGCATGCGCCAACCTCACGGAGAAGGTCAACATAGTTGAGCTTAAGGAGCCAATCAGCATTGTTAATCATCATCGCCTTGCCTTCGCCAAACTCGATAAACTTTTCCATCTGACGCTTGAAGCAATCTGCATTGTGCTGAATATCCTCAATAGTAAGCATTTTTCTCATATCTGTTCTACCGGAGGGGTCACCGATCATAGTTGTACCACCACCGATAAGTGCGATAGGCTTGTTGCCTGCCATCTGAAGTCTCTTCATAAGAGTAAGAGCCATAAAGTGACCTGCTGTAAGTGAATCTGCTGTACAGTCAAAGCCGATATAGAAGGTAGCCTTACCCTCGTTGATCATATTTTTAATTTCTTCCTCGTTGGTAACCTGTGCAATAAGACCACGGGCAACGAGCTCGTCATAAATCTTCATAATATTCCTCTTTATATAAATATAATTATAAACAATACAGACATTTTACCAAATAGAACATAAAATGTCAAGGGTTTCGCGCTTTTTATTCTTTTATTTGGGGTATTTCCTTGGCAGAGGCAAGATTTTTATTTTTAAATCTCGGGTCATTTGTTACCTCAACGCCAAACCAGTCGGGTGGAGCAAAGGAGCTTGCCTCCTCCTCGGTCGGAAATTCAACCTCGGCAACTATAAGTCCTGTAAGAGCGCGCTCAAACACATCGATTTCAATAGTGTACCTGCCATAAGCCATATAATATCTTCGCTTTGCGACTATGCCACCCTCTCGGTTATCCATAAGGATATTGTACATTGTACAGGAAATTTCCTTTTCTCTTTCCTCACGTACCATATTCCCCTGAGACTTTTCGGTTTTATAGTATTTTCCACCCTTTGAACGGACACGCACCTCGGGATCAAGGCTTATATAGCCCTGTACGATATCGTCATATTCAAGTCCTGACAAATCAATTTTTGTGTCTATTAAAAACTTTCTTTCTATCTCCATACCATCACCCCATTAAATTTTATCACAAAATAAACAAATATTCAATTATAAAAAGTCTATATTTATTCTATTATGAAAAATTAATGAAATTTGCGAAAAACTCATATAAAACTATTGCAAAAAACTTGACATTTATGATATACTTATTATGATGAAAAAATAATGCTTTTAAAGAGAAAGAGGTATTTTATGAAGTTTGAAAACAAGGCTCTTACAAACAGCAAGTACATACTTGACTGGATCGAAGAAATGGTTGAGCTTGTAAATCCTGACAAGATCGTTTGGATTGACGGCTCCGAGGAACAGACTGAGGCACTTCGTGCTGAGGCTTGCGCTATTGGTGAGCTTGAAAAGCTTAACGAAGAGCTTCTTCCCAACTGCTATCTCCACAGAACAGCTATCAATGACGTTGCACGTGTAGAGGGCAGAACATTTATCTGCACAAGAAAGAAAGAGGATGCAGGTAACATCAACAACTGGATGGACCCCGTTGAGTGCTATGAAAAGCTTGGTAAGCTTTACAAGAACTCCTATAAGGGCAGAACAATGTATATTATCCCCTACGCAATGGGTCAGGTTGGCTCCGACTTTGCTAAGTACGGTATCGAGCTTACAGACTCCATCTACGTAGTTCTTAACATGCTCATCATGACAAGAGCAGGCGCTAAGGTTGCTGAGGCTATGGGCGACGGTGAAGGCTTTATCAAGGGTCTCCACGCAAGATGCAACATTGAAGAGGAAAACAGATATATCTGTCACTTCCCCGAAGATAACACAATCTGGTCCGTTAACTCCGGTTACGGTGGAAACGTTCTTCTCGGTAAGAAGTGCTTTGCACTCCGTATTGCTTCCTACCTTGGTAGAAAGGAAGGCTGGATGGCTGAGCATATGCTTATCCTCGGCGTTGAATATCCCAACGGCGAAACAAAGTACATCTCTGCTGCATTCCCCTCTGCTTGCGGTAAGACAAACCTCGCTATGCTTATTCCTCCCGCAGTTTACAAGAACAAGGGATATAAGGTATGGTGCGTAGGTGACGATATTGCTTGGCTCAGAGTTGGTAAGGACGGACGTCTTTGGGCTATCAACCCCGAAAACGGCTTCTTCGGTGTTGCTCCCGGTACTAACGACAAGTCCAACCCCAATGCTCTCGCTACAACAATGAGAGATACAATCTTTACAAACGTTGGTCACGTTCTTGATGATAATACAGTATGGTGGGAAGGTCTTAACGACAATGCTCCCGACAACTGCATTAACTGGAAGGGCGAAAAGTGGGATAAGGCTAAGTATGACAAGAAGGATAAGGTTAACACCTCTGCTGCTCATCCTAACTCCAGATTTACAGCTCTTGCTAAGAACTGTCCTTGCATCTCCTCCGAATTTGATAATCCTGCAGGTGTTCCTATCTCTGCTATCGTATTCGGTGGCCGTCGTGCTAAAACAGCTCCCCTTGTATACCAGTCCTTCAACTGGCAGCATGGCTCATTCGTTGGTTCTATCATGGCTTCAGAGACAACAGCAGCTGCTGCAGGTGCAGTAGGTGTAGTTCGTCGTGATCCTATGGCTATGAGACCCTTCGTAGGCTATGATATGGGTGACTACTTCCAGCATTGGCTTGATATGGGCAAGAAGATTCCTAATGCTCCTAAGATTTTCCACGTTAACTGGTTCAGAACAGATGACGAAGGTCACTTCATCTGGCCCGGATTCGGCGACAACATGAGAGTTCTTGACTGGATTCTTGAGCGTTGCGAGGGCAAGGTTGACGCAAGAGAAACAGCCATCGGTTATGTTCCTTACGCTAAGGACATCAACATCGAGGGTCTTGATGATATCACAGTTGACACTGTTGAAGGTCTTCTCTCCGTTGATAAGGCTTCCTGGCTTGAGGATGTTGAAAACATCAAAGCGTTCTATGCTCAGGTTGGCGAAAGAGTTCCCGCTACTATGTACGAGGAGCTTGCAGCTCTTGAAGCAAGACTTAATAAGTAATCAAGCTGTAAAACCGGCTTAAACATCAAAAGAGAGTTGCAATGCAACTCTCTTTTTTGCTTTAATTGTGTAAAACTATAAAATTAGTAGACATTTCATTGGGAGTATAAGGTAATTTCAATACTCCTTTTTCTATAAGAATAGACGCAGGTATGCAAGCCGCGTTTATAAATTTATCAGTCCCCGCAATACCCTTAACCAGCTTCTGCAAATGCTTTGGAGTATGATTTAAAAGCACTCGCTCTGCTACTTCATCAAGCTCCATCAGTACATCTCTCATCTTGCTGTTTACAAAATTCTGAGTTAATTTTACTGCCTCCTCATACTGCTTTTGAGTAAATACTGCAAGAGTTGGGCTGTATATATCCCCGTTCTTTTTCACATACCCAAGCTTTATAAGCTCTGCCACCACATCAAGATCAGATTCGTTTATTTTTTCTGAATTTCCTCTCGCAATATCGCAAAGAATACTTACATATCTTTTGTTTCCGCACAGATGATTTCCATTCTTACACGGTGTGTATTCACAAAAATGTACTCGGTCTCCCGAATAGCTATTTTCCTGTGAAAAATTAAATATATTACTGTTTATCAGGTTGTCCTTTTCCACAAGCCATACATATGCATTATCTCCCCAGGCGGTTTTAGGAAGCTCGGATGCATCATTTTTTTCAAAAATTTCTGTTCCGTTACTTATCACCGCTAAAAGCAAGAATGATGATACCATAAGCCAATATAACGAGTTCTCAGAAAAGCCGGAACCTACATATCCTATTTTTCTGAAATTTTCAGCATTTTCATCCAAAAAGTCCTCGATTTTATCAGCAATTATTTTATGATATTTCGAAGCGTTTCTTCGCATTTCCTCGTTGCATTCCGAATTTATTACTATGATATTTGACTTGTAATATCTACCTTCCTTTTTGAGCATTGCGGTATCTGTAAGTGACTTCAATTCGTCATCTAAATAAGCAAGCGGTATTCCCGTTTCAAGACTTATCTGTTCCTCTGTCAATGCATCATTATAGCAAGCCTCGACAATATTCTGTCTTATTTTATTGGACATATAAGTCCAAAATCTGTTTGGTCCCGAGCCGAGATATAACGGCACAAAGATTTTAGGATTATAGCTAAGCTCTCCGAGATTTCTTTCCATATTCATTCCTTCTTTCAATATTTTTCTCGATTTGAAAAGCAGGTATTTCACCATACTTTCCGAAATGGCAAGCTCCTGAGCGATTTCCTGACAAGATTTTCTGTCAATATAGTACAAAATAGTTGCTTTTCTGTACTTTTCAGAAAGCAAAGTCAATTCTCTACGCAAAAGATAAATATCATTGTTATCCTCTATATTAAATAAATCCTCATCTGATACTATATTTTCATCAAGCTCACAGGTAGCATTTTTTAGTTTCTTTTTATACCAATGGCTATAAACGTTATTGGCTACTGACCACATAAAGCCATAAAAGGCGTTTTCATCCCTTATACTACCCGAGGATTTAATAAGCTCATACAGTATATCCTGCGAAAGATCCTCTGCATCCTCTTTATTAGATGTTTTAGCCATACAGTAAGAAAAGATCGTTTTTGCCGCATCTGTAAGCTTTTCATAAAATGGACTATCGTTCATTTGCTCACCTCCCTGTCAGTTTTTAGAAGCTTCTGCACTTATAGTGAAAGAAAAAATAAAACGGTTAAAGTTTTTTCGAAAAATCCCAAAAATATTTTAACATAATTTTCAACATATGTACAGCTATAAAATGAAATCCACGTTGTGGATGAAATCTGTTTTACAGATGAAATCCATTCCGGATGAAATCGGATACGTCGGATATTAAAAACAAATCGGCACCCGAAGGTGCCGATTTATTTTTATCACATTTTCACGCACGAAGTGCATATCACGCCTGAAAGGTATATCACTCCCAAAGGGAATATCACAAATCCGTAGGATTTATATCACTTCGTTGTCTACAACGAAATTAATACATTCCACCCATTTGGGGAGCTGCAGTGGGAGCAGGATTTTCTTCCTTCTTCTCTGCTACGATTGCTTCTGTTGTAAGAACTGTAGATGCTACGCTTGCTGCGTTCTGAAGTGCGCTTCTTGTAACCTTAGTAGGATCTACAATACCGCATTCCATCATATCGCAGTATACCTCCTTGTAAGCATCAAAGCCATAGCCGATCTTACCGCTGTTCTTTACCTTATCTACGATTACAGCACCGTCAAAGCCTGCATTTGCAGAAATCTGACGAAGGGGCTCCTCAAGCGCCTTAACAACTATCTTAACACCTGTATTTTCGTCACCGTCAACAGTATCAACAAGGGCTGCAACCTTTTCAATAACATTGATGTAAGCTGTACCGCCACCTGCAACGATACCCTCCTCAACTGCTGCACGTGTAGCATTGAGTGCGTCCTCAATACGAAGCTTCTTTTCCTTCATTTCAGTTTCAGTAGCTGCGCCAACCTTAATTACCGCAACACCGCCTGAAAGCTTAGCAAGTCTTTCCTGAAGCTTTTCTCTGTCAAAATCAGATGTGGTAGCCTCAATAGCTGCCTTAATCTGTGCAATTCTTGCCTTGATGTCCTCAGCATAGCCAAAGCCACCCACAATAATAGTATTTTCCTTATTTACCTTAACCTGTCTTGCTCTGCCAAGAAGCTCAATTGTTGCATCCTTAAGCTCATAGCCAAGCTCCTCAGTAATTACCTGACCGCCTGTCAAAACAGCAATATCACGGAGCATTTCCTTTCTTCTGTCGCCAAATCCGGGAGCCTTAACGCCTACAACTGTAAATGTACCTCTAAGCTTATTAAGTACAAGAGTTGTGAGGGCCTCACCCTCAATATCCTCAGCTACAATAAGGAGCTTTCTGCCACTCTGAACAATCTGTTCAAGCAAGGGAAGGATTTCCTGAATGTTTGTAATCTTCTTGTCTGTGATAAGAATAAGTGCGTCATCAAGAACTGCCTCCATCTTATCCATATCTGTTGCCATATATGCAGAGAGGTATCCTCTGTCAAACTGCATACCCTCAACAACCTCGCAATAGGTTTCTGTGGACTTGGACTCCTCAACGGTAATAACACCGTCGGAGGCTACCTTTTCCATTGCGTCGGAAATAAGCTGACCGATTGTTTCGTCGCCTGCGGAAACTGTACCTACTCTTGTAATGTCCTCCTTACCGTTAACCTTCTTTGAGTTAGCGACAAGACCTTCAACTGCACAGTCAACAGCCTTCTGAATACCCTTACGAAGAACAATAGGGTTAGCGCCTGCTGCAACATTCTTCATACCCTCTCTTATAAGAGCCTGTGTAAGAAGGGTTGCTGTAGTTGTACCGTCGCCGGCAGCATCATTAGTCTTTGATGCAACCTCACGTACAAGCTGAGCGCCCATATTTTCACATGCGTCCTCAAGCTCAATTTCCTTTGCGATGGTTACACCGTCGTTTGTAATAAGGGGTGAGCCGTATTTCTTATCAAGAACAACGTTTCTACCCTTAGGGCCAAGTGTTATTTTAACGGTGTCTGCAAGCTTATCAACACCTCTTAACATTGCATTTCTGGCATCTATGCCATAAAGAATTTCCTTTGCCATTGTATCTCCTCCTTACTCTACGATAGCGAGAATATCGTCTTCCTTAACTATAATATACTCCTCGCCGTCAAGCTTAACCTCTGTGCCTGTAAACTTGCTGACAATAACCTTATTGCCAACCTTAACAGTCATAGGGACAACCTTGCCGTCAACACAAGCGCCGGGTCCGATTGCCACTACCTCTGACATCTGAGGCTTCTCCTTTGCTGCGCCTGCCAAAAGAATACCGGACTTTGTTGTTTCCTCAGCCTCAACATTCTTAAGCACTACTCTATTAGATAAAGGTTTAATAGTCATAATTTAATACCTCCTTCAAATTTAGCACTCTTTGTGTTTGAGTGCCAATCATATTGTATATTCTATCCCTTAACCCCTATAAAATCAAGGGGTAGTATATAATGTTCACAAATAATTAACATTTGTTTTTAATCTATTGTAATATATTAAAGCAGGTGGTGAAATTATGCAATTTTCCTTAATATTTATTTTCTGTGGCATTGTAATGCCACTTGCACTTATTCTGACAGGCATTCGCTTTGGCGTGGGGCTTAAATTCTTTTATATAACTCACCCTATAAGGACAGTTAAGAGTATGCTGTCAGGAAAGGGTGGCTTTAAATCCTTATCCTTAGCCCTTGCGGGAACTCTTGGTGTTGGCAATATTGTAGGGGTTGCATCGGCAATTTATGCAGGTGGAGTCGGAAGTATATTCTGGATGGTGCTATGCGCCCTTTTATCCATGGGAATAAAATATGTTGAAACCTTTCTTGCCGTAAAGCACAGAAGATGGGAAAACGGCTCATATACGGGTGGCGCCCCTTTATACATAGAAACAGCAATCAAGGGCAAAAACGGACACGTGGTGGCTTTTATCTTTGCATTTATGTGTGTATCAAACTCTCTTATAACAGGTAATTTGGTACAGGTAAATGCAGTATGCGATATATTGCCGTTAAATAAGCTTTCCTTCGGCTTACTTTTCGCTCTGCTGTTCCTTATAGTTATCTTCTTTGGTGTAAACAAAATAAGCACCTTTACATCTGTTATTATTCCCTTGCTTTCCTTTTCCTATATTTTCATCACATTATACATTATCCTTGGGAACGTGGCTGAAATTCCTAAGATTATCGGTCAAATTATAAGCGATGCCTTTGATATAAAAAGTGCGCTTGGCGGTATAGGTGGGCACAGTATTCTTACAGCAATGCGATATGGAATAAGCCGTGGAGTGCTTTCAAATGAGGCAGGGTGCGGCACTTCTCCCATTGCCCACGCATCCTCGGAAAACACAGCTCATATTCAAGGGTGTCTTGGTATTTTTGAGGTGTTTATTGACACTGTTATCTTATGTCCCCTTACCGCATTTGTGGTTATTTTGTCGGGCTTTGGTAGAGAAAAAAGCCCTATGTATGCAGTTTTTTCTGCCTTTTCCCACTTTCTTGGCGACCTAGGAGGGTACTATATTGCCATTTCCTGTCTACTATTCGCCTTTGCTACTCTTTTATCCCAATTTTACTACGGTGAAAAGTCTCTTGATTATATATCAAAAAGCAAAATTATCCACACACCCTACGGTATTTTGTTTGTTTTAGTATGTATTTTTGCTCCTCTTGTACCTAATAACCATATGTGGATAATCTCCGATATAAATATTGCCCTGCTTACCACAGTAAACCTTATTTTTTTAAATCTTCTCTTTAATAAAGAGGTTTTGTAAATTTTTCAATGTGAAAATTTTGTGATTATATGATTAAATATTTTAAAATAATATTGACTATTGGTACAAAAATTATTATAATAAATTATCCAATTTTTTAGAAAGAAGTGAAATAATGTTAAAGCTCACCAACATTACCAAGGATTACGTCCTTGGAGATACTACGGTTCATGCCCTGCGCGGAGTAAGCCTTGAATTCAGAGAAAATGAATTCGTTTCTATTTTAGGTCAGTCCGGCTGTGGCAAAACCACATTACTTAACATCATAGGCGGCCTTGACAAATATACAGAGGGTGACCTTATTATAAACGGTAAGTCCACTAAGCAATTCCAGGATAGGGACTGGGATACCTACAGAAACCATTCTATAGGCTTTGTATTCCAGAGCTACAACCTTATCCCTCACCAGACCGTTCTTTCCAATGTAGAGCTTGCTCTTACTCTCTCAGGCGTTTCTCCCGAGGAAAGAAAAAAGAGAGCGACCGCCGTGCTTGAAAAGGTTGGCCTTGGCGACCAGCTTTACAAGAAGCCTAACCAGATGTCCGGTGGACAGATGCAGAGAGTTGCCATTGCAAGAGCGCTCGTAAATGACCCGGATATTCTTCTTGCCGATGAGCCTACAGGTGCCCTTGACTCTGAGACCAGTGTACAGATTATGGATATTCTTAAGGAAATATCCAAGGAAAAGCTTATTATCATGGTTACACATAACCCTGAAATAGCTGAAACCTATTCAAACAGAATAATCAAGCTTCTTGACGGTAAGGTTATTGATGACTCAAACCCATACTCTGCCGAAAAGGAAGAGACTGTGGTTACACCTAAGCCTGTAAGAAAGAAGAGATCCATGTCCTTTATAACAGCCCTTCTTCTCTCCTTAAACAACCTTATGACAAAGAAGGGACGTACATTCCTTACCTCCTTTGCAGGAAGCATAGGCATTATCGGTATTGCCCTTATTCTGTCGGTTTCCACAGGTGTAAATGCCTATATTACCTCTATTGAGGAAAGCACTATGTCCTCATATCCCTTGCAGATTCAGCAAAGCACTATGGATACAGCTACTCTTCTTTCATCTATGATGAATCAAAATAAAATAGATGAAAACAGAGATCCTAACAAGGTTTATTCAAGCGATATTATGGTAACTATGATGAATGCGATCTCATCCGGCTACACAGAAAATAACCTGACTAAGCTGATGGCACATCTTAAGGATCCCGCAAACGGATTTGATAAGCTGACCACGGATATAAAATACTCCTACAGAGCTAATCTTAACACCTATTCAATCCATAAAACAAGTATAGGCTTTGAGTACAAAAAGAACATTGAAAGCATGAGTGAGATGTTCGAGGAGCTTGGTCTTGGCGGTATGGGTGGCTCAGCTGCTATGATGGGTGGCGCATCCTGGGCAGAGCTTGTTGGAGATAGCGAATATATCGCATCCCAGTATGACCTTGTTTACGGTAAGTACCCCGAAGCACCTAATCAGGTGGTTATTATCGTAGATGAGCACAATCAGATTACAGACTATATCCTTTACACTCTTGGCATCAGAGACCTTCAGGAGGTAAAGGATTACATCAAGGCTGCACAGGAGGCACAGGCTAAGGGTGAGGAAAACACATTCAAAATCCCACCTACGTCCTATACCTTTGATGAAATTTGCGGCTATCGCTTCAAGGCGCTTCTCGACTCTGACTATTATAAGCTTAATGCTGAGGGTAAGATTGTTGAACGTAACGAAACAGAGCTTAAGGCTATTCTTGATGATGCCCTTGAGCTTGAAATTGTAGGTATTATTACTCCTGCTGAGGACTCTGTAAGCACAGTTTCTATCGGCTGCATAGGATATCTTTCCACTCTTATGCCCTCTCTTATTGATGAGGTTAATAACAGTGATGTTGTAAAGGCTCAGCTTGAAAATGAGGATATGGACCTCTTTAGCATGCTCCCCTTTGAGATTACAAAGTACACCTTAGAGGACGCACCCACTCTTCGTGCTCAGGCTATTGCAATGAATCCTGCTATGAAGCCCTTTATTGATATGATGAGTGACCAGCAGATTGTTGATACAGCTAACGCAAGCCTTCAGGCATCTACCTCAACCTATGAGGGCAACCTTGCAAAGCTTGGATATGTAAATCTTGATAAGCCTACTATGATTTCCATTTACCCCAAGGACTTTGAGGCTAAGGAGGAGATAGTAGACCTTATTACACAGTACAACGATGCGCAGGAGGAAAACGATAAGATAACCTATACAGATACAGTAGCACTTCTTATGAGCTCCGTTACAACCATTATTAACGCAATCTCATACGTGCTTATTGCATTTGTTGCTATTTCACTTATAGTTTCCTCAATTATGATAGGTATCATTACCTATATCTCCGTACTTGAAAGAACGAAGGAAATCGGTATTCTCCGTGCCATCGGTGCCTCTAAAAAGGATATCTCACGTGTATTCAATGCCGAAACTCTTATTGTAGGCTTTGCAGCCGGCGCTATCGGTATTATCTCCACACTTCTTTTAAATATAGTTATTAACATTATTCTCTATTCACTTACAGGCCTTGCAACCCTTAAGGCAACACTTCCCTTAGTAGGCGCTATCGTTCTTGTGCTTATCAGCATGGGACTTACCCTTATCGCAGGTCTTATCCCCTCAAGAGTAGCGGCTAAGAAGGACCCTGTAATTGCACTAAGAACCGAATAAATTAAAAAAGCTGTTGCGATTTGCAACAGCTTTTTGTTATTCAATTGAAATAAGCTTTGTGCCGGTTACTCCATCTATTCCGTTAAGAATAGATATAAGCTCCTCGGGATGAGCAACCTCAATACAGGAAATATCAAGAGATGCTACTACGTGAGCACGGGAATTAATAGGCATATTCTGTGTAATTGTGAGAATATTTGCGCCCAAATCAGATAATCTGCCAAGCACCTCTCCAAGTATACCTGCCTTGTGAGAGAGGGTAAAGGAGATTACAGCCTTTCGGCACTCGGTATCTGTATTTATGGGGAAAACATAGTCCTTATACTTATAGTATGTACTTCTGGAAATGCCGACAATCTTAACGGCCTCACTGACATCGCTTACCTTTCCGCTGGAAATAAGGGTTCTTGCCTCAATTACCTTTTCGTAATAGTCGGGAAGAATACTCTTATCCACAAGTAAATATTTACTGCGCATTATGCTTCCATAACTCCTTCATTATCTACAGAGAGAGGAATTGATACCCATGAGTTTTCAAGCCTCTCTGTTTTTTTGTTTAATTCTTCTGCTATTTCCTTATCCGATATGCAAAGACAGGTTGAGCCCGCTCCGCTTATAAGAAAGGATACGGCACCGCACTCGTATGCACGTGCCTCTACATCGGACACATTCTTAAAAAGCTTTTTCTTATATCTTTCGTGCAGCCTGTCCTGAGTTGCTATCTTAATAAGATCAAAATCACCCTCGCAAAATGCTTTAGGTAAAATCGCTGTCCTCGACATATTGAATATCGCATCCTCACGCCTTAACATTGAGGGCACAAGGGCACGTGCTTCTCTGGTAAGCACCTCAAAATCCGGAACAACTGCTGTAAAGTGTATTCTGTCGGAAACAGGATATTTCACGGTTATAGGGGTGGAATCTGCAACCACAGATGCACAAAGTCCACCGAAAATCGCAGGAGCTATGTTATCCGGGTGACCCTCTATTTCCGTACAAATTTTGAAAATCTCGTTTTTGCTGAGCTTTTCACCGTGAAGCTTATTAGCTGCTACTGCTCCTGCCACAATAAGAGTAGCAGATGAGCCAAGTCCACGTGATACGGGCACGCCTATGTCAACAGTTGTGATTCTTACTGAGCTATCTGCTCCGATTTTATCGCAAACAGCCTTATATGAAACATATGATAAATTGTTCATATTTGCATATTTATCATCGCAACCAACAAATTCCACGCCGAAATCAAGCTTTTCAAATTCAAAGACGTTGTAGCACTTAAATGCAATACCAAGACAATCAAAGCCTGAGCCGAGATTTGCCGATGTGGCGGGAACCTGAATTTTTATTTTGTCCATTCCTTTTTACCTACCATATCAGCAACAAAGGTAAGCATATCTTCCTTTTTAACCACATTCTTGTGAACAACGGGCTTGTCCTTGATGCCTACAAGGGATCCGGGAATTTTAGCGCCTGTAATAGCATTAAGCTTATTAAGTGCGTCAAATTCGTCCTCGTAGTCTTCGCCGATTGCATTCATTACGCTGTTTGAGAACTTATATGCAGATGCTGTGGAAAGAACAACGCTCTTATATCCGTTATCGTTTTCCTTAACCCAATCCTCATATACCTTCCATGCTACCGCAGTATGAGTATCCATAATGTAGCCGTGGTTCTTATATACACTATTTATAACTTCAAGAGTTGTCTTATCGTCAGCAAAGCCGGCATCAAAGATTTCACGGATTTTATTAAGCTCCTCAGCGCTGATTTTGTACTCGCCCGTTTCCTTAAGATCCCTCATATACTTAGCGCATTTTTCGGCACCGCAAACAAGGTAAAGAAGTCTTTCAAGGTTAGAGGAAATAAGAATATCCATTGATGGAGACTTTGTAACATGAAACTCTCTGTTCTTATTGTAGCTACCGTTTTCAAAGAAATCGGTAAGAACCTTATTTTCGTTTGATGCGCAAACAAGCTTACCAACGGGAAGTCCCATATTCATAGCAAAGAAGCCTGCAAGGATATCACCGAAGTTACCTGTGGGGACTATAAAGTTAACCTTATCGCCCATCTTGATTTCATTACTGTTAAGAAGGTCGCGGTAAGCCTTGAAATAGTAAGCAACCTGAGGCGCAAGTCTGCCGATATTAATGGAGTTAGCGCTTGAAAGCTTAACACCCTTAGGCAGATTAAGTGTAGCAAAAATATTTTTAACACCGCTTTGGGCATCGTCAAAGTTACCCTCAACCGCAACAACGCAGGTATTCTTACCCTTACAGGAAACCATCTGTCTTTCCTGAACGGCGCTGATACCGTGCTTAGGATAGAATACAATTATCTTAGTGCCGTCAACGTCGGAAAATCCGCTAAGCGCAGCTGAGCCTGTATCACCGCTTGTGGCAGTAAGAATAACGATTTCCTCTTCCATCTTAGTAGCTCTCTTAGCCTCTGCAATAAGCTGAGGTAAAAGCTGAAGGGCAACGTCCTTAAAGGCGCATGTAGGACCGTGATAAAGCTCCATAACGAAAGCGTTGCCAACCTTGGCTAAGGGTGCGTAGTCCTCATCATCAAACTTTCCGTCGTAGCCTCTTTTAACTGCCTTCAAAAATTCTTCTTCTTTATTATTATATTCGGGAAACATGGAATCTCCTGCAAAAAGGATTGAAAGAACCTTTGCGGAAATTTCCTTGGGGCTCATTTCTGTAAGCTTATCCATAGGGAATTTAGCCTCACAGAAGCACTCCGGCATATATAATCCACCGTCATCAGCAATGCCCTGAAGCACAGCTTCAGCAGGTGTTTTTCTTATTTTTTCATTTCTTGTACTTAAATACCACATTATTTTTAAAAACCTCTTGATTTTTTATTTCTTATATGATACACTACTTTAAAACAAAAAACAAGTGTTTTTGAAATAAAGACACGAGGAAAGGTAAATTTTTTATGAAAACAGCAATTTTAGGCTTCGGAGTTGTTGGCTCAGGTGCTTACGAGATACTTAACCGATACGGCTATACTGTTAAAAAAGTTCTCGACATCCGTCCTCACGATGAGCTTGGAGATGTTTTGACAAATAATTACGATGATATATTAAACGATAAGGAAATTACTGTTGTTGCTGAGGCTATCGGTGGACTTGAGCCTGCCCATACCTTTGTTGTTAAGGCGCTTAAGGCCGGTAAGCACGTTGTAAGCTCCAACAAGCACCTTATCTGCACATACTATGATGAGCTTCATAAATTAGCTATTGAAAACGGTGTCACAATTAAATTCACATCCAGCGCAGGCGGTGGCATCCCTTGGCTTTACAATCTTAAGCGCGGTGTAAGATGCGATGAGATGGAAAAGGTTATGGGTATTATGAACGGTACTACCAACTTTATCCTGGATGCCATGATTACAGATTCAAGGGACTTTGACGATGTGCTTAAGGAGGCACAGGCTCTTGGCTATGCTGAGGCTAATCCCAGCGCTGATATTGACGGTCTTGATACAGCAAGAAAGATAGCTATTTCTTCTTCAATTGCATTTGATACAATTATTACAGAGGAAGAGGTAAATGTATTCGGTCTTCGCAATATTAAGAAGCTTGACATTGATTACATTACAAAAAAGCTCGGAAAAACAGTACGTTATATGGGTTTTGGTACAAAAAATGAGGATACGGTATCGGTTTTTGTTGAACCTACTATCCTTGACGCAGGTGCGCTTGAGGCTAACGTAAATAAGAATTTCAACATGATTTCCCTCTTCGGAAAGAGTGTTGGCAGACTTTCCTTCTACGGTCAGGGCGCAGGTAAATATCCTACAGGAAACTCTCTTGCACAGGACGTTATTGATATTTTAAAGGGTGACACAGCCCTTGAATATCCCAAGGCTAAGGTAGAAATTAATAACAGTAGCATTTACAGAAAATATTATGTAAGAACAACAGCAGACCTTGATAACAGTATTATTTGCAGCAAGGAAGCTATTGACGGCATAAATTATATACTGACAGATAAGATAAGCGTAAAGGATATGCATAAGGCTGCAAAGGCTGTATTTGAAGCTGACAGGAATGCATTCCTTGCGGGAATTGAGGAGTAAGATGATTAAGGTATTAAAGTTTGGCGGTTCCTCCCTTGCATCAGGAGAAACCTTTACAAAGGTAAAAAAGATTATTGAGGCCGACCCCTCCAGAGCTATTGTTGTAGTTTCTGCACCCGGTAAGCGCTTCACAGGAGATACAAAGGTTACTGACCTTCTTTATATTCTCCATGCACATATTAAATACAATGCGCCCTACAATGATATTTACGAAAAGATTAAGGAAAGATACAGAGAAATCTACTATTCCTGCGGACTTAAGCAGGACCTTGAAACCGAGCTTGTAAATATTGAGGCTAATCTTAATAAGAAGACCAGCGTTGACTATATCGTATCAAGAGGCGAATATCTTAACGCACGTCTTATGGCTGAATACCTTGGCTATAAGTTTGTTGACAGTGCTGATTGGCTTACATTTAACTATTACGGCAAGGTTGATTTTGAAAAGTCCTACGAAAATCTTCGTAACATTGTAGAAAACAACTCAAAGATTGTAATCCCCGGCTTCTACGGTGTAAATCCTGACGGCAGCATAAAGACCTTCTCCCGTGGTGGCTCCGATATTACAGGTGCTATTGCAGCAGCGGCTATTGATGCCGATATGTACGAAAACTGGACAGACGTGTCCGGAATTATGACTGTTGACCCCAGAATCGTTGATAATCCCAGACCTATTGACAAGGTAACCTTCAGTGAGCTTCGTGAGCTTTCCTACATGGGTGCCGAGGTTCTTCACGAGGAGACAGTATTCCCTGTAAGAAGCAAGAATATTCCTCTTTATATTAAGAATACTAACGATATGAATGCGCCCGGTACTCTTATTATGGAAAGCTTTGATGACGATGATAACAGAACTCACTTTATCACAGGTATTTCCGGTAAGAAGAATTATTCTATTATTACTATTGCAAAGAACAGAATGAATGAAGAGGTTGGCTACATCAGAAGAACACTTGAGATTTTTGAAAATCTCGGCGTTTCCATTGAGCATGTACCCAGCAGCATTGACAGCTTCTCCGTTGTTGTTGCATCAAGCGCAATTGAAAATTGCCTACATTCACTTATTACAAAAATAAACGAAAAGCTTCAGCCCGATAGCGTACAGATAGTTAATGAGGTTAGCCTTATTGCTATTGTTGGCAGAAAGCTTGCTGATAATATCGGTATTGCGGGTAAGATTTTCACTGCTCTTGGCGAAAACGATATTAATATCAGAATGATTGAGCAGGGCGCTGACGAAATCAATATTATTATCGGTGTAAACGATACCGATTACGCAAAAGCAATTAAGGTGCTTTATAATCTTAGCTAATTCCACGAGGTGATTTAAAATGAAGAAATATAATGTTGGTATTCTCGGCGCTACAGGTGCCGTAGGTAGAGAAATGCTTAAGGTGCTTGAGGAAAGAAGCTTCCCTATGGGCGAGTTAAGACTTCTTGCAAGCGCACGTAGTGTTGGTAAAAAGATTCCTTACTGTGGCAAGGAATATGAGGTTCAGCTTGCATCAGCTGACGCATACGAGGGACTTGATTTCGTTCTTGGTGCTGCATCAAATGCACTTGCTAAGGAAATGGCTCCTCATATAGTAAAGGCAGGCGCTGTGTTTATTGATAACTCAAGCGCATTTCGTATGAATGACGATGTTCCCCTTGTAGTTCCCGAAATCAATGCCGAGGACGCAAGAAAGAATAAGGGTATTATTTCTAACCCCAACTGCTCCACAATTATTACACTTGTAGCAGTAAATGCAATTAACAAGCTCTCAAGCATCAAGGGCATGGTAGCCTCCACATATCAGGCAACAAGCGGTGCAGGCGCTGCAGGTCCTGTTGAGCTTATGGAGCAGATGAAATCTATTGTAAACGGTGGCGAAATCAAATCTGAGGTTTTCCAGCATCAGATTGCCGCAAACCTTATTCCTCATATCGGCTCCTTCGGTGAAAACGGATACACCACAGAGGAAATGAAGATGCAGAATGAGGGCAGAAAGATTCTTCACCTTCCCCAGCTTAAGGTTACATGCACATGCGTACGTGTTCCCGTAGTTCGTTCTCACTCTATTTCCGTAACTGTTGTTACCGAAAAGAAGCTTACAGTAGATGAGGTAAAGAATGCAATCGCTAACGAAAAGGGCTGCAAGCTTTATGACGATGGCGAAAACAAGATATATCCTATGCCTCTTGTAACATCTGATCAGGATCTTGTATTCGTAGGCAGAGTACGTGAGGACCTTGTATTTGATAACGCAATCACACTTTGGTGCTGTGGCGACCAGGTACGTAAGGGCGCTGCAACAAACGCTGTACAGATTGCAGAATCTCTTATTGATTAATAAAAATAAAAGAGCAAGTGCTACTTGCTCTTTTTTATTTGCTTTTGCCGACTCTTAATGCATTGAGAATACACAGTATAGCTACACCCACATCGCCAAATACTGCCATCCACATATTAGCTATACCTATAGCTGAAAGAATTAAAATCAGCGCCTTGATACCTAAAGCGAATATAAGGTTTTCCTTTACTATGGCAACAGTCCTCTTAGCGATACGTTTTGCCAGGGGGAGTGTGGATAAATCGTCCTTCATAAGCACAATATCCGATGCCTCAATAGCTGCATCGCTTCCGATTCCACCCATAGAGATGCCTATATCTGCCTGCATTAAAACCGGGGCATCGTTTATTCCGTCACCTATAAAGCACACCTTACCGCCATTTTTCTTGCTCTTTATAATATTTTCAATCTCAGTTGCCTTATCCTTTGGCAAAAGCTCTCCCTGATAATGGGAAATACCGACACTCTCTGCCACTTTTTTGACAATTTCATTCTTATCACCCGACAGAAGAACTGCTTTTGCGCCAAGATTTTTAAGATCGTCTATTGATTCCTTGCTTTCTTCTTTTATCTTATCACGTACGTAAATTTTGCCTACGTACCGATTATTTTTCGCCACATATATAACGGTATCAATTGAATCGTCAGCTTCACATTCTATATTATAAAGCTTCATAAGGCTGTAGCTTCCGCAAAGAATTGTATCATTTTCCTTAGTCGCCAAAACTCCGTAGCCTGCTTTATTTTCTATGCTATAGCTATTATCAACATTAATGCTTTCATTAAGAATAGCCTTGGCAATAGGGTGAGATGAGCCTCTTTCGGCTATAGCTGCGTAACGAAGAATTTCATCTCTTTTACTTTCGGGAACTATTCTATCAACTGCAAATTCTCCCTTTGTAATTGTACCCGTTTTGTCAAAAACAAAGGTATCTGCTTTGTTTAAGGCCTCAAGATAAACCGAGCCCTTAACAAGAATATAATTCTTTGAAAGAGTTCCGATACCCATAAAGAATGTAAGTGGTATTGAAATAACAAGGGCACAGGGACAGGATACTACAAGAAAATTAAGGGACCTATACACCCACACACTCCAAAAACCTGTAATAATACCCGGGATTATTGCAAGGGCTACAGCAAGTCCCACTACAATAGGGGTGTATATGGCTGCAAATCGCGTAATAAATCCCTCTGCCCTTGATTTTTTATCAGCTGCGTTTTCTACAAGCTCAAGGATTTTTGATACAGTGGAATCATAAAATTCTTTAATCACTCTTACCTCTATTATAGATGTAAGATTTATACTACCGCTAAGCACCTTTTGACCCTCACAAGCGTCATAAGGAATAGTTTCGCCTGTCAAGGCCTTTGTGTCAAGAGATGTGCTACCTCTGATTATTACACCGTCAAGAGGGATTTTTTCGCCCGGATTTATTACTATAACCTCTCCGATAGATACTTCCTCGGGAAATACCTCTTTAGTTTCACCATTTCGCAATACGTTGGCATAATCGGGACGGATATCCATAAGAGAGGAAATGGAGCTTCTTGACTTGCCTGTTGCATATCTTTGGAAGAATTCTCCTACCTGATAGAACAATAAAACGGCACACGCCTCATCAAATCCCTCTGTCTTCTCTCCCTTTACACCTCTTATAATTGCCAAGGTGAAGGCGCCAACAGTGGCAACAAGCATAAGGAAATTTTCGTCTAATGGGTTTAAGCTTATAATATTTCTTACAGCTTTTATTACTATATCGTATCCGATAATTATATAAACAGTTAAGTATAATATAAAGGGAAGATAAAAGCCCATAGGACTTATATCGGCTAAGCAGACTGTTTTATCCGTAATTAAAACAGCAAAAAACAGTACAAGGGATACTATGATTCTTACAAGAACCCTTTTTTCTTTTTTTGAAAGAGTAAACGCTGTCATTTTACTATTGTGCAATCCCTTTCAAACTTTTTTATAGCTTTCTGACATTGCTCAATAATTTCGTCAAAGCGACTGTCCTCTGCATCTATTGTAAGCCTAGAGGTCATAAAGCTGACAGTTGCGTTGTTTACCCCGTCAATTTTTTTAATTGCTCTTTCCATTTTAGCCGCACAGTTTGCACACTCAAGATTTAAAAGCCTGTAGATTTTCTTCATATTTACTCCTTTAAATGTGACATTCCACATTCTATTATCATCATTACATGGTTATCGTCAAGAGAATATTTTACCTCTTTTCCTTCTTTAACACCCTTAACAAGCTTAGCATTTCTTAAAACACGTAGCTGATGAGATACGGCTGAAATGCTCATATTAAGAATTCCTGCGATTTCGCCAACGTAAAGATCACGTACCTCAAGACAGGAAAGAATCTTGGCTCTTGTGGTATCGCCAAAAACCTTAAATAGCTCAGCAAGGTCATAAATTGTTTCCTCGTCTGCTATCTTCCCTCTTACAAATTCTATTACATTCATATTTTCAAAATTCTCTTTTTCTGCCATAAGCTTCTCCGTTATTTGAATGTTTATTCAATTGTTCAATTAAATTATAGCACAAGGTAAGCCACATGTCAACAAAAAATAATAAAAAAGAGCTTGGAAATCCAAGCTCTTTTAAATTTAGGTTTATTAACCAACGATACCGCTTCGCTCAATACCCTGAACGATTCTGCCCTGCAAGAATACGAAGGCAATAATGATGGGGAGAGCAACAAGTATTGTACTTGTACCACCAACCGCATTAGTGTAAGCTACCCAACCTGTAGGTGAGCTACCTAAGTATGTGTTAAGTGATGCAGGAACAACGCCTACAAAGTTAGCACTGTTAAGAAGTGGCGGTCCGCCTGATGTCCAGTAGGATGTCTGGAAAAGTGTGTTAACGTAGAAATCATCTGTCCACAACCATGCGAATGAGAAGATAAATACAGTAACAAGCATAGGAATTGCAAGAGGAATAATAATGCTGAAGAAGGTTCTAAAGGTTGTTGAACCATCCATATAAGCAGATTCCTCAAGCTCATCAGGAACACCTGTGAAGAACTGTCTTAACAAGAAGATAAACAAGCCATTTCTGAAGGCGAAGCCTGTAATTGAAAGCATAAACAAAGGAATGTATGAGTTAAGTAAGCCCTGATCAATAATGCCCAAAGCGTTAAGAAGCATACCGATGGGATTAGTTGAGCCATAGTACCAGAAGAAGTTTCTCATAGGAAGCTGAATAGCCTGCTGAGGAAGCATCATAGTGAGAATTACCAAGCCAAAGAGAATATTTCTACCTCTAAACTTAAACTTAGCAAGACCGTATCCAATAAGCGCACAGGAAAGTGTCTGTAAAAACGCATTAGAGCCGGAGATGAGGAGTGTGTTAAGAACTGCCTTGAAATAGTGGTTCTCTGTAATGATGTACTTATACTGGTCAAGATTAGGATGTCTTGAGATGTAAATAACTGTTACATCCTGGAAATCCTCAAATGTTTTAAATGAATCCGCTATCTTTGAAATGTAAGGATAAAGGATTACAAAGGATACGCCGAGAAGAAGTATTAATTTGAATAATACAAATACTACATTCTTAAGGAAACGCATTGAGAAGAATTTACCCTTTAAGCGTTCCCAAAGAGGAGCTCTTTCAAAGTCCACACGTATCTTATTTTTAGATTCTTTTCTAATTTTTGGTGCGTCCATCTTATCCCCTCCTTAATCTCTCTTCTGATAGAAGACGAATGCCTTCATCAAAAGAGCAACTACGACAACAAGTAATGCAACAAATAATACATAGATCCACATTTCCGTAGTAGCAAGTGAATCGTAGTCAAGCTGCTGAGGCTTCGGGAACTTCGCAGCAGGAACGTCGTTCATTACATGTCTGATAACTCTGTTATCGGAAGATGTAAATGCGTCGATAACAGTATAAATAGAGTTAACCAAGATCATAGGGCTGATCATAGGAAGTGTAACCTTCCAGAATGTTTCCCATGCGCTGGCACCGTCAATCTGACAGGACTCGTAAATCGCAGGAGAAATAGACTGAAGACCGGACAAGAAGATAAGCATCTGTACACCGGAACGGCTAACGATATCAAAGATATTGTTAACAAGATCTGATGCAATACTTAAGAATGAGCCACCGATTTGGACATTAGCGAACAGCATATTAAGGTCCATCATTGAAATGAAGGATGTGCCGCCACCAAGCTCACCTGTACCGTCATCGATACCGCCTGTAATGGCATCGAGAGAAATAGCAGATGCAGCATCAAATGCGTCGATAACACCGATTGAAAGTACAACGGGAAGGAAGAAGATAGCTCTGAATACTGTACGTCCTCTCATCTTCTGGTTAAGAATAATAGCCATAAAGAGTGAGAAGATTACAATAGAGGGGATCTGAATGATAAGGTCCTTCATACCTGAGATAATGTTCTCAACGAAGTAAGGGTCACCTATCGCTTCACCATTTGCGTCCTTTGAAAGACCAAATGCCCACTTAATGTTTTCAATGCCGATAAACTTATAAACTACACCGTCGTCCTTACTAATAGTAACTGATGAGAATACCATTCTTAAGGAGTTTAAGAGTATAGGTCCGTATGTGATTAACAAGCCTATTACAAAAGGAAGGACAAGAAGCCAACCGGAGAGAGCCTTTTTCTTTGTAAGAGTAAGTCTCATCTTCTTTTTAGGAGCCATATGGACAAGGACTGTACCGTCCGCTGCCGTAGTGGTATATTCTGTTTTTATTTTAGCCATCTATTTGTCCTCCTTTCTTAAAGATTATTGTATGTTGCATAGCCAAGAGCAGGAATGTTAAATACCTTACCGTTATAAACAACTGTAACATCGTAATCTGCGTTATAGTTGAGGAAGTATCCTTCACCATTCTCGTATTCAACTCTTACTACACGTGAGTTTTCAAGATCCTTCTCTACGCCATTTTCAAGTCTGTAAAGGGTGTAGCCCTCTTCTCTGCCGTAGGAGGAATTAAGAATTTCATGCTCTGTGATGTAATATCCCTGCTTGGAGTCCATTATCTTGTTGTAAGCTGCGTACTTTTCAACAATGAAATCCCTCCAGAGCTCATATCTGATTGAATAGAACTTACTGTAGTCCCAAATTGTCTTAAGATACTCTACGTTATCGTATGCTACTGTAAAGTAAAGGTTAGCACCGTTTTCAAGAGCCTTAAGGAATGCATAGTCATCATCACCCTCCATATTGAGAGCCTCGCCTGTGAATACTACGCTACCGTGAAGAACCATTCCAAGGAAAGGAACTGCTTCAGATTCGTTTGCAACACGTGAGCTGTCAAGAGGAGCCTTTGTAATATACTCTGCATATGCGATTGAATAAGCATTACCCTTTTCAACAAGGAGCTTATAATTTGTCTTGGAGCTTTCTACCTTACCGCTAAGCTTAGCAAGAAGATCCATTGTCTTAAGCGCTGATGTTGTTCTGTAAGTGAAGTTGTCTTCGTTAAAGTCAGAGTTAAGATCAGAGCCGAGAGTTGCAACTGCAAGGTTCTTAATATCGTGCTTTTCTACACTAGCTGCAAACTTGCTGTATGCATAGTCATATGAGTTAGGAGAAATTACGATACCACCGATATATGCAAGCATCTGCCATGCAGGGTCGTATGTAAGCTTCATTGAGAATCTCTTATCAAGAGACTTACCACCATGCTTTCTGTAGTTGATGTTATCACTACCGAAAATATAAGTGGAGTATGCGAAATCAAAGTTGGGAGAAATTTCATATCCCTTAGCCTCAGCATCAGCAAGAAGCTCATCAAAGCCCTTCTTACCGCCTACAGAGTTCATCCACTTAACCTTTGTAGGATATTTAGCGGAAAGACCTTCGTTAGCAAAGCCTGTAAGAATGAAGTTCATAGGACCTACGCCCAAGCTTGAAAGCTCAGCCTGAATTGTCTTGATATCTTCAAATGATGTAAGCGCCTCGTTAACTGTTACAGGGAATGTAGCAACCTTCTTTTCTACCTTAATTGAACCGAACACCTCAAGGAAGATCTTAGTGCCTTCTCTTGTTTCAGCCAACTTAATCTTATCAATATCGCCCTTTGCTGTAAGATATTCTCTGTAGCATCTTGCCATATCAACGTAACTGGTATCATAAGCCTTTGTAAAGCCCTTTTCTGTTGCAAGGTTTTCAGGAGTAAGGATGAAATATCTTACTGTACACTTATCAGTGAATACGCCATTACCCTTTACATTAAGTGTACCCTCAACGCCTGTAGATGTACTGGACATTGTAAGGGAGTCAGCTGCGCTGAGCTTGAATGTGGGATAAATGGAGTGATTTACTGTACTGTGTGCAGAAGTAATTGATGCAACTGCATCAGCGCTTTCAATTACTGCAAAGAAGCCTGAATCATAGGGCTTTTCCTTAATCTTCATACCGAAAACAGGAAGTGTAGCCTGTTCAAGAATCTTAGCCTCAAGTGAATAGAAAGCATTGTCATTGCCGTAAAGGCTGAATGTAATGTTGTTAGCAGCATTCTGGCTGGCAACGTCCTCGAATCTTACGAGTGCGCCGCTACCGTCAGGAATGAAGGTGTAGCCCTCTTCATTGTAATCTGCAGCATTAAGGTAAGGAAGAATAGATACAGTTTCAAGTGTAACTGCTGTTCTGTCGTAGCTTATCTTGCTAGCATCAACCTCTGCTGTAAAGCCGTTTTCTGTAAGCTTATACTCAAGAGGAACAATAAATCCGGGGTGTGTGGAGGCAACATCCTCGGGCACGAAGCCGATGCTGTTATGATGCTCTTCCATACGGTCCTTAGTATAACCGATCTTGGCAAAGGTGGTCTGTGTCTCGCCCTTTCTCTTATCGTTTATACCCTTAAGTGAATACAAGGGCTCGGTCTCAATGCCGTACTGCTTGTATGATTTTAAAAGATTTTCTTTCTTGTTAGGTGAAATAGTCTGTGAAATATCTGTTCCGTTTTCATCAATTGTGATTGAACAGTATTCGTAGTTATATTTCATATTGCTGATTTCGGAATCGGAAACACCTACTGCCTTAAGCTCGGAAATAAGCTCATCCATATCAGACTTCTTAATAAGCTGAGGAATGATAAATTCCTTAATCTTTTCACCGAAATCATAAACTACTGTTACGCTATCCTCTGTGTATTTGTATGAAACCTGATTGTTCTCATACTTGATACAGTTGTTATAGCTGTAATACGGTGCTGAAATACTTGCACCGGTTGACTTATAATAAAGTATAAGCTGTGAAAGTGTTCTATCTGTGCCGTTGTAGGGGTTGGAAAGCATTATCTCACCTGTCTTGGTGTTTACGATTGCAACCTCTGCAGTCTTCTCATCTACATAAAGATTGAGATCGCCCTTTGTGAGCTTAAGCTCCATGCCCTTAATTCTTTCTTGTTCTGCCAATGATCTAGCATCTGTGTAAACCGATGCTGCAGATGAACCAAATATACCTATTGTGGAAATACACATAAGCACGGCAAGGATAAATGCTGTTATTCTCTTTTTCATTAGCTATATCCTCCTTTACCTGAAACTTATTTCATCAATCAGTGTTTCCACAAAGCCTATCATCTTAGATGCGAGGGTTGTGAACAACAATGCAACGAATACGATGAATACCATACCTACCAATGAGCAAAGGATCATTACGATGTTCTTACCCATTGTAAAGTCGTGAATAACCTGCATACCGATAATGAGAAGGAATGCCATCCATATATATGCAAGTACTACGAGCATAGATGCGATCTGAGCCTCGTCGCCAACGAATACGTTTGTAAGAATTGTAGAAACAATTACAAAGATCGGAACCGGGAACAAAGCATAGGATGTGGCAATGAAGATATTCTTCATATTGCCTTCGCCGTCAAACAAGGTGGTGAAGCACCAGTTGCCGACTACCCAAAGAATCAAAATTACAAGTACTGATGCAGCACTGGAGAAGATAGTACCGTATGCGCCCTGAGGGTTCTGGTAATAGCCTCTACCAATATCCTGATAGTAGAATGCAAGAATTGTAACTATGATATAAATGATGGAAGCTCTTACTGAGCCGCGCTGCTCGTGCTTAAGATCCCAGAAGCCATCAAATGGGTGGAATATAATGTGTGTACCGTAGCAGAGCTCTTCCTTAAGAGACTTTCTACCGGACTTAGTCTGAGCAGCAAGGTTTACCTTACCTACCCAACCCATAAGCTTGCCAAAGAGGACAAAGACGAATACAATAAGAACAATCATAGGAATGAACCAGATTTCCATTACTTCCTTACGAACTTCCTTAAATGCTGTTGCATAGTTTTCAATATCGTAAGCATTCTGGAAATATCCGATGGCCTCACTGTAATCACCTGCTCTGTGCAAGGACTTACCGATAGCTACATATGCTGTATCAAAGTTATTGTTTCTCGCAAGAACGTCTTCCCACTTTTCAATTGAGAGATCATACTCACGAAGATTCTGAAGCTCAATAGCTTCATCAAGAAGATTACCATACTCAGTTCTACGGTAAACTGTGAACGAGTTGGATTTAATATCAAGCACCAAAATCTTGTTGCCCTGATATGTAATTGCCTGAGCAAGTGTAAGGTTACCAAGCTGGTTACCCTTATCACCGAAGATATAAAGCAAGTTACCGTCGTTATCGTATGTATAGATCTTACAACGGTTAGCGTCAATAATGGACCAAACGCCGTTAGGACCACTTGTAATATCCTTGATCTGAGAAGCGTCTGTTACCTGCTCTGTGCTTTCACCTGCGATATCACTGGACATGATATCAACTTCACCTGCGGGGTCGAAGAAGCCGTTACGGTTCATAATATCTGCACCCTTAGCATTAAGAAGTCTTACAGGAGAGTAAACACCGTCCTTTGACTGGATTGATGCTGTCTGCTTATCCTTGTAGTCTTCACCGAAGATACATGTGGCATATACGAATTCCTGTGAGGACTGGTCAAGGTCAAGGCTTGTAAATGATGTAGGAACGAAGGTGAGCATATTTGCTGCAGCAGGGTTAATGATACGAAGGAGAGCCTCTCTTGCTGTAACGGTTACCTTAGGAGCACCGATAAAGTTGATAAGCTTACCGTTAGATGTCATAACCATGATACCTTCGGTTCTGTCTGATGCTGTTACATAAAGACGTCCGTATTTGTCAACTACACAGCTAACAGGTGAATACTTGTCGTCTACCAAAAGTGTGGACTTAGGCTTGTTGATTTCACGTACGATTTCGCCGGTTTCAAGGTCAAATACAAGGATTCTTGAGTTACCTGTATCGCAAACGTAAAGTCCCTTTACATCGCCATCGTTAACAACGAATGTGCTGGAGGGCTTGTTAAAGCCATCATCTACACCACTGTCGTTTACAAAGTCCTTAATAATGTACTTAAGTCTGTATTCGTAGTCAAGAACTACTATTCTGTTATTACCTCTGTCGGTAATATAGATATTGCCATTAGCATCTGCTTCAATATCAGAGGGCTCCATAAGAGGTGTATCAAGACCGCCTGCAAGCTCACCGATATAAGCTGAGTCTACCATGATGTCAGGTACATAAGCATCAGGTGAAGGAACTGCCCATCCGTCGATGCCGTATGTATATGTTTCGTAAGGTATGATAGCGAAGGAAGCTATGGGGAATACCATAAGAAGCATCATTACGAATACTAATATTCTTGTTACTTTCTTCATAATTCCTCCTTAGTCCTTCATACCGCTGGATCCCATTGTTTCAATGATATTACTCTGTGAGATAACGAATACCGCGATAGGAACGATCATCATAATAACTGTACCTGCTGCGGAAGCACCTGCACGGGCAATACCACCTGATGTGATCTGGCCGATTGCGTAGTTAAGTGTCTTAAGCTCTTCACTATAGATATATACTGAAGCGCCTGTATTCCAGAGACCCTGGAATGAGTAAATGATAAGTGTGAGCCATGCGGGCTTAACCATAGGCATTGCGATTACCCAGAAGGTCTTAAATTCGCTACATCCGTCAAGACGCGCACTCTCAAGTACTGTATCTGTAATTGATGAATCCATAAACTGCTTCATAAGATAAAGACCAAGCGTTGAGCCCCATGCGGGAATGATAATAGCAAGGTGATTATCAAGCAAACCTAATGTTGAAAGTGTAAGGAAGTTTGCAATAGCAGTAACGGTTGCTGTAAACATAAGGGATGATCTGATGAGTTTGAATACGCCTACTCTACCCGGGAAAGGAATCTTAGCAAGTGCATACGCTGCAAGGGATGAGAAGAACAAGTTTCCAAATACGCCTGCTGCTGTAATGAACACTGTGTTGAAGATGTATCTTGAGAAGGGTACCCATGAATCGCTAAGGAGCTTAAACAAGCTACCGAAGTTTCCAAGTGTGGGCTTAGCAACCCAGAATCTTGGAGGGAAGATGAAGAGCTCATCAAGTGGCTTAAGGGACTGCATGATTACGTATACCATAGGTAAGAACATGAACACGCCCATGATTGCAAGGAACACAAAGATTCCCGCGTCGCCGCCTACCGAACGGTTAAGGACAACTTGATGATTTCTAATTCGCATTTTTTGCACTTTTTGCATATTATTGTCCTACCTTCGAAATTAATTTTTGAACAAGCATGTTAGCGCCGATCATGATAAGGAACAAGATTGTTGCTATCGCAGAGGCGTAACCTACTTCCCATCTTGTACTGCCGTAGTCATCGAGACAGTGCATGATTGTGTGACATGAATAGTTTACTGAGGGGAATCCGCAAAGTGCGGTAACTACTGCACCGAAACCGAAGGAACCGGTGATAGCTGTGATCGCACCGAAGAGGAGCTGAGGCTTCATCTGAGGAAGTGTGATGTACCAAAGCTCTTGCCATCTGTTCTTGATTCCGTCAACGGAGGCAGCCTCGAACAAGCTCTTGTCCATAGTCTGGAGACCTGCGATGAAGGAAAGGAACGCTGTACCGAGTGACATCCAAAGAGCAACTACGATACAAAGGGTCATTGCGTAGTTTTCATCATGGAACCAAAGAATAGGCTCGTTGATGAGGCCGAGGTCAAGAAGTGTACCGTTTACCCAACCGTTTGCGTCATCGTGGAAGAGTGTCTGCCAAACGAGGTATACGTTTCCTGAGAATGAAGGTGCATAGAATACAAGAGTAACAAGCGCTCTGATCTTAGGAGCAAGCTCATTAATGAACCATGCAACAAGGAAGGAAAGTATGTAGGATACAGGACCTGTAACCATAGCGAATATAAGTGTGTTCTTACATGCCTGAAGGAATATGTCATCGTCGAAGAACAATCTTGTATAGTTGCTTATACCAACGAACATATCGGATTTAAACTCAAGCATGTTAAATGATGTAAAGCTGAGTGCAAGTGAAAGTAAAACCGGGAACAATGTGAACATACAGAATACGATCATAAAGGGCAAGATCATAATATAGCCTGCTTTATTTCTCTTCATTTCTTTAATTGTCCACTGTGCCATGGTCATATCTTTACGAGCTGTTACCACCTTCTTCTCTTTTTTGGTGGCAGTCTCTTCTTCGATTATGACAGGGGCGTCGGTACTATTTGCAAGATCTTTCGCAAACATTGCGGTTTCCTCAGATGACTTGAAATAATTTTTCTTAAATTCATCCTTGGAGATCTTACGCACTTTGACAGCTTCATTTAATTTTTTATCTTGTGTTGCCATCTAAATTATCTCCTTAACAGTATTTCCGACTTAACAGTCTAATCTTCGTATATGTCCATGCCGAACTCTTGACGTTTTCTAGTTAATTCCTTATTAATTGTATTAACATAGCTGAGAAGCGCGTCGGCAGGATCGGCTCCGTCATTATATGCTGCGAGGAATGCGAAATCGATATATCTCTGGAGGTAGTAGCTTCCGGGGTGGTTAGGAACAGCTGCGAGGTTTCCAACCTGAGCAGTGATGTTAATAAGCTCCTCGTTAGTCCAAGGAAGCTCATTGAGAGCTTCTGTGTTAGCTACCAACGGTCTTGCGGAGATACCCATAAGTGCAACGATATCGTTTGCATAGTCAGCCTGGAATTCCTTACCTGTGTACCACTTCATAAATTCCCAAGCGTTATCGGGGTTGTCACAGCCTGCAAGCATAAGGCATCCGGATACTGTAGCGTTTGATGTGTTCTTAACAGAACCGTCAGCCTGTCTGTATCCGGGAAGCGGAACGAAGCCCCAAAGACCTGAAATTTCTGTAGCGAAGATTTCAAGCTGGTTACACATACCGTAGGATGTGATACCGATAGGCATCTCACCTGTTCTAAAACGGTTTGCGAAGTCATACTGATAAGGCAATGAGTACTGTGTAAACATGTTACAAAGCTTTGTAAATGCATTAAGTACTCCTACATCATCAAAGTTGATTGTCATACCGTTATTGGAGTATACTTCATTTCCACTCTGGTGAATGAATGTGTAGATATCCTTCTGGATACCGATTTCCATGTTGTTGTACTGAAGTACGGGAATCATAGCAAGCAAGTCATCCCATGTTTCAGGAATCTCAAGACCAAGGTCAGAAAGAATATCCTTACGATAGAACATCATACTGAAGTCCATCTTATCAGGAAGACCGTAGTATGTCTTGGATGTCTTTCCTGTGTCTACATCGTAATTATACAATGTAAGAGGAATCATAGCAGCCTCGGGGAAGTAATCAAATACCTCGGGGTCTCTTGCTAAGAATTTATTAAGAGGCATTGCAGCACTACGTAAAGCGTAGTCAATAATTGATGTGCTACCCTCAAAGAGTGATACATCAGGACCTACGCCTGCAAGAACTGAAGGAAGAAGTGTTCCTCCCGCTACAAGCTTGATAGTAGCAGATACGCCTGTTTCGGGTGTAAACTTATTTTCAATGAGGCTTCTTACGATTTGTGCCTGGTCACGACCTGTTGTATTAGCAACTGTTGTGATCCAAACCTCAACGGGCTCTGCACTTGAATCTGCAGATACGCCGAGTGAGTTATAGTCAACAATAAAGCTGTAGTAGAAGAGCTTTATTTCATACCAGAGAGACTGGAAGAAGTTACCCTCGCTCTTGGGAAGCTCCTCGTCTAACTTCTGGATCTGAATGTAGTCAACCTGGAGAGGCTGAGTCTTGGCTGTGTTAATCCATGTACCAAGGTTACCGATCTGAGACTTAAGTGTTTCAAGGTTCTTAGCAATCTCGTTCTCGTCGCTTGCCATCTTATAAAGAAGGTTGTAAAGCTGTTCAAGTGTAGATGTCTGCTGACCCTTAAGACCTGTTGTCTCTGTAAGGTAATTATATACGCCCTTAAGTCTGATGGATTCGTCCATCAAGGCTGTAATAACATCGGGCATTACTCTGGAGAAGCCGTATGAACGGTCTTCGTCAGGTGTACTACCTGTGAGCTTCAAAATCTCAAGGTAGCAGTTGTTAATAACTGAAAGTGACTCACTAACCTGCTCTACCTGAGCGCCCATATCACCGAGTACAACCTCGAGCTTGATTACGTGCTTACCTTCGGAAAGGTAGAACTTGTAATCATCGTCGCCGTTGCCGAGATATGTTGTTTCCCAATTGTCGGAGAAGTTGAAGTTACAGTAGTTAGCCTCGTCAAAGGGAATTTCACCGTCAATGTATATACGTCTTGAAACGAACATACCGCTGAGAAGGTTCTGCTTGTAGCGGAACGCGATTCCGTAGTAGCCGCTTGCTCCTGCAGGAACCTCAATCTCGTACTCAATCCATTCGCCAACGTTCTGCCACTGCGCACCGCCTGTGGTGTTGTACTTGTTAACCTTAGCGGACTGAGGACCTGTAAGACCACTGGTGATACAGGATGTTCTGTCGTAAACGGGATATACAGTTACATTAGAAATATTAAGAGAATACTCAGCCTCTACAACATCAATAACGCCGCCCTTAGCATTGTCTGTATACGCCTTGAGGTACTCCTCATAGGAAACAGGCTTATTGAAGGGAACAAGCTTAATAGACTTAATGTATACAGATTCTCTTGAGCCCTCAAGTGCGATAGTGTTTTCACCCTCGCCAAAGAAGAACTCGAAGGGATAGCTGTAGTAGCCGTTAGAGTCTGAGATGGCATATGTTGTCCATCTGGGATTCTCTACAACTCCGGGACGAATATCGTTACCGTTAATGTCCTGCTTGAATGATTCTTTTCCGTCCGTACCTACAACATAATTGTATTTCCATGTCTTGGAAAGGATTACGGAACGAGCACCTGAGAAGGGAACGTCGCCATTCAAGTAGAATACTCTTTCAATGGAGTTTGTCTTGCCCTCAACCTGACAATACTCAATCTCAATTGAATAAAGTGCATCCTTTGGAATGTCAAATTTCCAAACGACAGATCCGATTTCAGGAATCTTAAGAACGCCGTCCTTGCCGTAGATGTTGTTTACTTCCTTAACATCTGCAGTAGTTGCGTCCTTGTCGTAATTGAGAGCAGGGATTTCAATAATGCTCTCACCCTTGGCCTCGTCTGCATACTTCGCTATGTACTCGGAGTAGGACAGAGCGTTAAGAATATCGGTTACATTGTCGATAGACGTCTTACCGCCGCTACTGCTACCAGAGTCGGAAGCTGCAGAAACCGTTGTCACAAGTGTACCCACTAACATGAGAACACAAAGGAACAACGCCAGCACTCTTCTTGCTTTTGTTTTCATAAGAATTCCTCCGTTTTGCAAGTAATATCCCGCCGAGCGAGGCGGGATTGAAGTTAATATGTGATTTTGCACAAATTTAACCTTTTAGTGAATTCATTTTATCATAGAAAATCACCAAAGTCAAGGATTCTTTTTTATATATACAATATAAGAAGAAAAAACTTCGACCTGTTTTGCACTTTGAAAAATCATTTTATGTACAAATTGTAAATTTTAACTTTTTTGTTAATGAAATTACCAAATTGTAACATTGAAAAAAAGCCTTTATTTTCAAGGGGTTTCAACATTGTCAAGAGGTTTTGGCAAAAAATATTTTTAAATTTTTAATTTTCTTTCATTTGTGCAATTTGCACAATTTAAACCTCTGTTTTTTGACACATGAAAAAATGTGTAGATTTTTTGACGGTTATGTGAAGATGTAAAAAATAAATCCATTTTTTTGAAATATGGTATTGACTTTTTTTACCCCGTATTTTATAATTAAAAAAGAGCAAAACACTAATCATAAATCCCCGTTTTGCCGGAAAGGTTGAATTATATGTATTATTTGGGAATCGACCTTGGCGGAACAAATATCGCCGTAGGTATTGTAAACGAAAAGTATGAAATTATCTTGAAGGGCAGCGTTCCTACCCTTGCAAACCGCGACGGTAAGCTTATAATTAAGGATATGGCAGAGCTTTGCAAGAAGCTTATTGCAAATGCAGGTCTCACACTTAACGACATTGCATATGCAGGTATTGCAACACCCGGTACAGCAAACTCCGATACAGGTGTTGTTGAATACGCTAACAATCTTCCTTTTATTAACTTCCCTATTGCAGATCTTCTTAAGGAATATCTGGGTATTGAAAAGGTATACATAGAAAACGACGCAAATGCAGCTGCAAAGGCTGAGGCAATCGCAGGTGCTGCAAGAGGCGCTAAGTATTCTGTTATGATTACTCTTGGCACAGGTCTTGGTGGAGGCATTGTTCTTGACGGCAAGGTTTACTCAGGCTTTAACCATGCAGGTGCTGAGCTTGGTCACGTTGTTATCGAAAAGGATGGCAAGCAGTGTACATGTGGCAGAAAGGGCTGCTGGGAAACCTACAGCTCCGCAACAGGTCTTGTAAATATGACTAAGGAGCATCTTATCAAGGCAAGAGAAAACGGCACAAAAACAATCATTGAGGATATGATTAACGGTGATCTTAACTGCGTAAATGCAAGAGTTGCATTTGCAGCTATGAAGCAGGGTGACAAGGTAGGCGCTGAAATCGTTGACGAGTACATCAGCTATCTTGCATGCGGTGTTGCAACAATGATAAACATATTCCAGCCCAATGTTCTTTCCATCGGTGGCGGTGTATGCAATGAAAAGGATTATCTCCTTAAGCCTCTTTGCGAAAAGGTATTTAGTCAGACATACGGTCATGGCAGATATGAACAGCCTGTAATCAAGATTGCCGAGCTCGGAAACGATGCAGGCATCCTCGGTGCAGCAGTGCTCGGACTTTAATAACATATGCCCACTACACATTACGTGCGGTGGGCATTTTAAGTAAAATTTCACACAAAACATCAAAAAGGGGGGTACGTATATGAGGTTTGACGACAAAATAGGCACCTTATACGGTGTCGGACCTAAGTATGAAAAATGCTTTAATCAAAATGGAATAAAAACTGTCGGAGATCTCCTCTACTACTTCCCCAGAGCCTATCAGAACCGTGGGGATATATGCAGAATTATCGACACTCCCTTCGACTTTATGCCTCATTCCTACGTTTTGACCGTGGCTACCGAGCCTAAGGTGGCAATGGTGCGCAGAGGAATGAATATTCTTAAATTCAAGGCGTTTGATGATAGTGGAACAGTAAACATTACCTACTTTAATCAAAATTACTTAAAAGATGTCTTTACCATAGGTACGACCTTTAGGTTTTGGGGGAAAATAGCACGTGAAAAGCGTACTATAAGTATGACTTCTCCTGCCTATGAGCCTGTAGTTCCATTTAAAAAACTACTTCCCCTTGTACCCGTTTATCCACTTTTCCATGGCATAAACCAGAAATTTCTCGGAAAGCTTATAAGTGAAATCTTACCTGAAATAAGTAATATTACAGAGGAATATCTGCCTGAAAGCATACTTGACAGGGTTAACCTTTGTTCTCTGCCCTTCGCGTTAAAAAACATTCATGCGCCCTATGACGAAAACGCTCTTAATGCAGCCATTCGCAGACTCAGCTTTGATGAGCTTTTTCTCTTTGCAATATCTGTTTCAAAAATCAAGTCCTCGCAAAAAAGCATTTTTGCCCCTATTATTTCCGATACTGATGTAACCGATTACATTAATTTGATACCCTATGAGCTGACCGACGCGCAGGCACGTACGGTTGGAGAAATTCTTATGGACTTAAGCGGCAACGGTGAAGAGCCTATAATGGGCTACGGAAAGGCCATGAACAGAATAGTTGTAGGCGACGTAGGTAGCGGAAAAACAGTATGCGCTGCCCTTGCCTCCTATGCAATGTGTAAAAACGGATATCAGGTAGCATTAATGGTGCCTACGGAAATTCTTGCTGTTCAGCATTTTGAGTCCCTTGACCCATACTTTACAAAGCTTGGCTATAGGTGTGAGCTTCTTACAGGCTCAACTCCAGCCAAGGCAAAAAAGGAAATTTTAACAAGGCTTCGCACAGGTGAAACGGATTTTATAATTGGAACTCATGCCCTTATACAGGATAATGTGGAATTTAACAATCTTGGTCTTGTAATCACAGATGAGCAGCATAGATTCGGTGTGCGTCAGCGCGCCCGTCTTGCAGAAAAAAGCAGAAGCGCCCATGTCCTTGTAATGAGCGCTACTCCTATCCCAAGAACTCTCTCCCTTATGATATACGGCGACCTTGATGTTTCCCTTATAGACAGCATGCCTCCAGGAAGAAAGCGAGTTGACACCTTTGTAGTCGACGAAAGCTACCGTCAGAGACTGAATGGATTTATAAGAAAGCAGGTGGCAGAGGGACATCAGGTATATGTGGTCTGCCCCAGCGTTGAAGAAAAGAAAGAGGATATTCTTGATGCATACGATTACAACCCATTTGTAATTGAGGAAAAAAGCTCCTCCGATAAAATGAAGGCTGCTGTAGATTATGCAAAGGAGCTGAAGGAGGAATTTCCCGATCTTACAGTTGAGTTTATACACGGTAAGCTGAAGGGTAAGGACAAGGACAAAATCATGATGGACTTTGCCTCAGGTAAAACGGATATTCTCGTTTCCACCACCGTAATTGAGGTTGGTGTAAATGTACCTAATGCCACTCTTATGATTGTAGAAAATGCGGAGCGCTTTGGCTTGTCTCAGCTTCACCAGCTTCGTGGACGTGTCGGCAGAGGGGACGCAAAGTCCTACTGTATTCTTGTTTCCTCCACGGGTGGAGAAGCGTCAAGAGAGCGACTTGATATTATGCGTACAACCTATGACGGCTATACAATTGCAGAGCGTGACCTTAAGATGAGAGGCCCCGGTGATTTCTTCTCTGCTGACCCGTCAATCAGACAGTCGGGTGAAACCAACTTTAACATTTCTAAGTCATGTACAGATTCAGAGCTTTTGCATACAGCATTTGAGTGTGCAAAAGAGGTGCTTAGAAATGACAGAGATTTATTAAAGGATGAAAACGCAGCATTGAGAGCCCGTCTTGAGCTCATTACAGAGCATAACGCAAAAACGATAAATTAAAGAGCATTTATAACGTAAAATACTTTAAATACAGACACAGGGTCCGTAAAAATAAAGCTCCGCTTAAAGGCAATGCCTTAAGCGGAGCTTTTTGTTATTCTGATTTTATAAGCTTATATTCAACGTACAAGGAATAATCGATTCGTTCTCTCTGAATTTTAACCGTGGAAAAGCTTTTTTGTCTGGTATACAGGCTCACATGTTACATTTATGCCAAGCTTTCTGAAGGTAGCAGCATCAACAGGTGACAAAATAACAGATGAATGAAGCTCCGAGCCACAAAGATTCTTTAAGGAATCCATAGCCTTTTTAGCCACGTCACTGCCTGCAGCTGTAATAGCAAGAGCAACAAGAACCTCATCTGTATGAAGTCTTGGGTTGTGGTTGCCAAGGTTCTCAACCTTAAGCTTCTGTACAGGCTCCAATATTTCGTGGGAGATAATATTTAAATCATCGTCTATGCCTGCAAGTGCCTTTACAGCATTGATAAGCACAGCACTTGATGCACCTAAAAGCGCAGATGTTTTACCTGTTACAATGCGCCCATCGGGAAGCTCCAGAGCTGTTGCAGGGCCACCTGTTTCCGCAGCCTTATCAAGAGCTGCCTGAATACATTTTCTCTCCTTAACATCAATTCCTGTCTGCTTAAGAAGAATCTTTATTTTGTTAATCTCTGCAACAGAGGGTGTTCCTTTTCTTTCATTGCAAAGAGCATTATAGTATCTTCTTATAATCTCATCCTTTGCAGCCGCACGTACGGTTTCATCATCAAAAATGCAGTCGCCTGCCATATTAACACCCATATCTGTAGGTGACTTATAGGGGCATTCACCCATAATCTCCTCAAACATAGCGCGAAGAACAGGGAAAATTTCCACGTCTCTGTTATAGTTAACAGCTGTTTTTCCGTACGCCTCAAGGTGGAATGGGTCAATCATATTTATATCGTTTAGATCTGCTGTTGCAGCCTCATATGCTACGTTGACAGGGTGATTAAGAGGCAGGTTCCATATAGGGAAGGTTTCAAACTTAGCATATCCTGCATCAACGCCTCTCTTATGGTCGTGATAAATCTGGGATAAGCATGTGCCCATCTTTCCACTACCGGGACCGGGAGCAGTTACAACAACCAAGGAGCGTGAGGTTTCGATATATTCATTTTTACCGTAGCCCTCATCACTTACAATGCTGTCAATATCGTAAGGATAGTTCTTGATTGCATAATGCTTATACACCTTGATGCCAAGGCCCTCAAGCTTATTTATAAAGTTTTCTACAGGCGCAGATGATTCATATCTTGTCATTACAACGCTGCCAACAAAAAGTCCGAAGCCACGGAATGCGTCAATAAGTCTTAACACATCAAGGTCATATGTAATACCAAGGTCGCCTCTTACCTTGTTTTTTTCAATATCGGTAGCATTTATAACTATAATAATTTCAGCCTGATCCTTAAGCTCTGCAAGCATTCTTATTTTACTGTCGGGTGCAAAGCCGGGAAGCACTCTTGATGCGTGGAAATCGTCAAAGAGCTTTCCACCGAACTCAAGATAAAGCTTACCACCGAATTTTGCTATTCTCTCCTTAATCTGCTCAGACTGCTTCTTAAGGTATTTATCATTGTCAAAACCAAATTTATACATTTCTTGCCTCTCTATTTTATAATGCAATGTACTGGAAGACCGTCCTTATATTCAACATATCTTTCACCCTTAATAAGAGGAAGAAGATATTCACGTGCCTTACTTGTAACACCATTCCCCTTTTCATTTATAAATTCGTCGGGAACGAATTTAACATTATTTGCAACCCTACTTACATCAACGGCTGCAATCTTAGTCTTATATTCTCCGTCCTCACGCTCAAATATAAGCATGATACCGGATTTACCGGAAAGTGCCTGATATACAGCCTCCTTGCCTATCATAACGCTTTCATCTATATCGCATGCAGACTGAATATGTCCTGCGCAGCGCTGAAGCACGTTAAGCTCAATAGCTCGTGTCTTACAGCCAAGCTCACCTGCTACAATATGAGTAAGCTGCTTTGCTGTGCCACTTAAGAACTTATGACCAAAGGCATCCTTTTTATTATCGGTTGTGCCCTCGCAAACATATCTTCCGCTTGCATATCTTATACCCTCGCTTACCGCAACTACAACATCGGGATGATCCTCAAGCTTTTTCTTTACAGATTCGATAAACTCCTCTATGCTAAAGGTCTTTTCGGGTAAGTAAATAAGGTCAACCTCCTTACCGTTGTGCATACCTGCCAAGGATGATGCAAGGGTGAGCCAGCCGGCATCACGTCCCATAATCTCAACAACTGTAACAGACTTTATAGTGTAAACACCACAGTCGCGAAGGATTTCCTCCATAGATGTAGCAATATACTTAGCAGCTGAGCCATAGCCGGGAGTATGGTCTGTGCATACAAGGTCATTATCTATAGTCTTCGGAACACCGATAAACTTAATATCCTGTCCGTTTGATACGGCAAAGCTATGAAGCTTATTAACAGTATCCATAGAATCGTTACCGCCGATGTAGAAGAAATATTTGATATTAAGCTTATTAAGAATAGCAAAAAGCTTATCGTATATTTCTCTATCCCTTTCGGGTGTTGGCAAACGAAGTCTGCATGAGCCAAGAGCACTGGCAGGAGTAGATTCCAAAAGACTTAGCTTGTCCTCATTACCTTTAAAAAATGATGAAAGATCTACTATATCCTCTCTTAAAAGGCCCTCAACACCGTTTTTTGCCCCGTAAATAGTAGTGATTTTATCTTCACACTCAAGACAACCACGAATAACTCCTGAGAGGGTTGCGTTAATTGCGGCGGTAGGTCCACCTGACTGACTTATAATAACGTTTCCCTTTAAGATGTCCATGTAAATCTCCTAAAATATTTTTTATTTAAAGTATAACAACATATATTAGTATATCACAACCCTACTTAAATGTCAAAGGGTATTAGACAAGTTTTTATTATTTTTGTAGGTTAGCAGAAACTAACTTTTTTGGATTTTTTGTACAACCTCTATTGACTAAAAAGAGCAATTTTGGTAAAATATACTTTAGAAAAAAGTGTTTATCCTTGGAAAAGGAGGTAAAATGAAAAAGATTGTATTACGAATCGGAGGTATGAGCTGCTCTGCCTGCTCCGGTGGATTACAGAAATATCTGAACAAGCAAAAGGGCATTATAAATGCAAACGTTAATCTTGTTATGGCAAGCGCATCTATTGAATATGACGAAAGCATTGTGGATATAGATACCCTTGCTAAATACGTTGAAAATGCAGGGTTTGAAAGCATCGGAGAGTATTCAAAAACCGAGGATAAGGATGTAAAGGACTCCAAAAAGCTGTTTTTAATCTACACGTCCCTGGCGATTTTAATGCTTTATGTGTCTATGGGGCATATGATTGGCTTGCCCGTGCCTGCCTTTCTCAATATGCATAAAAGTCCCCTTTGGTTCTATTTAATTTCCTTTATATTAGTTATTCCGTTCCTTATATACGGATATGACATTATAAAAAGCGGAATAAAAAACATAATCCACCTGTCTCCTAACATGGATTCCTTGGTTACTCTTGGAATTTTCTCTGCATTTATATATAGTGTTACAATTTCTGTTCTTGTTATTGTGGGTGCTGTATCGGAGGTAAAGGAGGTATACTTTGAATCCTGTGCAATTGTTATTTACTTTGTAAAGCTTGGCAGATTTATAGATAAATCAAGCAAATCAAGGACGAAAAATGCGATTTCCTCCCTTGTCCAGATTACACCAACCTACGCATATATCAAGCGTGGGGATAACATAGAAAAGGTAGCCCTTGATGAAATCAGCGAGGGTGATATTCTTGTATGTCACCCCGGTGAAAAGATTGCCGTTGACGGAAAAATAATATCAGGAAACGCACATATTGATGAAGCATTTATAACAGGAGAAAGCAAGCCTGCCTTAAAAAAGGAGGGCGATACCGTCCTTGCCGGAACTGTAAACACTAACGGATATGTGGAATATTTAGCAGAACGGGTAGGGAAAAACTCTACCGTATCGGAAATTGTACACCTTGTATTAGAGGCATCTGCCACTAAGGCTCCCATTGCAAAGGTGGCTGACAAAATATGCCTTTACTTTGTTCCTACAGTAACAGCTATTGCAATTCTTTCATTTATTATTCATCTTGCCATAGGACTTGGTATCTCCTCCGCAGTCGGTGCGTTTATTACAGTTTTGGTGGTTGCCTGCCCCTGCGCCCTCGGTCTTGCAACGCCCCTTGCAACGGTTATCAGCGAGGGTGAGCTTGCAAAGGATGGAATTTTAATAAAAAAAAGCGAAATTCTCGAAAACGCATCTAAGCTTGATGCTGTGATTTTTGACAAAACCGGAACGCTTACCTACGGAAAAATGAAAATCAGCCGTAAGCTGATTACAAAGAGTGAAGAAACAGAGCTTCTTTCAAAAGTGTGCTCTATTGAAGCAAAATCCTCACATCCCATTGCCTCAGCATTTAACGATTACATGTCAGAAAACAAGATTTTACCCGTAGACGTGGCTGATTTTAAGGTTATTGACGGTGCAGGTGTATATGCAAAGATCGGTAATGAGGACATATATCTTGTAAACGGAAAATATCTTAATAGCTTAGGAATAAAAAACGAATATAAAGCTACCGAGGAGGAATATGCCTCTGACGGAAACAGTATAGTATATTGTGTTGTAAATTCAGAAATAAATGCTCTTTTCGGTATATCCGATATTGTACGAGGTGAAGCAAAGGCTGAAATAGCTGCCCTTAAAAGCATGGGTATTGAATGTATTATGCTGACAGGCGATAATGAAAAAACGGCTAACTCTGTGGCGAAAAAGGTTGGAATTACCAAGGTTATTGCAGGGGTAACTCCCAAGGAAAAGGCTGAAATTGTAAAAAATCTTAAGTCCGAAAACAAGCTATGCGCTATGGTCGGTGACGGTATAAACGATGCAATTGCCCTTTCCTATGCCGACATAAGCGTAAGCATGCACGGCGCAACGGATATTGCAATGGACTGCTCCGACGTTATTCTTACTCATTCCTCTATTGACGGTATAACCGCTCTCATAAAATCAAGCAAAAAAACCTTACGAATCATAAAGGAAAATCTGTTCTTTGCTTTCCTTTATAATTCGCTTATGATACCTATTGCCGCAGGTGTGCTTTTAAGCATTGGAATTACAATAAATCCTATGATAGCATCTCTTGCCATGGTGCTTAGCAGCCTGTGTGTATCTATTAACTCACTACGACTAACTAAAAGGAGAAATAAAAATGATATTCAAAAAGCATGAATTAAATCTTACAGTTGAGGGTATGCATTGCCAGAAATGTGTGGCACGTATTACTGATGCCCTTAAGAAAATTTCTGACGTAAAAAAGGTAAATATTGACCTTGAAAAAAAGGCTGTAGCTGTAATTTCCAAGGCTCAGCTTGATTTGTCAATAGTTAAAGAAGCTATTGAAGCTCTTGGATTTAAGGTAGTTGAATAAGTTATCTGCATTATTTTTGGTTATTATTCACAAAAAAGTTTAAAAAATTTGCAATTTTCTATTTATTTTCATTAAATAGTATGGTAAAATAAAATTACAAAGAGTATTATCTCTTTGAATAATATCCAAGAGGTGAACAGTATGAAGATGAATTTTGTAGGTAGACACATGAAGGTTTACGATGTTGTCAAGGAAATGGCTGAGAAAAAGCTTTCCAAATTCAACAAGTTTTTCCACGATGATGCGGAAATGGACGTAATCTTTTCAATGCCTAAAAATTTAGAAAAGGTGGAAATCACCATCTACACCGACGGTACGGTTTTCCGTACTGAGGAAGCATCTGATACATTCGCTAACGCAATCGACTTGGCAATTGACTCACTTGAAAGACAGATAAGAAAGAATAAGACAAGGCTTCATAAGAAGATTCGCGAGGAAGGTCTTAAAATAGTTGAAGAAAACTTCCCTGATATTGAGGAAGAGGACATTATGTCCAACATTCGTGTAAAAACCTTCTCCTTTAAGCCTATGTCACTTGAAGAAGCAATTCTTCAGATGGAACTGCTGGGTCACGCATTTTATGTATTTAAGGATGCTGAAAGCTTGGAAACCTGTGTTGTATATAAGCGTAACGCAGGTGGATACGGACTTATAGTACCTGACGCTGAATAAAATAACAAAAAAAGAGATGCGATATCGCATCTCTTTTCCTTTACCTTATATCCTCAATTACCTGCTCAGGAGGATTATCAAGGCTATCGGGGTTTTTGAATACACCGCGAATAACCTTCATAGCCGAAGCATAGTAGTAGCCGTCACATATTCTTTCATCAAGATTATATGTGATGTCTACATATGAGTGCTTGTACACGCTTCCGTCTGCTCTTACCTTAAATTCTCTCTGCTTAGCGCCAAAGGCGATAAACACGGGCACAGTACCGAAATCATACAGATGGTGTACGATGGGCGGAATACCGAGAGAGCCCATAGAGGTTATAAAGAGTGAGCCGTGGAAGGGACTAAGCTTAGTAAGTGCTCTTGGAAGAAGTCCGAAATAATCAAGAAATCTTAAAAATCTGACTGTCCAGCGAAGAAGCAGACCCGGAATATAATTAAGCACCTTGGCAAGCTTATCAAAGCTGCTGTCAGGGTGGTTTCTGTATCCTTCGATCTTTTCATTGAAAGCGTTATATACGTCCTCAATAGTAGCGGAGGGTGGAAGGATAACCTTAATAACGGTATCAGGGGAATCAAGCGCCATTTCTTTTTTGATGGCAAGAGAAACCTCTACCTTCTTACGTGAATAAATCTTCTGTCCGCGAATAAATCTGTTTATCGCAGGACGTTGAGATACAGCGCGGCAATAAGCACCGATGATAACGTGCATAAGAGTAAGATTAGTAAGGCCCTCCTCCTGCTTCCTCTTAATGTACTTATCAATCTTCTCCATACTTATCTTATCAAAGATAAAGTTCTGAGAAGTATTACGGGTTTCCATAATATAAGGAATAAGTCTTGTATAGGGTACAATACCACGTACTCTATGGAACTTATCCTTCTCACGAAGCTTTCTTTCCTTTTTAAGGCGCTTTAGCTCCTTCTTCTCGGCTTTCTTTCTTGCCTTGATCTCTTTTTTTGTTAACGGGGCTTCGGTGCTGAGCTGGGAAACTTCTGTCTTTTCGTCGTTCATTGCTGAAACCTCTTTTCATGTATGGTATACTTATTCTAACATAAATTTTTTGTTTTGCATAGGTATTTTTACTTTTTTACACTAAAAAATTCAAAAAAAGTGTCAATACGTGTGAATATTGTTGATTTTAAACATAATATGTGATAAAATAATACTGTACGAAACATCAAAAGGAGATGCAATATGGATATAGCAAATATTTTATCAAGGGTTGACCACACTCTTCTCCGTGTTGGCTGCACGGAAAAGGAAATATTCGCGCTTTGCGACGATGCTATTAAATATAAAACTGCATCTGTGTGTATTCCGGGTGCCTTTGTTAAGGCTGCTAAGGAATATGTAGGTGACAAAATGACAATTTGTACCGTAATTGGATTTCCCAATGGCTATTCAACTAAAGAGGTGAAATGCCTTGAGGCTGCAGAATATATTAAAAACGGTGCGGAAGAAATTGATACGGTTATAAATATTTGTGACCTTAAGGACAAAAAATACGATAAAATTCTTGACGAATTAACAGCTATAAAGAAGGTATGCGGAGATAATGTTCTTAAGGTTATTATCGAATGCTGTCTTCTTACTGAGGAGGAAAAGATAAAAATGTGTCAGCTTGTGTCTCTTTCCGGCGCAGATTATATTAAGACCTCCACAGGCTTCTCAAAGGGAGGAGCAACAAAGGAGGATATTAAGCTTTTTGCCGACCACGTGGCTGAAAATGTTAAAATCAAGGCAGCAGGTGGCATATCAACCTTACAGGATGCAGAGGATTTTATAAGGCTTGGCGCATCACGTCTTGGCACAAGCAGAATAGTTAAGCTAGTAAAGGAGAATAATTATGAAAATGTATCCGACACCTCATATTAATGCCACCCCCGAGGATTTTGCAAAAACTGTTCTTATGCCGGGTGACCCCTTAAGAGCAAAATATATGGCTGAGACCTTTCTTGAAAGCCCAAGACTTGTAAATTCCGTAAGAGGTATAAACGGCTACACGGGAACATATAAGGGAAAGCCTGTCAGCATTATGGCAAGTGGGATGGGTATGCCCTCAATCGGAATATACGCATATGAGCTGTACTCCTTTTTTGGAGTAGAAAATATAATCCGTGTAGGCTCTGCAGGTGCAATGCAGGAAAGCATAAGGGTGCGTGATATTGTTATGGGTATGGGCGCTTGCACCAACTCCAATTTTGCAAGTCAGTATGATTTGCCCGGCACGCTTGCGCCTATTGCTTCCTTTGACCTGCTTAAGCTTTTTGTAGATGAGGCAGAAAAAATGGGCTTAAGATATCATGTGGGCAATCTTCTCTCCTCCGACACCTTCTATGGAGATTCCGCAGTAGAAAGCACTACACCCAAGTGGGCAAAAATGGGAGTAATGGCTGTGGAAATGGAGGCGGCCGGACTATATATGACTGCGTCACGTCTTAACAAAAGAGCTCTTGCAATCTGCACAGTATCCGACCACCTTATAACAGGTGAAGCGACTACCGCAGAGGAAAGACAGTCTACCTTTAATGAAATGATAACATTGGCACTTGAATGTGCAGCTAAGCTATGAGAAGAATATTTTTAATTGTACTTGACAGCTTTGGCATTGGCGCTTTGCCCGATGCAAGGCTATTTAATGATGAGGGTGCGAATACCTTAAGAGGCATTTCCACCTCAAAAAAGCTAAGTATTCCTAATCTTATTTCCCTGGGGCTTGGTAATATAGACGGTGTTGACTGCATTGGTAAATCAGCTTCTCCCTTGGGTGCTTACGGCAGAATGGCTGAGCTTTCTATGGGTAAGGACACCACAGTCGGTCATTTTGAAATAAGTGGGCTTACCTTAGATAAGCCTTTCCCCACTTATCCGAATGGCTTCAGCGAGGAAATCCTTAACGAGTTTTCCAAAAGATGCAAAAGAGGTGTGCTTTGTAATAAGCCGTATTCGGGCACTGAGGTAATTAAGGACTATGGCATTGAGCATATGGAAAGTGGAAAGCTGATTGTATATACATCGGCTGACAGCGTATTTCAAATTGCTGCCCATGAAGATATTGTAGATGTAGATACACTATACGAATACTGTAAAATTGCACGTGAAATTCTGGTTGGTGAAAACGGTGTTGCAAGAGTAATTGCAAGACCATTTACAGGAGAATATCCCTTTGTAAGAACAGCCAACCGACGTGATTTTTCCTTACCTCCACCTAAAAAGACAGTTCTTGATGCGCTTAAGGATAAGGGCTATGACGTAATTTCAGTAGGTAAAATTTACGATATATTTGTAGGCAACGGCATTACGGAATATCATCTTACCCATTCAAATAATGAAGGTATTGAAAAGACTATTGAGCTTATGAAAAAGGACTTTTGCGGTCTTTGCTTTATAAATCTTGTGGATTTTGATATGCTGTACGGACACAGAAACGATATTGACGGATACGCCTCTGCACTTGCCTATTTTGACAGTAAGCTGCCTCATATATTATCTCAGCTTTGTGACGATGATATGCTGATTATTACTGCTGACCATGGCTGTGACCCGTCGGATATAAGCACCGACCATACAAGAGAATATGTGCCTCTTTTGGCGTACGGAAAGGGTATTTTACCCAAAAACCTGGGTACGTTACCTACCTTTTCAGATATTTCAGCAACAATAAGCCATATTTTCGGTGTAGATTATAAGACAAACGGAACAAGCTTTCGCGATAAAATTATAAGTCCTTACGCAGTTGTAAGACTGGATAGCGAGGTATAATTATGGACACTTCCCCCGAGATTTTATTAGAAAAGGCTTTTGAAGCAAGAGAAAATGCATATGCACCCTACTCAAGCTTTAAGGTAGGCGCTGCTCTTTTATGTAAGGACGGAAGCATATACACAGGCTGTAATGTGGAAAACGCATCATACGGTGCCACCCTTTGTGCAGAAAGAGTTGCTTTAACTAAGGCTATCAGTGAGGGAAACAGAGATTTTTCTGCTATTTTAATTGTAGGCTCGGGAGATGACTACTGCTATCCCTGTGGCATGTGCAGACAGGTAATGGCTGAGCATTGTACAGCTGAATTTAAGATTATTTTGCCCCTTGAGGGTAAGAAAACAAAAATTATGACCTTGGGCGAGCTTCTTCCCTGCTCATTTACCAAGGAAAGTATGAAATAATGCACACTCTATGGCACTTTTTGAGGTAAACCTATGAGAATGTATGATATAATTTATAAAAAAAGAATGGGTAATGAGCTTACCCGTGATGAAATAAAATTTGCCGTAAACGGATACGTTAACGGAGAAATTCCCGACTATCAGATGTCAGCCCTTCTTATGGCAATATGCTTTCAAGGGATGAAGGACAGCGAAACCTTTAATCTTACGGAGCTAATGATGAAATCCGGAGATGTTGTTGATTTATCGTCTATTGACGGAATCACGGTTGACAAGCACAGCACAGGTGGAGTCGGAGATAAAACTACCCTTATTGTTGCTCCCATTGTAGCCTCTCTTGGGGCTAAGGTGGCAAAGATGTCCGGCAGAGGTCTTGGATTTACAGGTGGTACGGTTGACAAGCTGGAATCAATTCCGGGTTATCGCACCTCCCTGTCACCTACGGAATTTTTAGATAATGTAAGAAAATGCGGTATTGCAGTAACAGGTCAGAGTGGAAATTTAGCCCCTGCCGATAAAAAGCTGTATGCCTTGCGTGATGTGACTGCAACAGTTGATTCAATTCCACTTATTGCCTCAAGTATAATGTCAAAGAAGCTGGCATCGGGCGCTGACACAATTGTTCTTGATGTAAAAACAGGCAACGGCGCTTTTATGAAAACACTTGACGGCTCCTATGCTCTTGCCAGGGCTATGGTTGATATCGGAAAAAGCTTCAACAAAAATATGCGTGCTCTTATTACTGATATGAGCGCACCTCTTGGTATGAATATTGGTAACTCACTTGAGGTTAAGGAGGCCGTTGAGGTTTTAAGCGGCAAGGGAGACCCTGACCTTTACGAAATTTGCATAGCGCTTAGTGCAAGTATTATTTCCGCTGTATTCAAGCTTGAATACACAGAGGCTGAATCAAGGTGCAAGAACGCAATAAGTAATGGCTCTGCCCTTTCAAAAATGAAGGAATGGATTTCTATGCAGGGTGGAGATGCTACTTATATTGACAATCCCGAAAGGCTATATACTTCCCCGATTAAAGTAGACTATCTGTCAAAAACAGAGGGATATGTGTCTGAAATCAATGCAGAAAGCGTGGGCATCGGCTCTATGCTTTTAGGTGCAGGGCGAAAAACCAAGGACGATATAATTGACCTTGGTGCAGGAATAGTGCTTAAATCAAAAATCGGACAATATGTGAAAAAGGGTCAAGCACTTGCCACTATGTATACATCAAATAAAGATTTGGTTAGTCAATGCGAAAAAATGCTTGATAGCGCATTTCTGATTACCGATATAAAACCACAACCAACAAAATTAATACATGCAATAATAGAATAAAGGAAAGAAAAATGTTTAAGACTGAATTACACTGTCACTCAAAGGATGCAAGCGGTTGCGCAAGAGTTGACGTAGAAACTATTGTAAAAAGATATACTGAGGGAGGCTACACCTCCTTAGTCCTTACAAATCATTTTGCAGATTTTACCTATGATTATCTTAGTGCCGAAAGCTGGGACGATATGATTGACAAGTATGTCGGCGCATACAACAAGCTTAAGGAATTTGCAGGCGAAAGGCTTAATATTCTTATGGGAATGGAGCTTCGCTTTAAGGGCAGCTCAAATGACTATCTTGTATTTGGCCCCGATGAAGAATTTTTGAAAAGCAATCCCTTTCTTTTCAACATGAAGGTATGGGATTTTCATAAAATCTGTCAGGAAAAGGGATATCTTTTGATTCAGGCCCATCCCTTTCGAAACGGAATGACCGTGAATGCTCCTTGGGATATTGACGGCATTGAGGTGTTTAACGGACATATGGGCCACGACTCCCGTAATGATATTGCTGAAATGTGGGCAAACAAATATCCACTTATAAGAACATCAGGTACAGACTTCCACTATGTAGATGTGCCTACTAATGCAGGTATTGTAACAGAATATGAGATTACAAGCATGGCTCAGCTTATAGAAGCCCTTAAAAACGGAACATATAAGCTTATAAAAAACGGCGAATATTAAACAAAAATCACCGACACTGTGTCGGTGATTTTTTATTTTTTAATCTTAAATATAGCTCTTAAAATAGGTGAAAGCACCCTTGGAGACTTAACTACCACTATCTTCATAATACACCTCATATAATGCCTTTACTACATAATATGATGTATTCTGATTGTTTGTTACTTTTTCCACCTTGGCTTATTTTTGAGAATGTTAAAAAGTGCAACATAGCTTTCATGACGGCTTTTTGCAATTTCTCCTGTCTTTACACGGGCAATAATATTACAGCCCTCCTCCTTGGTGTGAGTGCATTTGGTATATCGGCACTTGCCCTCTACCTCTCCAAACTCACGGAAGGTATCCTTAAGCTCCTCAAGGGAGAAAAAGTCAAAGCGTTCAAAATCGAGAAGCGAAAAACCGGGGGTATCTGCAAGATAACCCTTATAGCCCTCGCCGATAAGATTTTCAAGAGGGAAAAGCTCTGTTGTTCTTGTAGTGTTCTTTCCTCTCTCTATCTTATGGCTAAGGTCCCCTGTTTCAAGCTGAAGCTGAGGGAACAGCTTATTTATCATTGTACTCTTTCCTGCACCGGAAGCGCCGGAAAAAGCGCATACGGTGCTGTTTTTTTGTGCAACTGACTTAATATAATCAAGAACAGCATCACAGCCCTCATTAAGCTCTGAGGAGGTTACAATAGTCTTAAATCCACTCTTTGAGTATATTTCATATGCCTCAGCGGCAAAATCGGGGTCCAGGTCTGACTTTGTAATCAGAATAACGGGCTCGATTTTGTTAAACTCGGCAATAGATATCATTTTATCTATTGTTTCATACACAGGGGCGGGCTTTTTGCAGGAAATTACTACAAAAATTATATCTATATTTGCAAGAGGTGGGCGAATAAGAGAGCTTTTCCTTTCGTGAATCTTTTTTATAAAAAATTCACCGTGGTCATCAATCTCAACATCTACTCTGTCTCCTGCCAAAAGAGTGATTTTTTCGTGCTTGAAGGAGCCTTTGGCACGAACATCAAACTCTCTTTTGCCCTCATATAATTCGTCGGTACGAATTGTAAAAAGTCCACCGACGCTTTTTGTTATAATGGCGGAAATTATCATCTTTTCCTCTTTATTCCTAAAATTCTACGAGTGTGAGAAACAAAATTTGAGATCCAATTACGGCTTGGCAAAACCTCAAACTTAATATCTCTGTCCTCCTGAAGCTGCATAACAAAATCAAGCATAATTTCAGCATCCTGAAATCTCTCGGAGGGCTTTTTACTCATAGCGCAAAGAATTATCTGCTCAAGTCCAACGGGGATATCAGGATTGATTTCTCTTGGGGGAACAGGGTCATCATTTATCTGCTGAAGAACTACGGAAAGAGGTGTTTCGCCTGTAAAGGGAAGCTCACCTGTTGCAAGCTCATAAAGCATAGCGCCAAGAGAATAAATATCGCTTCGTGAATCTATTTTCTTTCCACTTGCCTGCTCGGGGCTCATGTAGTATACAGTTCCTATTGCCTTGTCTGTAACTGTTACGGTTTCTGCGTTGGGAAGCTTGGCAATACCGAAGTCCATGACCTTGATACGTCCGTTCTGAAGAACCATTACATTCTGAGGCTTAATATCTCTATGGATAATGCCGTTTCCGTGGGCAACGCAAAGCGCCCTCAAAATCTGCTTTGTATAGCAGATAACCTCATCAAAGGAAAGAGGTCCTCCCTTGCCCTTAAGGTAATTCTTAAGTGTAATGCCCTGAACGTATTCCATTACTATGTACTTATCTCTGCCCTTTACGGAGACATCGTGAATAGCCACGATATTCTTATGCTTGAGCATAGATTCTGCCTTGGACTCGTTTTTAAAGCGCTTTACCATTATTTCATCACTTGCAACGTCTACCTTAAGCATCTTTATTGCAACTCTGTTATTGTTGATATAGCTATCACGAGCACCGAAAACAACTGCCATTCCACCAACGCCGATAAGCTCGTCGATAAAGTATCTGTCGTCTAAAACCGTACCTACATATTTCTTGTAGACATCGTATTTTTCTCGTTCCATACCTTACCTCCTTAAAGCTTGATAAGTGCTGCGGTAATATTGTCCGCACCACCGTTTGAGTTTGCGGTATCAATAAGCTTTCGTACTCTTAAGCCTAAGGTAAGCTGATCCATATTCTTGCTGTCTGCAGTAACGATTTCACGAATAGTTTCATTATCCACAAAGTTTGTAAGACCGTCTGTGCAAAGAAGGATAAATACCCCCTCGGATACTCCTTCTCTGAAATATTCGGGAGTTACGCTGTCCTCTGTGCCGACTGCCCTTGTAATAACGTTTTTATTTGGAAATGTTTCAGCTTCCTTTTCTGTAATCTGACCCATATCAAGAAGATACTGCACATAGGAGTGGTCCTTTGTTATCTGCTTAATCTTATTACCCTTTATAAGATACATACGGCTGTCTCCCACATTTACGCAGAAAACGTTATGGTCAATTACAAGAACTGCCACAAGTGTTGTACCCATGCCCTTCAAGGATGAATGAGATCTTGCATAGGAATATACGGCGTCATTTGCTCTTTCAACGCTGATAATAAGGTTATCTCTTATATCAGAGGCATGAAGATTCTTATCCTTCTTGCCTACAAAGGGGGCAAGAAATTCCTCCATGCTTCTTGTAAAAGCCTCCGATGCAATCTTAGATGCCTCAGCGCCACCCTTAGCGCCACCCATGCCGTCACATACTACGCAGAGGGCGGTTTTATCTGAAAATGTCTTAAGGACAAATGAATCCTGGTTGACATTTCTTTTCATTCCTATATCGCTGTTTGCTGAACAAATCATACTGACTCCTTTTGCGATTGTCTTCTCAGCTGACCGCAGGAGGCATTAATATCAGAGCCTAATCTGCGTCTTACCGTGGCATTTACACCAAGGGACAAAAGCTTGTTTTTGAAATTATTTACGTTTCTTGAGGTGGCAAGTCCTGTTTCCTTAACCTCATTAAGAGGGATAAGGTTAACATGGATATTTGAGTGCATATATTTCTTTAATACAGAGGCAAGCTTAATTGCACCCTCCTCTGTATCGTTTTTACCTGAAATAAGAGTATATTCGAAGGAAATTCTTCTGCCTGTTATCTCGTAATATCTGTGACAGGCTGTAAGAAGCTCCTCTATGCCGTATTTATTGTTGACAGGCATAATAGATGAGCGAACATCATTGTCATATGCGTGTAAGGATATTGAAAGAGTTATGGGCAGATTTTCCTTTGCCAGCCTATCAATACCGTTTACAAGTCCACAGGTGGACACGGAGATATGGCGAAGTCCGATGTTTAATGAATCCGGTGAGCTTACAAGACGTAAAAACTTAACTGTGTTATCGTAGTTATCAAGAGGCTCACCTATTCCCATCATAACCACGTTTGATATCCTTTCGCCTGTGTCCTTTTCTGCAGCTATAATCTGTCCAAGCATCTCGGAGGGAGTAAGGTCTCTTACTCTGCCAAGAATAGTTGAGGCGCAGAATTTACAGCCCATTCTACAGCCAACCTGAGAGGAAATACAAAGAGTATTACCGTGCTCATACTTCATAAACACAGATTCTATACACTCACCGTCAATAAGCTTAAAAAGGTATTTCTTTGTGCCATCAAGCTTGGATTCCAGCTTAAGCTCCACGGTTGGTAAGCGAAATTCGCATACGTTAGCTAATTTTTCTGTTAATTTCTTGGGGATATTACGCATTTCATCTCCCCACATACCCTTGGTAATCCAGCCGTAAATCTGCTTGGCACGGTATTTCGGCTCTCCAAGCTCTGAAATAAGAGCTTCAACCTCGGGCAAGGTCAAGGATAAAATATCTATCATTATTTTACCCTCCTAAGCTTAGCAACGAAAAATCCGTCGCTACCTGTAATATGCTCAAAAAATGTGTACATTCCCTTTTCAGAGTGTATGTCGCCAAGAGAAAAATCCACAGGCACAAAGCCCTCATTTTCTGTAAGGAAACGGTTTACCACATTTTCGTTTTCATCAATATTAAGTGTGCAGGTGGAGTACATAAGCTCTCCTCCCACCCTTACATACCTTGCACAGTTTGACAAAATTGCGTACTGGACAGAGGGTAAATTAGACACAGAGTCCTCTTTTTTGTACTTTATATCAGGCTTTTTAGATATAACGCCAAGGCCTGAGCAGGGTACATCGCAAAGCACTCTGTCAAAGGAGCCATCAAGCTCCTGCTTATATTCCTTGCCGTTTTGCTCCCTTACGCTTATTATATCAATCCCAAGCTTTTTTGCTCCGTTTGAAATAAGAGAAAGCTTATTTTTATGAAGGTCACAGGCAAGTATTTCGCCCTCGTTCTCCATATCCATGGCAACGGAAAAGGTCTTGCCTCCTGGGCAAGCACAGGCATCAAGAATTTTTTCTCCCGGCTTAGCATTAAGAAGCTTAGCAGCGCTACGTGACGCAATATCCTGTACAAAAACATATCCACCGTCTATAAGGTCGGAAAGCTCGGAAACAGGGGCATTTACGCATATTACATCACTAACAAGGTCTGATACGGTATATTCGATTTTTCTCTTTTCAAGAGTATCCTTAATAAGCTCTGTGGAGCCTTTAAGAGTATTTACCCTTAATGAAATTCCCTTGTGAGATGCGCTTGTATTTACAATCAGCTCAGCCACGCTGTCTCCATAGGAGCGTCTGAAAATATCAATAATATAGGTAGGAGTAGATGAAATTACGGAGAGTGCCTCCCATTTATCTTTTGGATATTCCACGTTACCATTGCTTCTTATAAAGGAACGGAGAATTGCGTTTACATATCCCTTTGAACGGGTGGGGCAAAGATTAACTGTTTCCGACACTGCGGAATACTCGGGAATCTTGTCCATAAACATAAGCTGATACAGGCCCAGTCTTAAGGCGTTTTTTGTTTCAATATCAAGCTTATCTATGCTTATAGAGGAGTACTGTGCGATTACATAATCAAGTGTCATAAGCTTTTCTGTAACGCCCATATAAAGCGCAGTATAAAGAGCTGCGTTTTTCTTTGTCATATTCGATCTTGATATTACTGTATTGATTTCCAGATTGGAAAAGCTCTGTAATGCGTCTGCACGCACAAGAGAATTAAAAGCCAGCTTTCTTGGATTATCCACACGTATCCCCTCCTTTTCTTGTTTTTAACCTAAAATATCGCCAAGAGCAATCTTTCTGCCGTTTATATAGTCCTTAGCGTTCATTCTTCCCTTACCCTCGGGAACAATTATATCAAGGGCAATTACGCCCTCCTTGCATTTTACATGAATTGCGCTGTCCAGCGCCACAACCTGACCTATGCTGCCGTCAATATTTTTATCGGAAATATGCGCCTTAACGATCTTAAGAAGCTTACCCTCTGCTGTCTTGGTAAATGACAGAGGAATAGGAGAAAGTCCTCTTATTCTGTTATGGGTATCCCTTGCACTTGATTTGAAATCAATATAGCAATCGTCCTTAAGTATCTTCTCAGCATAAGTAAAATATTCGCCCTGCTTTGTAAAGGTAGCCTCTCCACCTTCAAGAAGCTTAACAGCTCTTAAAAGTCCCTTTGAGGACGCCTCGGCCAGCTTGTCGTGAACGTTTTCAAAATTATCGTTTTCTTCAATAGTAATCTTCTCAACGCAGATAACATCGCCTGTATCAAGTCCTATATCCATACGCTGAATGCTGACACCTGTTTCGGTTTTGCCGTCAATAATAGCTCTCTGAATAGGCGCAGCGCCTCTGTATTCGGGAAGAATAGAGGCATGTCCGTTTATACAGCCGTACTTGGGATAATCAAGGACGTACTTCGGCAAAAGCTTACCGTATGCCACTACAACTATAAGCTCCGGGTCGATTTCCTTTAAGGTGTCAAGAAATGCACCGTCCTTTAAGGTTGTGGGCTGATATACGGGAAGCCCTCTTTCAAGGGCATATTTCTTAACCTCACAGGGAGTAAGCACAAGTCCTCTGCCCTTGGGCTTATCCGGTGTGGCAACTACGCCGACAACATTCTCCCCTGCCTCGCAAAGCGCCTGTAAATTAGCCCTTGCAAAGTCGGGTGTACCCATAAAAAGTATTCTCATTCTACCTCATCTGCTCCTAACATCTTAATAACCTTATCAGTATATAAAATGCCGTCAAGGTGGTCCACCTCGTGGCAGATAGCCTTGGCAAGAAGTCCCTCGCCTGTAAGCTGATAGCGCTCACCGTTTCTGTCTGTTGCCTCTACGGTTACCTTATTAGGACGCTTTGTAAGTCCCCATTCACCGGGCACGGAAAGGCAGCCCTCTGCGCTTTCCTGACAGCCGGACTTCTTGATAATAACAGGGTTAATAAGCTCAAAAAGTCCCTCGGGTGTTTCAATAACAACTATTCTGCGAAGAACACCAACCTGTACTGCGGCAAGTCCACAGCCGTTAGCTGCCCTCATTGTTTCAATCATATCATCAAGGAGAGTAATTATTCTTGGAGTAATCTCTGTAACCTCACGGCTTTTCTTTCTTAGAAAATCCTCATGCTCTGCCTTTGTAACTATTTTAATAACTCCCATAATTTATCCTTTCTACAGGCTTGACGGGTTAAAATCAAAGGAAATACGCACCTTAGCGCTGTCCCTTGAAAAATCGCTGTATGCTTTACCAAGGATATTTCTTACCCTTGAATCCAGCCTGCATTTTATAATTATTCTCTTACGGTATCTGCCCTGAGTCCTATATACAGGAGCCTCAAAGGGACCGTATGCAATAACAGGGGCGCCTGCCTCTGTAAAATCCTTCTTAAGCCTTGAAAGAAGTCCCATAGCCTCCTTATCAAGGGAATACTCATCGCCTGAGGAAAGAGTAATCAGGGCGATATCACAGTAGGGCGGGAAGGTAAACGCCTTACGTATCTGTATTTCATTTTTATAAAATTCCTCGTAATTCTGAGTTGCGGCATACTGAATAGTTCTGTCTGAGGGGGAATTTGTCTGAATAACGGCAATACCCTTATCCTTGGCTCTTCCTGCTCTGCCTATTACCTGTGTAAGCATGGAAAATGTACGCTCTGCTGCCCTGTAATCGCTGGTATACAGCATCATATCAGCCAGCATTACACCAACAACGGTAACATAGGGGAAATTATGTCCCTTTGTAACCATCTGTGTGCCTATCAGCACATCTGCCTCCTTGTTTAAAAACGAGGAAAGAATTTTCTCATAGGATGATTTCTGAGTGGTGGTGTCCGCATCCATACGGATAGTTTTTATATCAGGCAAAAGCCTTTCAATATCACCCTCCAGCTTTTGCGTGCCAAAGCCAACATATTCAAGGTGTCCCTCCTTACAATCGGGGCATACCTTGGGAACTCTTGTCTGGTATCCGCAGTAATGGCATCTTAATACACCGCTGGCACTCATAATATCGTAAGCGTTATCGGCAGTAATATCCTCTTCTATTTTTCTGAAGGAATGATATGTCATGGCAACGGAGCAGTTAGGACACTCCACAGGCTTGCCACACTCCGAGCAAGAAAGAGATGCGTGGTAGCCACGTCTGTTAAGGAACAGAATCGCCTGCTTATTATCCTCTTTGATTTCGCTTAGCATAGTAGCCAGCTTTGTACCGAAAACGCTTGTATTACCTGCTGCCCTCTCCCTGTGCATATCTGTAATAATTACATCGGGAAGAGTTGCCTCTCCGTATCTTTTCGTAAGCTTGACAAGAGAATATACACCGCTTACAGCCTTATAATAGGACGTCAGAGACGGGGTTGCCGATGCAAGAAGCATAAGTGCATTTGACTTTGCACAACGGAATCTTGCAATATCGTGGGCAAGATACTTAGGGTCGGTATCCGACTTATATGTATGCTCCTGCTCCTCGTCAATAACTATCATACCCAGATTTGAAAGTGGTGCAAAAATAGCGGAACGGGTGCCTATTACAACGTCTATTTCACCGTCACGTATCTTACGGTAGGAATCAAATCTTTCTCCTGCGGAAAGTCCTGAATGGATAACCGCTACCCTTTCACCGTAATATCCACAGAACATTGATACGGTCTGTGGGGTAAGGGAAATTTCCGGCACAAGTATGATTACGCTTCTGCCGCTGACAATTACTCTGTCAATCATTTCCTTGATAACGCTTGTCTTACCGCTTCCCGTAACACCGTAAAGAAGGGCTGCCTTAGCCTCTCCTGAGGAATAAAGCTCCTCAAGCTGCTCATATGCCCTTTTCTGCTCCTCGCTAAGAACAATATTGTCCCTCTTACCTGTTTTTGACTCAGCATAAGGGTCTCTGTCTACTCTTATCTTGTCAATTTTTATATAGCCCTTTTCAAGAAGTCCGTCAAGCTGCTGCTTTTGTGAGCCTGTTCTTTCGTATATCTCCCTGTCCGTAAGAGAGCTGATTTCACAAAGCAGGGCAATTATATTTTCCTGCTTCTTGCTTCTCAGCTTTTTCTTGCCTGTGGCAATATCAAGAGCCTCACTCTTGTCAATGGCAAGAGAAACTACCCTTTCATATCTTGCTTTATCCCTTTCGGTTATCTCAGCCTTTTTGGAAACGTATTTGTTTCTTACAAGCCAGCTGACACTATCTCTTGCGCCCTCCAGCTTATCACTTAGCTTGTTAACAGTAATACCGGGCTTCTTTAAGATATACTCATATACTCCCTTATGCTCCTCTCCCTTATACTCCTTATCGGTAGTATAAAGAAGCTCCTCCACCTTGGACACAAGCATAGTGGGTACCACACATTTTACAGCATCGCCTATGGTGCAAAGGGTGGTGGATTTCATAAATCGGCATAGCGCCATCATTTCCTCTGTAAGAGAAAGACAGGAGCTCATTGAGGATATAATATGCTTTATTCTGTTTGTTTCGTACTCTACGCTCTCTCCGTAGCCTGTAACTAATGCCACCTTTTGTCTGTTGGCAGCGCCAAAGGGAACAACTACAAGGGAGCCTATATCTATCTCCTCTGCAATATCGGATGAAGCATAGTAGTCGTACTCACAGTCGGCGTGATAGGGCACGTCTAATATATGAACCTTTACACATACAGTCATTACCGTATCCGCCTTTCCTTAGTTTAAAATTTATCAGTCCTCGTTTTCTTCAATGAGGAAGCCATTTTCGTTATCAAACACCTCATCAGCATTCATAAGGTCTGCAAGATCCTCGCTATCAAGCTCCTCACCGTCGTCGATTACGTCAGTCTCTGCCTTTCTTGTATCCTCTACGGGCTCTTCGTTAAGACCGATGCTTCTTACATCAACGATAGAATCCTCATATCCCTCATCACCGGGGAAGTAGAGAGTGAATTCACCCTCGCTAAGCTCCTTAACTGCATTCTTTACAGCCTTTTCGTCTCTGTATTCCTTCTTAAGCATAGAAGCAATATCCTTTTCTGTCTTCTTTTCGGCAATAAGCTTCTCTGCCTTTTTTCTATCCTTAAGATACTCGTTTGTAATAACTCTTGCACACTTAGCTGTTGCCATTACAAGCATATATTTGTTAAGTCTCTGATTGCCCTCTCCGTCGGGTGAAAGCTTAAGCAAGTCCTGAATTGATGGATAAATCATTATAGTTCCCTCCTAGGTCAAATAAATTTCTTAATTAAATCTCGTTTTGTATTCTTTGTTTTCTGATGCTCTGCCTTTATTATATCGTAGATTAAGTCAGCACATTCAGTAATTTTTCCGTCCTCATTAACTACTGAGTAGTCATACTTGGGTAAAAGAAGAATTTCCTCCTTAGCCCTTGCCAAGCGCCACTTAATTACCTCCTCGGTTTCTGTGCCTCTGTTACGAAGTCTTCTTTCAAGGGTTTCTCCGTCGGGAGGGGTAAGCATAATGGCAACTGAGTTTCGTACCTTCTTCTTAACCTGCATAGCGCCGTCAACCTCAATTTCCAGGATTATATCCTGTCCGTAATTGAGAGCCCTTTTTACCTCCTTAAGAGGTGTGCCATAGTAGTTATCGCAGTATGTAGTGTATTCAAGAATCTCTCCACGTTCAATTCTACCCTCAAACTCCTCCTTGGAAATGAAGTAGTAGTGAACGCCGTTTTCTTCACCTGGACGTGGTTTTCTTGTGGTGGCTGAAACGGAGAGGGCAATATCCTTGTGATTATTGATTATCTCCTTTACCACCGTGCCCTTGCCACTACCGGCAGGACCTGATATGATAAATAATATTCCCTTTCTCATCAGTCTTCGCCTCCGTCGTCAATTCCGTTTAATCTGTTTGCTACGGTTTCCGGCGCAAGTGCCGAAATTATTACATGGTCGGAATCCGTAATAATTACGCTTTTAGTGCGTCTGCCACTGGTGCAGTCTATGATTCTGCCCTTTTCCTTAGCCTCTGCAACTGTTCTTTTTGCAGGTGCTGAATCCGGAGGAACAAGAGCTACTACTCTTTCGTCAAGAATCATATTTCCAAATCCGATACTTATAAATTTCATTATTCGATATTCTGAATCTGCTCTCTGATTTTTTCAAGCTCGTTCTTGATATTTACCACAAGATGAGCTGTATCGGCATTGGACGCCTTAGAGCCTATTGTATTTGTCTCTCTGTTCATTTCCTGAACAAGGAAGTCAAGCTTACGGCCTGCGGGCTCATTTGACTGTGCAATCTCCTCGAATGCGCCAAAGTGAGAGTCAAGACGTACAAGCTCCTCATCTATTGCTACCTTATCGGCAAAGATAGCCACCTCTGTAAGAATTCTCTGCTCATCTATGTGAATAGAGTTATCACCAAGGAATTTAAGGATTTTATCCTTAAGCTTGTCTGCATACTCGCTTGTATCCTTATCCGAATTAGCAGAAATCTTAGCAACATAGCCCTTAATATTTTCAATCTTCTCTCTGATGTTCTTAAGAAGATTTTCACCCTCTGTATTACGTCTTTCAATAAAGGCGTCAAGGGCAACATCAAGAACTGCCTTAATATCGTTCCAGTCTCCCTCAATATCATCCTCAGGCTTTTTCACATTGAAAATATCCTTGTTGGCAGCGATACGGGTAACTGTAATATCGTCCTTTAAATCGAAGGTGTCACGCAATTTATAAAGTGCGTCTATATATGATTTTGCATAGGCGGTGTCAAGACCGATCTCAACGCCCTCCTGCTCTAAAAGGTCAACGTTAATATAAACCTCTATTTTTCCTCTTGAAATTCCCTTTTCCTGAAGATACTGCTTGATTTTATCCTCAAGAAAGCTGTAAAGACGGGATATCTTAACATTGCAGTCAAGGTATCTGTTATTTACGGATTTCACCTCGGCTGTAATATCCTTTCCGTTTACCGTCATACGCGCTCTTGCAAAGGCTGTCATACTTCTGAACATAGCTTTAGTCCTCTGTTAATTTAAAATATATTATATATATTTATTTTACATTATTTATTATTGAATTGTCAACTTTTTTAATAAAATATCGTATAAACAAACAAAACACTGCTTTAATTAAGCAGTGTTTTTGTATTATTTTACTAAATATTTATCTGAAAAATCTGTCGATTCTCAGCTGTGACCTGAGCTTGAAATGATAGTACCTTGCAAGACGTGTATAGCAGATGTCGTAAAGCACAAGCCAAAGCACACTCATTGCCACGGTGAGAATCTGAATATAAAGCTCCTCATCTCCCTGTGGGAAGAAGAATTTTATTATCAGAACATCGGCTGCAGTAGCCACAAGGATATATATTCCCTTAAGTATCAGGGTCGCTACCTTAGGGGTCCTTTCTATAAGCCTTTTGATTACGGGATAGAAGCCGAAAAGAAGATATTCCACAGCAGTCAGCTTACCTGTAAGAATAAGCATAGCAAGTGCGCCTGTAACTATGTACACCATCAGCGCCTTAGCTGTGCCAAGCTCCTCTGAGGTGATAAACAGGCATACCGATGCAAAAAGCACTGCTGTAAGGCTTAAGAAATCTGCAAGGGATAAAAGGAACAGTATGACAACTCCAAGCGCCGCCATAATGGCGCAAAAGGTAAGATGCTTAGTTCTCTTCATTTTTTCACCTTATCTGCAAAGACAGTCAAGACAAATGAGAAGTGAGCAGATGTCACACATATTACAGCCACCTGCACTGCGCTGCTGATTCTGCTGAGCATAGCCCTGAGACTGACGGCGAAGATTATCGCGAAGAGCTGCAAACTCTCTGTTATCGGGAGCCATATTGCATGCGGTATCTGCCATACGAAGTGCGTCAAAGTAGTAGCCCTTCTTTGTAAGAACGCAAGCCATTAAAAAGCACCATTCCGCATTTCTCTTTTCGCTTGGAACAGAATTAAGAAATGCCTCGGCATCTCTGATTTTACCGTTGTTGATGTTCTTACGCACCTCATAATAGTAAGGGTCGTTTGTTGAGGTGCTGTAGCTACCGTTATTCTGTTCATAACCTGAGCTTGAATAATTAGTGCTTTCGCCTCTGCCGGCTCTTATTTTAAGAATTTCATCGTAGGCATCGTTAATTTCCTTCATTTTGTCCTCAGCAATATCTGCAATAGGACTGTCTGCATAATTATCGGGGTGATATTTTTTAGCAAGCTCTCTGTATGCCTTTTTGATTTCCTCATTTGAGGCAGTGGGAGAAACTCCTAACACTCTGTATGGATCGTTCATTTTATTTCCTCCGAAAAATCGTGATAATTTCTATATTTAAGTTATTTTAGCATAAAATAATCGCTATGTAAAGAACTTTTGATTAATAATGTGTAAACTTTAAGCTTGGCAATCACAATCTGTATTAAGCTTAAGAATTCTTTCTGTTTCCGACACCATGCCAAGATATGTAACGTTTCTTACAATACCCTCAACATCACGGTGTGATGAAAAGTCCACAAGCTCAAGAGTCTTACTCATAGCCTCCAGCTCCAGCATTGCAGCACAGTTAAGGCTCTGCCTGCTTTCCTCAGTAAGCTCATTGCCAAAGGCGTATATCAAAGGATTATAGGAATTATCCTTTACGTCCTTTGAAAAATCGTCACAGGCATCAATAACATATATCCATCTACCGAGATGCATACCGATGTTTTCAGCAATGCGTTTATTCATTCCCTCCAAGCCAAAGGAAGCGATTTCAGATAGAATTTTTCCGAAAATGTCCGCCACAGTGTCGATAGAATCGCATTTTTCCTTTTCTTTCTCGCTAAGCTCATCAATAAGAGTGCGCACCTTTTCCTCCAATGGAGCAAGGTCCCTATCGGTTTTTCTGAAAAATATCGACACAAGGTTGGCAATTTTTGCCTTCAGCCTTGCAAATCCTCGGCTGTCATTTATGTTATCCTCCAGCTTTAGTCTGGTTAAAATCACACTTGCCTTGGCGCAATATCTAAGGGTTTCATCAGGCTCCAGCATAGGTCTTTTCTTAAATGGGTGAACAGCGCAGCGACGCATTTTAACCTCTGCCTTGCGATTTTCAAGCACAAATCTGACAAGGGCTAAAAATGCAAAATCGTAATTGAGAGTCAGCTTGGAAAGACAGCCTGTAGTCTTACCCATAGTGCGACAAAGTCCACAGTACGTAGCCTTATAAAGCTCATTTTCTCTTACTCTAAGCTCCGAAATATTCGGCTTTACATATCCAAACATAAAAACCCCCCTTACTATATCATTTATATGATACACTTTTTTTATATTAAATTCAAGTATATATTCAAAATCCGCACAGATAATAATCCGTGCGGATACCTTTAATATTCTATTCCGAATGCCTCGGCAGCTATTTCAAGCAGCTTGAATTTAACCTTGTATTCTCCATTTGAGCCTGTAATAAGGTCATACTGGTCACCGGACAATCCTACGCTGATATAGTTATCATCATCAAGCTCCGTGGCAAAGGATGTACACATAGGCGGAAACAGCACACACCACCAGTTTTGCCCCTCGCCCTCACCGATTATTACACGCACAGAGGTGTAGGTACCGGCAGGCAAGCTGAAGCCATCATAATTTCTCAAAGGGTACTCCTCTTCCCCTATCTCAATTTTAACATTGTCTGCTTTACCGTTTTCCCTAAGCACTCTTGTGGCGATTTGCTCTATTTTTTCAGTGTCCGCAATAACCATGGCAAGTGCCTCATGTTTAGTTTTGACATCATATCCTGAAATATATTCAAGAATCTCATCACGTACCTTAAGCTTTACAGCCTGATCCGACTCCGAATCGGAATTGGCAATAACATGTAAACGCAGAGTTGAATCGTAAATTTCACATTCCTCAGCTGTCGGGATAAATCCCCAGAGAGTTAGGAATGTGGTTAAGCATACAATTAATGTAGAAAAAAACCTCATAAAAATAAAACCTCCGTATTAAAGGGAGTGTACCCTTAACACGGAGGATTTATTCAGTTAAATTAGAACTCAACTACGTTATCAAGTGTTGTATCATCGTCAACTGTGGGAGCTGTAGTTGTTGTATCGTCGCCACCACCACAAGCTACGAGCATAGTTGTGCAAAGAAGTGCAGCGAGTAAAAGCGCAAAAATCTTTTTCATGTTATTTCTCCTTTTTCTGGTGCATAGCACATAATAATTTACTGAGTATATTTTACTACACTTTTTTACGTTTGTCAATAGTTGTTTTTTATTTTAATCGCAATATTTGACGTTTTTTTGTCTATTTTTAGCAAAAAAGTTGATTTTTTTAGCACTTTTATGTTACAATTTATAAAAAGTTATTAATTTTGGAGATGATATACAAATGATAAACACACAGCTTGTTGCTCTTTTGAAAGAGAAAGGGCTTACGATATCCTGTGCCGAATCTTGTACAGGTGGGCTTGTTGCAAAGACGATTACAGATGTTAGCGGTTGCTCATCGGTATTCCTTGGAGGTGTGGTTTCCTATGCAAATGAGGTTAAGGAAAACGCGCTTTCAGTAAAGCACGAAACCCTTGAAAAATACGGTGCAGTATCTGAGCTTACAGCCATAGAAATGGCAAACGGTGTAAAAAATCTATGCAAAACCGACATCGGCATTAGCACAACAGGTATTGCGGGGCCTGACGGTGGCACACCTGACAAGCCAGTTGGCACAGTCTATGTGGGATTTTCATTTAAGGATACTGATGTAGCATTTAATCTGAAGCTTGACCCTACCCTTTCCCGTGATGAAATCCGCACACTTACCGTTGAAAAAATACTTTCATACACATATGATAAAATTTTCCAAATCTATTGATTTTATAATATAATTGTGGTAAAATCTAGGCGTAAATAATTAATCCGAATTTTTGCGAAAGTAAGGAGATATAAATATGGAAAAGAAATTCAGAAAAATAGGCATTCTTACATCCGGTGGCGATGCTCCTGGTATGAGCGCTGCTATAAAAAGTGTTACCTGCTCCGCTATTACAAGAGGAGTTGAGGTTGTAGGTATTATCGGTGGATACTCAGGACTTATACACAACAGGCTTCGTCCTCTTACAAAGAACGATGTAGCTAATATTATTTCCTTGGGTGGCACATTCCTCTACTCTGACCGTTGCGATGAGTTCAAGACTGAGGAGGGTATGGCTAAGGCTATCGAAACATGCCGTAAGAATAATATTGACGGTATCGTTGCTATCGGTGGTGACGGCACATTCAGAGGCGCTACCGACTTAAGCATAAGAGGTATTCCCTGCATTGGTATTCCCGGCACAATCGACAATGACATTACAGCTACCGACTATACTATCGGCTACGATACAGCAATGAACACAGTTCTTGACCTTTGCGACAGACTTCGCGATACATCCGAGTCCCATGCACGCTGCACAGTAGTTGAGGTTATGGGTAGAAACGCAGGCTATATTGCCCTTGAAACAGGTATTGCTCTTAATGCTATCGGCATTGTACTTCAGGAGGTTCCCTTTGACAAGGAAGCTCTTTTCGAAAAGATGATTAAGGCACGTGAGAGTGGCAGACGTAGCTTTATCGTTGTTGTTGCTGAGGGTCTTGGTACAGCATTTGGCGAAGCGCTTACTAAGGAAATTGAGGAAAGAACAGGTATCGAATCAAGATTTAACCGCCCTGCACACATCGTACGTGGCGGTATACCCACACTTCGTGACCGTTCCCTCGCTTCTGTAATGGGTGACAAGGCTGTTGACCTTCTTCTTGCAGGTGAAAGCGATGTTGTTATCTGCTCAAGACACGACCAGATAATCGCTACCGACATCAAGTATGCTCTCATCGTTGACAGAATGTGCAAGAACAAGCTTAAGCCCGGTGACCTTGACAGCTTCACACCTGAGCAGATCGCTTCTATGGAGGCACTTTGCAAGGAGCGTAAGTTCTACTTTGAGGATATGTACGATATTGCAAATACAATTTCCTGCTAACAAAAAGTATATAAAAAGCACTGCAAACGCAGTGCTTTTTTGAATTTTACCGTAAAAAACGGGTACGTATGCGATTTTTCAGCACATTAAATCACTTTACAAGGCTCCAAACCTGCATTTCCGTTACACCTCTGTTGGCAAAGGCATAGTAAGGAATCAGGGTTGCTGTAACCTTTTCGTAATCATCTGTCCTGGTGTAATAAAGCTTATCTGTTGCCTTGCGTCTGTATGCGCCCATTTTAATTACAGGAGCGCCAAATTCAGCCACGTCTCCAAGGATAATTTCAGATTTTGAATCTAATCTTATATCTCTTATGCCATTTCCGTTGTCAATACCCTCCATACAGTACACCAAGGGACCACGCATAAGGGCGCATTTTCCTGCATTGGCAAGAACTCTGGGGTTTGATTCGACAAGAACTGTATCCATCTTAAAATCAAGCTCTATTGGCTTATTACACTGTAAATCAAGGTACATATAGCCATTAACAGATTCGCCTTCGTAGGAACTGCACCAACCAGGCACTCTGACAGCTACCTTTATATCAGCTCCCGACACTGAAATTGCCACTTTTTCGTCCACAGGGTAGGCTGTTTTCTGTTTTACAGTCACCTTTTTGCCACCGACATTAAGCTCCGCCTCGCTCTCCATAAACTGATGAACAAAGAGTGTATCGTCGCTTACGGTATACATAAAATTAGTGATTGACGGTATAAAGCGTACAATGTTAGGTGGGCAGCAGGAGCACTCAAATACCTCCTGTCTTTGCATTGTGGGTAACCACATGCTATCAAAGGATACGCTTGCATCTCTTGTGTGAAGCTCCGGAATTATTTCCAATGGATTAGTATAATAAAAGGATTTTCCGTCAAGAGAGGTTGAAGACAAAAAGCCATTATATACTGCTCTTTCAACCACATCTGCGTACTTGGAATCGATATCAAGAAGAAGCATTCTATGGGCAAACAATGCAAGTCCAAGGGCTGCACAGGACTCTGTATATGCTACAAGGTTAGGTAAATCATAATCTACCGTAAATGCCTCTCCTGCGTGTGATGAGCCTATTCCACCTGTAATATACATACGCTTATTTACGATGTTATCAAAGATGCTTTCGCATGCTTCCTTAAGCTTATTATCCCCATATTTAAGAGCAATATCAGCCATAGCTGAGTATAGATATACAGCACGCACTGCGTGTCCCTCAGCAGTCCTCTGCTCTCTTACCGGAACATGTGACTGGTTGTATATCTGCTGGCTCCAGTCGGTAAGACCTTCAAGGCTTGTACCTCTTTTATCAATGAAAAACTTGGAAAGCTCAAGGTATCTCTTTTCTCCTGTGCATTCGTAAAGACGTACAAGGGCAAGCTCGATTTCCTCGTGTCCGGGGGTTGTAAAGCCTGTGTCCTTATCAATAACAAAGCGCTTTTCTATGTAATCTGCATACTTACACATAAGGTCAAGAAGCTTTCTTTTACCTGTGGCATTATAATAAGCCACCGCCGCCTCCATAAGATGACCTGCACAATAAAGCTCATGGCAATCTCTGTATTTGAATCTGTTTTCCGGCTCCTTAACGGTGTAAAAAATGTTGAAATATCCGTTTTCGTCCTGAAGCTTTTCAATATCGTCAACAAGACCGTCAACGATTGCTTCAAGCTGAGGCTCAGCCCTTTCGCCTGTAAGATATGCAACGCCCTCAATCCACTTGGCAACATCGGAATCCCAGAAGATATGGGGCTCAAAGGTAGAATCCTTTCCCTTAAATGCATCAAATCTGCCTGTTTCCTTAAATCTATTGTAAACTGCGTGAACAGTTGTATTCCTTACCATATCCTGCTTTTTCTTCCAAAAGCCACCTGTTATTTTAACATTTGAAAAATCTACTCTTTCCATAAAGCCCTCCAAAAAGCTATCCTTTTAAGAAAGTATAGCATAAATTTTTAGGTTTTTCAATCAATTTTTATCTATAAAAACTTATATTAACAAAAAAGCAGTCGACAATTACTTGCCGACTGCCCTTTTTAATTCATACAATATTTTTCAGCCTGAATGTTAAACATTTTAGCATAGTTTTTATTATTCTTCATAAGCTCTTCGTGGCTTCCGCTTTCAGTAAGAACACCGTCCTCAAACATATATATTCTGTCTGAGTGTCTTGTGGTGGAAAGACGGTGAGAAATAAATATAGCAGTTTTGCCCTTTGCATTTTCGGATATACTCTTGTTAAGCTCATATTCTGCCATTGGATCAAGGGCACTGGAAGGCTCATCCATTATAATAAGCTCGTTGTCATGAGCAAATACGCGAGCAATAGCTACCTTCTGCGCTTCACCTCCGGAAATATCTGTTCCGTCCTGATAAAATTCCCTTGTAAGCTGAGTATGTATTCCCTTTTCAAGAGTTTTCAATCTGTCACCGAATGTACTGCTTTCAAGGGATTTTATAACAAGCTCTTCTTTATCGTCAGTATAGAGGTCTGCAAGAACATTTTCTGCAACGGTAGCGGAAAATATTCTGTAATCCTGAAATACTGCGCCGATTTTCTTTCTTAACAGCTCAAGATCGTATTCCTTTATATTGTAGCCGTTATAAAGTATTTCACCCTCACTAACATCATAAAGACGCATAATAAGCTTAGTAAGGGTTGTCTTACCTGCTCCATTGTAGCCAACAATAGCGATTCTCTCGCCTTTATTTATTTTAAAGGAAACATCCTTTAACACAAGATTATCTCTGTAAGCGAAGGACACATTTCTGAACTCAAGGCTTTCAAATGAATCAGGAATACGATTGCCTGATACAATATTAGCCTTAGTATTCATAAATGTTCTTATCTTTTCCATAAATACGGATTGCTTATTTACATTTACAATCTGATTTGTAATATCGGTTATCATATTATTAAGCTTCCAAATTGAATTAACTGTTATAGCAAAGCCACCGACTAATATAATTCCGCTATATAGATTTTGCGCCATATATCCAAGAACAAACGCCTCTGAAATACAATTTACCAAGAAAATCAATGTGTTAAATATCAGCATGGTTCTCTGGCATTTTGCATTAAGCTTACGAGAAGCCTCTATTTTATTATCAAATTCCCTGAGCATATTTTCAGAAACATCTGTAAGTCTTATTTCCTTTGTAAAGTTTGGTGTATTGAAAAATCTATCAACATACCATTCCTTACGATACTGCTCATTAAGAAGTTTGTTGTATTTGTAGCTTATGTGATTGTTAATGCGACGGAATATCATAGCTACAACAGCTGCTCCGCACACAACGAATGCTATTACAGGATCTAAGCTGAACAATACAGCAAATACTGAGGCTGAGCCTGCTATAGAACGAATAAGATCTCCAAGGGCATCTGTAGCATATACCATAACAGTATCTACTCGTTTCATAGAGTATACAAAATCATTGTAAAACTCAGGGGTGTCATAAGAGGCTAAATCCAACTCGCAAGATTTTACAAAGAAAATCTTTTGTAGCCTGTTTTGAAATCTAAGCCTTGTTATAGCATTCATTTGTCCCCAATACAAGTGGAAGAAAACATAATAGCAAAACCAAAAGATTGCCATGATTGCTACAATTTTTACAATAGACTCAAAGCTTTCTCCACGGTCAATTGCATTAAGCACTGCACTTATAAGCAGGATTTCAGCGCCATGCTTTAATCCGGTTACAAGGCCCATTACTATTCTGCCGATAATATACCAAGGAGCAGTTTTAAATATAAGACCGTATATATAAACAGTATTTTTCAACGAGTCCAAAACGGTAACCTTATCTTTATTTTTCTTCATTTTCGACGCCTCCCTCCACATAGTTTTCAGCTTGCTTTTTGAACATATCAGCATACTTGCCGTTTTGCTCCATAAGCTCATGGTGAGTGCCTGATTCAATCACCTCTCCGTTTTCAATCATATAAATTCGGTCTGCAACTACGGCACTGGACAGGCGATGAGAGATAAATATAACTCCCTTATTTTCACTCAACTTTGCCATTCTCTCATACATTTTATACTCAGCAATAGGGTCCATTGCCGATGTCGGCTCGTCCAGAACTATGAAAGGAGAGTTCTTATAAAATGCATGGGCAAGTGATAGCTTCTGAGCCTCGCCGCCTGAAAGGACTGCACCGTGCTCATAAAATTCTTTAGTGAGAGGAGTATTTATTCCCTCGGGTAATGTACAAATTTTCTCGTATACGTCAGCGTTTTCTAATGCTTCTATTACCTTTTCATCCTTGGTACCGTCATCCGGCCCCATTATTACATTTTCCTTTACAGAAAGCGCAACAGGCTTACAATCCTGAAATACAGTAGCAAACATATTTCTGTATTCCCTTAGCTTAAGTGATTTTATATTTTCATTATTTAATATGATTTCACCTTCAGTTGGATCGTAAAGACGTAAAATCAGCTTAACAAGTGTACTTTTTCCTGCACCGTTATGTCCAACCAAGGCAATCTTTTCGCCCGGACGCACTGTAATGCTTACATTATTAAGCACCTTTTTATCGCTACCGTCATATGTAAAGGATACATTTTTAAGCTCCAATGCAGCAGGAACAGGTGTGATTTCTCCACTCTTGAGCTTAATATCATACCCCATAAACACATTGTAATCATTTATATGCATTGCATATGTTCTTGCATTTTGAAATTGTCTTAAAAATCCTGTAAGAGCATTAGTGATAGAACCGATTGAATTGATGATTACAACACAGCCGGCAATCGTCATATCTCCGGTTACAAAGGTTCTGTATGCTGCATAAATTAATGCCACAGGATTGAGAATACCATCTACAAAAATATCAAGAAACATACTGCATATACTCTTTTTCAATGCATACTTTCTTACTACATCTATTCTTCCCTCGCACGCCTCATCATAGTATTTCAGCATAAGGCTTTTTGCATTGGTCAGACGTACCTCCTTAGCAAATTCACTCATATAAAACACTCTCTGTGTGTAATGTCTTCTACGATTCATTACTTTATCCTCTACACTGTTTTTATATTCGAGACGGCTGGCAATTCGTCTAACAAACACAGTAAGTAAAGGGAAGAATGCAAAAATTATAAACACAGGGTCAATAGAAAACAAAAATGTTCCGTAAAGTAATAGACTCAGCAGAGATGAAAAGAACCATATAATATTATTCATTATAGCCATTACATCATCATAAATAGTCTCGGCAGCCTTTACGTATTTGTCGTAAAACTGTGGATTTTCATAGCAAGAAAGCTCTACATCTCTGGACTTTTCATACAAAGCTCTCTTTACTCCTCGTTCAATTTTAGCACCAAAATAAGGATCACATAGAGAATTCATCATAGTGCCAAAGAATGAAAAGAAGCGAGCTATTATTACAAGCACAATTATCCCAATGATTAGCTCGTCAAACTTTTTGTTCGTTTCAAATGCACTTACAACATAATTAAGTATATATGTGCCCGAAATAAAGAATCCGCATACTCTTATAAGAGATATGAGAAGATAGATTGGAAATGCCATAGGCGAAAATTTAAATATCATTTTTAAGATATTCAAATTATTACCTATGACATTTTTGAATGAAATGTCTTTTTCTTTTTTGCTCAAGATAACACCTCCCCTTAAGCCTGTGTATAAAAGAGGGGAATCTACCAACGTGAGAATCAGTATATTTCCTTCAGCGAATGCAATAAAAATAAAAATGCGCCAACGTAAGTTAGCGCACAAAAACGCATAGCCCCGTTGTCGCCAAACAAAAACCTGCATAGCCTAAATAAGCGTATGAGAGACAGAGCATCTGCATTTTATCATAAAATAAAATACACACGCTTAACAGGCTTTATTCGTTTTTGTTTGGCATTTTTAGTATAACACACTTTGAAATATTTGTCAATATGCCTTATTTTGTATTTGGCATCTTCGAAAAACCAAATCCCACCTTATAGGGGTGGGATTTTCGATTTTATCATAAATAATTAAGCTTGTCAATAGTTTTCGGTATATTTTGTTAAATTTTTCAGCTATACTACACCTCATCCGTCAATTACCTTAACACCTCACCCTCCAAACAAAGGGGAGGGCTTGGTAAAAATAAAAAAGGGTTGTCTTGTGAACAACCCTATTATTTATTATGTTTTAAGCTGTTAATTAGTCAACGAGCTTAATAAGTGCCATTTCAGCAGCGTCTCCGCGACGGGGACCGAGCTTATATACCTGTGTATAACCACCGTTTCTGTCTGCGTACTTGGGTGCGAGCTCATCAAAGAGCTTCTTTACTACATCCTTCTTTGTGATGTATGCAAGCGCTGCACGACGTGAAGCGAGTGTATCGGTCTTGCCAAGTGTAATCATTTCATCTGCTACACAACGGAGCTCCTTAGCTCTTGCGAGAGTTGTTTCAATGCTACCCTTTTCGAGAAGCAATGTAACCATTCCGCGAAGCATTGCGATTCTATGATCGGTCTTTCTGCCAAGCTTTCTTGTTCCGGGCATTGTTATTTCCTCCTATGCGATTCTATATAAGAACTCAGGACTATTAGTCTTCTTCTTTTCTGAGTTCAAGACCAAGCGATTGAAGCTTGAATATTACTTCCTCGAGGGATTTCTTTCCGAGATTCTTAACCTTAATCATATCCTCTTCTGTACGGTTGATAAGGTCTTCTACTGTGTCAATTCCTGCACGCTTCAAGCAGTTGAAGCTACGAACTGACAAGTCAAGTTCCTCAATGGTCATCTCAAGAACCTTTTCCTTGATTGTTTCTTCACGTTCAATCATTGTTTCAGTGTTCATAGCCTCATCAGAAAGGTTTACGAACAAAGTGAAATGATCGTTGAGTACCTTGGCTGAAAGCGAAATTGCCTCAGTTGCTGTTAATGTTCCGTTAGTCTCTACATCAATTGTAAGCTTATCGTAGTCAGAAATGCTGCCAACACGTGTGTTTTCAACATTGTAGCTTACACTGTAAACAGGTGTATAAATAGAGTCAGTAAAGATTGTTCCAACAGGAATGGGAAGCTGGCTCTTTATATGGTCTGTCTTGTTCTTTTCCTGTGATACATAGCCTCTGCCACGCTCGAACACAAGCTCCATATAGAAGTGTGCGCCCTCAGAAACAGTTGCAATATGAAGGTCAGGATTGAAGATTTCGAGATCTACATCATGTTTAATGTCACCGGCAGTAACCTCACAAGGACCTACTACGTCAATTATACCGGTCTTTGTAACGTCGCCATAGATTTTAGAAATAATTCCCTTAACATTAAGAACTATCTCTGTTACATCCTCTGTAATGCCCTCAACAACAGCCATCTCATGAAGAGCGCCGTTGATCTTGATGCTGGATACTGCGTATCCGGGAAGTGAGCTTAAAAGCACACGTCTTAAGGAGTTACCGAGTGTTGTACCAAAGCCTCTTTCAAGAGGTTCAATAACAAATCTACCCTTGCTGCCGTTATCGCTTTCACCTAAACAAGTAATATTAGGCTTTTCAATTTCTATCATCATTTTTAATAACCCTCCTTAAATTCAATTTATGCAATGATTTTTCGATTCTTTTCCACACTGGAAGGATTTTCTGATTTACATAATATTGATTCCACTATACTCTTACGAGCCCAATTGCGCTCCAACCGCAAAATGCGGCGGAGTACAGTGGACAAAGAGCTATTATTTCGAATAAAGCTCGATGATGAGCTGTTCGTTGAACTCGAAGTCGATATCGTCACGCTCAGGCATAGCAACAACCTTAGCGCTACCGTTCTTGTCTACTTCAAGCCACTTAGGAGCGATTCTATCGCCCATGTTTTCGAGAAGTTCCTTGATCTTAACAGAATCTGTTTCCTTAACTGCGATTACATCGCCAGGCTTAACAAGGATAGAGGGGATGTTTGCATTCTTACCGTTGATAGTAAAGTGGCCGTGAAGCACGAGCTGACGAGCTTCCTTGTGGCTGCTTGCAAGTCCCATTCTATAAACTACATTGTCAAAGCGTCTTTCAAGAAGACGGAGCAAGTTTTCACCTGCGATACCTTCCTGGTTATCTGCAATGTCGTAGTAGTTCTTGAACTGTTTCTCAAGAACACCATAATATCTTTTTGCCTTCTGTTTTTCTCTCAACTGCATACCGTACTCAGTAAGCTTCTTCTTAGCTGCACCGTGCTGACCGGGAGCAGAAGTTCTTCTGTTGAATGCACACTTATCGGAGAGACAACGCTCACCCTTAAGATAAAGCTTTGTGCCTTCTCTACGGCAAAGCTTGCATGAAGGTCCTGTATATCTTGCCATTATGCTATTCCTCCTATTAGAATTAAACGCGTCTGCGCTTGGGGGGTCTACAACCGTTGTGAGGAATTGGTGTTACATCTTTAATCATTGTAACAGTAAGTCCTGCAGTTGAAAGAGCACGAATTGCGGATTCTCTTCCCTGGCCGGGGCCCTTTACGTAAACTTCAACAGTCTTCATACCGTGCTCCATAGCTGCCTTTGCAGCTGCTTCTGCTGCCATCTGTGCAGCGAAGGGAGTGGACTTTCTAGAACCCTTGAAGCCGAGTTCGCCTGCTGATGCCCATGATACAGCATTGCCGGCAACGTCAGTGATTGTTACTATTGTATTGTTAAAAGTAGAGCAGATGTGCGCAGCACCCTTTTCGATGTTCTTGCGCTCACGGCGTTTTCTAACAACTCTCTTATCGTTTGCCATTTAGCTACACTCCTTATTTCTTCTTGTTTGCTATCGTCTTTGCAGGACCTTTTCTGGTTCTTGCATTGGTCTTTGTTCTCTGACCTCTTACGGGAAGACCTTTTCTATGTCTAGTTCCACGATAGCAGTTGATTTCTACTAGACGCTTAATGTTAAGAGCAACCTCTCTACGAAGCTCACCCTCAACGTGATAGTTTGTTTCGATTTCCTCACGAAGCTTCGCGATTTCATCTTCAGTTAAATCCTTTGCACGCTTGTCAGGGTCAATGCCTGTCTTTGCAAGGATGTCCTGTGAACTCTTTAATCCAATGCCATAAATGTATGTTAAAGCAATTTCAACACGCTTTGCATTTGGAATATCAACACCAGCTATACGAGCCATTTATTTTTCTCCTTTAAGTATTGATTAAAATTGGTTTATTAGCCCTGTCTCTGCTTGTGCTTTGGGTTTTCGCAGATAACCATAACGGTACCCTTTCTCTTAATAACCTTGCACTTGTCGCAGATTTTCTTTACGGAAGGCTTTACTTTCATTTTATGAAACCACCTTTCTCATTTTGCTCTCCAGGTGATGCGTCCCTTTGATAGGTCATATACTGACACCTCAACGGTTACCTTGTCGCCTGGGAGTATTCTTATATAATTAAGTCTTAATTTGCCTGAAATGTGGGCTGTAATTATATGCCCATTCGGTAATTTTACCTTGAAGGTTGCGTTAGGAAGTGCTTCCGTAACTATACCCTCAAATTCAACAACATTGTCCTTTGCCATATTGTTCCTCTCATTATTAATTTTTGCGGTAGTATTTTGTTCAGTCTAAGAGCCGAAGTAACGGGCAGCTCTAAGATTCTCTCCATTCTCTAAAAATCAGCCGCTAGAGAATGTTTATTTCTCATTTAGTTAACCTTTGTTAAAAGAATTACACCATTATCAGTAAGTGCTACGCTATGCTCATAGTGAGCTGATAGCTTTCCGTCGGCTGTCACAACCGTCCAACCGTCCTTTAGCGTTATTACCTTAGGAGTTCCAGCATTAATCATTGGCTCAATGGCAATTGTTGTGCCGTTATATAGCCTTTGACCTCTACCCTGAATTCCATAGTTTGGAACATTTGGATCCTCGTGGAGATTTGCTCCCACGCCGTGTCCTGTAAACTCTCTTACTACTGAATAGCCACGCGCCTCAACATATGATTGAATTGCGTATCCGATATCCCCAACTCTTGGAACATCTACAGCATTCTCTAAAGCCTTAATGGCTTCATAGAAGCTTTCCTCAGTAGCCTTTATAAGGCTTTTTGCTTCGTCGGAAATTTCACCAACTGCAAATGTAGCAGCGCTGTCGCCTGTAAAGCCCTTCCAGCTTGCTCCCACATCTATTTTAACGATATCGCCGTTTTTAAGTATCTTTTTGTGAGAAGGAATACCATGTATTACCTCTTCATTTACACTTATGCAGGCGCTTCCGGGAAATCCACCATATCCAAGGAAGGTAGGCTTTGCGCCGTGCCTCTTGATAAAATGGCAGATTTTCTCGTCAAGCTCTTTTGTGGTTATACCCTCATGAATAAGCTCCTTTGCAAACAGAAGTGCCTCACCGGTAATTCTACCAGCTATCTTCATTGTTTCTATTTGCGCAGGTGTTTTAAGCTGAATCATAATTACTTAATTGAGTCCTCAATAGCCTTAAGAGTAAGAGCTGTTGTATCTTCAACCTTCTCTTGTCCCTCGACTAAAACAAGAACTCCCTTTTTACCGTAGAAATCCTTAAGAGGCTCAGTTTGTGTATGATATACATTAAGTCTATCAAGCACAACCTCTGGAGCATCATCCTTACGAATTGTAAGAGCCTCACCGCACTTATCGCAGTTATCTCCTGCCTTTGAAGGATTATAAAGGACATGGTAAGTTGCACCGCATTTTGGGCAGGAGCGTCTGCCACTCATACGTTCAACTATTTTATCATCCGCAACCTCGATGCTGACAACACAGTTGATTTCAACACCCATCTTGTCAAGCGCCTCAGCCTGTGGAACTGTTCTAGGAAAGCCGTCAAGAATGAAGCCCTTTTGGCAATCTTCCTTATTAAGTCTTTCGCCGATGATGCCGATTACGACCTCATCTGGAACAAGCTGTCCCTTTTCAGCGAAAGCCTTAGCGGCTAGTCCCATCTCAGTGTTGTTTTTTATAGCTTCTCTGATCATTACACCTGTTGAGATGGTAGGAATACCATACTTCTCAGCTACGATGTCAGATTGTGTTCCCTTGCCCGCACCAGGTGCACCAAGGAAAATCATCTTAAGATTCTTCATATTTTTACCTCTTAAAATTATTCAAGGAAGCCTTTAATGTGGCGTGCAGACAATTGTGTCTCAAGGTCTCTTAATGTTTCGAGAATTACGCCAACTACAATGATTATTGAAGTACCACTCTGAATGAAATCGCTTACATAGAGTACTGGGTTACCAATGTAGTAAGGACCTACAAGGTCAACTACGAACTGAATAATCATTGGTACTACAGCGATTATTGCAAGTGACATTGCTCCAATAAATGTGATTTTTGAAAGAACCTTCTTAATAAATTCTGCGGTTTCTCTACCTGGACGAATACCAGGGATTGAACCACCGTTCTTTTGAAGGTTTCCTGCAACCTCTGTTGGGTTGAAGGAGATTGAAATATAGAAATATGCAAAAGCAAAGATCAAAAGTAGTGTTAAGATAATATTTGTAATCTCTGCACCCTGGAACTGATTAAAGAACCCTCTCCAGAACTCAGATGGGTTAGTTACAAACTGACCGATCATTGATGGAATACTCAAAATTGAGCTTGCGAAGATTACAGGCATAACACCTGCCATATTTATCTTAAGTGGTAGGTTAGTCTTTTGACCACCGTACATTTTTCTTCCTACAACCTTCTTTGCATATTGAACTGGAATTCTTCTTTCACTATCAGAAATATAGATAATGAACCAAATTAGGAATACTATTAGTAAGCACATACCTACAATGTAGATAATAGCTGGAACTAAAAAGCTCTTTCCGTCGCTGTCCTTCTGGCTTGCTGTTGTAAATACATTTACAATGCTTGAAAGCATAGCTGGAGCTCTTGATACAATGTTTGCAAAAAGAATCATTGATACGCCGTTTCCGAGACCCTTATCATTGATCTTTTCTGCAAGCCACATAACGAGAGATGAGCCTGCAACAAGACATGCAATAATTACTGTAGCATAGAAGAACTTGTAGCCCTTATTTGCTGCTTCCATAACTACTCCGTATCTTGCATCAAGAAGCACGTAGTAGCCAATACCCATAATTATAGAAAGAATGATTGTTACATAACGAGTAATTGAGGTAATTTTCTTCTTACCCTCATCTGTTCTTCCCATCTTCTCTAGAGCTGGGATTGCAACTGCTAAAAGCTGCATAACGATTGAGGATGTGATATATGGTGAAACACCTAAAGCAAAAAGTGTTGCTTGTGAGAATGATGTACCACCCATAATGTTAAGCAAGCCGAAGTTTTGTGTTGGAAGGCCTGCTCCCATTAGTGCACCCCAAATTCCTTGGTATGATTGTTCAAACTGTTCAATTGCACCGTAGTTGATAAAAGGAATTACGATATTTGCGCCAATTCTATAAATCAAAACTATGAATAAAGTGAATAATATCTTTTTCTTGATATCTTCCAATTTCCAAGCGGCAGCTAAAGTTTTGAACATAATTATTTCACCTCAGCTTTTCCGCCTGCTGCCTCGATCTTCTCTTTAGCTGTTGCTGAGAAAATCTTAGCCTCAACGGTAAGAGCCTTCTTGAGCTCACCGTTGCCAAGCACCTTAAGTCCGTCATTTGCCTTGCTGATCATACCGCAAGCCATTAGACTTTCTAGAGTTACTGTTGCGCCGTTTTCAAACTTGTTAAGGTCGCTTACGTTAACGATAGCGTATTCCTTTGCAAATTTATTATTAAAACCTCTCTTAGGGAGTTTTCTGTAAAGTGGGAGCTGACCGCCTTCAAAGCCTGGTCTTACTCCGCCGCCAGAACGAGCATTCTGTCCTTTGTGTCCTTTACCGGCTGTTTTGCCGTTACCAGAGCCAGTACCTCTACCTTTACGCCATGCTGCCTTTGCTGAACCAGCAGCTGGAGAAAGTTCATGGAGCTTCATATTTTTTCCTCCTTGTTGAATTTAATTTTGATTAGATTTTTCAATCTGTGTGTTTTAGATTAAACGTTTTCTACCTTTACAAGGTGAGCAAGAACCTTAATCTTACCAGCAATTACGCCGTCATTTGCGTGAACAACGCTCTTGCCAATCTTTGTAAGTCCAAGGGACTTTGCAGTTGCCTTTTGGTTTGGAGTGCAACCGATAAGACTTCTAACTAATGTTACCTTTACCATCTTTTCGTCCTCCTATTAACCTAAAACCTTGTCAGCATCGATTCCACGAATCTTTGCTACTTCTTCAACGCTGCGGAGTTCCTTCAAGCCCTCAAATGTAGCCTTAACTACGTTTGTGGTGTTGTTTGAACGAAGACTCTTAGCTCTGATGTTCTTAATTCCTGCAAGCTCAAGCACTGCACGTACTGTCTTACCTGCGATAATACCTGTACCGAGTGCAGCTGGCTTTAGAAGTACTGCGCCTGCGCCGAACTTACCAAGTACCTCGTGAGGTATTGTTGTATCCTTAAGGGATACTGTAATCATATTCTTCTTCGCATCCTCAATTCCCTTGCGAATTGCGTCTGGAACCTCGGCTGCTTTACCGAGACCGTAACCAACGTGACCGTTGCCATCGCCTACAACCATAAGAGCTGTGAAACGAGCAATACGACCACCCTTAACTGTCTTTGATACACGGTTGAGTGCGACCATTCTCTCTTGTAGGTCGAGAGCTGATGCGTCAATCTTATTTGCCATTTTTCTTCTCCTAGTTTAATTTAATTTAAACGAGTGTACAAACCTGAGTAACGTCTTAAGCTCTATTAGAACTTAAGTCCGCCTTCTCTTGCACCTTCTGCAAGCTCAGATACACGTCCGTGATATACAAAACCGCCACGGTCGAATACTACTGTGTCGATTCCCTTAGCTAATGCCTTTTCAGCAATCATAAGGCCTACCTTCTTAGCAGCCTCCTTGTTGCTTCCGATACCCTCAAAACCAGCCTCCATTGTAGAAGCGGAAACGAGTGTTACTCCTGCAACATCATCAATGATTTGGCAAGAGATATTCTTATTTGAACGATAAACGCAAAGTCTTGGACGCTCTGCTGTTCCGGAAATCTTTCCACGAACTCTTGCGTGTCTCTTAAGACGTTGTGCGTTGCTATCCTTTCTTGATACCATCTTTTTCCTCTCCTTTCATTATTTGCCGGTTTTACCGGTTTTGCGGCGAATCTTTTCGCCTTCGTATTTAATACCCTTACCCTTGTATGGTTCAGGTGGTCTCTTTGAACGAATTACTGCTGAGATCTGACCAACTACCTGCTTGTCAATACCCTTAACGAGAATTGTGTTAGCATCTGGTGTCTCGAATGTAACTCCCTCTGGAGCATCAACAATAACTGGGTGTGAGTAACCAAGTGTGAGGTTGAGTGACTTGCCTTGCATAGCTACTCTGTAACCAACACCGTTAACCTCAAGCTTCTTTGTGTAGCCTTCAGTTACACCTACTACCATATTGTTGATAAGTGTTCTTGTTAAGCCATGAACTGCTCTGTCTTCCTTCTCATCTGATGGACGAGTAACTGAAATTACGTTGCCTTCCATGTTAACAGAAATTCTATTGTGATATTTTTGAGTTAATGTACCCTTTGGGCCCTTTACGGTAATAACGCAGTTTTCTGCATCGATAGATACGTTTACGCCTGCAGGAACATTAATTGGTGCTCTTCCTATTCTTGACATAATCTTATCCTCCGTAAATTACCAAACAAATGCGAGAACTTCGCCGCCAACGTTTTCGCGTCTTGCTCTCTTGTCTGTCATGATACCCTTTGATGTAGATACGATTGCGATACCAAGACCGTTCATAACTCTTGGCATATCCTCGCAGTTAGAGTAGATACGAAGACCTGGCTTAGATACTCTCTTAATGCCACGGATCGCTCTTACCTTACCCTGCTCGTACTTTAATGTAACTCTAATAACGCCCTGTTTGCCGTCCTCAATAACGGAAACTGCTTTAATATAGCCCTCTTCAAGAAGAATGTCAGCTATTGCCTTTTTCATGTTTGAAGCAGGAATGTCAACAGTTTCATGCTTTGCATTGCTTGCGTTTCTGATTCTGGTGAGCATATCTGCAATTACGTCTGATATTTGCATTTTTATTTCCTCCTATATATGCAAGTAACCAAGCTTGCTGCCACCCTTTTAGGTGGCCGCCTCATCGGTGGTGAAATAGGTCCTTATTTCCTTCCGATTAGATTGGAGTGAATACGTTTCGTATTCTTTTTTTAGAATTATTATTTAATGTAACTAAATTACCAGCTTGCTTTTCTTACGCCTGGAATTTGTCCACTGTAAGCAAGTTCACGGAAGCAGATACGGCAGATACCGTACTTGCGAAGATAACCGTGAGGTCTGCCACAGATTTTGCAGCGGTTGTATTCTCTTGTTGAATACTTTTGTGTCTTTTGCTGCTTAAGAACCATTGCCTTCTTTGCCATCTTGACTTACCTCCTCAAATTATTTCGCAAATGGAGCGCCCATAAGTGTAAGGAGCTCTTTTGCTTCTTCGTCTGTTGTAGCTGTTGTTACGAATGTGATATCCATACCACGAATCTTGTCAACCTTGTCATATTCGATTTCTGGGAATATGAGCTGTTCACGAAGACCCATTGAGTAGTTACCACGGCCATCAAAGCCGTTTGGATTGATACCCTTAAAGTCACGAACTCTTGGAAGAGCAAATGTGAAGAGTCTATCCATAAACTCGTACATTCTCTCGCCACGAAGTGTAACCTTAACGCCAATCTTAACACCCTCACGGAGCTTGAAGTTCGCTACGCTCTTTCTTGCGTATGTTGGAACTGCCTTTTGTCCTGTGATAAGTGAGATTTCGCTGATGATGCTGTCGATAACCTTTGAGTTATCCTTTGCATCGCCTGCACCAACGTTGACAACGATCTTATCAAACTTTGGAATTTGCATTGGGCTCTTGTAGTTGAACTTTGCCATAAGAGCTGGAGCAACTTCTGATTTATATACTTCTCTTAGTCTAGCCATCTTTAGTTACCTCCATTAAATCTCTTTACCGCATTTTGCGCAAACGCGGATCTTCTTGCCGTCTTCTACAACGTGCTTAACTCTTGTGCCCTTGTTGTACTTTTCGCACTTTGAGTTACCACATACTAGTTGAACCTTTGATGCATAGATAGCACCCTCAACCTCAAGGATACCACCTGTTTCGCCTTGTCTTCTAGGCTTTTGGTGCTTTTTAATTACGTGAGCGCCCTGAACAATTACCTTGCCTTCCTCTGGGCTAACTGCAAGCACCTTACCAATAACACCCTTACTGCTACCGGAGATAACAATAACGGTATCGTCACGCTTTACATGAACCTTATTCATTACTATTTACCTCCAATTAAAGTACTTCTGGTGCGAGGGAAAGAATCTTTGTAAATTCCTTCTCACGGAGCTCTCTAGCCACAGGGCCAAAGATACGTGTTCCTCTTGGTGTCTTATCTTCTTTTACGATTACTGCTGCGTTCTCATCGAACTTAATGTAAGAACCGTCTGCACGGCGAACACCGCTCTTGCTTCTTACGATAACAGCCTTTACTACGTCGCCCTTCTTAACAACTCCACCAGGAGCAGCCTTCTTTACTGAGCATACAACTACGTCGCCGATATTTGCATATCTTCTGCCTGTACCGCCGAGTACTCTGATGCAAAGAAGCTCCTTAGCGCCTGTGTTGTCGGCAACCTTCATTCTGCTTTCTTGCTGAATCACTTTACTTTTCCTCCTAATAAGGTTTCCCTAAATTTCGGCACATCTTATTTTACTAATGTACCCTTATAAAGGATTAGATTATTTTACCTTTTCAATAATTTGTACAAGGCGCCATCTCTTTGTCTTTGAAAGAGGTCTGGTCTCCATAACTTCTACCTTGTCACCGATTGAGCATTCGTTATTCTCGTCGTGAGCATGGATCTTTGATGTTCTCTTGATGATCTTGCTATATACAGGGTGCTTTACGTTATCCTTAATAGCTACAACAATTGTCTTGTCCATCTTGTTGCTAACAACAATACCAACTCTTGTTTTTCTGAGGTTACGTGTTTCTGTCATAACTCATTTACCTCCAATTACGCGTTCTTCGCATTAAGGATTGTCTTAACGCGAGCGATGTCCTTCTTAACATCTGCAATTTTGTGAGGATTTTCGAGCTGGTTAATAGCATGCTGAAAACGAAGATTGAATAACTCTTCCTTGAGCTCTTTAAGCTTTTCTTCAAGCTCTTCTACGCTTAAATTTCTAAGTTCAGTAGTCTTCACAGCTTATTCCTCCACTTCCTCAACTTGCTCCTTCTTTACAAACTTACATTTGATTGGGAGCTTGTGCATAGCGAGACGCATAGCCTCTCTAGCGACTTCTTCTGATACGCCGTTCATCTCAAACATAACTCTGCCTGGCTTAACAACGGCTACCCAGTATTCTGGTGAACCCTTACCGGAACCCATACGAGTTTCAGCTGGCTTCTCAGTAATTGGCTTGTCAGGGAATATCTTAATCCATACCTGACCGCCACGACGAATGTATCTTGTCATAGCAATACGTGCAGCTTCAATCTGGTTTGCAGTGATCCAAGCTGGCTCACAAGCAACTAAACCGTATTCACCGTTTGTTACCTTGTTGCCTCTTGAAGCCTTACCCTTAAGGCGGCCTCTTTGTACACGTCTGTATTTTACTCTCTTAGGCATTAACATTAGTGCTCGCCTCCTTCAGTGGTCTTTGGAGCACGTGGTGCTCTACGTTCTCTACGATCACCCTTAGCGTCCTTGTTGAACTTTCTTCTTGGTCTGTCGCTCTTTTCTGTTGTCTTGTTAACCTCAGAAAGGATCTCACCCTTGTAAATCCAAACCTTAACGCCTAGCTTACCGTAGGTTGTATTTGCTTCCCAGAAACCATAGTCGATGTCGGCTCTGATTGTCTGTAGAGGAATTGTACCCTCATGATAGTGCTCTGTACGAGCGATTTCAGCACCGCCAAGACGGCCGCTTACTGCAATCTTGATACCCTTTGCGCCAAGACGCATTGTTCTACCGATAGCCTGCTTCATAGCTCTACGGAAAGCAATTCTTCTCTCGAGCTGGCTTGCAACGCTTTCAGCAACTAGCTGAGCATCAAGGTCGATTGGCTTAACCTCAACTACGTTAACGACAGCCTTCTTACCTGTAAACTTCTCAATATCCTCACGGATCTTGTCGATTTCAGAGCCGCCCTTACCGATAATCATACCAGGCTTAGCACAGTGAATGAATACCTTTACGGTTTCATTTGCATCTCTTTCAATTTCAATCTTAGAAATACCTGCGTTAAGAAGCTTGTTCTTTAGGTGCTCTCTAAGGTTGTAGTCAGAAACAAGAGTGTCGCCGAACTTCTCGTCAGAAACGAACCATCTTGAATCCCAGTTCTTAATTACGCCAACACGTAGACCGTGTGGATTAACCTTCTGTCCCATTATTCGACTCCTCCTTATTCTTTTTCAGCCACTGTAATTGTGATGTGGCTTGTTCTCTTTAAAATTCTGTTTGCGCTTCCCTTACCTCTTGGCAT
>JAZQKP010000033.1:0-23623 GCA_045542275.1 Eubacteriales bacterium | reverse complement strand
GGTCCGTAATGGTTTCGACGGGGATTTTGAGATATGATAAGCGTGGCGGGCTGGCTAATCCCGTATAATGGCTAAACTTAAATAATAAACGACAACAGAAAAGTTGCAATGGCTGCCTAACTAATTGCCCCTCGGGGCGATTAGCGGCAGTGCCGTGGCGTTTTCACGCCACCCGTTCCTCCGGGGAGTACCGTGACCTCGGACTGAGCGTAACCTAACGGTGAACATGAACAGAGATTTCTCGTTTGTATCTGTCATGCATTAAAGCGATATCCGAAAAAAAGCCTGTTGCTCGGCGTTTCGTAGGAGAATTCCAAAAGACCAACTACCCACGTAGAAAGTTGTATCAACGGATTTTCGGACAGGAGTTCGACTCTCCTCGGATCCACCAAACAAAAAAAGGTAGGCGAATTGCCTACCTTTTTTGTTTGGCAGACCTCATTAACGTGAGGAGAGTCGAACGTGAGCGTAAAGAAAACCTTTCGGGGAAAGGTTTTTAGCGGTGACCGAAGGATTTTGCAAGGCACAAAAAAACATACCGTCAAACTGCCTTGCAAAATACAAGAGGAGACTCCCCTCGGATCAAGCACCCACGCTGGTGCTTTTTATTTACTATTGAAAAATGAAATTTTATGTGCTACACTAATAATAGAGAATATATTTTGAAACAGATATAAGGAGGTTATGGAGATATGAGAAGAATCAGCAAGGTTTTTTTGGCAGTGTTAATATTTATTTTTGTGTTTGCATTGACCGGTTGTGATATAGTAGGAGGTGGCTCTGACAGCGAAAAATACGATGATCAGCTGGAAGCCTCCACAGGCTATTGGAAATTAATGGGTGATGAGGACACTTATTTTCAGCTTGACGGCTCAAGGGGGGTTATGTCCTTTACATATTATGAGGACGGCACAGCTAAGTATAGTGGAACATATAGAGCTATATACAAAGGAACAGGCAAGGATGTTACAACACCGTTTACTCTTTTGATGACCAGAGCTGACAAGGATAAGGAGGACTGGTTAAGCTGCTATACCGATTGCTTTGAAAACGATTTCACTCAGTTTACCATAATGGTTGAGGAAGAGGATTTAGGCTTTATAGACGGTACTGTTTATACTCATATTTACAGAATCAGTGAAATGCCATACAAAATGGGAACATATATTTTGGACGGAAATGAATATAAGCCGGAATTAAACAATTACTCCGATGGAGACAGCTTCAATATTCCTAATGGCACATACACGCTTGAAACCGGAGAAAGCTTTACATTCCTGTATACCAAGCCGAAATCAAGACAGCTGTTTAGCTATAAAAACGGTGATGAGATAATTGAGGGAACAATTTCCATAGCTCAGGATAAAAAGACGATTTATCTCTATATTGAGCATGACCCTTATTCAAAGGTTACTAAAGCAGATAAGGATAAATACGATACCACCTTCGATATTTATTATCCACCTGATTTCTTTCTTCGTGGCGATTTTTCAAGCAGTGACTGTATCGTTATAAATGACCTGTATCACCATTCTAACAGTCCTACCGAAATTCAGGATTCTGTATGGACCTTCGGAACTTACGCTAAGCAATAACAAAAAGCACCCTCGTGGGTGCTTTTTTCTTACTTATTTTTATTTTTCTTTTTAAAAATCGGTTCGTCGTTTGCACAGAGGAATGCGCCGATAGCCATTAAGCCGAGGGCGATAAAGTAGGTATACTTTGGAAGCTGACGGAAGATGGCAAGGGATAAAAGAGTGCCGATAAAGGGGGCGATGGCATAGTATGCACTTGTTCTTGCGGCGCCAAGGAGTCTTTGGGCATGAACGTAAAAAAATATGCTAAGACCGTAGGCTACAAAGCCAACACCCAAAACTGCGAATATGCTCCAGATTGTGTCTGTTTTTTCACCTAAGCAAAGACCGATAATTACAGAGCCTAAGCCTGAAAATATGCCCTTAAGCAAAACTATCTGTAAAGGATCCTTTGAGGAGATTTTTCTTGTACAGTTGTTTTCAAAGCCCCAGCAAACGCAAGCTAACAGTATAAAGAGAGAGCCAAAGGAAAGCTTAACTGTGGAAATATCCTCAATAGAAAGCAAAGCGCAGGAAAGAGTAACAAAAAGAATTCCAACCCAAAGTCGAGGACTGATTTTTTCCTTGAATATCATAAGGGCGATTATGGCTGTGGCAACTATTTCAAAGTTGTTAAGCAGAGACGCACTTGCTGCGGTAGTGGATTTAAGACCGAGCAACAAGCAAATGGGAGCTGCAATATCAAGAAGTATCATAGCAGCTGTGTATGGCAGCTCAGCCTTGGATAAGCCTGTTTCTCCCGTGTCAACCCTTTTTATTTTGCGAAACAGGGCAATAGCACCCATTCCAAGTCCTGCACCGAGATATAGAAAGCCTGCCATTAAGGTGGATGGCATATAGTCAAGTAATATTTTAGATAGGGGAGAATTTATAGCGTACAGCGCAGCCGCCAATACAGCAAGAGAAATACCTAATTTTGCAGACTTGTTCATAACAGCTTATCTATTGCTCCCTTTAAATCAGCTATCGCTTCTTCATTGTTTTCCATTACGGCATCTACTATGCAATGGTCAAGGTGATCCTTTAAAATTACCTTACTCACATTTGTTATTTCGGAACGGATAGCAGATAACTGTACAAGCACGTCGCTGCAATCACGTCCGTCCTCTATCATTTTCTTAACTGAGTTCATATGTCCGATTGCTCTTGACATTCGATTTAATATAGCCTTTGTATGCTGATGCTTTTCCATTTTAACACCTCATTTCTTATCCCCCCACGGGGGATATTTATATTATAGCACACATTATGTGAAAAATCAACTGTTGTTTTAATGTAAATACATTATCAATAGATTAAAGGGCTTTATATTTCCTTGACACGAAAAATATATTATGATAAAATATATCTAGATTATATTTATATGAGAGGGAATTAATATGAACCTTAATGAAGCACGTGAAAAATTAGTTGAATTACAGGCGAAGATGAGCGCTTACGGACACGCCACCGCCCTTATTTATTATGACGGAGTTACATCAGCACCTAAGGGTACAGCTGCCAACCGTGGTCAGACGCTTTCTGTTCTCAGCGCAGAAACTTACAAGCTTACAACAGGAGAGGAAACGGTTAATCTTCTTAATTTCCTTGATGAGCATAAGAGTGAGCTTACAGAAAAGGAGCAGCGAATTGTATACTTGGGACTTAAAAGCATTCGTGAAATGCAGAAAATTCCCCTTGACGAATACGTTGCATATCAGCAGCTTATGGTAGAGGCTGACGATGTATGGCACAGGGCAAAGGAAACTAACGATTTCCCTCTTTTCTGTCCCGTTCTTGAAAAAATATTTGAAACACAGAAGCGCTTTGCAAAATATTGCGCACCCAAAAAGCACCCTTATGACTATTGCCTTAACAATTATGAGGACGGTCTTACAATGGAAAAGTGCGACGAGTTCTTTAACGCATTAAGAAGTCGCCTTGTTCCTCTTATTAAGAAAATCGGCGAAAAGCAGCAGATTTCCGATAAGATGATTTGGGGAGATTTTGATGAGGGTCAGCAGGAGAAATTTGCCATTGAGCTTATGAAATCTATGGGTATTGATATGGACCATTGCGGACTTGCCACAACTGAGCACCCCTTTACTATCAGCTTCGGCTCCCACCACGATGTACGTATTACAACTAACTATAAGCGAGATAACTTTGCATCATCAATGTTCAGCGTTATCCACGAGGGTGGCCATGCCCTTTACGACCTTGGCTCAGCAGATGACCTTGCGTATACATTCCTTGACGGTGGTGTTTCCATGGGCATTCACGAAAGTCAGAGCCGTTTCTATGAGAATCTTCTCGGCAGAAGCCGTGCCTTCTCAACCTATATTTTCCCCAAGGTTAAGGATTGCTTTGGAGAAAAGGTAGAGGGCTATACAGCTGAGGACTTTTACCGTGCCATCAACCTTGTTACTCCCTCACTTATCCGTACAGAGGCTGACGAGGTTACATACTGCTTACACGTTATGGTCCGCTACGAGCTTGAAAAGCGTATTATGTCAGATGAGCTTCAGGTTAAGGATTTACCCTCTGAGTGGAACAGACTTTACAAGGAATACCTTGGTGTCGATGTGCCAAGCGATACCGAGGGCGTTTTACAGGATAGCCACTGGTCAGGTGGCAGCGTAGGATATTTCCCATCATATGCCTTGGGTAGCGCATACGGCGCTCAGCTCCTTCGCAAGATGAAGGAAACTGTTGATGTGGACAGCTGCTTGCTTAAGGGTGACTTTACACCTATTAATGAGTGGAATAGGGAGCATATCTGGAAATACGGCTGCTTAATGAATCCCGGTGAGCTTCTTGAAAAGGCACTTGGCGAAAAATTTGACCCCTTTGTATATACCGAATATCTTGAAAAGAAATACGGCGAGCTTTATGGGCTTTAATAGGAGGAAAAATGAGAAACGTAATTAAAATTAATGATTCCTGGTTGTTTTATAAAGATGTAGACGCAGTTCCTGTGGAGACCGAGGGCGCTGAGCAGATTTCCTTACCCCATACATGGAATGCCCTTGACGGACAGGACGGTGGCAACGACTATTTCCGTGGCTCCTGCTGCTACACAAGAAAGCTTATAAGAAGTGAGCTGCCCGCAGCTGACGAATACTATCTTGAAATAAGAGGCGCAAACTCATCGGCTGACGTATATGTAAACGGTGAAAAGCTTGCTCACCATGACGGTGGCTATTCCACATGGAGAGTAAATATTACTGCACAGCTTAAGGATGAAACTGAGGTTGCAATCATAGTTGACAACTCACCTAACGATAATGTATATCCCCAGATGGCAGACTTTACATTTTACGGTGGTCTTTACCGTGATGTATACCTTGTTGCAGTAAGCAAAACACACTTTGACCTTGACTATTTCGGTGGCAAGGGCTTGATGCTTACCCCCACAGTAAACGGAAAGGACGCAACCCTTGAGGCACAGGTATACGTTACAAATCTTGAGGAGGGCGACGAAATTGCTTATACCGTATACGATAAGGACGAAAATGAGATAGCAAAGCAGACTGTCAAGGAAACTAAGGCTGTGTTTGAAATCAAGGACGCACACCTTTGGAACGGACGCAAGGACCCTTACCTTTACTGCTGTGAGGCTGAAATCGTAAGAAACGGTGAGGTAATAGATAACGTATGCTCAAGATTCGGTGTAAGAAGCTTTGAAATCGACCCTGAGCGTGGCTTTATTTTAAACGGTGAGGAATACCCCTTAAGAGGTGTATCACGTCATCAGGACCGTCTTGGCGTAGGTAACGCATTAACACCTGAGCATCATACAGAGGATATGGACCTTATCTGTGAGGTTGGCGCTACAACTATCCGTCTTGCTCATTATCAGCACGACCAGTTCTTCTATGACCTTTGTGACGAGAGAGGACTTGTAATCTGGGCAGAGATTCCCTATATTTCAAAGCATATGCCCGGTGGCAGAGAAAACACAATTTCTCAGATGACTGAGCTTATAGTACAGAACTACAATCACCCCTCAATTGTTGTATGGGGACTTTCAAACGAAATCACAATGGCAGGCGCTAAGGACCCCGACCTGCTTGAAAATCACCATATTCTTAACGATATGGTTCACAAGATGGATAAGACACGTCTTACAACTATGGCTGCTGTATCTATGTGCAGCATTGATGAACCCTATGTACAGATTCCCGACGTTGTATCCTATAACCACTATTTCGGTTGGTACGGTGGTGATACCTCTATGAACGGCCCTTGGTTTGATAAATTCCACGAAAAGTTCCCAAATAAGCCTATCGGCGTAAGCGAATACGGCTGTGAGGCGCTTAACTGGCATACATCAAATCCCGTACAGGGCGACTATACAGAGGAATATCAGTCCTATTACCATGAGGAGCTTATCAAGCAGCTCTTTACACGTAAATATCTTTGGGCAACTCACGTATGGAATATGTTCGACTTCGGCGCAGATGCAAGAGCTGAGGGTGGCGAAAACGGACAAAACCACAAGGGACTTGTTACCATGGACAGAAAGTACAAGAAGGACTCCTTCTATGCTTACAAGGCATGGCTTTCTACCGATCCCTTTGTACATATCTGCTCCAAGAGATATATTGACAGAGTTGAGGACGTAACTAAGGTTACAGTATATTCAAATCAGCCTGAGGTTGAGCTGTTTGTAAACGGAGAGAGCATAGGCGTTAAGTCAGCTCCCGACCATTTCTTCTACTTTGAGGTTAAAAATGAGGGCGAGACCACCATTGTTGCCAAGGCAGGAGAGCTTACAGATACAAGCACAATCCGTAAGGTCGACAAGATGAATGAGGATTATATCTTAAGGGAAAAGGGCGCTGTGCTTAACTGGTTCGATATTGATGCACCGGAGGGCAGATTCTCCTTAAACGATAAGATTTCCGATATTATGAGCACACTTCGCGGCAAACTCTGGCTTTTAAGAGTGGCTCTTAAGCTTAAAAAGGCTATGAGCGCAGGCAAGGATAAGAAGAAAAAGAACGAGGCAGGCGGCTTTGAGATTACAAAGGATATGATGCAGATGATAGGTGGCTTTACCGTTATCCGTATTACAAGCCTTGTAGGAGCTATGAACCTTAAGTTTACAAAGGAGCAGCTGCTTAAGATGAATAAGCAGCTTAACAGAATACGTAAGCCTAAAAACAAATAAGCAAAGGGGATAGGCTTGACCTATCCCTTTTATAGACTGGAGAAAAAAATGAGTATTACTAATAAATTGGCTCAGTACAGAGAGTACAAAAGCGGTGTAAAGCATTGTACCTTTAACCCAAACGGGCCGGGCGTTGTACGCATACATCTTGTGCCGCCAAAGTTCCGTTTGTTTGGAAATTCAAGCTATATTTTAATTCTTAACGGCTATTATTTATTGCCTCTAGGCTACTCATGGGCAATTATGCTTTCTGAGTTTATGAAGAAGGTAAATGAGCTTGATAATGAGCCTATCAGCGATGAAAAATATGAGGAAATTTTCAAATACACCGTAGATAAGGCACATAGAATATACCCAACCTGCAATAAGACAGATATTGCTTTTGACCTTGAATATATGCTTGATATTATATTTGCTGTTGCAAGGGGTGAGAAGGTAGATGCCGACATTGAAAAAATGTCAATGCGCTCCTATGCGAAAAATATGAGCGCCCCTCACAGAGTTGACCTTATGGTCAGCGCTATGACCGATAATGAGGGTAAATGGAAGTGCAATCAGAAATGTAAATTCTGTTATGCCGCAGGTGAGGAGCTTAGCGCAGGTAAGGAATTATCCACAGAGGAATGGAAGGATGCAATTGATATTCTTAAGGAATCCGGTGTTCCTATGGTGACCTTTACAGGTGGAGAGCCAACCTTACGTGAGGATATTTGTGAGCTTGTGGACTATGCAAAATGGTTTGTAACCCGCCTTAATACAAACGGTGTTTTGCTTACTAAGGATTTAGCAGCCAAGCTTAAGGGCGCAAGCCTTGACAGCGTACAGGTAACCCTTTATTCAAGTGATGAGGAAATTCATAATTCCTTGGTTGGAAGCACCCATTATAATGACACAGTTGAGGGCATAAAAAATGCTGTTGAGGCAGGACTTGATATAAGCATAAACACACCTCTTTGTAAGAAAAACCGTGACTATTTAACCACTCTTAAATTTGTTCATTCTCTTGGTGTTCGCTTTGTAACTGTCAGCGGTCTTATTTGTACAGGTACGGCTGAAAGTAATCATAATGAGTATGATTTAAGCAGCGATGAGCTTTATGAAATTGTAAAAGAGGCTAAGGATTTCTGCAACGAAAACGGAATGGAAATGGATTTTACATCCCCCGGTCTTATTGAAAAATCCAAGCTTGAGGAGCTTAATATGAACGTGCCGTCCTGTGGCGCTTGCCTTTCAAATATGGCAATTTCCCCTGACGGAACGGTTATTCCATGCCAAAGCTGGCTTAATAAAAATGCAGGTCTTGGCAATATTCTTACCGACAAATTCAAGTCTGTATGGAATAATGAGCTTTGCGTTAAGCTACGCAGCATGAGTGATGAAGAGGCGCTTTCTTGCCCATTCAGAAAGGAGGCGCAGAAATGAGTGTAGATAACAGATATACTGAGGAAACCATACTTAAAAAGCGTAAATTTCCTAAGGCGTATACGGTTTTTCTTGTCATTCTGATAATTATTCAGATTGCCCTTGTAGTCGGTGGTATCTTTTATAAGGCATCGCCCAAGGACAGAATTGACAGCTATGAGGTGTATGTAACTCCTCAGGGCGACGGTACACTTGATTTGCTTTATAAAATCAAATGGACGGCTTTAGATTCAAGTGAGCCCCTTACATGGATTGAAATCGGTATGGCAAATCCCAACTTTGCAATTTACGGTGGATATTCCTCCAACATTGACAGAATTGTAAGAACAAATAACAATGACGGATACACAAGCGTAAAGATTTATCTTAAGGATTCCTACATAGGTGGAGAAAGCTTTGAAATTCAGTTTGAGATAAATCAACGCAATATGCTTTGCGACAGTAACGGCACTCGCTTTTACGAGTTTGTTCCATGCTGGTTTAATGAAATCCCTGTTACAAGCTATGCATTTTACTGGAAGGATGCAGATACAATTGTAGCTACAAATGCCGATGATTTTGACGGTACATATCATAAATGGACAGGCTCCTTTAACCCCGGTGAATACAGAAAAATGCATATCACTTATTCAAGATTTGCGGCACCTACAACCTACTATTATCCCTTTGATGACAGCGGCGCATTTGACGGCTTGGCTGAGGATAAATATGCAACCTGGGCATTAATTGCAGTATTCTTGATTATCACAGTTGTTGCAGAGGTGTATATTATTGATGCCTTTATTTCCTACAACCGTGGCAGAGGCTTTTTGACAGGCTACGGACATCATGTCCATACCTACGGATACAGAAACCCAAGATATATTTCAGCATCAAGAGCCCATGCGTCAGGCTCCGGTGGACGTGGTGGCAGAGGTGGTGGATGCGCCTGTGCCTGTGCATGCGCTTGTGCAGGTGGCGGACGTGCCGGCTGCAGCCAGAAGGATACAACCGAAATTAAAAAGGATAAATAAAATAAAAATCGGCAAGCTATCTTGCCGATTTTTTGTTATTATAAAATAGTCATTTATTGCTGTGCCATAAATATTAATGATTTGAAGCTATAAGTTATTGACCTTATAATTACAATGCAGCCTTAATTGCGTTAAGTAAATCGTCAAACTCCTCAAATGCGGGAAGCTCAGGATAATCAGCCTTGATTTTTTCTGTGCTTCTGAAAAGGAAGCCTGCCTTGCTTGCCTTAATCATAGCAAGGTCATTGTAGCTGTCGCCACTTGCAATTGTTTCGTAGCCGATGGACTGAAGCGCTCTTACAGATGAAAGCTTGGAATCCTTGATTCTCATTCTGAAGCCTGTAATTTCACCGTTATCGGCAACCTCAAGTGTGTTGCAGAAGATAGTAGGCATACCAAGCTTCTTCATAAGAGGTGCAGCAAATTGAGTGAATGTATCGCTTATAATAATTACCTGTGAAAGAGTGCGAAGCTCATCAAGAAATTCCTTAGCACCGGGCAAGGGATCAATCTTTGCAATTGTATCCTGAATTTCCTTAAGACCAAGGCCGTGCTCCTTAAGAATAGCGATACGGTAGTTCATAAGCTTGTTGTAATCGGGCTCATCACGGGTGGTGCGTCTCAACTCGGGAATGCCAGATGCCTCAGCAAATGCAATCCAGATTTCGGGAACTAATACGCCCTCAAGGTCAAGACATACTATATTCATATTACTCATAATAATATCCTCCAAAATTAACATATAAAATATTATAGCACCGAGATAAGCGTTTGTCAACTGATGTGCCTAATTCTTGAATTAAAATTTATGCTACGAATTTTTTGCGTTATTTGTACCTGAAATAAAGACAACTATGTTAAATTGTCTCTCAAATACGACTTTGAATAAATGTATAAATGATTATATGAACATACATAATGTATAAAATACTCAAAAAATAAAAATGTTGAATATTTTTTCTATGTATGCTACAATATAGCTGAGGTGATTATATGAAGAAGCTATTGTGTCTTTTTACTGTTGTAGTTCTTTTATTTACACTTACAGCCTGTAACGGTACCGTAGAGCCTGTTATACAGCCCTTAGGCATTGTAAATTACACAGCTGCTGATAAGCTTGTAAAGGACGAATATTTTACTGATTTTGATAAATTCAAGACAAAGGGCGAAAATAAGACATACACAGTCGATGGCACTTATGATATATCAGAGGGAAACGTAGTTATTACTTCACCCGGCACATATAAAATAACGGGTAAGACGGATACATACTGTATTAAGGCTGCTATTCCCGATAATGTGGTGAATAAAAATATTACTCTCCTTTTAGATAATGTTACCGTAAGCTCCAAGGGTGGTAGCAAGGGCTCTGCTATTTATGCAGAGAGATGCGATCTTACCTTGGTTCTTTGTGAAAATACGGTAAATACCCTGTCTGAAGATACAAAAAGTGAGCATAAGGGAGTTATCACCCTTAAAAGCGGACATCTTACAATTGAGGGTACAGGCACTCTTGTTATAAATACTGCAGGCACTACAAACGGTATCTACACAAACGGAGATATGGTAATAAACGGTGGTGTTTATATTATAAATGCTAAAAACCACGGTATTTACTCCTTAGGTGATATGACAGTCAATGCAGGTGAATTCAATATTAAGGCTGATCGCTTCGGTATTAAATGCGGTGACTCTCCGGATGCTGCAGGAGACAGCGGAGATAAGGCAATTCTTGCCTTAAATAATTGTTATGTTGAAATTGACAGTATAGATAACGGCATAGATGTTCACGATGAGCTTGTAATTAACAAGTGCGGTATTAAGCTTATTTCAAAGCAGGATAACGGAATAAAGTCCGATTCTAAAATTGAGATAATTGCGTCACTAATGGATGTTACCTCCGGTACAGACGGCATTGACAGTAGTGGTCAATTGAATATAAAAGGGAATAACAACATTAAGATAGCATCAAAGGGTGACGGAATTGTAGGACAAGATGTGTCTATTGACAATGAGGGAATTATTTACATAAACACCATGTCCGATTACATTGAAAGTACTGCTGGAAGCTATATTCTTAAGGACGGCAAATATATAAAGGTTAACCCTCTTGACTATCCTGACGAGGCCTTTTATGACCATACAGTAAGCTGTAAGGGAATTAAGGCTGCAAATACTGTTGAGATTTTTGGAAAGGTGCTTGTTATTGATTCCATGGAGGACGGTATACATGCATTGAATGTAAATGTTTACGGGGGCGAATATTACATTATTACCGAGGAGGACGGCATACAGGCAGAGAATAAGGCTGTAATAGACGGCCCTGCCACAATTAATGTTCACAAGTCCTACAAGGGAATAAAGGCCCTTGATACAAGTATAAAGAACGGATATATATCGGTTGCATCATTTAGCGATGCAATAGATTCCTTCGCAGTTAACATTGAAAACAGTAAGGTATACCTTCTTGACAAGGTGGACACAGGTGTTAGTGGCACCTTTACAGTAAAGAACAGCGATGTTATAATAGTATCAAATTCCAATATTCCCTCATTGCCGACAAATAAGGATATAGGCGTTGTTAGGGCAGTTATTTCAAAGCCTCAGGTGGCTACATCGGAGAAATATATAACCATAAAGGGTGATAACACGGATATTACTCTTAAGCTGTCAAAATCCTTTACTGACAAAATGTCGGTAACATATATCTCCTCGACGATGAAGCAGGGCAACTATACAGCTTCAATCGGCTCTTACGATGGCGAATTTAATGAAATTTATAAAAGTGGTATAGAATTATCCGATACGTATGTACAAAAGCTGACCATAAATTAAAAAAGAGTGAACCTTTTGCTCACTCTTTTTTATTTAATGTTGAGTTTCTGCCAGTTCCTTTTCTGCACGCTTTTCCTTTAAAAATTGTGTATAGCGTTCAAAAATGCAAAGCATGGTTGAATAAATAATTGTGGGGAAAATATTGAAAAGATGTATATCAAGTAAGCTTGTAAGCAAGAGGGCAAGTATACTCATTCCCGTAAAGAATGCATACGGCGTTCTTTCCTTTACAAAAAGCTTTACTGTCTGCACTCTGTGATATACATAAGCGCCAAAGCCTATAACACCGCAGGATGCAAGAATCTGAACTATTGTGTTGTGGAAATATTCGGGGGCAGAGATTACAAATCTGTCGTTTGTTCCGTGAGAGTTACCAAAGCCTGCACCGAGCAAGGGGTTTTCAAAGAATTTTTCAAGTCCGTCCTTGTAGTACTCAAATCTGCCGTTATCATCCAGTCCAACACGTAAAATTTCGTCAAATGCCTTATCCATAACATCACGCAAGAAAATAGAAGCAAATATTGCGCCTGTTATAAATACTATAGTGTACAATCGGATCTGACGTCTTCTCTTATGATTATAAATACAAAGGAAAAGCAGACACAGAATCAGGATCGGTGTGGCAAAGAGAATAGATGTTCTGCTAAGGCTGAGAAGAGTGAATACATAGGCAACTAACCCGGTTACAAAGAATGGCAAGCTGTTTTTGGCTCTGCCGGCGCAATAAAAATGTATGGGCATAAGCATAGTGAGAAGTGCACCGATATTATTGCTGACACCCCAGCCGAGATCTATCTGATCCTTGTGTATTATTCCATCAATAACAACCTTATTTGTAAGATAAAGTGAGAAAAGCTCAACCATTACGATAACGGAAACAAGAATAAGAATATATAAAAGATATCCCTTTGTTTTTTTATCAATCTCAAGATTAATTGAGAAGAGGAAGTAGGGAAGAATAAAGGAAATTACAATAAGCAATCCAAAAATAAAATTACTTGCGTTGTAGTTTGAAATATTGGAAAGGCCGTTTAACATAAACAAGCCTGTAATGAATAGCAAGCCTCTTGACAAATAAGAGCTTGTAAAATTCTTTATTTTAACTTCTTTTCTGTACAACACGAAATGAATGGCTATACATGAAAGCAATGCTATAATTGAAAGAACATAAAATATAAGAGACGGTGTATTATAGAAGGCTTCATTTGTCAGGCTTTGCTTTGAAAATACAAAATAAAAGCATAAAAGAGGGGAGATAAAGAATTTTAAATCCTTGCATACTATAAAGCCCGCACAAGTTGGCAGACCGATAAAAAGTATAGCATAATTTTCAAAAGAGAATACATGACCGATAATAACAAAGAAGGCCACATATAACGGGAAAATATACCCGTTAAGAAATTTTATAAGGGTTTGTTTTAAATCCACCATTTTTCTCTCCAAACAATCGCAATCCAAAAAATTTAAATATAGTGGTTGATGCGTGAATGAAATTTATCACAATAATTTCTTGTTTTCAATAATTGATTTTGGTGTTGAATAGAGCACTCTTTCAGCCATCTCCTTACCGTAAAGGTAACAAATTCTTTTGGCCGCTTTGGTCATAATATGCTTATAGGACTGGGAATTGTGGCTGTTAGAAGCTACAACATCTATGTAGGATTTTCTGAACATGTGTTTCAAAAATCTTGATATTTTTCCCAATCTCATTTTCGCAACATACTTGGCATCTGCCTGTAAAAGAGCACCGTATTCCCTTAAATCCCAAGCAAAATTAGGTCTGTTAATCAAGGCTGTGTATCTTTCAATATGGGCAATTATAGGAACAAAGCCCTTTCGAAGTATCCTTGTAACTGCATTTCTCATCTCGTAAATTGATACCTCGGGATAAAATTCAATTAAAACATATGAGCCACCGTTAATTCTCCTCAAAGGGTTAGAAATTGGAAGCTCTATAGATTCGGAATGATACAGCAGCTCACATCCAAGGTAGAGAGAAAGGTCTTGATAATTTTCTCTTGCAAATAAGTTTATTTCATCAAAATAAGCTTGAATTTGCTTGTCAAAGACTTCAACGCTGTCACTGTCAGCAAAGCCCTGCACCTTAAAATGTGGAGTAAAGCATATAGCACGAATACCGTCGCTGTATGCCGTATCAAGCATACGTTTAGCCTCTTCAATATCCGCAGCCGTGTCATCTGCTCCGAGCAGAGCATGACAGTGAATGTCGATTATCTCCATCAAGTACCATCTCCTGAGTCTTTTATAACAAAAGAATTATACCATATATTATAAAAAAAGTCAATAGGCGTATTTTTTTACAATACAATCCTAAATATATTATGATTGACAATCACCATGTGTTTTGCTAAAATATATTGGGGAGGTGAGAAAGTGAAGGTCTTAATATGTACGTTCAATACAAAATATGTTCATTCAGCCTTGGCGCCATGGTGCTTAATGGCTGGTGTAAGAGAATTTGCACCCGACTGTGAATGCAACATATTTGAAGGAACAATAAATGAAAATACAGACACTCTCCTTGAGAAAATTCTGAGATACGACTTTGATTTAATTGCATTTTCCACATACATATGGAATAAAAAGCTTGTTTTATCCTTGGCAGAAAGGGTTAAACAGCACAGAAATGTAAAAATCGCCCTTGGTGGCCCCGAGGTCAGCTACAATATTGAGGAAATTCTTTCTGATAGCCCCTACATTGATTATGTTCTTTCCGGCGAGGGAGAAGAGATTTTTGGCAGATTGTGTTCAGGCGAGAATGTAGATGAAATCCCCGGAATTTCATATAGAAAAAAGGATGGAATTGTAGTAAAACCCCCATACGTACCCTTAGAAACGCCACCGTCACCCTACTGTGATGAATATTTTAAAGCTCTTAACGGCAGAATCGCGTATATAGAAACAAGCCGTGGCTGTCCGTACAGATGTGCCTTTTGTCTATCGGGCAGATGCGGTACTGTTAGATTTTTCGACTTGGAAAAATCCAAGGAAAATATAATCAAGCTTTCAAACAGCGGTACTCAAACAGTAAAATTTATTGACAGAACCTTTAATGCAGATAGAAGCCGTGCAAACGAAATAATTTCTTTTATTATTGACGGATATGGAAAGGAAATACCGAAAAATGTTTGCTTTCATTTCGAAATAGAGGGAGAGCTGCTTGATGATTGCACATTTTCTGTTCTTGAAAAAGCTCCAAAGGGACTTTTTCAGTTTGAAATAGGGCTTCAGTCCTTTAATAAGGACACCTTAAAAAGTATAAACCGAAGCACAGGACTTGAAAATCTTTGCGATAAAATAAAAAGAGTAGTAGCTCTTGGCAATATTCACACTCATATAGACCTGATTGCAGGCTTACCATTGGAGAGTAAATCAAGCTTTGAAAACAGCTTTAATAATGCGCTTTTGCTTAAGCCCCATATGCTTCAGCTTGGATTTTTAAAGCTTCTTTACGGCTCTGATTTAAGAGAAAACGGGGAGCACGTGTTTGAATTTGATAAAAATCCTCCCTATGAGGTAATATCAACTCCTTACATAAGTAAGGAGGAGCTTAAGCTTCTTCATAAGGTGGAAAACACCTTTGAAAGAGTGTATAATTCTATGAGATTTCCAAGCACCTGTAAATATTTACACAGTATATTTGAAAATCCTTATAAAATGTATGAGGAGCTTTCAATTTATCTTGATACCTGTGAGGCTAACAAGACACTTGATGAGCTTACATATAATTTGTACACATATTTTTTGAAATTCAGCCACGTGTCAAGGGAAATTCTGCGTGACTGTCTTGCATATGACAGGCTTGTTACCAATAAAATGGGAGCATTACCCGAATTTTTGAAGATAAAAACACCTAAAATAAAGGAAATGCTTAATTTACTTGAGAAAAATCCCTGTACATGTCGAAGGACGGGAATAAAGCGCGCTGCCACCGTGCTTTTATCAACAAATGAATTTATGTATGTGGACTATACGGATATGGACCCGGTTACAAAGACATATAAGGCGGAGAAAATAAAACTTGAAGCAATTTTTTAATTAGCCTTGAAAAATATGTTTTTCTGTTGTAAAATAGTATAGTCAAATTAAAAATAACTAAATATGGATAAGGAAGTGTTTTAATGTCAGAATGTACACATGATTGCTCCACTTGTTCAGCTAATTGCTCCTCAAGAAAAGCTATCGAAAAGGAAAAATTAAACGAAGTCAGCTCTGTTAAGCACGTTATCGGTGTTGTAAGCGGTAAGGGTGGCGTTGGTAAGTCCATCGTTACATCTATGCTTGCAGTTGCATCACAGCGTCAGGGCTTCAATACTGCTATTATAGATGCAGATATTACAGGACCCTCGATTCCCCGTGCCTTCGGTGTTAAGGATCCCATTATGTCAGACGGTGAGCATATGCTCCCCTCAAAGTCCAAGACAGGCATTGATATTATGTCAATCAACCTTATGCTTGAGGACGAAACAAGACCTGTTGTATGGCGTGGCTCCATGATTGCAGGTGTGGTTAAGCAGTTCTGGACAGACCCTGTTTGGAAGGATATAGACTTTATGTATGTTGATATGCCTCCGGGAACAGGTGACGTTCCTCTTACAGTATATCAGTCCTTGCCCCTTGACGGCATTGTTATTGTAACAACCCCTCAGGATCTTGTATCCATGATAGTTGAGAAGGCTGTTAAGATGGCTAATATGATGAACGTTCCCGTCCTTGGCCTTGTTGAGAATATGAGCTATGTTGTTTGCCCCGATTGCGGTAAGCACATCAATATTTTCGGTGAGGGTAAGGTGAACGAGATTGCCGAAAAATACGGCTTTGACGTTCTTGCCAAGCTTCCTATGGACAGAAGCCTTGCAGGTCTTTGTGACAACGGTCAGATTGAGCTTGTAGAGGATAAGTACATGGCAGATGCTTTTCTCAATATTGAAAAGAAGCTTAATAAGTAAAAAATGCCCGACCTTTAGTAGAGGTTGGGCTTTTTTTCATACGGTTAGTCGTTTTTCCCTCACTCAACTAACGGTATGTAGACTTTTTTTGCTCAAAATACTATACTGTAAGCGAAAGGAGCGGATTATGGATCAGGTTAAAATAGGAAAATTTATTGCTGAATGCAGAAAGAATGTAAATCTTACTCAGATGCAGCTGGCAGAAAAGCTGAATATCACGGATAGGGCAATTTCAAAGTGGGAAACAGGCAGATCAATGCCGGACTCATCAATTATGCTGGAGCTATGCGAAATTCTCAAAATTACTGTTAATGAGTTATTAAGTGGGGAGATACTTGAAATGGATGAAAAAAATCAAAAAAACGAAGAGCTTTTGCTTAAAATGGCAGAGGAAATAAAGCAAAAGGATAAAATGATATGGTCAACAATGTGGACAATTATGATTGTGAGCATTGTGGCACTTTTCGGGGGTTTATTTGCAACTGCCTTTTTTGTACCCGAGGGACCTTGGCAGCTTGTTGCAATTCTGGGTATCACTTTAGTATTTATGATACCATGCTTTTATGCACTTAAGCTTGAAGTCAGCGTCGGAAGCTATGAGTGTAAAAAATGCGGGTGCAAAATAGTGCCCACCTACACCGAGGTCTTGAATGCAATGCATATGGGAACTACACGATATTTAAAATGCCCCAACTGTAAAAAGCGTACATGGTGCAAAAAAACACTAAAGAAATAAAATTGAAAAAGAAAAATCGGGCAACTGCCCGATTTTTTTATTTTTAAATCACAAAGCCACCGTTTACACCGATTATCTGTCCTGTGATAAAGGATGCTTTATCGCCGGCAAGGAAAAGTAGGGCTTCAGCAATATCTGTCTTATTGCCGATTCTGTTAAGAGGGGTTTCCTCTCTTAAGGCATCGAGGTCATCATCGGTGAAGCAGGAAAGCATATCGGTTTCAATTGCACCGGGGGTAACACAGTTAACACGGATACCCGAAAGTCCAACCTCCTTGGCAAGAGCCTTTGTCATACCGATAAGCCCTGCCTTTGATGCAGAGTAGTGTACCTCACAGGATGCGCCAACCTGTCCCCACATTGAGGATACGTTAAGAATAACACCCTGCTTTCTGCTTATCATCTGAGGAAGCACAGCACGGGTAGCGTAGAATGCGCCGGACAGATTAGTATTAATCATCTTATCCCACATTTCATCGGTAATATCTGTAAACAGACAGGACTGGCTGATACCCGCATTGTTAATAAGCACATCTATGTGTCCAAGCTCATCTGTAGCTCTTGCAACAGCATCTGAAATCGCCTTGCTGTCAGCCACGTCTGCCTTATAGGCAAGTGCGCCGTATTTTTCGCAAAGCTCCTTTGCTTGAGCATCTGAATTTAAATATGAAAAGGCAACCTTGTAGCCGTTTTCGGAAAAGAGCTTAACGCACTCAGCACCGATTCCACGGCTGCCACCTGTAATAAACACAGCTTTAGTCATATATTCTCCTTTGAAAGCAACGTTTTTATTATTGTATCATATATACCCTAAAAAGTAAATATTTATTGACAAAAAATACGTGATATGGTAAAATTGAATTAACATTTTTTTTATTTGCGAGGTGTACTATGAGATTTTACGAAAATCCTCAGAAAACATTTGAAAACAGAGAAAAGCAGAGGGCATATTATATCCCCGAGGGTAAGGCAGAATACACCCTTTTAAACGGTGAATGGAATTTTGCATATTTCCCCAACTCAGACATCGCTACCGAGCCTGAAAAGTGGGATAAGATAGAGGTTCCCTCCTGTTGGCAGATCCTTGGCTACGAGGAGCCCAACTATACTAACATTAACTATCCCTTTGGCTGTGACGATCCCTATGTGCCTAACATAAACCCTATGGGTATGTACGAAAGAGCCTTTACGGTTTCCGATACAACTAAAAAGACATATATTGTGTTTGAGGGTATTGCTACCTGTGGTGTTGTTTACGTAAACGGTAAGTATGTTGGCTTTACTCAGGGTACACATCTTCAGAGTGAATTTGATATTACAAAATATGTTGTAGAGGGTGAAAATACCCTTCGAGTTAAGGTTTATAAGTGGTGTGCAGGTAGCTATCTTGAGGACCAGGACTGCTTCCGTTTTAACGGTCTTTTCCGTGATGTATATCTTCTTTCAAGACCTAAGGGACATATTAAGGACTTCAGCATCAGAACAGAGAACAATAAGACAGTTCTTGTTAAATCCGATAAGGTATCAACAGTTACACTTTATGACGGCGATACAGTAATCGGCAAGGCAAAGGGCAAGGAGATTGCAATTGATGTGCCTTCACCTAAGCTCTGGACAGCTGAAACTCCAAATCTTTATAAGGTTGTTATTGAGTGCGCAGGTGAACGTATTGTACAGAAGGTGGGCTTCCGTACTATGAGTGTTTCATCTAAGCTTGAAATCCTTGTAAACGGTACACCTATCAAGCTTAAGGGTGTAAACCACCATGACTCCACACCTACAAGAGGCTGGTGCATGACTAATGCAGAAATATTCAAGGACCTTGTTCTTATGAAGGAGCTTAACTGTAACTGCGTAAGAACCTCTCACTATCCTCCCTCTCCCGTATTCCTTGAATACTGTGACGAGCTTGGTCTTTATGTAGTTCTTGAAACAGATAACGAAACTCACGGCTTCCTCCGTCGTCTTCCCAATGTAAATTACCATTACGATATGGAAAGCGGCGCTTGGCCTATGACCAAGCCCGAATGGAAGGCAGAGCATGTGAGCCGTATGGAGCGCGCTTACAACAGAGATAAGAACCATACAAGTATTATTATGTGGTCTATCGGTAATGAGTGTGGCTACGGTCCCAACGGTAAGGCAATGATAGATTTCCTCAAGGAAAATGATAAAGAGCGACTTGTTCACGCAGAGTGCGCTAACTGGGGTGGACGTAACCTTGATGACCCTGATGTTTACTCCCGTATGTATCCCGATATGCGTGAGTTAGAGCAGCAGCTTAAGGATAAGGTGTTCAAAAAGCCCTACTATCTTTGCGAATACTCTCATGCTATGGGTAACGGCCCCGGTGATGTATGGGATTATGTTGAATTAATGTACAAGTATCCTCAGTTTGTCGGTGGCTGTATCTGGGAATGGTGTGACCATACCGTAGTTGAAAACGGCGTACAGAAGTACGGTGGCGACTGGGAAAGCGAGCTTACAAACGATAATAACTTCTGCTGCGACGGTCTTGTGTTCTCAAACAGAGAGTTCAAGGCAGGCTCCCTTGAGGCTAAGGCTGCTTATGCACCCTTCCGTATCAGCTATAAGAACGGCAAGCTTAAGGTTACAAATATGTATGACTTCCTCTCCTTTGAGGGACATAAGCTTATCTATAAGATAAGAGTTGACGGAATTACAGTAGAGGAAAAGGAAATTACCCTTGATATCAAGCCCCATAAGAGCGCAACGGTTGTAACAGATGCAAACCCCACAGTATGCAAGGACGGCGCAGCAATCGACGTATGCCTTATCTCTCCCGACGGTGACGAGCTTGGCACACTTTCACAGGAAATTGCAACAAAGCGCATTGTTGAAGCTAAAAACGTAGCTCCCGCAACCCTTACAGAGGAAGGCGTTTACGTTTACGCTAAGGGCAGCAGCTTTGAGTATCGCTTCAGTAAGCAGCTTGGCAACTTTGACAGCATCAAGGTAAACGGTGAGGAGCTTCTTTGTGAGGCTATAAAGCTTGGCGCATTCAGAGCCATTACCGATAACGATGCAAGGATGAAGTACCGTTGGGCTAACCTTAACATCTGGCAGGGTGAAAACCTTGATGTAACATTTAATAATGTTAAAAAGGTTACAGTTAAGGGTAATGTTATTACCGCAGAGGGCTCAATCTGTGGCGTATCCCGTTATCCCTTCTTTAACTACAAGCTTAAGGCAGCTATATACTCCGATGGCAGAGTAGCCTTTGACTTGAACGGTGAGGTAAGAGAGGATACAGTATGGCTCCCACGTCTTGGCTTTGAAATCGCACTTAAGAAGCTTAATGCAGACTTTACATATTACGGTATGGGTCCATACGAAAACTACTGTGACCTTTGTCACCACGTAAGGGCAGACTACTTTACAAGCTCAGCAGATGAGGAATACGTAAACTACGTAAGACCTCAGGAGCACGGCAACCATACAAGAGTTCGCTTTGCTGAGGTTGATAAGCTTCGCTTTGAGGGTAAGGACCTCTTTGAGCTTAACGTGTCCAAGTATTCAATTCCTCAGCTTTACAAGGCAGAGCACACAGATGAGCTTACAGACAGCTATGCAACTCACGTAAGAATTGATTATAAGGCATCAGGTATCGGCTCTGCATCCTGCGGTCCCGATATTATGCCCTGGTACAGACTCTCCGAGAAAAATATCAAGTTTGCATTTGATATGGAGATTGTTTGATGAGCAGCAAAAGAAAAAAGATAACCGCTCTATGTATCCTTGCCATAACGCTGTTAGCCGTAGGACTTGTGGTTTTCAATCTTGGCATCAGCGCTGCCGTGTCGGATACATCGGTTAAGCTTGCAGGCTTTTGGTACAATGAAATTATTGAGTATTCCGATATAGATGAGATTAACATTTATACAGGCTTTGAATTCGGTAAAAAGCAGTCGGGCATCGGTGTCCCCGGTACATACAGGGGCATCTATGTAAACGATTTGCTTGGCGAATACGAATGCTCAGCCAACAAGGATGTTTCCTCAGCTATCGTAATTAAAATGACCAACGGTAAATACTTTGTATTTAACTGTAACACCAGAGAGCAGACAAGTCAGGTTTATAACTACATCAAGGTCAGAATTGATTAAAATAAAAGAGCTACCGCGCGGTAGCTCTTTTTGTATTAAAAATTCAGAATTCCCAGATGCTCAAGAAGTATCTTTGTGCCGAGAAGCACAAGGATAATTCCACCGGCAAGCTCTGCCTTGGATTTGTATTTTGCGCCGAATATATTACCGATTTTAACACCCACCATACAAAGGACGAGGGTGATAATACCGATAAAGGAAATTGCAGCGGTAATATTTACATCGGGAAGCACTCCAAAGGAAATACCGATTGCAAGTGCGTCAATGCTTGTTGCAATAGCCATTACCACCATAGTTTTAGGGGAGAGGGAGCAGTCAGCATCGTTTTCCTCCTTGGAGAAGGACTCCTTAATCATCACAACGCCGATTATAGCAAGAAGCACAAAGGCGATCCAGTGGTCAATAGCTGTAATATATTTTTCAAAGGATTTGCCAAGAAAATAACCGATAAGCGGCATCAGCGCCTGAAATCCGCCAAACCACAAGCCAACAATAAGACATTCCCTAATTCCTGTCTTTTTCATTGCCAAGCCCTTGCATATTGAAACGGCAAATGCGTCCATTGCAAGACCGATTGCCAGGATAATAAGCTCTACAATTCCCATTTTCGTACTCCTTACTACAAAGTCGTATCATTTTAGCATATTAAATCGGTCTTTTCAATACTTTCATCATAAAAACATTTATTAAACTTGAAAAAATCACATAATAATGGTACAATTAAGAAAATAATAAATAAGTCAACCCTATAAGGAGGAAAGTATGTTCTATATTGACTGGCTATATATAATTTTAGTTTTGCCACCTATGATTTTTGCTATGTGGGCAAGCTTTAAGGTTAATTCAACCTTTAAAAAATATTCTGTAATTCCCACAGTAAGAGGAATTACCGGCGCTGATGCGGCGAGAAGAATTTTGTTTGAAAACGGTATTTACGATGTAAGAATAGAGTATGTTGCAGGCAATCTTACCGACCATTATGACCCTAAAAATAAGGTGTTAAGGCTTTCTGAGGCTACCTATAACAGCTCCTCAGCTGCAGCAGTCGGAGTTGCTGCCCACGAGGCAGGCCACGCAATTCAGCATGCGAAAAAGTATATCCCATTAAGAGTAAGAAACGCAATTGTGCCTATTACAAATATCGGCTCACGCCTTGCATTTCCCCTTATTCTTCTTGGAATAATTTTGTCTGCCTTTTCACAGGTGTTTGCTTATGTGGCATACGCAGGAGTAGCGTGCTTCGGACTTGTAACTCTGTTCCAATTACTCACACTCCCTACGGAATTTAACGCAAGTAAGCGTGCAATTCGCTGTATCCGTGATGCAGGCGTACTTGAAAAAAGTGAGCTTAGTGGCGCAAAAAAGGTGTTAAGCGCTGCGGCTATGACCTACGTTGCAGCTCTTGCAGTATCCTTTGCACAGCTTTTAAGATTTTTCTTAATGGTGGCACTTAACACAAGAAGACGTGACTAACTTATATAATATATAACTTTTTTCAAGAAATATTCAAAAAAGTATTGACAACAAAAATCTTTTATGATAGAATCGTAGAGCCGCATAATGCCGAGGTCCCGAAAGCGTATGCTACCCGGCTTAGCGAGTATATGTTGAAAGAGAGGTGCTTTTCGTGTTTGCAATTATTTTAACAGGCGGAAAGCAGTACAAGGTAAACGAAGGAGACGTTATCTTCGTTGAGAAGCTTGGAGTTGAAGAAGGCGCAGAGGTTAAGTTTGATAAGTCGGAGGCCAAGCGGGCTTAGGAAGACAATTA
>JAZQKP010000032.1:0-25653 GCA_045542275.1 Eubacteriales bacterium | reverse complement strand
AGACAGGGGACGGTTCCTTGTCCTCTGTTTACATATGAATTGTTAATAATTATTATATCATACAGAAAAAGGCATGTCAACCTAGGCTGAGAACGAAGAAAGCCATAGCACATTTTTGTGCTATGGCTTTTTTTGGCGTTCCCGAATGGATTCGAACCATCGACCTACCGGTTAGGAGGCGGTCGCTCTATCCTGCTGAGCTACGGAAACATTTCTATAATTATATAACTATTTTTATGAAATTTCAAGATGTAAAATGATTTTTTACAGCTTTTTAAGCCTTCCTTGTGGGAAGGCTTAAAACTATATTTTTCTGAACAGGCTTTTGTGCGCCTTTGTCATAAGATGGAAGCTTTTTGTTTCGTGCATGATGGGAAGATATTCGTTCCCTGCTATAAGAAAATGCTCTATCAAGGTGATGTCCAGAGTGTTCAAATTGCTGAATACACGTGAGGTGGTTTCGATATCCTCCATTGAGGGTATGGCAAAGCCGTTTGGATGGTTATGGGCGATAACTACCATGGCTGCATTATGCTTAACTACCTCGTCAACTATTTTACGGGGTGAAATCTTTGCAGAGTTTACGCTGCCCTCATGTAATTTAATTACATCAATAAGTCCAAAGCCGTTATTGAGCATCATTAAATACACTACCTCTTTTGTTTCACCGATATATTTAGTTACAAAATACTTTCCGATTTTCTCTGCTGTATCAAACAAGGTAATATTTGATACTTCCTCATGGAAATACGCCCTTGCGACCTCCGGAAGAAGCTTTAAAAGAGTGGCTGTGTTTTCCTTGATTCCGTTAATCTTCAAAAGCTCCTCATATTCAGCCTCAAACACGCCTCTTAGTGAGCCAAAGGTGTTAAGGAGAGTATGAGCAAGCTCATTTGTATCCTTTTGAGGAATGGAATAAAACAGCAAAAGCTCCAGTATATTATGAGGCTCAAAGCTGTCAAGTCCCTCGGAAAGAAACCTGTTTTTCAGTCTTTGTCTGTGTCCTTCATGAGATATAGATTTATTCATAATTATTTTCTCACAATATTCTCTTTATTAGTCTGGGAAACTATATAATGGGGTCGTTTTTTTACCTCCATATACATCTTTGAGATGTACTGTCCCATAATTCCAAGGCTGAAGAGCTGAACGCCGCCGATAAACAGAATAATGCAGATTGTTGACGGCCAGCCAGCCACAGGGTCGCCGTAAATCGCTGCACGGATAAATACAAATATCATAACAGCGATTGAACAGAAGGTGAAGAAAAGTCCACTCCATGATGCAATCTTAAGGGGTGTATTGGAAAAGTTTGTAATGCCGTCTGTGGAGTATCTTAAAAGTCCCCAGAAGCTCCATTTTGTCTTACCTGCCACTCTTTCCACATTCTCGTAGGGGAGCCAGTAGGTCTTAAAGCCTACCCATCCGAAGATACCCTTGGAGAAACGGTTATTTTCTGACATGGCAACTATGGCATCAACCATTTCTCTTCTCATAAGACGGAAGTCGGTTGCGCCCTGCTCCATATGAGCATCGGAAATCTTGTTCATAAGCTTATAGAAGGTGCGTGAGAAGAAGGAACGAATCTTGCTTTCGCCCTTGCGAGAGGTTCTTCTTGCAGCTACGCTATCGTACTCGCCTGTTTCAAGAATCTTAACCATTTCGGGAATAAGTGACGGTGGATGCTGCATATCTGCATCCATAACGGCAGTATAATCTCCTGTGGAGTTACAGAAGCCTGCGTACATTGCAGCCTCCTTACCGAAGTTTCTTGAAAAGGATATATATGTTACTCTTTCATCAGCAGCTGCAAATTCCTTAAGTATGCTAAGGGTCTTGTCCTTGGAGCCGTCGTCTACAAATATCATTTCAAAGTTGTAATCGGGCATAGAGCCTGTTACTCTTTTAAGCTCCTCATACAAAGGATTTAAGGACTCCTCCTCGTTGTAGCAAGGAATAATAAGTGAAATTTTCATTGATTGTTCTCCTAAAACATAGTTATAATAATTGTAACATATATTAGGTGCTTTGTCAACAAAAACAGACTGCTATGTGGGTGCAGTCTGCTTTATCTTTATTTATTTGCGCCGATATTGGCAATCATCAGCTTAAGTCTGTTCTCCTGATTTACGTTAGTGGCGCTGGGGTCATAATCTATGGCTACTATATTTGCCTGTGGGTACTTTTCCTTAACACGTCTGCTCATTCCCTTAGCCACTATATGATTAGGCAAGCAACCGAAGGGCTGAGTACATACAATGTTTTCAACTCCCGACTTAACAAGACAGCCCATTTCTGCTGTAATAAGCCAACCCTCGCCCATCTTTACGCCCTGATTAATAAGGCTGTCTGCCTCAGCGCGAAGCTCCTCAAAATCGTGGGACGGGATAAAGCCGTATTTTGCAATCATGGTGTTCATGGTCTTTATCATTTTGCGAACAAGATTATAAAGCAAGGAGCAGATTCTTGTCCTCATATTTTTAAAGCCGTAGATTTTGCCGTCATTTATGTAGTTTACAATACAGTAAAGCACAAAGTCCATAAGTCCGGGTACAAGAGGCTCACAGCCCTCCTTAAGAAGAAATTTCTCAAGATTGTTATTTGCAAGGGGTGAATACTTAACGTATATTTCACCGACAATGCCCACACGTGGCTTACGCACCTTAACACGCTTGATTTTGGAAAACTCCTCAAGAATCATTTTATAGTTTTTCTTCCGATTGCCAAAGCCACCCTTTTCGCACTTTTCGGATAGCGCATCAAGGCAGATTTCAAGCGCCTTATCCGTATCGCCCTCGCATACCTCATAGGGCTTACATTGGTTGTAAAGGGACATAATGAGGTCGCCGTAAAAAACTGCGTTAATAAGGCTGAACACCATGGGTACTGTAAGCTTGAAGCCGTCTGAGGCTTCTGTGCCTGAAAAGTTAAGGGAGATTACGGGCACGTTTGGAAATTCCACAGAGAGAGCCTTTCTTAAAAGGTGGATATAGTTTGACGCACGGCAGCCTCCACCTGTCTGTGTGATAAGCAATGCGGTTTTATCCACATCGTATTCACCGCTTTTCAAGGCATCAAGGAACTGACCGATAATAAGAAGGGCGGGATAACATGTATCGTTATGAACGCTTTTAAGTCCCTCATCAACTACTTGTCTGGCTGAATTTTCAAGAAGCACCATATTGTAGCCGTACTTCTTCATTATCCTTACAATAAGCTTAAAATGGTAAGGAAGCATATTTGGTACAAGTATGGTGTGAGTATCTCTCATTTCCCTTGTAAAGGGTACATTTGTATATTCCATGCTTCCTCCTATTCTATGGCTGCAAGCAAGCTACGGAGACGTATTTTGATTGCGCCGAAGTTTGATATTTCGTCGATTTTAAGCTGAGTGTAGATTTTTCCCTTTGGCTCAAGTATGCTTCTTATTTCATCGGTGGTGATGGCATCTATGCCACAGCCAAAGGAAACAAGCTGAACAAGGTGCATATCCGGCTGAGTGCATACATATGCTGCTGCGCTGTACAGACGGGAATGGTATGTCCATTGGTTAAGCACACCAAGCTCAGGCACGGGGGCAAGATGGCTTATTGCGTCCTCAGAGATTGAAACTACGCCAAGAGATGAAATAAGCTTTTGTACACCGTGATTGATTTCCGGGTCTATATGATAGGGTCTGCCTGCAAGAACGATTATAGGCTTTTTATGCTCTCTTGCATAATTAATAAGCTCCTGTCCCTTTTCCCTTACAGCCTTTCTGTAGGCTTCAAGCGCCAAAAGTCCCTCATTAAAGGCTTCTCTTGCTTCATTTACAGACACTCCATAGGACTTAAGTGCTTTATGGAGTGCGTTTGCAACGGTGTTGGGACGGTTTAAATCTATGTAAGGATAAATGAAATTCTTATCGTTAAGCTCCGGCATATTCGCCTTTAAAAGCTCCGGATAGTATGCTACCACAGGGCAGTTATAATGATTATCTCCCATTTTTTCGTCAATGTTATAGCTCTGACAGGGATAGAAGATAAAATCAACGCCCTTACTAAGTAAGTCAAGGATATGTCCGTGGGCAAGCTTTGCAGGGTAGCATACTGTATCTGACGGAATAGTGTGCTGAGCAGAAACAAAAAGCTCACGGCTGGAGTCCTTTGAAATTACGGTTTCAAAGCCGAGATAATTAAATACTGCGTTCCAGAGTGGAAGCTGCTCATAGTTGCTAAGGCACAAGGGTATTCCGACCTTGCCCTTTGGCTTTTCGTTGGTGTTGGCAAGATTTTTTATATACGTATATTTAAAATTGTATATATCCGGTAAAATTTCGGAGTCCTTTTTGCCAAGTCCTCTTTCACATCTGTTACCTGAAACAAATCTGCGTCCGTCACTAAATGTGAGTATATCAAGGGAGCAATGGGCTGTACAGCCACGGCAGGTTACCGTATTTGACTTATAAGTGAAGCTATCAAGCTCCTCTTTTGTTACAATACTAGACACTTCCCTTGACTTTTTCATAGAATAGAGGGCTGCGCCATATGCGCCCATAAGACCTGCAATCTCGGGCCTTATTACGTTTATGCCAAGCTCTCTTTCAAATGCACGAAGCACGGCATCGTTTAAGAATGTGCCACCCTGTACTACAATATGCTTACCAAGCTCATCAGGGGTCCTTGCCCTTATAACCTTGTAAATTGCATTTTTTACAACAGATGAGGAGATGCCGGCAGAAATATCCTCAATGCTTGCGCCGTCCTTTTGTGCCTGCTTAACTGCGCTGTTCATAAATACTGTACAGCGTGAGCCAAGCTCAACAGGGTGCTTAGCAAACAAGCCAAGCTTAGCAAACTTATCAACGGGATATGTAAGGGCATTTGCGAAGGTCTGAATAAAAGAGCCACAGCCTGAGGAGCATGCCTCGTTAAGCATAATGTTGTCAATTGCCTTATTTTTGATTTTAAAGCACTTTATATCCTGTCCACCGATGTCGATTATAAAATCAACCTCCGGACAAAACTCAAGGGCTGACGTAAAGTGGGCAACTGTTTCTACAATGCCGTAGTCAATCTTAAGACCTGAACGAAGAAGATCCTCGCCATAGCCTGTTACGGCAGACGATACAATGGTAATTCTGTCGCCAAGCATACGGTAAAGCTCCTTAAGCTTAGAAACCACAACGTCAAGAGGACGTCCGCTATTCTCTGTATAGTGGGTATAAAGAAGCTTTTTATTTTCACTTAAAAGAACTATTTTTGTAGTGGTAGAGCCTGCGTCAATTCCAAGATACGCTTTACCCCTATAGGTGGAAATATCCTCTCTTTCAACGGTTGCCTGTGAATGTCTTTTCAAGAATTCACTGTATTCCTCCTCGTCATTAAATAGAGGCTCAAAGGATACAACTCCAGAGGTTGGCTTGCAGCTGCGAAGCCTATTTAAAATTTCCTCACCTGAAAGCTCCTCTGTTATGTCCGAAGCATAAAGAGCTGAGCCATACGCCATAAATACAGGGGCAAGCTCCGGAAAGATTGCATGCTCATCATCTAAATCAAGGGTTTCCTTAAATGCTTTTCTAAGTGCCTTGTAAAAATGAAGAGGTCCACCAAGGAATAAAACCTTGCCCTCAATTCTTCTGCCCTGTGCAAGTCCGGCAACGGTCTGGTCTACTACTGCCTGAAATATGCTGGCAGAAACGTCCATAAGAGATGCGCCCTGATTAAGAAGAGGCTGAATATCGCTTTTTGCGAAAACTCCGCATCTTGACGCAATAGGATATTTCTTCTCTGCGTGAAGGGCAAGATTATCAATATCGTCGGCTGACACCTTAAGAAGAGTTGCCATCTGGTCAATAAACGCACCTGTACCTCCTGCACAGGAGCCGTTCATTCTCTGCTCCACTCCACCGGTTAAGAAAAGAATTTTTGCATCCTCTCCACCAAGCTCAACGGCTGCATCGGCATCGGGATACAAGTCCCTTATGGCAAGTGAGGCTGAATACACCTCCTGAACAAAGGGAAGCTTTGCTGCCTCGGAAAGACCAAGTCCTGCAGAGCCTGTTATGGCAAGCTTAAAATCGCCTGTAAATTTATCAAAAACCGTTGTAAGCTGTGAAAGCACCGTCTCCTTAACCTGAGAATAATGCCTTGCGTACACGGAATATAAAATCTCCTTGCTTTCGGAAATTACCACGCATTTTACCGTGGTTGAGCCAACGTCAACACCTATACTGTATTTCATAATAGACCTCCTATTCTGAAAATATAATATAACTATTTTAGCACGAAATATTAAATTAAAATTACATTTCGACAAAAAATCAGCAAATTTTCATTTTTCTTTTAGATTGACATACTACTCTTTTTGTAGTATCATAAAAGTGTATTTTACGGAGGTGAAATTTATGTTTAAATTTTTTATGCCTACTAAGGTTATAGTCGGTAAGGACTGTGTTAAGGAAAATGCAAATGAGTTAATTCTCGGTAAAAGGGCGTTTATAGTTACGGGAAAGTCCTCTGGCAAACGCTCAGGGGCGCTTGATGATGTGATAAGTGTGCTTGAAAATGAAAAAATCCCTTACCACGTGTACGATAAAATTGAAAATAATCCGGAAATTTCCCATATGGCAGAGGGTGGTATGGCATGCCGTGATTTTGGCGCAGATTTTATTATCGCAATCGGCGGTGGCTCTCCTATGGACGCATCAAAGGCAATAAGCGTTTATGCAGCCAACGAAAATATGTGCAATAGCGAGAATCTTTACGATATATTTAGTGGGAAATATGAAAATGCTCCCTTGCCTATGTGTGCAATTCCCACAACGGCAGGTACAGGAAGTGAGGTTACACCTTATTCAATTCTTACTCTACACAAGGAGCAGACAAAACGAAGCTTTTCCTCTCCCGATACGTTTTTCAAGGTTGCTTTTATTGACGGAAAATATACGGTAAAGCTTCCCATACAGGTGGCAAGAAATACAGCTGTAGACGCTATGTGCCATTTAATTGAGGGATATACAAATAAAAAAGCATCACCCTCCTCAGATTATATGGCTATTGAGGGCCTTAAAATCTTAGGAAAGTGGCTACACGTGTTTGAAAACGGCGATTTTAATGAGGAAATCTGTACTGAGCTTCTTTGGGCATCTACCCTTGGCGGAATAGTAATTTCCCAGACGGGAACTACAATAGTCCATTCAATGGGATATCAGCTTACATACTTTAAGGATATTCCCCACGGCATGGCAAACGGATATCTTGTTTATGAGTATCTTAAGCGTGTAAATGACGTTTTGCCCGAAAAGGTTGATAATATTATTTCAGCGCTTGGGCTTAAGGACCTTAGTGATTTTAAGGAAAAAATTGCAAAAATCATGGTACGTACCGTAGGTTTTACATCAGATGAGCTGAAATCCTACGTTGAAACCTCAATTAAAGCAAAGAATGTTGCCTCCTGTCCTTTCCCCGTTTCACAGGAATTGGAGCTTGAAATTTATAAAAGCAGCTTGCTATAAAAAGCCTTGAAGGTATATGTACTGTACCTTTGAATAAAGTTCGTGCATTAAAAAAGGCTAACGAAAATTTTCGTTAGCCTTTTGTTACGTCTGAAAATAGTTAAATGCTGTCTATCTCTGCTCTATTTATCTTTAATACTTAAAGGTAAGCATATTCCATGAATGCTTTTTAAGAATTATCTTATCTGCAATCTCACGGTTTACGGGGGAAAGTGCCTCATTATCCTTGGTGTTTACTGTGTTCAAATCCTCACAGTAAAGCTCTGTATGCTGGGTAAGAGTACAATTGTAGCCATTTAAATCAATGCTAAGCTCCATATCCTCATCAAGTGAACGGTTAGCTGCAAAAACGATTACCTCATTTCTTTCCTTATTATCAACAACAGATGTGTAAAGATAAGGAATGTCCCAGCCCTCCTTTGACTTGTAGGAGCTGCTTACAGTATCCGCCTTAAGAGTAATACCGTTTCCAAAGAGGGATGCGTACATATAGGGATAGAAAATGGTCTGCTTCCAAGCTTTGCCGCCGTTTTCTGTCATAATGGGGGCAATTACATTTACAAGCTGAGCAAGACAACCGATTTTAACCCTGTCACAGTTATTCTGAAGGGTCATAAGCATACATCCGACAAGGAGTGAGTCCTCAAAATTGTATTTTTCCTCAAGAAGATGGGGGGCAGTCTGCCACCTTTCCATTTCCTTTTCCTCATCCTTTGTTCTGTACCATACATTCCATTCATCAAAGGAGAGATTTACTGTCTTACTGCTGTTCTTTTTTGCTTTGATTTCGTCACAGATGGCTGCTGTATTCTTTATAAATCTGTCCATATCCTCTGCTCTTGCAAGGAAATCTGCAGTATTTTTCGCCTTATTTCCGTAGTAGCAATGAAGAGATAAATAATCAATATAATCATAGGTATGATCAAGTACGGTTCTTTCCCATGTGCCGTAGGTAGGCATATTAGGGTCGGAGCTGCCACAGGCTACAAGCTCAATTGACGGGTCTACCCATCTTAAAACCTTAGCTGTTTCAGTAGCTGCCCTACCGTATTCCTCAGCGGTTTTGTGGCATATCTGCCAGTCTCCGTCCATTTCGTTGCCCAAGCACCAAAGCTTGATATCAAAGGGCTTTTCAAAGCCGTTTTGTCTACGGAGATTAGCATAATATGTATCGGTTTCGCTATTACAGTATTCAATAAGATTTCTTGCCTCATCAGGGCCACGGGTGCCAAGGTTTACGGCCATCATAACATCGGTATCTGCACGCTTTGCCCACTCCTGAAATTCGTCAATTCCCACCTGATTTGTTTCAAGGGTAAGCCATGCAAGATCCAGCTTGCGAGGGCGTTTACTTTTATCGCCTATGCCGTCCTCCCAGTTGTAGCCTGAAACAAAGTTGCCACCCGGATAACGGACTACGGGAACCTTAAGCTCCTTTACAAGCTCCAAAACGTCCTTGCGAAAGCCCATATTGTCGGCTGTACTATGATCAGGCTCATAGATTCCGTTATACACGGCTCTGCCAAGATGCTCAATAAAGGATCCGTATATACGTCTGTCAATCTGACCTACGGTATTATTTTTATTTACAGTAATCTTTGCTTTCATTTTTTTCCTCCGATACGTAAGCTTATCTTTATTTTACTATACTTTAACGTAAAATTCAATGGAAAGTTGTTTGTTTCAAGGTTGATTTTTGCTTATTTATATGGTATTCTAAAGGTAACTAATACTTAGGAGAAAATCATATGGAAAATATTAAATGGTTTAAGGAAGCCGGCTACGGCTTAATGCTTCATTTTGGACTTTACTCTGTTTTGGGTGGAGAATACAAGGGACAGCGCTCTGCCGATTATGCAGAGTGGATACAGGCTACCCTTGCAATTCCAAATGCGGAAATGGAAAAAATCGCACGTACATTTAATCCTATTTACTTTGACGGTGAGGAATGGGCTAAGTTTGCTTACGATTGCGGTATGAAATATGTAGTTATTACAACTAAGCATCACGATGGCTTTGCTCTTTTTAGGTCAGAGGTGGACAACTACAACTGCTATGACTTTTCTCCCTTTAAGAGAGATATCATAAAGGAGCTTTCCGATGCGTGTCGCAAGTATGGGCTTAAGTTCGGTATCTACTACTCACAGGACATTGACTGGCACGAAAAGCACGGTGGCGGATATAATACCGATCCCCGTGGCAGCGCAGGCATCACTTGGGAAAATTCCTGGGATTTTCCCAACAAAGAGGAGAAAAATTTTGATATTGCATTCAGAAAGAAGATTCTTCCTCAGATTGAAGAAATAATGACAAAATACGGCGAGATTTCTCTTGCCTGGTTTGATATGCCACTTACCCTTTCTCCTGAGCAGAGTGAGGAGATTTATCAGCTTGTTAAAAAGCATCAGCCAAGCTGTCTTATAAACTCCCGTCTTGGAAACGGTAAATATGACTATGTTTCCTTGGGAGATAACGAAATCCCCGAAAGCTTTGAGGAGGAAAGCAAGGAAATTGACTTTAACTCCATTGAAGGCTTTAAGCCCTCACCCTATGGCTTTTACGAATCTGCCTGCACTCTTAATAATTCCTGGGGTTATTGCGCCTGGGACAGAAGCTTCAAAAGCTCTAAAATGCTTTATGAAAACAAGAAACGTCTGAATGCTCTTGGCATAAACTACCTTATCAATATCGGCCCTGACCACCTTGGCAGATTTCCCCTTGAGGCACAGAGGGTGCTTAAGGGTGTTGTGGAGCTTGAAAAGGAAGACAAGTAATTTTTCGGGAGAAGCATATGAAGAAAATAAATTTTAATAAGGGCTGGCTTTTTAGTCTGAACGGTGAAAAGGAAATATCCGTGGATATTCCAAACGATTTTTCCATAAGCAGAGAAAGACTTGCTAATGCTCCGTCTGCCTTGCACGGTGGATTCTTTCAGGGTGGATACGGAAAATATGAAAAGCGCTTTACCCCTAAGAAGAATAAAAAATATGTTCTTATGTGCGATGGCTCCTTTGGTATTACAGAGGTGCTTATTAACGAAAATCTTGTTTGCATAAACAGGTACGGCTATAACACCTTTACAGCTGACCTTACAGATTATATTCGATATGGGTGTGAAAACCTTATTACTGTTAAGGTGAACAATAAGTGGCAGCCTAATGCACGATGGTACACAGGCTCCGGTCTTTACAGAGATGTGTTTCTTTGTGAAAGCGATTCCTCATATCTCGACCCATACGGTATATTCGTGTATACTGAGCATATTATTGATAAAACTGCCTATATGGGTGGCGAAATTCGATTTTTCTCCGAAAAAATCGGGGAGGGCGTGGTTGAATTTGATATATTTGAGGACAGAAAGGCTACCCCTGTATACTCATTTAAGAAAAGAATATTTGCCGAGGCTGGCGAAAATAAAGCATCTATAAAATTTCAGCTTGAAAATGTTAAGCTTTGGAGTTTGAAAAACTCTCAGCTATACAGCATTAAGGCTACACTTTCAATAAACGGAAGCAATGATACCGATACTTCTGTCTTCGGTGTGCGAACTATTATTGCCGATGCAAAAAGAGGTCTTATTTTAAACGGTGAAAGCATTAAGCTTTTAGGTGGCTGTATACATCACGATAACGGTCCTGTAGGCGCTTGCTCCTATGCGGAATCGGAATACAGACGCATTGCAAGGCTTAAGGCAGCAGGCTTTAATGCTGTAAGGCTTTCCCACAATCCACAGTCTCAAAATCTCTACGATGCGTGTGACAGACTCGGTATGCTTGTAATAGATGAGTTGTTTGATTATTGGACAGATGGTAAGCAAAATGACGATATGCATATGTTTTTTAACGACAATTACATAAAATGGACTACCCAGATTGTACGTCGTAACAGATGCCATCCATCAATTATTATGTGGAGTACAGGAAATGAAATTCCACAAAAAACAGGCCGTGGCTACGGCTACAGAATTGCAAGAAATATTGCCGATACCATAAGGGATAATGATATATCCCGTCCTCTTACCCACGGCTTTTGCAGCTTTTACAATCATAAGGAGGATATAGACAAGGAAAGAGCTACTGAGGAGCTTCCCTCCGATAAAATGGACTTTTATGCCGACAGAATAAGCTATATTGGCGACACCGTGGACGTTTTAGGCTATAACTACCTTGAAAAAAGACTGCCAAAGGACCTTATTAGATTTCCGAACAAGCTGTTTGCTAATACGGAGACCTTCCCCTTGTGTGCCTACACAACCTTTGCTCAGTATAAAAATGAGCCACGTATCTTAGGAGATTTTGTGTGGACAGCCTGGGACTACTTTGGCGAAACGGGAATCGGACATATAAATTACCATTATCCAAGGGAAGATGACCTTTTGGCAGACAGATATCCAAACCACATTGCAAATTGCGGAGATATTGATATTTGTGGAAACAGAAGGGTACAGTCATACTACCGTGAAATTGCACACGGATTAAGAAAAGAGCCGTATATTGCCTGTACTCATCCAAAGGATAACAGCCGTCCCTACACCCCCTCTGCATGGGGCTTCTACAGCTGTGAGCATAGCTGGTGCTTTAAGGGCTATGAGGGAGAAAAAACTACTGCATACGTGTTTGCTGACTGTGACGAAATCATTCTTGAGATAAATAAAAATGAGGTTGGCAGACAGAAAAGAAACGATAACGGAATATATTCCTTTGATGTGGTATATGAAAAAGGAAGCATTACTGCCACTTCGTTAATTGACGGTAAGATTATCGGAAAGCATACCCTGACAACTGAGGGCGAGGGTGCATATATAAAGCTTATTAAGGAGCCAAGCTATCTTGCTAAAACAACTAAAAAGCCTTCCGAAAATATAGTATATGTTCAGGTAAAGCTTTGCGACAAGGACGGTAAAATCTGTACACAGGGTGACGTTTTTGTTGAATATACAGCTGAGGGCGCTGAGATTTTAGGTGTGGCAAACGGACATCCTACGGATAAAACCGTATACTCTGCCCCACATAGAAATCTGTACAAGGGCGCAAGCGTTGTGGTGCTTAAAAAGATATCAGGTGCTGCCACCTTAGTTGCTAAAGCAGAGGGGCTGCCCCATGCAACAATAAATATCTAAGATAAAAGTAGGACATCCGTCCTACTTTTTTCATTTATTTTAAATAAATATCGGTTAAGGTATTGACATTGACCTTGGGGTATGGTTTAAAATGTATATAGAGGTGATGGTATGAAGATTAACGACGTTGAGAAAATAACCGGTCTTTCCCAAAAGGCTATTCGTCTGTACGAAAGCAAGGGGCTTATCAGCATAGCAAGGGATAATAACGGGTACCGAAATTATTCTGATGACAATGTAAAAACCTTTGAGGTTATAAAGCTTTTAAGAAATGTAGGTATTGCCATTACAGATATTAAGCTATATTTATTCGGAGTTGTAAGCATAGAGGAAATTATCTCTAAGCGTAAAAGCCAAATTGTAAAGGAAAACGGAAAAACCTCCTCTCAATACCTTGCCTGTGACAGTATTGTCACAAAAATAGCAAACGAAGAGCTTGTTACATGTGAGGAGTTTACCGAGACTGAGGAAATATGCCCTGACTCCTACGGAGAATTAGCCATCGGAATTGATATCGGTACTACAACCGTAAGCGCAACCGTAATTGACATCAGTAACAAAAGGCAGCTTGAATCCTACTCTGTTGAGCATAACTCCTATACCTGCTCCGGCGCAAAAAGTGAGCAAGATGTGTCTATAATTCTTGATAAGACTGAAAGACTTCTTTTTCACCTGATAAATAGCTATAGCAATATTTGCAGTATCGGTATTACAGGTCAGATGCACGGCATTGTTTATATTGACAAGAACGGAAATCCTCTTTCCAATCTTATAAACTGGCAGGATAAGCGTGGGGACGAAATCCTTGAGTGTGGAAAAAGCGCCTCTCAAATTATTAAGGATATAACATTTGAAAGTATACCGACAGGCTACGGAATTGTATCTCACTACTACAATATGATAAAGGGTATTGTGCCAAAGGATGCAACAGGCATTTGCAGTATTATGGACCTTTTCGGTATGAGAATATGTGGACTTAAAAAGCCTATCACTCACACCTCTGTTGCTGCAAGCCTTGGAATGCTTGATGTGGAAAAATCTTGCTTTACGTGGGATAAGCTATCCTTACTCAACATAGACAAATCCTTTTTGCCCGAGGTGACAGATAAGAGCCTTATTATAGGTAAGTGCCAAGGAATTCCCGTTTCTGTAGCTATTGGTGATAATCAGGCAAGCGTCCTTGGCTCTATAAAGGAAAACAGTGAAAGTATTCTTGTAAATATCGGTACCGGCTCTCAGGTGTCAATGATAGGTGATTGCTATAAAAGCTCACCTGACATAGAGTCAAGACCGTTTATTGAAGGAAAATATCTTCTCTGTGGCTCTGCCCTTTGCGGTGGATATGCGTACTCTATGCTGGAAAGCTTCTTCAGAAGCTATACAGTCAGCATAGGTATGGAGGAAGCGTCCCAGTACAGCACCATAAATTCTCTTGCCTCTTCAGCATACAAAAACGGTAGCGAGGGACTTAATGTTGATGTTTCCTTCTTTGGAAAGCGAAGCGACCCCTTGCGCCGTGGCTCAATTACTAATATAGATAAGGAAAGCTTTACTCCGTCTGCCCTTGCCTTAGGGGTGCTTAAGGGAATGTGTAGGGAGCTTTACGATTTATACAGCATGTTCGGAATAACAAAAACCCATATGGTAGCATCCGGTGGTGCAGTACGTAAAAATCCCCTTTTAAGACAACTGCTTAAGGATACATTCAATATGGAAATAAGTCTTAATTCAACCCTAGAGGAGGCAGCCACAGGTGCTGCGCTTCTTTCTGCCCTTGCAATTGGCAAGATAAAATATGAAAATGGATTTGCTGAATTTATCAGCTATGAGGAGAAATAAATGGATTTACGCTTGAGCTTTAAAATAGATAAGCTTCCCTTTTATTCCGTATCACAAGGGAACGGAAGAAAAGCATTTGAGATACAGGCTTTTGACGGAATACTTACAGTATCCGTACAGTATGACTATAACAGATCCCCTCTTAATTTAAGCTGTGAAATAAAGGAAAATGACGAAATAAGTGTAATTTTACTTGACCACAGAATTGAGCTTTACGTAAATGATGAGCTTGTAGATGAGGAATGGCCACAGGGGAATAGGCTTTTTGACCTGGATAATGAGTTTTATCCACCGTTTAACGTACACGTGTCCCCGTATAATAGTGAAAATGAGATTTTGCCGTCTGTTATTTCCACCTTTGAAAATGCAGAGGGCTGGCGACCCGGTAATGGTGTATTTGTAGGTGACTGTATGCCCTACACCCGTGATGGTGAATACCATGTATTATATCTTAAGGACAGACACCATCACAGAAGCAAATGGGGCTTGGGTGCCCACCAGTGGGAGCATATTTCCACTAAGGATTTTAAGACATGGAGTATTCATCCTATGGCAGTTCCCATTACGGATAAATCTGAGGGCTCTATTTGTACAGGCTCCTGGATACGCAAGGGTGAGGTTGAATATCTTTACTACACCATAAGACGTGGTAGAGGCTTGCCTGCCTTGATTTGTCGCAGTATTTCCTATGACGGGTACCATTTTTTCAAGGACAAGGACTTCTCCTTTACCGTTTCCGAAAGATACGATCAGCCAAGCGCAAGAGATCCTAAGGTTGTTCTTTGCGAGGACGGAAAATACCATATGCTTTTAACTACCAGTCTTGTAAGTGAAAATAAGGGCTGTCTTGCCCACTATGTTTCATCCGATCTTGAAAGCTGGACAGAGTGCGCCGAGCCTATCTACGTTGTACCAAACGGAGATCAGCCCGAGTGCCCCGACTACTTTAAATACAACGGAAAATATTACTTGATTTACAGTCTGCGTGGACGTGCCCATTATATGATATCGGACAGTCCCTTTGACGGATTTGTAATGGCAAGAGAGCCTATAATCCCCTGTGCCGGTGTGCCTAAATGTGCAGAGTGGAATGGCAGACTTATATTCACAGGCTTTAAGGTGATTTCCGGATATGCAGGAACTATGACCTTTAAGGCAGCGACTGCATCGGCTGACGGAGAGCTTATTTTTGAGGAGCTTTAATACTTATATCAGGGGGAGACTATGAAAAAAAGAAAAGATAGCTTTTGGGGCTTACACCTTGATTTTCACGCAAAACCCACAGACGGTATACAGGGTTTGACCCTTGAGGAAGAAAATATAAGAGAAATTTGTCGCTTGCTTAAGCCGGATTTTATACAGATAGACTGTAAGGGTCATTCGGGCTGGACATCCTATCCCTCCAAGCTTGGAAATGCTATGCCCGAGTTTGCAAAGGACACCCTTGAGCTTTGGAGAAGGGTTACACGTGAGGAAAACGTTGCACTTTATATGCACTATTCGGGTGTTTTTGACAGAAAATACTGTGTGGAAAATCCAAATGAGGCAGTTCTTTCGTATGACGGTACACGAAGCAAGGAGGCTACCCGTCCTAACGGCGCTTATGTTGACGATTTGCTTATACCTCAGTTTATGGAGCTGGCAGGTGATTATCAGGTTAACGGCGTGTGGGTAGACGGAGAGTGCTGGATGTCATGCTCTGATTTCTCAAAAGAAACCGTTGAAGCCTTTGAAAATGAAACAGGCATCACCCTTAACGGCAATCTGCCTACAAGCTGCGACAAGCCCTATTATTACGAATACAGAGATTATAACAGGGAGCTTTTCAGAAGATATCTGCGTCATTATGTAGATGCTGTTCACGAAAAATATCCCGATTTTGAAATATGCTCAAACTGGGCATTCAGTGACCATATGCCCGAGGAGGTGTCTGTAAATGTAGATTTTCTCTCGGGAGATTTGAACCCTCTGAACTCCTTCAATTCTGCCCGATACGCTGCCCGTGCCTTGGCTCAGCAGGAGGGCTACGTTTGGGATCTTATGTCCTGGAACTTTCGTAGCGTTGTGGGCGGCCGTGCTGCCTATACGACAAAGCACGTAAACCAGATGAAGCAGGAGGCAGCTGCAGTAATTGCCTTGGGTGGTGCATATCAGAACTATGTTCCTCAGAACAGAGACGGCTCACCTAAGATGTGGGAATTAAGAAATCTTAAGGAGCTTTCAAGCTTTGTTCTTGAAAGAAAGGATTTTTGCCACCGTGGTACACCTGTGCATCAGGCTGCGCTTCTTCTGTCCACCTTTGACAGAAATCGCGAATCTCAGTATCTTTATACAAGGTCGGGCTACGAAAGGGTTATGGGCTTGTCATCTCTTCTTTGCGATATCGGACAGTCCCTTGAAATTGTATGCGAGCATACACTTAAGAAGAATATTAGCGAATATAAAATGATTGTAGTGCCTGAGCTGTTCTATGGGCTTAAGGAGGAAACCGTAAGGTCCCTTCTGGAATATGCAAGGAGGGGTGGAAAGCTTGTATTGGTAGGTAAAAAAACCTGCTCTATCTTTGCAGATGCGGGTGCACCCTTTACCTGTAATGATTATGTGGAAAATGCAACTGTTTCCTCTGCTGTGCAGAATGACGGGCACAACAATAAATCCTCTGATGCTTATAAGCCTTACTCATTTACAATAGACAAAAGCTGCTTTGGTTCTCTGTTTTCACCCTGTGAAATTACAGCTGAAAGCTCACAGTATAATGCTTTCTTTGCAGAAAAGCCGATTGATACACCTATTCCTCTGTCTGCTACCGTGCCATACGGCGACGGGCAGATTGCAGCCATTGGCTTTGATATCGGTATACAGTACCATACAGGCACACAGTACCTACACAGAGAGCTTATGAAGAGGATTGCAGATAGCCTTTATACTCCAATAGCTCATGTTGATGCTGCTCTTGGCAGACTTGAAATCGTAGCTTTGAATAAGGATAATAAGCTTATGCTTCAGCTTGTCAACGGTGGTGGATCCCACGCAGATTCCTCATCTGCAACAGACGACTATATTCCACCTGTCCTTGACATTAAGCTTACTCTTGATTTGCCAAATACTCCAAAAAAGCTGATTCTTCAGCCGGAAAACAAGGAGCTTCCCTTTACTGTTGCTGAGGACGGAACGGTTAATGTTTACATTGACCGTGTTGATATTCACAATATTATTGAGGTCAGATAGATTATGGAAAAGAAAATTGTTAAATTAGGCGTTGTCGGTCTTAAAAGAGGGGCATATGTTGCCTGGACGCTTATCGGAGATGACAATGTGGTTATCCGTGGGATTGCAGACAGCGATCCTGCAACGCTTAAGGCTTGTAAGGAGGATTACGAGAAAAACGGAGTAAAGGATTTACTCTGCTTTGACAGTATAGAGGAGCTTTTAAAAAGCGATATTGATGCTGTCTATATTGCAACGGATAAGCCTCTGCATACAAAGCATACTGTAATGGCCCTTGAGGCGGGGAAGCACGTTTTAAGCGAAATTCCCGTAATAGAAACTATTGAAGAGGTAAAAATTCTTCGTAATGCTGTAAAATCCCATCCCGAGCTTAAATATATGGCAGGAGAAAACTGCTTTTACTGGGCGTTTATCGAAAAGTGGAAAAGAATGCATGAGGAAGGCAAATTCGGTGATATTCTCTATGCGGAATCCGAATATTTACATGCGCCAAATCCCGATGAAATCAAGCCATATGAGCCTGAAAGCCATTGGCGCAGATACAATAATGCAATTACCTATCTAACACACAATCTGGGTCCTCTTCTCTACATTATGGACGATTACCCCGTAAGCGTTTCCTGTATGGCACCCGATGCTGCCAAATACAATCCCTATAGCAAGGGGGATGAAAACGGTATTGCCATTTTTAAAACCGCTAAGGGCGCTGTAATTCGAATTTTTATCGGCTTCGGTATGTATGTTGGCTATGACCACAATTTCGCCCTTTACGGTACAAAAGGCTCTATTCTTACAGATAAAACAAAGCCTCTCGAGGATGCAACATCCTTTGCAAAGCTTTATGACGTGCCCGGCACCTTTGAAAAATTCTACGAGATTCCCGTTAAGCTGTCAGAAACAGGTGACGTTTACGGTCACGGTGGAGTTGATGCAAGAATGATACGTGATTTTATTAAATGTATAATTGATGATACAGAGCCACCTATTGATTTGGATATGGGAATAAGAATTTCCTTACCCGGAATTATCGCTGCCGAATCATCAAAGCGTGGCGGCGAGCTGCTTAAAATTCCAAATATAGACGATTTGGTTAAATGATGTAAGACTTATGAACATATATTTAATTCTGATTTTATCAACTTTGTTGGCTACAGGAAAGGCATTGTTTTGTAAAGCATTAGGAACAGGACAATACTCAAAAAAAGAAACAGCTGTTTTAAATTTCAAGGCGCTGCTTGTGGCATTTGCTTGCTCCTTGCTTTTCGTCGCTGATGAAATTTATATGCTACTTGAAATATCTGCATTTTCTATTATTCTTGCTATATTCTTCGGTATATCGGTAGCCATAACTCAAATTATGCAATCAAAGGCAATGGGCAACGGGCCTGCATCCTTAGTGTCCCTTGTATACTCCTGTGGCTTTTTAGTTCCTATTTTTTACGGACTGCTCTTTTGGGATGAAGGAGTATCCGTTTATCAATGGCTTGGTATTCTGTTACTTGTAGTAGCCTTATGCCTGATAGTTTGTAAGGGTGAAAAGAGTGGAAGAATGGTTGCTTGGCTTCCCTTTGCCGTTTTAGCTATGCTTGGCTCAGGTGCTAACGCAATATTTCAAAAGACCCATCAATATTCCCGTTTTGCTGATGAGCTACAGCTGTTTTTAGTTTATTCTCTGTTATTTTCATCATTATTTACAGGCATAGTGTCTTTAATAATACGTAAAAATAGAGATATAGAGCCAGATTTATCAAGAAAACAGAAAATAATCAAAAGGGTAATTGTTCCCTTGTGCCTTGGTATATGTGTGGGACTACTTAATTTTTTGAATTTAAGCCTATCGGGAAAGCTGCCCTCTGCAATACTGTTTCCTGTATACAATGTGGGAAGTATGCTTTTATCAAGTCTAATATCATCACTCATATACAAGGATAAGCCAACAAGAAGACAGGGCATTGGCTTTGCCATAGGAATAGTGGCAATTATGATAGTCGGAATTTTTTGACAGGAGAAATATATGGAATTTTCTTGGAAAATTAAAGGCATAGTGTTAACATCACCTCTTTCTGAGGAAATAGATGACGTTATAAAATTTATTGATGAATATTTAGCACCACGTGGCTTTAATATGATAGTTATGCAGGTCAGATATCGCTATCAGTTTAAAAATCACCCAAAGGTGTGGGGATACGACCCGCTTTCCTTAGAGGACGTAAAAAGACTGCTCTCTGTATGCAGAAAAAATAATATAAAGCTAGTGCCTAAAATGAATCTAATAGGTCACCAATCGGGCCTTCATAACGAGCCGACTGACGGTATACTCCATGGACATAATCAGGTTATGTCTGATATGTGCGACGGACTTTTGCGAGCATACCCCGAGTTTGATGAGCAGTACGGAATAGAGGAAATTCTTTATTCACGAAGCATATGCTTAAGTAATAGCAGAGCTATGGCTATTATTTGTGAGCTGATAGATGAGCTAATGGATGTATTTGAAGCAGATACGATACATATTGGCTGTGATGAGGTGTTTAATGCAGGACTGTGTCCCGAATGCTCGAAAAAATCAAGGGCAGAGTTGATTTCAAGCTGGATTAATTCGATAAATAAGCACGTAAAGGAACGTGGTGGCACAACTCTTATATGGGGAGACAGACTTCTTTCAACAGAGGATACGGGCTATAACAGATGGGAAGCCTCAGATGACGGCAGCAGTACAGCTATTGATATGCTATCCCGTGATATAGTTATATGCGATTGGCATTATGATAAATATGAAAAATATGAATCGGTTGATATTTTTGCAAAGACAGGCTTTAAAATAATGATAAGCCCTTGGCGAGATAAGGCGAATCTTGAAGCGTTTTTGGATTACGCCATCAGGCACGATACAGGACACATAAACGGAATTCTGATGACAACCTGGTGCGCTTCAGGTGATTTAGCCAAAAGACTTTTATACGGTGAAAAAGGCAGATGGCTACACACAGAGCAAATAGCAAGTACTATTGAAGATATCTTCACAAAATAAATACCTGTTAGCTTCAGTTAGAAATGCGAACTGTCAGTTCTGAAAAGCTATGCTTAAGAAGTACACGAAATTATAACAAAGCAATAAAAGCACTCCGATGGGAGTGCTTTTATTGCTTTTAGCTACTAAGCTTCGCTTATCTAATCCGTTTTTACTTAATCCGGTAATCACCCTTATTGCTACGAATGCAGTGCACGGTATTTTTTGGGTGATACACCGTATTTACTCTTAAAAGCTGTTGAAAAATAGTTTGAATCCAAAAATCCACAAGCAAAAGCAATATCTGTTATGCTGATTTGAGAATGTAACAATAAATATTTCGCCCTACTTAATCTTGTATTGATTATCAGTGCCTTTACCGTTGTACTGCCCTCTTTTTTTAAGGCATATTGAATATAAGACAGAGAGTAATTCAGTGCAGATGATAAGGATTCACAAGAGATTTGTTGAGTATAGTTTTCGTTAATGTAGTGTATTGCATTTATGTAAATTTGCTTTGTGGAGGAAATTTCAATTTCATTCTTGTTAATCATTTGGCAATGCTTATATAATTCAACAATCATATATTTTAAAGGATTAATAAATCTCATAATATTATCTAAAGACGGTGGATCAGGAGATAATTCTAAATACAATTGTTGAAAATCCTCATCGCACTTTTTTGAAATACGTTGGGAAAATTTTTTTGATTTTAGAAGATTATCTCTATATCCGGAAATGTTAATACGCATTATACTATCATCTTGATAAAAAATGGGGACAATATATTCTTCAACGCCTGCATAACAGCATGAATAAAGAGGCTTTGTAATATTTGCTTCATTCAATTTTTTCTTATTTAAAATGCATTTTCCCATAGTGTTTGGGTGTTGCTTAAGGCAAAAGCAAACTCTATGAAGGTGAATCTCATAATTTAGTAATTTATTTGTATAAGGCTCGAATTTATTATCAAAGCCACTTAGGGAAATATAATAACCCATATCCTTCAGAAAATCAATATACCGTAGAACATCATTCAAAATCGTATCATTCATATAACACCTCTTTAATAGTTGTTTTTTAAAGAAATTATATTAAAAATCTAAGGATTTCTGCTATTTTCTATTATACAATAATATTAGACTATTGTAAAGAGGGCAAACCAAAATGAAAAATTATATAAAAGAAACTAATAATATTCCTCTGATTGCAGATGTAGATGTTTTAGTGTGCGGTGCAGGTCCTGCAGGAATAGGCGCAGCTATTATGGCAGCTCGTTTAGGGGTATCGGTAATGCTTGTTGAATCACAGGGCTGCCTTGGAGGTATTGCAACTGCAGGTATGATGTCTAACTGGGGAGGTCGGTCATCAAGTAAAATTATGCCTGAAATATGGGATTTGACATACGAAAAATCAAAGGACATCGGTTGGACACAGGAAAACGGTTGCGGTAAGGATGCAATATATCACGATATACAAAAAATCGTCCTTGAGGAAATGGTCCAAAAGGAAAAAATAAGAGTTCTTTATTACACCTTAGTATGCAAGGCAGTAGTTGACGAAGGAACAGTTGTCGGTGTAATAGTGGAAAACAAAAGCGGACGTGGGTTTATAAAAGCAAAACGCGTAATAGATTCAACAGGCGACGGTGACGTTGCCGCATCTGCAGGAGTTCCCTATTTCAAGGGCAGAGAGAATGATGGCAGAATGCAGCCTTGTACAATTATGTTCAATATAGGTGGCGTCGACTTTGAAAGAGCCGTTTTCCCTCCATCCTTTGAAACTAAGGTTAAAACCGAAAAGGGTGAGCTTCAGGACTTAGCAAAAAAGCTCCTGCCTTTTCCTGCAGGTCATGTTTTGTTATACAAGCAGCCAATGCCCGGTACGGTATGCTGTAATATGACCAACGCAATTGAAATTGATGGAACAGATACCGAAAGCTTGACAAAAGGCGTATTTGTATGCCGTTCTCAGATAGTACCAATTATTAAATTCTTACGTGAATATGTTCCCGGATATGAGAGCTGCTGGTTAATGAGCTCGGCATCGTTAATAGGCATTCGCGAGACACGTCATTTCAAAGGGCTTGAATCTCTTAGCAAGGATGATATTTTATCGGCAAAATATTATGATAACTGGGTTGTAAGACGTGGCTGGTTTAATTTTGATGTGCATAATTTGACAGGCTCAAGCCTTGATAAAACAGGCATTCAGCACGGTTGGAAGCAAAAAAGTGATTACACTATTCCCTACGGCTGTCTACTGCCTCAGAATATAGACGGACTTCTTTTATCCGGAAGAAACATCAGCGGCTCCCACCTTGCTCACTCTAATTTCAGAATTATGTCTGTTTGCATTGCCATAGGAGAGGCTGCCGGTGTTGCTGCGGCATTATCCGTAAAACAGAATGTAAAATTATCCCTCGTTGACGTAAAGGAAATACAGCAATATTTGGGAGAATAAATTAAAAGGCTGTTAATAAAGTAAAAGGACACTCGGTTGGCGCACCTGCGATAAAGCAGGTGTGCCAAACTTTTATGCCCAACTCAATTTTCGGTTTATAACCTCTCAATTATCGAGAGGTGGACAAATCGTTAAAAACTTGGTATAATATAATCACAGACCGGTCAAGTAATATGTTTAGGAGAATGCACATGACATTTGGACAAACGATAAAATCACTTCGACGAGAAGCAAATATGACACAAGAAAATCTTGCAGAACTTCTTTCTATTTCTCCGCAGGCAATCAGCCGTTGGGAAACAGATGTTGCCATGCCCGACATTTCTTTGTTACCGCCGCTTGCCAATTTATTTAACGTAACCACCGATTATTTGCTTGGGATGGAAACATACCAAAAGGATTTGAGAAAAGCGGAGTTTGACGAAGCATTCCACAAATATTGGGAACACGACGACAAAGAAAAGAATTATCAAATTGCTCTGCGTGCAGTTGCTGAATATCCGGGAAATATGGAATATGTGGAATGGTTGGCATCAGCAGAATATTATGTTGCTATACCGACTTTGGATAATAGTGAATATACTCGTTTGCTTGAAAGTTCAGCAAAACATTATAAATTGGTTTTGGATAACACCAAGGATTCAAAATTATATTCCAAAGCGTTGTTCGGAATCGTTATTGCACTTAGCTGTAATCAAAAAAAGGACAAAGCCAAGCAATACGCTATGTTAGAAGAGGATGAGGAGAAAAGGGATGAACTGCTTTGTTGGTGCTTGGAGGGTGAAGAAAGGAGAAAGCATTGTCAACACCTTACAAATACAAAGTTAAATAGCTTTCTCTTCCAACTAAAATTCGGTCAAGACTCAATAGAAGTGTATGATGCCGTTGAAAAAATACTGAATATTATGTTTCCGGACGGTAATTTTCAGTATTATCACAATACTCTGCAATACAATTCTATTAGCAAAGCCTTCTGCTTCTGCAAAACACAACAATATGACCGTGTATTAGAAGAACTGAAAAAAGCAAGGTACCATGCGGAAGAAATGACAAAAATAAATCACCAAAAGACAATAAAGTTCACTTCTCCGCTATTTTCACTTATCGAAGAAGAGCATCCGGTTACAGATTCAGATATAACCGATGTTGATGATTTTATTCGCTGTTTGAGTAACAAGCGTTGCTTTGATCCTATCAGGGAAAAAGAGGATTTTAAAGCTTTGATGACATCATAATCCAACTTTCTCCTCACGCGGGACTTTGTTTTTGTGTCCACAAAAGCAGTGCTTCGTATACCTTAATTAAAGACAACATTTCAAATGACCAAAGTAACGCAAAGGCACTTGTGGCAAGAATTTTCCACAAGTGTTTTTTGCTACCTTCCGGGGAGTATGAAAAAGCATTCCTCTGGGATGAAGAGGGACCACGAAGTAGTGGAAGGAGCCCGCGTGACTTTGAGCTTGGATATTCTCCATTGTAACGTACTCTCCCTCAGTCGCCTGCGGCGCCAGCTCCCTCTCGGATAAAACCTTAGGCTGCGTATCGGCAATTGTGCGTAGCTACGGTTGCTATGCTTGCTACACCGTAGAATGCAAACCAACTTGTTTTTTGTTCCCAATTTGGTTGAATCTCTCAACCAAAATTCAAATATCAAGTTATTGTTTTGCAAAATGAAATACTGTATAATATAAGCGTAGCTACAATAAAACCCGAAAGGAGAATTTTTATATGAATATCAATTTAGGAGAAAAACTGAAAAGTCTTCGCAAAGAGAAAAATATATCCCAAGAAAAATTAGCGCAATATCTGAACGTCTCGTTTCAAGCAGTGAGCAAATGGGAGAATTCCAGCACATATCCAGACATTGAACTTTTGCCCGAACTTGCACGATTTTTCGGAATTACCGTTGACGAGCTTCTTGGGGCGGAGCAAATCGATGAGAAAAAGCTTTATGAAGAATATGAGGCAAAAGCAGCCGAAATCTATCGCAACGGTGATATTTCCAAGACTTTACCGATTTGGCAGGAGGCGTATCACAAGCTTCCCAATAACATTGAGGTCAAGGAAATGCTTATGTCTATATACTACGATATTGACAAAATAAAGTATCAAAAGGAAATCGTAGAACTTGGCACGGAAATATATAATAGCAACGGTGGTTCATATTATAAAGGGCAAGCTATATGGCAGGTCGCTCGCACCTACGCCGCTTGCGGGAATCACGAAATGGCGGAAAAATGGGCTTTCAAAGCTTTTCCTTTGATGCACTCAAGAGAAATGCTGTTTGTTCAAATAACCGATGATGGTGACGAAATGCTTTCAGAATTTCGATTTGCAAACTATTGGTATCTCAACAATTTGTTTTATATGAGTGCCAAAATGGCGGACTGTAAAAACATTCCGGGCGGTACTGAGCATATTCAAGCGGTAAGCAAAGCTGTGACACAAATGTATGAACTCGTTTTTCCGAATGATGATATGGGATTTGAAGATCTTAAG